>JBAUAN010000059.1:0-128734 GCA_049675725.1 Candidatus Sulfotelmatobacter sp. | reverse complement strand
CCCAGTTTTGCAATGGCGTATTACGACGTGGGCGACGACTACTTCAGCCTCATCAACTAGGACGCGCCAGCCAGTACTACACCAAGGCGTTCGAACTGAGGCAACACGCCAACGATCGTTCGAAGCTCCTGATTACTGGGAACTACTATTCCACCGTGACGGGTGAGCATGACAAGGCGGCGCGAACTTTCCACGAGATGATTGAGACATACCCACGAAGCGCGACAGCATACTTCAGTCTTGGCGAAGAGTATGCCGCCCTGGGGCAATATGAAATCGCTGCTGAAATGACTGCCAAGGCGCAGGAGCTCGGCCCCGCCGAAGTGCCTGCTTACTCCAATCTGACTGGTTATCAATTGGCGCTCCAGCGCTTCGGCCAGGCCCGCGCGACGATTGAACGGGCGAAGGCGCACGACATGGATGGCTACATGTTTCGCCTTCCGCTTTATGCGATGGCATTTCTTGGCGGCGATTCCTCAGGTATGGCGGAACAGCAGCAATGGCTCACCTCTCACCCTGATTCGAAGCACTATGCTCTTTCGCTCGCGTCCGACACCGAGGCTTATGGAGGCAAATTGACGGCAGCGCGAGAGCTGACGAAGCGTTCGGCAGAAGCCGCCATCACTGCTGACAGCAAGGAAAATGCGGCGATCTGGTGGGAGAATGCCGCCTTACGCGAAGCCGCTTCTGGGGATACATCGCAAGGCGTGCAAGATGCCGCCGATGGACTCAAATTGGCTCCCGGGAGTCAGGGAGTGGGGGTTGAAGCCGCGCTCGCGTTCGCCATGGCCTCGGAGAATGGCCGAGCCCAATCCTTGGCCGAAGACTTGGACAAGCGGTATCCGCTCGATACCCAGATGCAGTCACTTTGGCTGCCTGCTATTCGCGCACAACTGGCACTGAATGGAAAGAATCCAGCGGAGGCCCTTCGCGTTCTGCAGACGGTTGAGTCGCCTATGGAGTACGGGACGATCTCGTTCACGAATAACCCTTCGTGCCTATATCCGACCTACATTAAGGCTCAGGCTTATCTGGCTTCAGGACAAGCCACAGACGCCGCCACCGAATTTCAGAAGATTATTGATCACGCCGGCATGGTTTGGAATTGTTCAACGGGAGCGTTAGCTCATCTTGGTCTGGCTCGCGCAAATGTGCTGGAATCGAAGCAGGCGAAGGGCGCAGTCGCGGACGCCGCCCGTGTACGCGCTCTAAGTCAATACAAACAGTTCCTCGATCTCTGGAAAGATGCTGACTCCGGCGTTCCGATCTTCAAGATGGCAAAAGCCGAATACGCAGAGCTACTATAGGCTAGAGCCAATGTCGAAGAAATACTCGATTACCTGCATTGCTTTTCCTGGCGGATGACGTTAGGACTCTATCGGAACCGCTCCACGGGAAGATCCCGCAGCGAGACACATCCGTTTCGGGGAGCGGTTCGGATAGAGCCGTAAGAAGGAAGCCGGTGGAACCTAGCCCCACTCGACTCCTCTCGCTACACCACTACTCTCAATCCGCCGCACCAGCGGCTTAGTTCTGACGGGCTAACCGGCAGTAATCCGCCGTGGACGAAGGAACGAAGACTGACGGCCTGAGAATTTGCTGGTCAAGCATTCGCGAAGTCAGGCTGGCTGTGGATTCAATCTGTCAACCTGTCAACCGTGTGTTTGCTCTGACACTTACGGTACATCGGAGCAAGAGTCATTGTGCATTTGGTCAGAAATGAGAGACCCTGGAACGCGGCGCTAGCTCTGAATCCGAGGCCCGCCTTCGGCTTCAGATCGGCAACAAACCCCGTACCGCTGCCAAAGGCGAAACCACGGACTATATGCGAGCATTTCGTCATGCCGTCGATTCGCAGCAGAGATGTCGCTTGCGGTGAGAGGCCTAATATCTGGCGCTTCGAGCATTTCCTCTAGCTGCTCGATCTCGTCAATGATGCGTTCAACGTCCATCCGTCACAATATCCGACATCAGGATGGCGGTCGTCAAACGAAGCGGCAACTAGCGTGAAATCCCTCGCTCGGTGACAAGATAGACGGCAAAGCTCCCCAGCCAATGGCCGCCTTCGTAATGCTCGCCTGTCACAGCAGCCAAACCAGCCCGCCTGTGTGCCGCGGCAGCCGCCATGATCGACGGCAACCGCTTGTCGTTCTTCAGTAAACCAGCAGCGATACCCTCCAGCATCCATGCTCGGCTGAGATTGAGTCCGTCCAAATGCGCCAGCTTCGGGTCGCTGGGATCGGGGGACACAACGGGCTGCAACCATTTGTCTTCAGACGTGGAAATTTGAGGCATGAATGTTCGGAGCCAGCGGGCAAACTCAGGACTGGGTAGCACGCGCCGCATCACATCTGCTTCCCCAAGACAGGGCGAAAGGAAATCCTCCCCGGACGGTTCGTAAGCCAGTGGACAATTCCTATCCCCTAAATAAAACTGCCGGGCTTTCGATTCGATCAGGTCAGCAAATTTCTTGTCGCCAGCAGCGCGGGCGTAATCCAGCATCAAGCCCAGAGCGAATGCCGTCTGGTCGTGTTCTCCGATCCGCACAGGATGGGAGAGCTTGGGCAGCCAGCCGCTTAGACGTTCCAGCACTGCCTGCTCCAGCGGACCCAGATTCGCAGCCATCTCGCGAGCCTGAGGGTCATCCCACTCACGCAGTTCCGCAATCAGTTGGAGCAGCCATGCCAGCCCGTAGGGACGCTCGAAACTGGCACGTCCTTCTCCCCGCAGATACATAGCTTCTTGAGCGATGTTCTCGGCGGTGAGGCTTTGCCGCAGGGCTTCGCGAGCGGACGGCGCGAAAGCGGCATCGGGAAAAGTCCTGACCAACCGCACGAGCAGCCAATGTCCGTGCACCGAGGAATGCCAGTCGTAGCAGCCATAAAACGCAGGCGTGAGCTTCCGGGGCGGGGCCACATCCGCATCGCTGTTCAACGTATGGCTGATGTGATTTGGGTATTCTTTATGGACGCAGGCGAGTGCAAGATTGGCGAACCGCTCCGCGGCGTTGATGTCAAAACGCGGTGGCGTAGGGACCGTCTCAGCGTTCCCGACGTTCAATACAAGAAGTAAGAGAGCAGCGCAAAGTGTAGACTTCATCGCGCTGCCACTCTAAACGAAATGTCGGTGAGATTGAAACCGCTGGCCAGAATTTGGTTGAACAGAAGCGTCCCCGAATGCAGTACCAGTCACCAGCGGTCCGGAGAACAATGTGCGGTGATCGTCGTTCAACCTACGTTCCAGCGGAATCGAAGAACTTCTTGATTTGAGCCCAATATCTTCGAACAATGTAGTCCGTGCTGGTGTGCCCACCACGCATGAGAGATTTCAACGTGGCTCCCGTAACTTCCGCGAACAATCTGGTGCGTTCATAGGGAACGTTCGGATCGTCCTTGGCGTGGAACATCAGCACCTTGGAACCCTCGATTTCCTTCCTGTGGTGCCACGGACTGTAGAACGTACCGCCACGAAGCTTGTTCCAGTTCGCATCCGAGAGCCGATATGCATTCCCGAATGCTTGACGGATGTACTCAGCGTAGTTCGCGTTCGCGGTCTCTGCCTTCTCAGCCGTCGCCAGAATGCTCCAGTCCACAACCGAGCAATTCGCGACCACTCGTTTCACTCGTGGATCAAGAGACAACAGGATTGCCGCAGGACCGCCGAAACTGCCCCCAATCACGAAGACCTGATCCGGTGCGAGTCGAAATCGTTGACCGAACGCAATTTCTTTCAGTTCCTTTGGCAATTCGTCGAGCACATCGAGGATGTCTTCATGGGGTGACGTCGCCAGAAACTCCCCGTCGCTTTCCCAAGCTCCGCGATAGCGAGGGTAGATGACCCAAAAGCCCTTGGCGGCGAGAAATTCCGATAGCGACTGCTTGCGCGGAATCGATGGCATCCCGTCGCACAGGATGATCAGCTTTTGAGCTTTGCGGAGTCGCGATGGCGGGAGGAATTCCGCAACGATTTGACCTTTGAATCTTGTTCTGAACATATATTCGGCCATTATCTCCCATGCTGCGACGGTCGAAAGCGCTACGCACTGTCGATTTCTATCTTCATCTCCGTCGCCGACTCAACCAGCACTTCGACGATCTGCAATCTTGCCCTTAAGGTCTGGTCATCTTGGTCGCCAGCCTGTGCAAAAGTGACCATTCTTGGCGCGGCTTCGAGACTAGAGTGGGATTTTGCCGCCGGACCTTTGAGGTGCCGAAGCGGCAACAGGAGAAGCCAGTGTCAAAACACGATTCTGTCACTAAACGCAAACGACGCCCGAAGTCGGATAAGCGGGTGGACTATAGCGCACGAACGATGGCGGCTTTGAGGGAACTCGAAAAGGCAGCCAAGCTACGCGAATCTCCGAATCCGCTCCCGCAAAGTGTTTAATGGTGAATGGGCACGGCATTTGTGTAGGCGAATTGGGGATGCACGGCATGAATCCAGAACACCACGATCCTGAACCCTTTAGTCACTCGGCAACCGCCGACATTCTTTTCCGGGATGAGCCTGACGAGGAGGAAGAAGACGAGGACGAGGACGACGGCAACAGGGGTGACGCTGATGCTGATGAAGACGAGGGCTACTCGGAGTGAGAACAGAACATGCCCCACGTCCACACTGTTAAACGACGGTCGAAAGGAACGAATTCGGTCGCACCTTGTGAGCCTCCAGATGCCTCATAGTGTTTCCCACAGGTCGGCTCCCGACTCAATCCCTGCGGATTTCAAGCTGCACAATTCCATTTGACGAGAACGGGTTATTTTTTTCGTGGCTTATTCACAACCGAGTGGCGAACGGGCATCTCTTGCCTTCGTGTCCGGAGGCATCGTGCTCTTTCAGGAGTCCGATGGCAAAACGCTCAGCCCGAACGGCCGCTTCCTTGTCCTCCGAAGCAAGGGCAGCGTTCCTTGCAAGTCTTCGAATATCTGACAGATGTTGCTCAAGTTCGTCTTTGGTTCGGCATTCCATTCGTCTCTCCAACGAAAGGGGATGTGTGCCACAACCGGACATACAGATGCGCGCCGTTCACCAGCACGAGAAGATTCTACGATAATCTCCGCGTGTGCGGGCGCCATCGAGTTCTGCTGGAGGAGACTCACCCTTGCATGGTTCCAGGCGGGACGAACAAGTTTCCAGACCACGAAGTTTTGTCATAAAAGCTGCTCTCAAGGGTATTCGGGTTCCTCACTCGGAAGTAGGAGATGGAAGTCGAGGGCCGGAATGGGCAAGGATGATCCGAGGTTTGACGCACCTAAATCGGAGCAAGGTTTAGAATAGGCATTCAGCAGGAAGTCAGCACTGCCGTGACTCAAGACATCATCACAATTTCGCCGGGTTCGCGATTTCGAGCTGCCATGCTACTGGCAGTGATTGCGGATGCACTCCAGATCATTATTTTCCCCGCGTTCGTCGAAGGTGCTTTATCGCCCGCGGATGACATAGTCGATTTCGGTGTTGGGGCGATTCTGATTAACCTGCTTGGTTGGCACTGGGAATTTCTTCCGTCGTTTCTCGCCAAGCTTGTGCCCGGCGTCGATCTCGTGCCCTTCTGGACGATGGCCGTTGTAAACGTCTATCGGAAAGCGAAGCAGATTGCCGTCACCGAAGAAGAAAGTCGCCAGCAACACGGCGCTCCGTGAATTTGCATTAGGTGTAGAAGCTCTCGAACGGTTTGTGGAGCGGGATCCGCTGAGACCAGTGCATGAGTGCGTCTTCGGCGTACTCGCTCTGGAAAGCGACCCGCCGATCCGATGCCCTGAACGGGTTCACCCTTTTGCTTTCTGCCTCCGCCCGTCCCAATGCTTGAATCCCAAAACCTTCTTCAGGTATAAGCTTGAAGCGAGAATGCCGCCTGGCGCAAGCCGAGGAGTCAGAATATGAGAAAATTCTCGCTGACATTATTTTCGCTTGTACTGTTATTCAGTGGGATCCCTTCCGCGGCGCAAAGCCGAATAGCCATTCCGTCCTACCAGGATCCGGGAAGCGGGCAATGGGATGGATGGCGAGCCCTCGGTTCGTCCTCCGTCGGCATTATGATCGTCAATCTCAACAATGGCGACGACGCCAATTACTATCCGAGTGTCGACCAAGCCATCCGCAACACGCGAAAGAAGGGGATCTTTGTTGTCGGCTACGTGTACACCGGCTACGGACAGCGCAATCCGGCCATCGTTCGCGCGAAAGTGGATGCAGTATTCCGAAACTACCTTGTGGACGGAATCTTTTTCGACGAAGTCCCCACGGACTGTACCGCGGCGAACTCCTTCGCAGGCTCGAACTACAGCTACTACCAGGACCTCGCTGATCACGTGCGCCGCAATCAAGCGGGCGGGCGCATCGTCATCCTGAATCCCGGAACCCAGCCTAACGACGACTGCTGGATGTCGATTACGAACATCCTGGTCACGGCCGAGTCCAGCAGTCTGCAGGACTACATCCAGAACTACCAGGAGGAAGCGTGGTTCCATCGCTACCCGCCGGATCGGTTCTGGCACATTGTGTATGCCGTTCCTTCCGCCGTTCAGATGAACGAGGTGATCGCGTTGAGCCTCAAACGCGGTGCCAGTTGGGTCTATGTCACGGATCGCGATGACGGTAACCCTTACGATCAGCCGCCTTCCTACTGGTCGCTCGAGGGTACTCAAGTTGCGACCCAGGGAGTCCAGGCGCCCTACGCCAGCTTCCGTCCAAGGTCGAGCGACAACAACGGCAATCTGCTGCCCGGCCAGGTTTCGTTTCGCTGGGGAGCGGTCAGCGGGACCAAATGGCAGATCTTTCTGGATACCGATCGCAACGCGAGCACTGGCTATCACGGATCAGGCTCGGGCCTTGCGATTGGTGCCGACTACCTGATCGAGGCCACCGCGAATGGTAATGCGCGTCTGCTGCGTTATACCGGAAGCGGATCAGATTGGTCGTGGCACGAAGTTCCGGCCCACGCCCGCATCATGTTTCTTGATGCCGGCGTCAACCTCATCGAGTTGAATGCGAATGCGCTGGGCCAGACGCACGCCCTCGATTACCAGATCCGCTCTCTAGACGCAAACGGAACGACATTGTTTACCAGCTTGCCCGTGCCTCTTAGCCTTGACAGTACGGCATATGCTTTCGACATCGAAGACCACAGCCTTGAATAGAGGCGATACGAGAGTCTGTCTTGCAAAATATCTATGCCGCCAAAACACTCCCCGATTTGCGAAGCGCAGAACACGAGCAGTTTGGAACCCACGGTGCCAGCCGCCCAGTAATGCCAACGCGATCAAAAACCTGGGCCATCGTCGCACGCGACGGAGCGCAGCCGCAAAAGACAAATTCTTGGACGGAAACGAACTAGGGCCCGAGCGGCGCAGGTGGGGGAAAGCATACTGCCGACTCAAACGTAATCTGCCCCCACCCCGACACATAGATCAAATCCAGGCCGGACGGTGTGGCTGCCAAACGTGGATTTCCAGGGTTTGATGCGCGGAGGTCCTGGTTCTTCCACTTACCGTCGGCGAAAGTGCCCACGGTTAAGACACCGCTATTACCGCTGGTGGCATGACTGAAGCCGATCGATGGACCGCAGTCGCTGACCGCAACTCCCGGACTCTCGAGAGCCATGCCGGTACGGCCAATCGACTGGGTGGACCAAGTCCCACCGCCGTTAGTGGTCGCCCAGACATCGCAGCAGCCGAGGCTGTCGTTACGGTCTGGATTGCCAATGAATCCAGCGATCAGTAATGTGTCCCCCGCAGCGGAAAGCTGCAAACTCTTGTCGGCTTCATCAGTGGCGGTATGCAAAGTTTGCCACTGGCGGGGCCAGGACGTCCCCTGACCCGCGGATTGTCCACGTGCAAAAACGAGAGACTTCAGGGCTTCCTGCCAAGCCATGTTGAGGGTATTGCCGACAGCGACAATCTGAGGATGATCGTCGGATGCGCCTCCTGCGACATCATTGGCCTTGGTTACATTCGTGACGGCAACGGATGGAGCAGTTCCCGAACCGGTCAAGTTGCGCAGGGGAACTTTGGCCACAAACACGTCGTTGCTATTCTTTCTGTTCCCTACATCATCGAAAGCGATGAGCAGAGAATCGCCGCTGATGGTGGCGGACGGATCCTGCAAATATGAGGAGTCGGTTGTATACACCGCACTCTGCAGCCACGGGCCCGCCATGTTTCCCGAAGGGTTGTAGGCCACGAGGATCTGCATCTTCGCGGGCACCGCAATCATCGGAATGTAAGCCACGCCTGCGTGCACTGCCAATCCTATGACCCGAGCAGCGGGGTTGTTGCCCACCTCCAAATTGGGCGCGACGTCGTAAGTCTTCCACGTGCCGCTGGAGTTTGTCGCGAGCCGAACGCGATGGTCGTCTCCGGTGAAGGCAAAATAGTCCTTGCCGTTTTCAGCCACGAGCGGGGTGATTTCCACCATGGCGTGATCGGAAAGAGCGAGTTGTTTCGCAGGCCCCCAAACCAATCCCTGCGGCTGCACCTCGCGAATGGTTTGCAGCAACTCACTGGAAGCGCCGGATTGCTGGAATTCGTGCAAGATCGATGGCGTGATAACGAACGAGATCTTTTCCTGCCGGAGGCGTTTCGACAACTGCTCCTCAGGAACATGGGCGTGAAGCAGGCGAATGATGTCAGGCTCGGTTAGCGGCTGTGAGGGAGATTGGGTCCCGGTAAAACCGGAGGCTGCAACAATGCACATTGCGATCGCAGGCAAGAGGTGAACCTTCATAGTGTGGCTTCCTTTTCACCGAGAGGGGCCCCGAGTTTGTTCTAACGTGTTGTGTGGAAAGGAGTTTAGACCACAACTCCTGGCTCACACAACAGAAACTATCCGAAGTGACGGGAACTCGTTTCCTTGCGAAGGGGCTTCCCGGCGCCATGGAAGAACTCTGAGGCAGCAAGGAAGGAACATACATGAGAGTCAAAATCGTAGGATTCGGCCACTTGGTCGAAGCCAGCCAGTTATCGCCAAACAGATGAACCCAAAGCAGATCGGAAGAAGCTGAGGAGCAAGCTCTGCAATGGCCTTCCCGGCAGAAGAGGATCTCATCCCCATCCTTAACCGAAAACCAGCCGTGTGTTGCACCCGGTTCTGCAGAAAATTCATCCTAACTTTTTGTATACTTACCCCTGTTTGAAGGGTATAATTACCGCGCTGGAAATCCCCCCTAGTCTGATCATCCGATCAGATGTTGATTTCTGCTTATCTCCTTTTAGTTTCTACATCAGAGTCAGTGCGCGTGGAGTTACGAAGTCGAATTCGCCAAGAGGGAAACCCATCTATGATGCTGCTTCGCAGAGTCATCCTGTCATCCATTATTTTGTTCACGGCTGTGTCTCCATTAGTCGCGCAGCAAATGTACATTACGAATGAAGCGGGGGAGACACTTCAGCTTCTCGACTGGAACACGCGAACGCTATCGGTGCTCTACAACATCGGAGCGAAGCCCGATGACCTAACCCTTAGCCCATCAGGGCAGCTCATTTACTCGATCCCGGCTCTCGGGAACGTGGACATGTACGATCCGACCACCGGCACAAACTCCGTGCTCATAACCGGAGCCATGTATGCCCGCGACCTGCTCATCGAGCCTGGTGGGCAAACGATGCTGGTCGCGCTTGAAACAGGGAAAATTCTCCGTTATAACTTCACGGCGGGAACCGCCGTCACTTTGTCGCAGAAGCTGGGTTCCTGTGATGGAATCGCTTATGACGGGTTCGGCAACCTGTACGCAGTTGCGCATCACAATACAATCGTTCAGATTGACCCAGTCAGCGGGGCGGTCCTGAGCACCTTGGTTCTGGAACCTCATCACGTAACAAACGGGGCCGACGGGATGGTTTACGACCCCTTTACGGGCAACTTGTGGGCAACTCACAGCGGCACGACTGGAAACGGAGTGATTGAAATATTTACCAGCGCCGCGGGCTTCACTTCGGCCGGATTTACCTACTTCGAGTTGAATCCTCATTTTGGTTTTGTGCCGGATGGCGTCAAGTCCGATGGTAAGGGCAACCTGTACATAGGCGCAATCTGGACGGCAGCGATCTACAACATTCCAACTAACACGCTTACAAATTATTTTGTCGCGAAGAGCGCCGACGGAGTTTCTTTGGTCCCGGGAACCTATTGAAGTTTCGTTAATGAAACTCGAACCAGTGTCATAAATACCTGAATGGGATCTGCATAGAACCAAGGCGGATCCTGCCGAAGAAGGTCTCGACGCAGTACTCCCAACGGGTCACGAGTCGACGGACGACCTCGGCCATCGGAGATCATCGCCTCGGTCGCAAGATCGGTTCGATCAGGTACCCTTGTGCATCGCTGAGTTCTCATCGTCGTCGCATCCTCCATCTGCCCACTTTCCTACCTGCCGCAAATAGCTGACTAGGTTCAGGCCTGTAACCTTGCTCGGTGCGGAATTTGAAAAGCTGAGCGTTCTAGTGCCGAAAAACTCGTCATAAGTGATCGGTGTGCACGGCAGTCAGCCGCGCAAACGACAACTCGTTCGATCAGCTATTGATGAAGTGATGAGAACGGAGACCTCGAACATGAAGCCGAATGAACCCAGCCGCACAGCCCTGACAATCGCCCGACAACGAGCTGCTCATCAGGTGCTCGATCATGGCTCAATCCTCTATGACCCATTTGCCATGAAGATTCTGCGGAAAGACGAAAAAGACGTGCTTCAATTTGCGAACAAACACCCCTTGGCCAGCATCGGACGTCTGTTCACCACCGCGCGCAGCCGGATTGCGGAAGATGCTTTGTCAAGAGCTGTCGAAAGAGGGGTTCGGCAGATCGTCATCCTTGGCGCCGGACTCGACACTTTCGCGCTGCGGAATCCCCATGGCGCCCGACAGATCCGTATCTATGAGGTGGACCACCCCGCTACGCAGGCCTGGAAATGCCAGCGCTTGGCCGAAGCTCAATTCGCCCTTCCGCCATGGCTTATTTTCGTGCCAGTCGATGTCGAGCGGGACGATGTGGGAGAGAAGCTCGTCACTGCAGGCTTTCAACAGAAGTCGCCCGCGTTTTTCACTTGGCTCGGGGTTGTCCCGTATCTGACACAGGACGCTATCGGCCGCACTCTGGACTACACGTCGTCAATCCAGAACTCGGAAGTGGTGTTCGACTACATGGAGCCTCCCGAGGCATTCTCCGAAGAGCTAAGGCAATTGGAAAAGGAGCGGACCGAACAGCTTAAGAAAATCGATGAGCCTTCGGACAGCCGTTTCGGGCCGGCTGCCATGGCAGCGATTCTTCGCTCGCACGGATTTTGCGCCATCGAAGACATCAATTTCCAGGAGATCGTGTCCAGGTTCGGCCGCGCCGTTCAAGGGCTCGCGCCCGGACACCTTGGCGTTCATGTTGTCCACGCTAAGCACTAATTGAACGTGGTCATCGATTATCTTGTATCGGTTATTTCCTGTTCGCAGTTTCGCCTGTGGCTGTCGGACGCACTTGGATGAGACCCATCATCCCGCCATCGGCATGTTGGAGGATATGGCAGTGATAGGGGAAGGTACCGACGATGTTAGGATCGCGGAAATCCATGCGCAGCTTCACACTAGGGAACTGTGCAGAACTGCCATCCCAATAAGGCACGTCCACGGTATCAGCGAGATAACTCTCGCTGACTGGAGAGTCGTTGCGCTCGAGTAGCAAAAAATGGATTTGATGGATGTGGAAGACGTGCGATTCTCGCGAGCGATTCTCAATCGTCCAATCTTCGACATCACCCTGGTCAACGACGATATCCGGCGCCAACGCAGAGGAGTTGAAGGCTTTCGGCGTGTGCCCCTCTTCGGTGATGTAGAACTCGGTAGACGTCCCTGGGTGCTTGGGGTCCATTACCGTTTCAGAAAAGTAGAGCTTTCGTTGGCGTAACGGTAAGACCGTGGCGAGAGCTGCCATGCCGACGGATTTTGGCGGGGGAGCGGATTCGATCAACGCGCCGGGCTCGACCGCAGAGCCAGAGGAAACGATTCTGGCAAGCGGACGCGGCGGGGTGTTGTCATCACTATCAGGGACGGAGGAGCTCGGACCCGTTGAAGGAGGAGCCTCACTTTCTTCATCTGGAGGAGGGTTTGTCTCTGCGCCTCCCGTGAACAACTCGGCCTTGATTCCCTCGGGAGGAGCCTGGAAGATGAATTCGGCACGCCCCCCGGGCGGGATGGGCATTTCTGTTTTCCAGAGAACCCTTCCCGTCGATGTGTTCCCGTCCGAGAGCGGGACACCATCCACCGCCACCAAACCTAACGATTGCCACCTCGCGTGCACCGCAACCAATCCTGATTCTTGCCACTCCCCATTAAATAACACTGCCAGACTCACATAAGTGTCGGCGGAGGCATTGAGCACCCGCCAGAGTTCGCGCTGGAGCGGGCGCGTTTTAATGATCGAGACGGGATACTTGGGATACGGGACGCCGACGAAATTGATGGACAGGTCCTTCGCCGGGCGCGCGGGGTCGTAGGCTGAGCCGGCGGGTGATGGAAACTCGAGCTTCTGATCGCGAATGATCAAGATTCTCTCGGGGAGCCCAGCCACAAGCGGGTTTGCATTTGCAATTCCCTCGACGATTAGAGCTCCTGATGCTCCACCGAGCACCTGCTCTTCGCTGTTGCCATGGATGTGTGGATGGTACCAATACAGTCCGGGCGGCTGATTTATGGGAATGCGGAAGCGGTAGACGAAGGGTTTTCGGGAGGGCGGAATCGAGGTACGCAGGGAATCGTCCGCATGGCAGGATGGGGGAATGCTGAGGCCGTGGAAATGGAGGTTGGTGGTGTCCGCCGTCATCGTAGTCGCGGCGCAATCGGACCGCCAAACATCGAACCGCCAAGGCTGGTGCGGATGCGGCTCCGCACCTGGAATAGAAAGTTCGTTCTTCAGTTTCAAGATGACCAGATCACCGGCTCGCAGCCGCAAAGTCGGAGAGCGATCTCCGTCCTCATCTACATAGCAATACTGCATCTGCCCCGTGGAATCGAGGGAATTGCGCAACGAGAGATTGACCTGCAAACGGCCATTGCGACTGCGTATCTCTTTGGGAGACTCGATGGCACCGCTGGCATCCGCTACTGGGCACGGCCCCGAAACGGAGCCTCGCGCAAAAACCGAGGATGGAAATGTCAGAGCTACGGTGGTGAGCAACAAGAAAAAGCGAAGTTTAGTTTTACTGTCGGCGCACTCAATCCGACCGCTAAGGTTCCTGAATTCAACAGAGTCTCCGGAGCCAGTGTCACCAACCCCGATCTTTCTGTTCCGCTCAAGATCCTGGTTCACAGTAAGTCCTAATCTACACGATCGCTATGCAGCGATATTAACTGCACCGGAACCCGGCGATGCAGCAATTTGAGCGATCTCTCGAATATGCACGTCTTCGGAATTCAGAGAACGCTGACGTGACCGATGGAAGAGACAGTGTGAGGTAAACGATTAGGACCGCCGAATTAGAACATCTGGCGGAGATCACTGGCATCATTCGTTGCTGGCGACTACCGGCCCGCTGCGGACGGCGAGCCCTCCAGGCCACCAGTTCCAATCGCCGGCAACGCGAAGCAGCGCAGGTCCAATCACAATGCGAACCAGGGTTGCGTCAATGAGCACAGCGATGGCCAGCGTAAATCCGAGCATCTTCACTACCAGGAAGCTCCCGAACGTAAATGCCG
The DNA here is from genome assembly GCA_049675725.1 of Candidatus Sulfotelmatobacter sp. Lineage (GTDB taxonomy): Bacteria > Acidobacteriota > Terriglobia > Terriglobales > Acidobacteriaceae > Sulfotelmatobacter. The sequence continues at coordinate 115,064 of JBAUAN010000059.1, read as the reverse complement.
CGAATACCACAATCATGATCGCGGCGGCGCTCGTAATCAGTCCCGCGGTTCTGGCTAGCCCCTCGGGGATTGCCTCCAATTCACTCATCCCGCTCCTTCTCGATTCGAGGACGCGCGCCACCAGGAACACTTCGTAATCCATGCTCAGCCCAAAGACGATGGCAAAAGCAACGATAGGCACAATGGGAAATACGCTGACGGTTCCTTCCGGAACTCCGAACAAGCGAATTCCGTGTCCGTCCTGAAACACCAGAACCAGCGCTCCGAAGGAGGCCGCAACCGAGAGCAAGTTCAGAGCAATCGCCTTCACCGCGGCGAAGAGCGACCGGAACCCGCCAAGAAGCGCTATGAGCGTCCCTACCACCACCAGCGCCATTACCGACGCGAACCGGTCCCTGACAATCGTCTGATAATCGGCAGTCAGCGCCGGAATGCCTCCAATGCGCAGCGTGGCGCCGGGCATTCCCGTGAGCGCTACCGCGCCTTCCTTCCGCAGCTCCCGCACCCAGGCGACCTGGTCGTTCAGGGAAACGGAAGTCGCGGGTAAGATTTCGACCAGCGCCGCCCGCCCGTCGCGACTCAGGAATGTTCGACGCGTCTCACGCGAGAGGTTGCCGAGGCCAGACCGGTTACTCTCCGCAATTGTTGTGAGGGAGATCACGCGGTAGGCACGAGGGTCGCTCGCGATCCGCTTGCTGAAACGGTCGAGTGCATTCCAGCCTGCATCGGTTTGCGCGATGGAATCCGTTGGAAGTTCGAGGATCACGCGCAACGAATAAACAATGCCAACTCGATCCATGTGTTCAAGAGTATGCAGGGCGCGAACCGATTCCGCCGCTGACGGCAGCCAATCCCCTCTGGGGACGTTAGTATCGAGCCGCGCGGCCTGCGAGGCGAGCAGAAGCAAGGGGGTGCCTGCCAGAACGATGGCAAGCCAGGGATGCGCGACTATCAGCTTCCCCCATCGCCTCCAGCGCTCGCCCGTGCGTGCTGCCCGGGGTCCATCCAAACTTGCAGTAAAGGGCAACCGGCCCGCATTAATTCGCGGGCCGAGAGCTGCCAGCAGTGCCGGAACAAGGGTATTTGCCAGCAACAAACTCATTCCCGCCACCAGGACTCCAGCCACACCGATGGAACGGACTTCGCTGATTGGGACGGTCAAAAGGGCCAGAAATCCGATGGCCACAGTCGAGGCTGAAATCAGAATGGTGTGACCTGCCTGGCGTGCCGCGATGAGTGAGGCCTTCACTCCGTTTTGCTCGGTGGCAATCGCTTCCCGGAAGCGACTGACCATGAGCAGCGCGTAGTCGATTCCCAAGCCCAGCCCAAGCATCGTAGCCAAATTCTGAACCAGGATGGACAAATGCCAACGCAGGGCCAGGAATCCTGCAATCGCCAGAGTGGTCGCGATGGCGAGCTGACCAATGGCCAGTGGAATAAGGGCCGCCACCAGACTTCCGAAAGCCACCAGCAGAAGTGCGAGCGTGCCAGGAATCACGAGGCTTTCGGCGTGCTGCACATCATCGGCGCTGGCTTTCCGAATGTCGAAATTAAGTGGCGTCTCTCCCGTCAGTTCGAGCTTCACCGCCGGATAACGGCCCCGCAATTGGTTTTCCAGAGAGTTCGCCAGCTCGTGAAGCTTAGGCACGAGCGACTCCACGGGCCCTTCGGTTGAGGCGAGTCCGACCAGAACAAAAGTCCCTCCGCCTTTGCCCAGGAAAATCGGATCGCGAAAATCAAGATGGGAAACAACTCCAGATACGCCGGGTTCTGCTTGCAGCGCCTTTTCAATTGTCCCTAAGGCTTGCTCGCCCTCCTCCGAATCGACAGGAGGCAACCCCTGAATCACCAGGACCACGCGATTCACGAATGGCGAACGAAAGCGAGTGGCCAACTCCTGCGGGACCTTTCCCGCTTCGCTACCGTCGATGCGCGCGGCAGTTTCCAGATGGCGCTCTGCGTGAAAGGAAAATGGAAGAAGCGCGAGGACGGCGGCCAGGACTACTCCAGCCAGCCAGAATCGGCGCACATGGACGAGATTTATAATGTCACGCAAAATCGTAACGTTAAGGAGATTCGCATCCCGCGCTGAGGCCGGTTCGGCCTTGGATCAGTCTTCATTTCAAATCTGAAGGCTCTGTTTCCACATCACCCGGTGTGGACGGGTTCGCATTCCGGACGGGTTCGTATTAGTTTATTGTGTGGTTAAGGATACACGGTTTCCAGGAGGACTATTGCACAAACTCGCGTTGCTCGGGTTGTTTGCCGCCCTTCAACTTGGTTCCGCAGACCCCCGCATCGGCTCCTGGACGCTCATCTCTGCGCAGTCTAACGTCGTCCCCCCAAACAAACTCTCCATCACACGTCTGCACGATGCAGTGCACGTAGTGATTTCAGGCGACACCCACATCGATTTTACGGCAAAGTTGAACGGCCACGACACGTCCGTACCAGGCAATCCGTTATTTAATCAAATCGAGCTACGGAGGATCGATAAGCATCAAGTCGAAGTGAAAGAGAAAAGCGACGGAGCTGTAGTGACGACGATTCGTGACAAACTGTCGAAAGATGCTAACGAGTTAACGAGTACGACTTCACAGGCCGGCCGTGCCGACCGGATCACGGTGTGGAAGCGGAGCGGAGGAAAGAAGTCGGCCGCTGATTTATTCGCCGGGGAGTGGACCGAGGATCTGAGCAAGACTCGATTACGGCAAGGGATGGCGCTCAAGATCGAGGCGGAGGGAAACGGTGGGGTCCGCTTCTCGGGCGACTTCAGTTACACCGCCCGCTTTGACGGCAAAGAATACGATCTGAAAAATTCCAACAACGATACCGTGACCCTCCAACTCGTCGACGCTCATACGGTCGATTCAGTTTACCGGCGGGACGATCAAATCACGCAAAGGGATCGATGGGTGGTTTCCGCCGACGGAGCAGAGATGACGCTGACTACGACCGGCACGTTGGAAACTGGTCAGCAGGTAAAAGAGACCCTGGTATTTCGGAAGCCGTAACTTCGCGCGTCACGCTCGAATCCGCACGGTCAACCTCTAGCGGCCGCTCACGGCATTCAACTCCCGCGTGGCAACCGAGATGATTCCCTTGCGCTGCATGAATTTCAGGATGCCGTTGACGGTGTCTTCTAACGATGGATCCGGCTTGCCCCATGCGGACGCGTCGCGAGCGGCCTGATAGCAGGCACTATCGTAACGTTTGAACTCCATCGACGAGATGTTGTCCACGGAGTTCACCAGAAAGTCCAGCAGCGGAAAGAGCAGATCTTCTTTCCGGCATCTCCGGATCAGCTCGGGCACGAAGTCGGGAAGACTGAATATTTCAAACTGCCGGCCGGTCGCCTTCGTAATGAGTCCGGTAATATCCAGCATGTTCGCGTAATCGTCTCTCACCACGTGATATGTCTTATTCTCCGTGCCGGGAGTGGAAGAAATCGAAACGATGTTGTTGGCCGTAATATCTGCGGGAACAAAACTCACCTGGTTCAGAGCATCCACTCCGATGCCGTGATTCACCATGAATGCTACGAGACGCACGGCGATGTCGAAGTTGTTGCCTCCGCCGTTAATCGATGGACTCACCAGAGCGGGCCGGAAGATGCGGGTAGGAAGCCCCTGTCGGCGCGCGTCCATCACCACTTGCTCCGAGACCCACTTCGACTGGCTGTAGCCAAAATCGAGAAGCTCCATATCCTCGTTGAAGTCGGTCTCATACAGAACTTTCTTGACCGCCCAGCCAAATATGAAAGTAGTCGAGACGTAATTGAAGCTCTTGGCTCGTCCTTCGAACGCCAGTCTCAAAACCTCATTCGTCCCCAGCACGTTCGCGTCGCGCATCCGGTCGTAGTTGAGCAGGTAGTTTACGGTCGCGCCATTGTGGAACACAGTATCGATTTCACTCGCGAGCGAATCCCAGGCTTCCCGCGTCAACGCGAGATCCTTCTGGCCAAGATCTCCGCAAACGGGAACCACTCGAGTCTCGAACATCTGCATCAATTCCGCTGGGCAAGGCCCCATCGATTCCATCGCAGCCCGCAGCCTTTGTTTGCCCTGATGCTCGTCGGAAGATCTCACGAGAATGTGGATCTTCGCATGCGTTTGTTCCAGCAGACTTTTCACGAGGAACGGTCCGATAAAGCCAGTCCCGCCGGTAAGCAGAACATTATTCAGGACTGGGGCTTTGGGCAATAACGCAGGTGCCGGAGCCTCGAAGATGAGTCTCCTGTCGTTCCTCATCATCCGCTGTTCCGCCGCGCGTTGCTCTTCGCGGAAAGCCGCCAGGGATTGTCGCAGCGGGCCCAGTGCTTCTTCGGGAGCATGCTCCAACTGTTCGGCCAGTCGAAACAACTCCGCTACGCTCACACGCTGAATGAGACCGATATCCACTTGCCTGGCCAGCATATCGGCGTCTTTATTCTTTAAGAGCTCCTTGATCTCGTGCATGAACACGACAAGATCCAGGGAATCCAGCCCCGCTTCGACCAGGTTGTACGATTCCGTGCCCGTCAGGTTATAACGGGCTTTCAATACGTCGAAAGGCGATTGGCCTGCGGAGGTTGAGGGTCCATCGTCCTTTTCCCGCGAGAACTCCGAGAGAACGGTAAATTGACCCTGCAGCCACATGTGTTTGGTTTTATGGCGCATGATCTTGCCCGAACTGGTTCTCGGTATCGCACGGGGCGCGATAAAAGAAATCAACGCCACTTCCACGTTGAGGTAATTGCGGACGGCGGCAGCAATCTTCAGCGCGTCGGGAACCGCTTTGGGATTCTTCACCTCGGCCACGATGGCCAGCGCCGGCTCGCTGGCTTCATTAATCTGGAACGCGGCAACGCAGTTCGTCCGGATCAGGCCAGACGCTTTCTCCACTATTGCCTCGATATCCTGCGGGTAATAGTTTTGCCCGCGGAGAATAATCATGTCCTTGATACGGCCGCAAACAAACAGTTCGCCGTCTTGCAGGAATCCCATATCGCCGGTCCGAAGGTAGCCATCGTCATAGGGGCTATCGTCCACCAGCCGGGCGTGAAACAGTTTCAGCGTCAGTTCAGGATTATTCCAGAAACCCGGGCACTTACTCTCTCCAGCGATCCAAATCTCTCCGACTCGACCCGGGTCCAGCGCGACGTGCTTCTCCGGATCCACGATCTTTACCGTCAGGCCCGGCAGGGGAGTTCCGCAACTGACAATCTGCGTGGCCGCGCCGATTTCGGAAACCTCCGTGGTCATGCGGGCCTTGCCCAGCGCGATCGCGTTCTTGTTGACTGAAATAATATTTCGTCCGCGGAGCGATACCGCCAGAGTATTTTCCGCCAGCCCATACGCGACAAAAAAGCTTTCCGACCGAAGTCCATAGGGCTGAAAGGCCTGCAGAAACCGCGTATACGTGTCCGGCTTGACGGGTTCCGCGGCAACCATCAGCAACCGGAGCGAGCTAAGATCGCAACTCTCCAAACTTTCCTTCGAAAGCCGCCCGGCGCGCAAGCAATAGTCGTAGGCGAAGTTCGGCGCCGCTGAGGCGCTGGCTCCGTAAGTCTTGATTGCGTCGAACCAAAGGGTCGGGCGCTGAATGAAATCCGTGGGAGCAAAGCCGTAGGTCGTGCCGCCAGTCAGGGCGGGATAAAGGTAGCAGCCAATCAGCCCCATATCGTGATACTGCGGCAGCCACGATACGACGACCGGATCGGGATGGTCGATCACGAGCGGGCAGTTGTGCAGAATGTTTTCGTGCGTGACCATCACGCCTTTAGGATCTCGAGTCGACCCCGACGTGTACTGCAGAAACAGAATCTTCGAATTGCCGTTGGAAGCGCCGTTAGAGCCGCCATTGAAATTTTCGTCCGAAACCCTGTCGACGAAGTCCTCCGTTACAACCCAACGCAGAGCTGAGATGTAGTCGACGTCGACTCCGCATGCCGCGACTCCGCTTCGTGCAAGATTTGTCTTCAGGGATCCCAGATAGTCTTTGCTGGTCAAAATGCCAGCCGCCTGGCAATCCTTGGCGATGTGGACCATTTTGTACAGCGCGCCCTGGAAGCCACGAGAACTGGGAGGATAGACGGGCACGGGGATCAATCCGGCGCGCACGCAGCCAAAAAATGCGCAAATCATTTCGAGCCCTGGCGGGTAAGCGAGCAGTAGACGGTCCTGCGACGCGAAACCAAGCTCCTTGCGCAAATGTCCGGCGATCACCTTCGTCCGGTGAAGGAACTCCCCGTAGGAGTAGCCTCCAATCCGGTTGCCGTTCACGTCAATGTACGAATACAGAAGCCTGTGTGGGTGCTGATCCCCTAGACTGTCGAGCTTGTCTAAAATCGAAGCCATCATAGATCGGATCGGTACTCATGGCGGTGGCACCGCCAATCGCTAACCTCCTGCTTGAATGAGAAGGCTCTGTACAAGAAAACAGACGTCCCGCTGCTCCGCGTGCGCAGGGGGCAGAGTCGTTTCGAGAACAGAGGCACAGCCGTTCTTAAGACCATGCGTCTCTTGGTCCGGTGAAGACAGCCCCGCCCGGGGTCGGGTGTCTCCCGACTCAAAGCGTTTTCTTATATATCACCGAGCGGACGATGGTAACAGAGATTTGCAACGCTGGGAAGCTGCGAACATGGGTTACGATAGCTTTGGCGTGATCCGCAATTCCCTTGATCTTCCTCAAGTTTTCGAGCTAACATCGAGTTCTGACGCTTGCGCCGTGTGTGGTGTCTGGACAACAAAATCCACCGCTGGCGTAATCGACCCTCCGCAAACCGGGCTGGGATGCACCGAGCCCGCCCCGACATCATTGAGCCAGTGAATTGAGCCAGCAAATTGAACGGCAACGAGACGAGGCGGTTATTAGTCTGAATCCGGAGATCAATGACCTTGTACCATCGGAGGCCTCGCTGCGGGACTCTGTTTTCGAGTCGGCCCCTGAGTCTTCCTTCCCCAAGGTCTTGCGCCGGCGCCTTGACGATTTCTTTTCCGAGGGCAACATTTCTCCGAAGGCTGACCTCGCCATGTGGATCAAAATCGCGGTGGGGCTGGCAGTGCTGGCGGGCAGTTGGATTGCACTTTACGCGCTCCGGCCGGATTCGTGGAAGTTTGTTAGTCTCTATCTTTTGAATGCGGTCGCACAAACGTTCCTTTTGCTGAACATCGCCCACGATAGCAATCATAACGCCATCTCGTCGGTGCGGTCGGTAAACAAAGCGCTGAATTACGTTTTCGATGTTTGTGGAATCAGCTCCTACATGTGGCGGATCCTGCATCATCGAGGTCACCATTCCTGCATCAATCTCCACGGTGAAGACGACGCGCTTACGGGGCGCGGCGTCTTACGCTTTACGCCTCACGAACCCCGGACACGCCTGCATCGCTTCCAGCACATCTATGCGCTGTTGATGTACGCGCTGTTTTCTCTCGATTATGTATTCCTGAGGGACTTTGAATGCTTTTTCTTCCCGTCGCACGATTATCTGAAGCACACCAGGCATCCGGCGCGAGAATACGTCATCCTCTTTGCGGGTAAAGGCTTTTATCTCACCTACATGCTGATTTTGCCGGTCGTGTTGCTGGGGAAATCGCCTCTGCTGGTGGGCTTGTCTTTCTTGCTCGCCCATTTGATTATCGGTTTGAGCGTCGCGCTCGTCTTCCAGACCACGCACGTGATCGACAGCACGTACTTCCCCTCGGACCGTAACGAGTTCGATAACTGGATCCACCACATCTTCGCGACCACGGCCGACTACGCGACCGAAACCCCGCTGGTCGGCTGGCTCGTCGGCGGGCTCAACCACCATATCGTCCATCATCTGTGCCCTTTTGTCTGCCACACTCACTATGCTCCGCTGACCCGCATTGTGAAGAAGACTGCCGAAGAGTATGGCATTCCCTACCGGCAACACCCCACGATGAGTCGCGCGATCAAACATCATCTGCTACTGTTGAAGCAATTGGGGGAACAGGATTCATTTTCGAGTACCCAAATTATTTCGAGTACCTAATTTTATATACATGACCAGACTGTCCATTCAGGCAGACCGCGCGGGATTTCCCGCAGTTGTCTACACTCGCCTGGATATGAATATGGATAGCGAGGCGTGACCTTGCCGCAAAGCATACCCGCCGTCTCCCGATTCCAATCCTTCCTGGATTCGCGCGCCATGGCCCACAACCCCGTACAAGTCCTCACCAAGTACACCAAACTTCACGGCGAAACCTTCCGCTTCTATTTTGGTGGCGTCAAGGAGGCGATTGTCACCATCAATCCCGTCGTGATTCAGCACGTGCTGAAGACGAATTCGGAGAACTACCACAAGTCTGAGATCCAAAAAAAGCGGATGGGCCACTTCCTGGGCAAGGGCCTCCTCACCACCGAGGGCGAGGCCTGGAAAACACAACGGCGCCTCATCCAGACGGGTTTCGAGCGAAAACAACTGGAAGTTCTGTCCTCGATCATGCAGGACTCCCTCGCCGATTCTCTGCGGGATTTTGACAGAAAGGCCCAGCTCGGCCCAGTCGATATTTACCCCCTCATGATGAAGATTACCTTTGCGATGGTCGGCAGATCTCTGTTCGGCGCCCGCTTGAAAGAGGAAGACATCGACCTCATCAGTCTGGCCATCTCGACCGTCCAGGAATTCATGGTCCGGCAAACCATCCAGCCCTATCTGAACCCCTGGTTTGCCGTCTCGGGCGAACTGCGCAGGCACTGGGAATTGCGCTCCCGCGCCTTCGGCGTGCTGGACGAATACCTCCAGCGGCGGCGCAAAGAGCCTCCCGGGCACGATCTACTGCAGATCCTGATGGATGCCCGCTACAGCGACGGCCACGGCATGCCCGACGAGTTAATCCTCAGTGAGAGCATGCAGCTGCTGGTCGCCGGCCATGAAACCTCGTCGAATGCTTTGTCGTGGCTTCTCTACCTGCTGAGCTCGCATCCGGATTGTGTCGACCGTGTACGCGACGAGTTCGATTCTGTGCTGGGCGAAAAGCCTTTGAGTTACTCAGACGTTCCCAAGTTCGAATTTACGACTCAGGTGATACTGGAGGCGCTGCGCCTTTATCCGCCGTTCTGGATGGTCGACCGAATGGCCCTCTCAGACGACCGCGCTGGCGATGTCGACATACCCCGTGGCTCGACGGTCGTTGTGTTTATTTACGGCGTCCAGCATTCGCCGCAGTACTGGGAGAATCCGGAAAGTTTCGACCAGGAACGCTTCTCCAAAGCGAAAGAAAAGCTGCACACGCCCTTCGCTCATTTGCCCTTCGGAGCTGGCCCGCGGGGATGTATCGGCGGCAACTACGCCATGCTCCAGATCCTCATGATCCTGGGCGTTCTGCTCCGAAAATACGATTTCCGTCTGGTTCCCGGCCAGAACATCGAAGCCCGCCCCATGGTGATCTTGCGACCGGAACACGGAATCCGCATGACCTTCACCGAGGCCATCCCGCGCCGCGTCGGCAGACTGTCCGACTGTTCCGCCTGATCTTCTTACGCCGATCGAGGCTCGCCCAGCTTTTTTCCGGATGTTTGTGAAAACTACCACTACTGAGGCTGCCCCGGTCTTCGCGTTTCGAAGGCCGGGGATCTCATCTGTGGAAATCCATATTCACGCGTCACAGACAGGATGCTGCGCGTGGCCCTCGCGCTCTCGCCGAAGGGTGGGCATTTTGGGCTGCCCATGGCCTCCGTCTCAAAATAATCCACATCGAGAGCCCCTTTTCACCGTGGTTATTTCGCCACACTTGCTGCCGATATATCGGCACTTGCCCATAAGCCACTAGCGATAAAGGGCTTACCTCCGATCCACTTTTATGGGCTTTTCCACAGGTGTTCCTGCAGGAACACTTTTACAAATCGCAGTTGTGTTCCTTCAGGAACATTTCGTCAGTACGACCTCGGAGGGCAGGCTGGAGCTGTGGTAGGCTGGCGGGGCTAGGTGGACCTTCCCCGCCACTGCCAGGTCCTATGGCCGCCGATCGAACTCCGTCGCCCAACATCACCGCACTGCTCCGAGCCTGGGGCGACGGGGACCAGTCTGCCCTGGAGCACCTCACCCCTCTGGTCTACGAAGAGCTCCACCGTTTGGCGCGCCGACAGATGTCCCGGGAAAATGAAGGGCATACCCTGCAGGCCACAGCGCTCATCCATGAGGTCTACCTGCGGCTGGTGGAGTTCCAGCACGTGAGCTGGCAGGATCGCGCCCACTTCTACGCCGTTTGCGCCCGGCTGATGAGGCGCATTCTGATCGACTTTGCCCGTTCGCACGACTCCCTGAAACGCGGTGGGAACGATCGCAGGCTGACCCTGGACGAAGGCCTTATCGTTTCACGTGACGTGCCCGCGGAGTTGATGGACCTGGAACACGCATTGAACAAACTGGCAGAGGACGACCCGAGGAAGAGCAGCGTGGTGGAACTGCGTTTTTTTGGCGGTCTGACTGTGAAAGAGACTGCCGAAGTGTTGAAGGTGTCACCCGATACGGTCATGCGGGACTGGAGCATGGCGCGCGCCTGGCTGTTGCGCGAAATGGACGAGGGGCAACGCGATGCAAGCTGAGCGCTGGCGTCGCGTGGAAGAGGTTTATCACACAGCTCTGGAGCGGCCGGAGGATCAGAGGGCAGCGTTCCTCGAACACGCGTGTGCTGGCGATGAAACTCTTCGCGTCGAAGTGGAGTCCCTGATTGCTTACGCACAACAAACCGGACGCATCATCGACAAGCCGGCGTTCGAGGCGGTCGCTGCGGCCATGGCCCGCGACCTTCGCGCTGAGGACGGCAACAACGCTGAGAAGATGATGGGAGCGGGGACTCCACAATATCGTCTCGGCGAGAAAACCCTCACGCCGGGAACAAAGCTGGGTGACTATGAGGTCAAGTCGCTGCTGGGTGCGGGCAGCATGGGCGAGGTCTATCGCGCCCGCGATTCACGGCTGGAACGCGACGTGGCGATCAAGGTCTTGCCGTTTTTCCTCTCCGCTGATTCGGACCGGCTGCGGCGCTTCGAGCAAGAGGCGCGAGCGGCGGCGGCGCTGAATCATCCGAACATTCTTGCGGTCTTTCAGATGGGCACGTATGAGGGTGCGCCCTATCTCGTGTCAGAGCTGTTGGTGGGAGAAACACTGCGGGAATCTATTAAGCGGGGCCGTCTGCCCGTGCTCAAGGCGATTGATTACGGCGTGCAAATTGCGCGCGGGTTGGCGGCGGCCCACGAGAAAGGGATTGTCCATCGCGATCTGAAGCCGGAGAATCTGTTCGTCACCAACGACGGACGGTTGAAGATTCTGGACTTCGGTCTGGCGAAACTCACACAACCGCGGTCGGGCTCAGACCACAGTGCAGCGATGCCAATCGAAGGGACCGAGCCCGGGGTTGTGATGGGAACGGTGGGCTACATGTCACCGGAGCAGGTACGCGGACAAACGGCGGACCATCGGACCGACATCTTCGCCTTCGGCGCGACCCTGTATGAAATGCTGGCGGGAAAACGAGCGTTTCAGAAACCGACTTCCGCGGACACGATGAGCGCGATTCTGAACGAAGACCCGGCAGCAATTTCACGGGTTACGGGCAATATCTCTCAGGCACTGCAGCGGGTGGTGAATCGTTGTCTGGAGAAGAACCCGGAGCGGCGCTTTCAGTCGGCTTCAGACCTGGCGTTTGCTCTCGAAGCGCTGTCGGACTCGGGATCGGCACGCTGGGGAACGGCTGCAAAAACTTCGACTGGAGCTAGTAAACGCTGGAAAGCGATTGTTGCTGTCGCCGTAATTGTGCTGGCCTTGTTGGTCGGCGGTTACTTTCACTCGTACCGCAAGCTTAAGCTTACGGAGAAGGACACTCTTGTTCTCGCCGATTTTTCCAACAGCACGGGGGATGCGGTTTTCGACGACACGTTGAAGACGGCGCTCGGCGTGGCCCTGCGACAATCGCCTTTCTTGAAGGTGCTCTCCGACAGCGAAGCAGCGAAGACCCTGCACTTGATGACCCGCCCGGTCGACACGAAACTGACGCCAGAGGTTGCCCGCGACCTTTGCCAGCGGGCGGGGAGCAAGGTCTACGTTGGCGGAGCGATTGGCAGTCTGGGCAGTGAATATGTGCTGGGTTTGACGGCGGTAAATTGCCAGAGTGGAGACACGTTGGCTGAGGAGCAGGTGACGGCCAAATCCAAGGAGAAGGTGCTGGACGCCTTGGGCGAGGCGGCATCCAAGCTGCGCGGCGAACTGGGCGAATCGCTGGCTTCCGTACAGAAGTTTGATGTTCCGCTTGCCGAAGCCACCACGGCTTCGCTCGAAGCCCTGAAAGCTTACAGCCTTGGAGAAAAGGCCTTCAACGGAAAAGGTGCGGCAGCATCGCTGCCTTACTTTCTGCATACCATCGCGCTCGATCCGAACTTTGCCATGGGCTATTGGGTACTGGGCGGGATCTACGCCAATCTCGGCGAGCTGGAGCGGGGCAACCAGTACTACAGCAAGGCATTCCTGTTGCGGGAACATGCCAGCGAGCAGGAAAGGCTCGCGATCACTGGGCGTTACTACTTGAATGTCACCGGGGAACTGGACAAGGCCGCCCAGACGTTTCAAGAAAGGATTGCGAGCTACCCGCGGGAACTCACTGTGTATGACGATTTGATGCAAGTATTCGCAAAACAGGGCCAGTACGAAAAGGCCGTGGAGACCGCGAAGCAAGGTATGCGCCTGGCGCCTGATCAGGTAGGTTGGTACGAGAGTCTCGCCGGCTACGATCTTGCCTTGCAGCGCGTCGACGAGACGCGACAGATCATTCGGGAGGCGCAATCGCGAAAAATGGGGGGTGTTCTCCTCCATAATTTTCTCTACGCGCTTGCCTTTCTCGGGACCGACTCAGCAGCGATGGCGGAACAGCAACAGTGGTTTGCAAGGCAGCCGGGCTACGAGAGCTGGGGGCTTGCGCTCGCCTCTGACACCGAGGCATATGCAGGTCATGTGGGGAAAGCGCTGGACCTGAGCGGGCGGGCACTGGGCTCCGCGGTGCGAGCAGACAACAAGGAAGGCGGAGCGATATTTCAAGCGGTTGCCGCGCAGTGGGAAGCGGCCTACGGCAACGTTGCGGAAGCCCGGCAAATGGCGGCAGAGGCGTTAAAGCTGGCTCCCGTGAGTCAGGGCGTCGAGAGCGAAGCGGCACTTGCGTTTGCCATGGCAGGTAATACGGCGCAAGCCGAGTCATTGCGTCAAGACTTGGGGAAGCGCTTCCCGCTGGACACGCAGATGCAGTCGCTCTGGCTGCCTGCGATTCAAGCACAAGTGGCGCTAGACAAAAAGAACCCGGCGGCCGCCCTGAATGCCCTGCAAGCTGCCTCGATAATCGAGTTCGGCAACATCCCGTTCGGCAACAATGTTTCTTGCCTCTATCCGGTGTACGAACGCGGAGAAGCATACTTGGCAGCCGGACAAGGTAACCCTGCCGAGGCCGAGTTCCGGAAGATTCTGGACCACAGCGGCATCGTCTGGAACTGCTGGACGGGGGCGTTCGCACGTCTGGGAGTGGCTCGTGCCAACGCCATGCAATCGAGAACCTTGCAGGGAGCGGAAGCAGATGCCGCCCGCGCCCGCGCACTGGCCGCCTACGAAGATTTCCTCACGCTTTGGAAAGACGCTGACCCAGGTATTCCAATCCTGAAGCAAGCCAAGACGGAGTACGCGAAGCTGCAATAGCGGGAGAACGTCCTGCGGTGGCGCGCTGCGTTTTGCGATGGCTCAGTGCTTCGCTAGCGTGCGGAACACGGCGGAAAGTCGAATCCGGAAGCCGCGCCACATCGCACGCACGCCGCTCACTCACCCGGTAAACGCTTCCAATCCAAGGAGCAAGCCGCGAAGGAAGTGGGGCGCAGAACGTCGATCTGGACGTGATCTGGTGCCTGGGACTGGGTGAACGACAGCTCTAACTTCGTTTCGCTGCCGGGCGCGGCGTCTGGCATGTTCACTTCCTGTCGCTCGACTGGAATGTTGCCTTGGCCGAAGAATAAACCTCGCAGCTTGTAGCCTCTGAGCGTGTATCCGGGAAGGTCGCTCCGCACTTTGATCAGTACTTGGATCAGCACCTGGAGTTTATTCTGCTGGTGTTGCACGGCGAGCGATTCAATGGGGCTAGACTCGCGGCGGAGAAGTTGGTACGAGGGCTTTTGCGCGCCGTAGAGATCCACAACGCCGTGCACGCGCTGCTGCAAGGGTCCCAAACCGCGATCGCCCATTTGAGTACGGTAGTCGTTGTAACAAAAGAAAATGGCGCCGACGACGAAATCTTTCGAACGGATTGCGGCGGTGTGCGAGCGCAGAATCTCCATTCTTTTTTCGTCGCCTTCGGGCCGGTCGGGAGTGCAAGCACAATATCCGTATTCGGAAACGACGATGGGCTTATCGGGAAATGCGGCGTGAATTTCGTCGAGGTAGTGTGCAGCGTCTGCCGCGGACCCCGGAGTCCAAGTTCCGAAATATTCATTGGCTTCGATAAAGTCCATGAGGCCCGCTACATCGCGCCCTGGGGTGCTGTCCAAGGAATTCGAAGCATAGGAACATAAGCGGCCAGGATCGAGACGCTTGGCTTCCTCGAGCATGCGCCGGGCAAACTGGTACGCGGGCGGATTCTGTCCTCCAATTTCATTGCACAATCCCCAGACCACAACCGATGGATGATTGAAATCACGAGCAATCATTTCGCGCAGTTGCTCCACTCCATTTTCCAGGATATCCGCGTCTGGCTCGGCGTTCATGCCCTTGAATGTGTCCGGTCCCCAGGCGGGAATCTCGGTTTGCATGAGAATGCCGTGGCGGTCACAGTAATCCAGAACGCGCTTGTCCTGGGGCCAATGGACGCGTGTAAAAACACAATTCAGATACTTCATGTCCGCATGGTCGTGGTTGATCCACTCGGTTGGTTCGGCCATGCCGAACTCCGGATTGCTTCCGGCCATGCGTTCCACGCCCATTAATCGCACCGGTTCGCCGTTAAGATGAAATTTGCCATCTTGAATCTCAAACTTGCGCACGCCGAAATTGGTGGCAAAGCCGTGGCGGATGTTTCCATTTGAGATGGAATATTCAAGGCGATACAAATGGGGATGATCAAAGTGCCAAAGCTTAGCTTTCGGCAAAGTCGCTTTGAGAGTCAGCGTTTCGAGTGTTCCTGGCTTGATGGAAAGATTCTTGACTTGTGATTCAGTGAAAAGCGCCAGCGGTTCCTCATCTTCCATGATGCGGAATGAGGCTTGGCCACTCCAGGGCGACGCGTCTGCGTTGCGGATATACGCGGTAATCGTCAGCTTCCCGTCGCCGGTCGCGAGATCGGGCGCGGCATCGACGTCAACGCGTTCGATAAATGTCTTTGGCGTAACCAGTAGCTGCACTGGACGGAAAATGCCTCCGTCATTGGCCCAGTCGCTCGACTGGCCTCGTGGGAGCATGTGATCGTTGAAGGCGCTATCCACGCGGACGGCAATCGTATTCGTTCGGTCCCAGTGCAGAAGGTTCGTAATGTCAAACGCGAAGGCGGTGTAACCCTTGCGCGCGTGTTCTCCAACTGGCTGGCCATTCACCCAAACCGTGGCGGAGTGGAAGACCGCTTCAAACTCCACGCGGACGGCGCATTGCCGTCGACTGGCAGGCGCATGGCTTGCGGGCAAATCAAAGGTCCGCCAATACCAGGCAGTTCCGCGATAGTCGGCCAACGGGGCCTCCACCTGCGAGGTGTGAGGTACAGTGACAGTTCGCCAACCTGCGCCGGGAACATTTTCGGAATACCAATTATTTTTCGTGCCCCGATTGTCAGGGTCAGTGCGGAAAAACCACTCCCCGCAGAGGCTGGCGACCTCAGTGACGCACGGCTGGCCGGGTGATTCTGCCGCCCAGGAGTTGGACGCGGCGAGTGCTCCGGCCACGGCACCAACGGACCCGGCGAGAAATTTTCGACGAGAAGACATCGGGCGGTTCAGTGTAGATTTACACCGCATGCAGTTAAGCAGTGTGCGGTTTCCGGTGTCAAACAGAAAAGGTCGAGCGAGACGCTGGGTTATGCTGGATCGGAATTTCGAGAGAGGATCTTTATGAAGCCGATGATGAATGTCCGGAGGTCGGCCGTTGCGATCGTCCTGTTGGCCGCGCAGCTGGGCATTGCACAGGCTACGCCGCCGAAAGCAGATGTGGAGAAACGAGCCGATTCGATTCTCAGCAAAATGACGCTCGACGAAAAGATCGAAATGATCGGCGGCATCAACGATTTCTACACGCGTCCAATTCCTCGATTGGGGATTCCTGCGCTCAAAATGTCCGACGGCCCGATGGGCGTTCACGACTACGGGCTCACCACTGCGTATCCGGCCGGCATCGCGCTGGCGGCTTCCTGGGATGTGGACCTCGCGGAACGGTTCGGCGCCGCCATGGGTAAGGATGCCCGGGCGCGTGGAGTGCATTTCATTCTCGGTCCTGGGATGAACATCTACCGCGCACCCATGAATGGCCGCAACTTCGAATACTTCGGCGAGGACCCATTTCTGGCGTCGAGAATGGCGGTCTCGGTGATCAAGGGAATCCAGGCACAACAAGTGATCGCGACGGCCAAGCACTTTGCCGGCAACAACTCGGAGTTCGCGCGCATGACTCTAAGCTCTGATATTGATGAACGAACCCTCCGCGAGATTTATTTGCCGGCATTCGAAGCATCGGTGAAGGAGGGCCATGCAGGCGCGGTCATGGATGCCTACAACCTGGTGAATGGCACTTACATGACACAGAACAATCGTCTGAACAACGAAATCCTCAAGGAAGAATGGGGATTCGACGGCATTCTCATGTCAGATTGGGGAGCCACGCACGACGGAGTTGCGGCCGCAAACGGAGGCCTCGATCTGGAAATGCCATCTCCGACATTCATGAATCGAGATGCTTTGCTCCCAGCTATTAAGGCAGGCAAGATCGCGGAGGCGACCATCGACGACAAGGTGAGAAGAATTCTGCGTAAGGCAATCGAGTTCGGATTTTTCGACCGGCCGCAGACCGATACTGGCATTCCTTCGTACAGCCAGGAAGGGCGGCAGGTTGCGCTCGAAGAGGCCAGGGGCAGTATGGTTTTGCTGAAGAACACGGGCAATCTGCTTCCGCTCGACGAAAACAAGTTGAAGACCATTGCGGTGATTGGTCCGGATGCATACCCTGCCGTGGTCAGCGGAGGGGGCAGCGCGGAAACGAAGCCGTTCAACGCGGTCAGTTACCTGGAAGGCATCAGCAACCGACTAGGGACCAAAGCCAAGGTCTTGTACGCGGTGGACGTTCCGGTTCTCGATGAAGTTTTTGAAAGTTCCGATTTTGTGACTGCTCCCGGCGGCGAGAGTGGTCTGAAGGGAGAATATTTCAGCAACGAAGAACTGAAAGGGGCTCCGGCACTGGTGAGGACCGACAAGCACGTTCACTTCGACTGGGGAGAAGGCAGTTTTGCGGAAGGTGAACCGGTCGACCATTTCTCAGCTCGCTGGAGTGGCTATTTCGTGCCGAAGGAGTCCGGAGACTACAAGTTTTTTACTTCGGCAGACGATGGAGTTCGACTCTACGTTGGCGACGAAATCGCGATCGACGACTGGCAACCGCACTCCCAGACGTTGGATACGGCTGCGCGGCATCTGGAAGGTGGCAAGGCATACAAGATCCGGCTCGAATATTTCGAATCGGTGGGCAGCGCCATTGTTGGTTTCGGGGTGACTCGGGCGGAAGCGTTCATCGGCCGTGAAACCAAGGCCCTGGCTGAGAATGCCGACGCCGTGATTATTTGTGTGGGGTTCGACGACAAGACTGAGAGCGAAGGTTCTGACCGAACCTTTCAGCTTCCGGGCGGACAGGACGAACTCATTCGGCAGATCAGCGCTGTGAACAAGAATGTGATCGTGGTGCTCACTGCCGGCGGCAACGTGGACATGACGCGCTGGATCGAAAATGTTCCAGCCATTTTGCACGCATGGTATCCGGGGCAGGAGGGTGGCACAGCGCTGGCGCAAATTCTTTTTGGCGATTACAGCCCGTCGGGCAAGTTGCCGGCGTCGTTTGAGCGCCGCTGGGAAGACAATCCTACATACAAAAGCTACTACCCGAAAAATGGCGGGAGCCGGGTGCAATATTCAGAAGGCGTCTTCGTGGGATACCGGTACTTCGATCGCTCTCCGACGAAGCCGCTGTTCGCTTTCGGTTACGGTCTTTCCTACAGCACGTTCGCCTATAGCAAATTGGCAGTGACGCCGCAGACGGGCAACCTGAATGAACCGGTCTCGGTCTCGTTCGATGTGAAAAACACAGGTCGTCGCGAAGCAGCGGAAGTGGCGGAATTGTATGTCGGCGACTCGCACGCCAGCGTTCCACGGCCAGTCAAAGAATTGAAAGCATTCGCGAAGGTAAGCCTGAAACCGGGCGAGACCAGACGCGTTACGCTCATGCTTGAGCGGAGGGCGTTTTCTTTTTATGACGTGCAGAAAAAAGACTGGAACGCGGAACCTGGAGACTTTGAAATTCTGGTCGGCAGTTCTTCCGACAACATTCAACTGCAGGGCAAGTTTACCCTGGCGCGCTAGATATTACGTTATCGGTAGAGCGAAATTACTTCCAGCTATAGGTGGCGAGAGCCCCGGCCGGCAGCGTGTAATTGAAAAACTGGCTTTTGAAACTGACGGTGAATGTTCCGGGGTTGCCGGCTGAGTTCAGCACCAACAAGACGATTGATCCATCTGGATTCTGAAAAGCGACATCTTCGATGCTGCCGGCGCCGAAAGTGTTGGAATCGATCCGATGCCCGCCCGGGACGACGAACCTTCCCAGATGTCCCAGAATGTAGTACTCCACATTGAAAGTGATGTTGGCGGGGGAAACGCTGTTGTTGATCGTCACGATCCCTCGGCAGTTGGAACAAGTGCCGTTCTTGGGGCCGGAGTTCTGATCGAGAGCCAGATTCCAAAGCGACACGCTCCTAGCCCAGTTGCGCGTGGTGCCGATCAGCAAGTGCTCGGCATTCCACACCAGGTCGCCGGAGAATGTGGTTGAAGTAATGCCCGAACATTCTGTGAACCAAATGTCCTTTGAGGGGAAGGCCGTTTTCACCGTCGATTGCCCGCTGGGATCGCCTGCGTAACAGTGAAACGAGCTGCCGGCGAGATACTGCGCGGCGGAGCTGCCGAGTACTGACTCCGGATAAGCAGCGTTATCCCAATTGTGTTCGTAAGCGAAGATCTTCACGTTCCTGAGTCCGGCAGTGCTCAGCGCAGGGCCGAGATTGGTTGCGATGAAGGTTGCTTCATCGGTCGCGGGGAGAGATTCGGAGGGGTAGCCCGTAGTGGAGTAGAGAGGCTCGTTCTGCACGGATAGGGCATAGATGGGGATGCCCTGCTGCTGGTAAGCCTGCACGAAATCGACGAAATACTTTGCCAGGCTCGGGAAGTAGGACGTGTTCATGTTCCCGCCGTTCATCATTCCGCCATTCAGCGTTCCGGTAGTCTTCATCCAGGCGGGCGGACTCCACGGGAGTGCAACGACCTTGAGGTTGGGATTGATGGAGAGCGCCTGCTTGACGAGAGGGATGATATAGGCGGCATCGTGCGCAACCGAGAAGTTTGCGAGATTAGGATCCGTTTTATTGGCGGGCATGTCGTCGTAACTATAGTTGCCACTCGCCGAGAAGTCGGAGGCGCCCATGGGCTGGCGAAGAAAGCTGATGCCGATGCCACTGCTCGGACTGAAGAGTTGTTGCATCAATATGGTCTGCTGCGAAACGCTGAGCTTTTTCCAAATCAACCATGCGGAAGAATCGGTGAGGGAACCGCCAAATCCATCCATCTGCTGATACTGCATTGTGTTGTCGACGGTGATGACGAGACTGCTGGAATTTTCGGCCGTTGCAGCTGTTGCAAAGGAGACGCTGGGCTGGGTTTGCAGCAGCATCGTCCGGTCGCCGGTAGTTTCGACGATCTGCACCCTGGGCCCGAGCGTGGTCTGCGCAGTCCCGGTTGAACGGGGGCAGCTAGCCAGGAAGAGGCAGGTTGTGCATAGAAACGAAAGCTGGAAAAATCTGCCGATCTTGCGCTGAGGTCGAATGTCCGTTCGAATGTTAAATCGAACACCAATTAGATTAGCGGCAGAAATCATAAGTCCGTGTCCGACATTCTGGATTCTCGCTGCCGGTCACTTTCTGTAAGTGAATGTTGCCGACAAGAATCTCATGCGTGTCAAATCGCATTGTGGTCTTGCGCGCAAGCAAGAGTAGAACTCGTCGGAACTGCCCCGCGAGCCTGAACTTTCCCCCGCCGCTGGTTTGGACTACGCTAATGCGAGCACGGACTGGTGGACGCTTGTGAAGGCAGCCCTCAACGTAACTTTGCAATTCGTAGCTATGCGCAAGGGAACTATGCGAGCACGGAGCGTTGGCGTGGCATTGGTAGGAATGTTGAGGCAGGTTGCCGTGTTGGTTTTAGTTGCGGGAGCTTTCAGCGTCAGAGTTGGGGCGCAGGTTCTGCCCGCTGCGAAACTACTCCCTACTCTCACGCATGCCGATCAAATCCGGCGGTTAAGTCCTGAGCAGGCATCTCTGGGCTATCCCGTGCTGGTACGGGGCGTGATCACGATGGATGCTCCGGCACCAGACTTTTTTGTCCAGGATGCAACGGCCGGCATTTATGTGGAGGGAAGCGTCTCACCGAGGTTTCCGCATCTGCTTAGCCAGTTCGTCGAAGTTGAAGGAGTGACTGGGCCCGGCAAGTTCGCTCCTGTAATTCGCGAGACCAAGATGCGGGTGCTGGGCTCGGGAGTGCTGCCCAAGCCACAGCTTTTTCCTTTCTCCGAACTCGCTGACGGGCAACACGATAGCCAGTGGGCGCAAGTGCGGGGCATTGTGCGGTCGGCGGCAGTTGACCGCAGCTCCTGGAAGGAATCGACGCTGGCAATGCGCGTTGCATCCGAAGGAGGAGAGTTCAACGTGCGAGTGCCGATTCCCCACGATCAGGATTTATCTTCGTGGGTCGACAGCGAAGTTCTGATCGAAGGCGTTTGCGGCAGTCTTTACAACGCTAATCGGCAACTTACGGGCATCCTGTTCTACGTTCCTCGACTGAGTTTCATTAAAGTGGAAGCTCCTGCCACAGAAGTTCCACTGTCGGCGTTATTGCGGTTTTCGCCGGCGGAGGGAACGCGGCACCGGGTGCGCGTGCGCGGCATCGTCGGCTACCAGCAACCAGGCAACGCGCTGTTTCTTCAGAGTCAAGGCAAGGGATTGCGCGTGCTTACGCAGCAGGCCACACCGATTGAGATCGGAGATCTCGTTGACGTGTTGGGGTTTCCTGCGATGGGAGATTCCGCGCCGATTTTAGAGGATGCTCTGTTTCATCGTTTAGGCCACGAGAAAGCGCCGGACCCGGTGAAGCTGAACCTCGGTGTCCCATGGGAGCAATTCGACGGCGCGGTCGTGACCACGGCGGCGAAGTTGCTGAACCGCCAGGCGCAGCCGGATGGTCTGCGGCTGATGCTGCAGGATGGCGACGTGTTTTTCGATGCCACACTGCCGGCGAGCGCCTCCGCGGAGCGCTTGCTGTCCATCCCGCTGAACAGTGAAGTGCAAGTCACCGGCATTTGTTTGGTGCGTAGCGGGGGCTTGTGGCAGACGCCGCAGTCGTTCCGCATGCTGCTGCGCTTGCCCGAGGATGTTGTGGTGCTTACCACTCCATCGTGGTGGAATTTGCGGCACACTCTCTGGCTGCTGGGCGTTACCGGAGGAGTTCTTCTGGCGGTGATGGTGTGGGTGGTGGTGCTGGGCCGGCGGCTGCAGGAGCAGATGGCGATTATTCGGCAGAAGTTGAGAAGCAGCGCGGTGCTCGAAGAACGCAACCGGATTGCCCGCGAGCTCCACGACACGCTGGAACAGGAACTGGCCGGCATCACCATGCAACTGGACCTAGCGGTCGATTGTTTTCAGCAGGCGCCGGGCGTAGCCCAGCACGCTCTCGAAACCGCGCGCGATATGAGCCGCCACAGCATGGTGGAAGCGCGCCGGTCGGTTTGGGATTTGCGCTGCCAACTGCTGGAAAACGGAGATCTCGTCTCTGCTTTGGCGCAGATTGTCGAGCCCCTCGTCCCGCGCGAGCAAACGAAAGTCGATTTCAAGATTCTGGGCAGCCCGGTGCGGCTGCCGGGACCGGTGGAGATGAACCTGCTCCGCATTGGCCAGGAAGCCGTCTCCAACGCGGTAAAGCACGGGCGCGCGCAGCATGTGTCCATCGAGTTGAGGTATGCTGCAGCGTCCGTTTGCCTGACCGTGAGCGATGACGGTCAGGGTTTTGTTGCCGCGCAGGCATCTCCCACGGGACATTTCGGACTTCTCGATATGCGGGAGCGCGCGCAATCGATGGGCAGCCATTTACGAGTTGAGAGTGAGCCCGGAGGAGGAGCGCGCATCGCCGTGGAGGTTCCCGTCCATTCGGTAGAAGCGATTGATGAAGAGCTCAAAACCAATACGCATTCTGGTGGTTGACGACCACTTTATGGTCCGCATGGGTCTCTCTGCGTCTTTGAACGTGGAACCGGACATGGAGGTTGTCGCCGAAGCGGGCAACGGCAAGACCGCGCTGGAAGCGTACCGCAAACATCGTCCCAACCTGGTGATGATGGATCTCCGGCTGCCCGGCATGAGCGGCATTGAATGCACCCTCGCCATCGTTCACGAGTTTCCGGACGCATGCATCCTCATGCTCTCCACGCACTCGGGCGAAGAAGAGATTTACCGCGCCATGCAGGCCGGCGCCCGGGGATACATTGTGAAGAGCATCATCCGCGAAGAACTCCTGCGTGCGATCCGTGAGGTTCACGAAGGCAGGCGCTACCTAGATCCAGTCGTTGCGTCGCTTCTGGCCGACCGACTCTCCCACCGCTCGTTGACCAGCCGCGAACTGGAAGTACTGCGGATGGTGGCCAAGGGATTGGGCAACAAAGAGATCGCAGGTGTACTCAACATCGCCGAAGTCACGGTGAAGCTGCACGTGAGTCACATGATGGAAAAGCTCGACGTGAAGGACCGGACGCAGGCAGCGACCGTTGCGCTGCAACGAGGGATCATCTCGCTGGACTGATCTGCATAAGATCGGGTCATTAGATCAGGTCAGAAGAATCAAGGCGCGGACCCGCAGCTGTACGAAAGTATTATTGACACCCCTCCCTAATTATTCTCTATTAGTACGTTTCCATTAGGCCGTCGTGTCTGAGACACAGATGCGCGGTAATGAATCGTTTTGCAACTGCAGGAAACGTCACATCCAGGCGTGGTCTCCGCCTGGACAAAAATTGGGAACGGCTAACCGGGTAAGCAGTTCTGGAGGCACTTCCATGACGAAGATGCTGTGGGTCTCAGTGTTTCTTCTGGTTTTCGGAAGCGGGGCAGGTTTTGCGCAGAGCACAAATTCGGGCGATATTCGCGGAACCGTAAGCGATCCAACGGGAGCGTTGATTCCCGGAGTGACGGTCACAGTCTTGAATGTCGACACGGGCGTAACGAAGGATTATCCCACTAATCAGGACGGCCTTTACGACACGTCGTCGATCGTGACCGGAAGCTACCGGCTCACGTTCAGCAAGGAAGGCTTTGAGCGGCTGGTGCGCGGTCCCATCAGCCTGCAGGTTGGCTTCACGACGGTCAACGCCCAGTTGAGGGTGGGCGCTGCCACGCAGTCGGTGGAGGTCACTGCGGACGTGCCCTTATTGCAGACAGAGACGAGCGAACAGAGCACTACTCTTGAGTCCAAGACGATGGCGCAGTTGCCTCAGGTTACGCAGGATTGGGAGAACTTCATGATCCTGCTCCCTGGCGCGACTGGCACAGTCGGCGGATCCCAGGGCTCGTCCAATCCTGGCCAGGAAGTGGCGATCAATGGCAACCTGCCTTACAGCAACATCCTGGCGGATGGAGCGTCCACCACGCTCTCGCATAGCCAGAACGCTAATCCCGCAGTCTTTGAGACCGTCTCCGAACTCCAGATCAACACCAACAATTTTTCCGCCCAATATGGCGTCGGGGGAGTCATCTTCAACCAGATCTCAAAAGGCGGGACGAATCGTTTCCACGGATCGGCCTACGACTACTTCCAGAACGACGATTTGACCGCCCACTCGCAATTTACCACCGGACCGATAGCCTTCCTTCGCTACAACAACTTCGGCTTTTCCGTCGGCGGGCCGATTTTGAAGAAGAAGATGTTCTTCTACTTCGACTATGACCAGATCGTCGACCACGGCAACAGCACCGCTACGAACAGCGTTCCGACGACCGCCGTAATGGCCGGAGACTTCACCGGCATGCAGAACATCTACGATCCGACCACGCAGGTCATGATGACTGATTTGAAGGGCAACCCTTACCCCTTCCGGAAGAGCTTTGCGAGCGAGTTTGGGAACGGAAACGCCATCCCCAGCGCCATGTTCGACGCGGTAGCGTCAAAGTTCCAGCTGTTTTACCCGACGCCGAGCAGCCACGTTACCGGAGGCGCATTTGTTGCCGGGACGATTGGCTCGGAGGGGGAAGTCCAAAATAACTTCTACGATAGCCAGCAGCAATCCGCGCCGTATCGAAAGTTCTTTGGTCGATTGGACTATGACGTCACGCGGAACAACCGCATAACCATGTCCGATACACAGAGCGATACTCCACAGATCTACCCGAGCAATGTAAGCGTCTGCCCTGTCGGTTGCCAGTCCGGCGACGTGGACAACAACAACGCCCAGATCACCGACGTGTGGAACATCAGCTCGCGTACCATCAACGAAGCCAGAATGGGTTTCACCGATCAGTTGAACTTTTTTGCCGACCGTGCTCTGAACCATGGCTACGCGGCCCAACTGGGCTGGCAGTTTGCCAAGGCGGATGACTTTCCGGCGATCAACTTTACCGGATCGTATCCCTATGCATGGATCGACCCCAGCTCCAACTCGGTGTACAAGGAGTTCACCTGGGATCCCTCTGACGTGGTAACCATGATCCGCGGCAAACACATCCTTCACTTCGGCGGAGAACTATTGACGTATCAGAACAACTCCACGGCGTGGGGCAACGTCAATGCCGGTACCTTCCAGTTTTCCGGCCAGTACACCCAACAATGGGCACTGAACTCCGCAGGCGTTGCTGGCCCAGTTCCCGGAACGGGCATGGAATACGCAGACTTCCTGCTTGGCTATGCCAACACCTGGGGCGCAGGCGTTTCACCCGAGTTTGGGGCGCGCATGAAGACCCCGCAGGTGTTCGTTCAAGACGATTGGAAGATGCGCCCAAACCTTACCCTGAACCTCGGTCTCCGCTACCAGATCAACCACGGTTGGAATGAAATCCACAACAATGAGTCCAGCTTCGACCCCACCGTGAACAACCCGGCCACCAATACCCCGGGCGCTTACTGGTTCGCCAGCACTCACGCCAACGGCCGCACCTCGCTGCAGGCTAATACCTTCAACACGTGGCAACCGCGCGTAGGCTTCTCCTGGGCGCGCGATCCCAAGACCGTGTTTCGTGGCGGGTTTGGGCTCTACTCCTATACCTGGAGCCTGGACACTTACGGCGGAAACAACACCAGCTACGGAATGGGCGCAGCCATCAGTTCCTCCGGCAGTGATTCCGACCAGACGAACGGCATTACTCCGATCACAAAGCTCGACGGGACGGGAACCGTCTTTGGAACCTCCAACGCCCTGCCCTATACGCAGGCATCTACCTCTCCTACCGCCTACAACGGCCAGGGCGCAGGCTACGTCCAGTACCACACCCCGGTTCCAAGAATCCTGCAATGGAACTTCTCCGCGCAGCGCTCGCTCAACACGAACGTTGTGGTCGAAGTGGCCTACGTGGCCAGCCACGGATCGAGCCTGAACTTCCCTACCGATCTCAATCAGGTGCCGCAGGCCAAGCTTTCGCCCAGCGATGTGCCGACAGGTCGCCCCTATCCGAACTTCCAGGGCCTCCCTGGCAGCACGAATAACGCAATCTCCAACTACAACTCGCTGCAGACGTCTATCACCAAGCGCATGACCAACGGCGTGAGCCTCAGCTTCAACTATGTGTGGTCGCATATGCTGGACGACCAGGATTCTTCGGGATGGGGGAGCCGCGGCGGACCGCAGGACTATCAGATCGCCAACAACCCCGCGGCGAACTACAGCAACTCGAACTTCGATGTCCGCCACGCCTTCAAGGGTTACGCGGTCTACGTGCTTCCTGTCGGCATGGGCCAGAAGTTCCTGAACAGCAGCAAGGCCCTGGATGCAGTGATTGGCGGCTGGCAGATTTCCGGCACGATGGTTCTGTCTACCGGGAATCCGTTTAGCGTGGATGGAACTCAGAATACTTACGCGCAGGCGGGTTCGTCGTTTCCCAACTGGACCCCTGGGGCAGGCTACAAGCCCATCGACCGCAGCATCTCCAACTGGTTTCTTCCAACAGCATTCTCTCAGCCGGAAGATGGAACCTTTGGAGATGTGAGAAGAAACAGCCTTTATGGCCCGGGACTGAACGTGTTTAACCTCTCGGGCAGCAAGACGTTTCATTTACCGTGGGAGGGAGTCGACATGCAGTTTCGCGCCGATGCCCAAAATGCATTTAACCATGCCAGCTACGGTGTGCCGAGCGATGCCAGCCTCGGCGGTTCTAACGGTCCCGGCACGCCTTATACGACCGGCACTGTCGCGATTACAACAACAACCGTGAGCGGTCGCAACGTGCAGCTTGGGCTTCGCCTTACATTCTAACCTTGGTCGTGTTGCGATCTACCTTGAAGAGACGGCAATTTTCGCCGTCTCTTCTTTTTTGCTTCCTGCTCTATGATTTACGGCGCTGTAGAATCTGGATGGTTCAGTCTGGATGGTTCCGAATGATTGCGAAGCGTGGAATTGCCTGTGCCGGGTTCGTAATGTTGCTGAGGGTTGGGTTGTGTTTATCGCAGGCGACTGGGCCTAAACAGGACGACAAGCAGCAGGAGTTTGCGGCGCATATGCAAAAAGCGCGCGGCTATCTCGATGAAAAGGAGCCCGCGCTGGCGATTCCGGAGTTCGAGGCCGCCGTGGCCATCGATCCTGCAAGTGTGGATGCGCAGGCCAACCTGGGCGTCCTGCTGTTTTTCCGGGGAAAGCCAGCCAACTCCATTCCGCACTTTCGTGCCGCGCTGGCTGCGCGCAAACTTGCTGGGCCCAGAGAAGAGCAGCAGCCCGGTCTGGCGAAGATTCAAGGGCTGCTGGGAATGGCCGAGAGCCGCACGCTGGACTTTGCCGACGCGCGCAAGGACATGGAAAGTGCATTCGCTGCGCTCGTCGTCTCTTCGTCCCAGGACCCGCGTTTTCAGCTGCAGCTTGGTCTGGAACTGGTCGGGCTCGATACCGAAGGCGGCGACCTGGAGGCGGCCGCAACCGTGATCGTGCAGTTGCGCAAAGCTGAGCCCAGTAATGCGGAGGTGCTCTACGCCGCTTACCGCACCTATTCCGATCTGGCGGGCGAGTCGATGCTCGCGCTGTCGCTGGCTGCGCCGGATTCGGCGCAAATGCACCAGTTGTTGGCTCACGAAGACGCCAGGCAGGGAAATACGAATGGCGCTATCGCGCAGTATCGGAAAGCGATTGCCATCGATCCACATCTTCCGGGAATTCATTTCGAGTTGGCGGAGCTGCTGCATACTTCGACGGACGAGGCCGTGAAGAAAGAGGCCGAAAAGGAATACCACGCGGCGCTGTTGGAAAATCCGCAGAATGAGAAGGCGTTCCTCAGGCTCGCCGAGATTGACGGGCGAAAAGGAAACATCGACCAGTCGTACGAGGAATACACAAAAGCCGTCGAACTGCAACCCGCCGATGCGGATGCGAAGCTGGGATTGGCCAAGACCTTGATTGACATGAATCAATCGGACAGGGCGCTGCCGCTGCTCGAAGATACCGTCAAACTGGAACCTACCAATGCTACCGCGCATTACCGCCTGGCAACGCTCTACCGGAAGACGGGGCGCGTAGACGATGCGAAGCGCGAACTGGAGCTCTACCAGAAATTTAAGGACATGAAAGAAAAGCTGCGTGCTCTGTATAAGGAATTGCAGGTTCAGCCCGCGGAAATTCGCGCGGACGAGCAGGATGATCAGTAGATGACCAATAGAAATAGAAGATGAGCAAGGTAGGGTTGGAATCCAACCGTCCGGCCTTGAATGCGCGCGAGTGCACCCCTCAGGGGTATGGCAATCGAAGCAACCCCAAATCGTCTCCGTACGCTCCTTCTTGCGGCGGCGCTGTTTGCCGCTGGAGTGGTCCCCGTTCGCGCGCAGAACACAGGTCGACCTGTCGAGTCTCCATTCACGCAGCAGTTTCATCAGGCACTCAGCCTGGCTGAGCGGGGCGACCGGTCGGCAGCAATGAATCTTGTGCTCCGCTTGCTTGAGCAGCATCCAGATTTTGCTCCAGCACTGAAACTGAAAGGAATGTTGCTGGAGGAAGCAGGCCGCACCTCCGAGGCAACGGGCGCGTATGAAGCGGCTCTGAAACTCGCGCCCAACGATGCAGATCTCCTGTTGAAAGTCGGGATCGCCAAGCTGACCGCGGGCCAAAAAGAAGAAGCCATGCGGTTGCTCGAACATTGTGTCCGGATTCTTCCTGGCGACGGAGACGCACAGTATTATCTGGCTCAGGCTTATCACCTGAATGGGCAGGACGACCTGGCGCTGCGGGCTATCCGGCTGAGTTTGAAGGCCGAGCCCGACAACCTATCGGTGTGGCAGAAATACGGAGAACTGCTGTGCGGCACGGGGAATTGTGAGGAGGCGCTGAAGTGGCTGATCAAGGCGCAACGATCCGATGCGACGCTGCCGCGCATTGACTACGACATTGCTGCAACGGACTACAAATTGGTGGATCTTGCCGGCGCGGCGCAGTATGCTGCGCGAGCGGTTGAATCCCGGCCCGACGACGTAACAGCTTGGCAACTGCTGGCCACCGCAGATGTGAAGCTCGCCAAATGGCAAGAGGCCAAGCACGCATTCGAACAAATCCTTGCGTTCAAGCCCGACGATGTGGATTCGTTGTTGGGCCTTGGCCGATGTGAACTGGAACTGAAGAACTATCCGGCCGCAGTCGATAAACTGCAATCGGCGTTGAAGCTCGATCCCACACGGCTGTTGGCGCATTTCTATCTCTCACGGGCATTTGCTGCGATGGGCAAGACCGAGGACGCGCAGCACGAGGCAGCGCTGCATCAGCTGATGATGGAACAGATGACGTTCGTCCGCTCGGTGGAGAGCGAAGAACGCGAAAGTCCCATCAAAGCGCAGGCCCGTCAATTGTTGACAGAGCATCGCGAAAAGGATGCGTTGCAGCGCTACCGCGACCACTTCAAGGGAACGGCCGCCACTCCGGCGGATGCGTATGTGTTTGTCGGGAAACTATATCTCTTTATGGGAGACACAGAAGATGGCCTGCGAAGTCTTCATCATGCGCTGGACATTCAGCCAACGGTTCGAGGCGCTCATACTTATGAGGGAATACTGGCGTTGAAACTGGGCGACCTGAGTCGCGCCGAGAATGAGTTTAAGGCGGAGCTCGCAAACGATCCGAACTATCAGCTGGCGATCGCCGAGATGGGCGAGGTCCGTTATCACCAGGGGCTCTGGTCCGATGCCGCGGAGCAGTTGGCGAAGTCCAGAACCACGACTCCAGAACTGCTTTACATGCTTTGCGATTCTTATTTCCGTACCGGAAAAGTGGCTGATGCCGACTTGGCTGCCGAAACGCTGGCGGCGTACGGCAGAAACAAGCCCGAGGTCATGAAAGAACTGATCGATCTCCTTCTCCACAATGGGCAAACGAAACTAGCACAGCGTCTGTCGGGCAGTCCTGCGCAAAACTAAAACCGACGGCTCACGGTGACGCGCTCTCCGTCACGGTCAAAATCTGATCGGCTTTCACGTTTTTCAAGACCTGTTTGACACCGCTTGGCCAGGTGAGTTCAATGCTGTCAATCACCCCGGCCGAGCCCAGCCCGAAGTGGACGCGCTTATCGCTCGACGAGTTGTAGCTCACCGCGGTTGTGGCCTGGTTATACTGCGTGCCCAGCGTGGTTGTTACTTTCACTTTTGTGCCCAGACCGTCGCGGTTGGATTTGACGCCGACCAGTTTCAGAATGATCCAGTGGTTGTGGTTGCTGGTGTTCGGCGAGCCGGAACGGTTCATCCATATCTCCGGCGGGCCGTTCAGAACCGTCACGACCACGTCGATCTTGCCGTCGTTGTTAAGGTCGCCGAAGGCCGCGCCGCGATGCGCAGCCGGAACTGCGAATGACGTTCCGGCGGTTGCGCTCACATCCTCGAAGGTCATGCCGCTCTTGTTGCGAAACACTTGATTGGGGAGCACATAGGGCCGGTGCGCCAGTTCCATGGCGTTGTCCAGAATGTCGGCGTTGGCAGTGAACAGGTCTTTGTTCCCGTCATTGTCGAAATCGAAAATTCCCACTCCCCACGCCGTTGAGCGGCCGGTCATCGCGCTCAGCCCTGCCGCGCTGCTAACGTCCTGAAACTGGCCATTCCCTAAATTCTTATACAGAGGAAAGCCTTCTCTGAACATCGCAGTTTCAAAAATGTCAGGCCGTCCGTCGTTGTCGATGTCGCGAAAGTCCACGCCCATGCCGGCGATGGCGTTGCCGAACGCGTTGTAGGCAACTCCGGCCGCCAACGCGACATTGGTAAAAGTCCCATCTCCGTTGTTGTGCAGAAGATAATTCTCGAACGTATCGTTGGAAACGAAGATATCGGTAAATCCATCGTTGTCATAGTCGGCGAATGCTAAGCCCATGCCTTTGCCAACGTATTTGGAAATGCCGGACGGTTCGGACACGTCAGTGAAAGTGCCGTCGCCATTGTTGCGATAAAGAATGTTCGGCGTTCCCAAGAAATCGACCGGAGAGCAGTAGGCCGGATGCCCCTGCTGCACGCACGGAGTTGCAGTCTTGATGTCGTAGTTAAGATAGTTCACAACGAAAAGGTCGAGCAGCCCATCATTGTTATAGTCGAACCATCCCGCAGCGACCGACCATGCCTTGCCCAGCCTGGGGACAATCCCGCCGACTCCCGCCTTCTCAGTTACGTCGGTGAATGTGCCATCCCCATTGTTATGAAAAAGCTGATTACGATTGACGCCGGTAACATAGAGATCGACGAAGCCATCATTGTCGTAGTCGCCCGCGGCTACTCCCATTGAATAGCCAATGCCCTGCAGGCCGGTCTTCTCCGTTACATCGGTGAAGGTGCCATCTCCGTTGTTGCGGAAGAGGCGGTTTGCGTAACTGGGATCGCTTTTCTCGAGCGACGGGATGGCTGCGCCGTTGGTAAAGAAGACGTCCAGCAATCCGTCGTTGTTGTAATCGAAGAGAGCCACTCCGCCGGTCATGGTTTCAAACGTGTAGCGCTTGGGGCTGACACTGTTCTTGAGCTTGAACTTGATCTTCGATTGTTCGATGGTGTTCTTGAACTGGATCGCCCCAATCTTGCCCGCTGATCCGGTCGGCTTCACACTGTTCGCGAACTCTTTGCCGGGAGCGGCCTGCCGGGGTTGGGCGGCCGGATGGGGTGCAGGTGGCGGAGTTTGGGCGCGCAAGCTGGGCACGCTCCACAGCAGGCAAAAAGTCAACTGGGCGAGAACGATTCCGCTGGCCACCCTTTTCGAATCGGCTTTGAGGATACGCGTGGCAGTTTTCCAGCTGGAATTCGGCAGATGCCTGCGCGGATTTGGCTGCATAGCGATACAGCTTAACAGCCAGAGATGCGGTAGCGGACTTTCTGCAATGCTTGCAAGGTAGACGAGGACGAATCTTTGTGGCGTCGGACGACGACATCGCAGTTACAATCCCTTGCTGAGGAGCAATTCATGACAAATCTAAAAGGATGGGCGGGGAGAACGTCGGAGTTAAGGATGCGGGCAGGAGTACTCGCGTTCATGACGTTGATGCTGTTGTTTTCGATAGGGGCGTATTCCGAACCGAAAAATTCTGCGGACGCATCTGTGTCGGTTGAGCCTTTTCTGGGGCGTTGGGATTTGACCCTGAAGACTCCGCTGCGCGAATATCCCTCGTGGCTGGAGCTAACCCAGGAAAATGGACAGCTCAAAGCTCGGATGGTGAGCCGTTGGGGACACGCGCGGCCGCTTCCGAAATGTGAGCTCGCGAATGGCACGCTCACGTTCGTTTCTCCCAAGGAAGAGGAAGACAGGAAAGACGACATGGTCTTTGAGGGCAAACTGGTGGGCAAGACGCTGGTAGGGACCACGACTGGGCCCGATGGAGCTGCGTGGCAATGGACCGGCGTGAGAGCGCCGTCGTTGAAGAGAAAAAGCGATCCGAAGTGGGGGAAGTCGATGCAGCTGTTCAACGGGAAGGATCTGAGCGGGTGGACGACGAGCGATCCGGGGGCAACGGCGAAGTGGACGGTGGAGAACGGAACGCTGGTGAGCCCTGGACACGGCGCTGAACTGATCACTGAAGCCAAGTTTGAAGATTTCAAGTTGCACGTCGAATTCAATTGCGCGCCGGGATCGAATAGCGGCGTCTACCTGCGCGGCCGCTACGAACTCCAGATCGAAGACGATCCGGAACCAGAAGGGCCGACGATGCGCACCGGAGGCGTGTATGGCTTTCTGGCTCCCACGCCGGAACAGCCGAGCAGGCCGGGAGAATGGCAGACCTACGACATCACGCTCGTAGGACGAGTGGTCACGGTTCTGCAAAATGGGCAAACCATTATTGACCGACAGGAAATTCCGGGCATCACGGGCGGGGCTCTGGATAGTCGCGAAGGACTCCCGGGACCGGTCTATCTGCAAGGAACCGAAGCCGGGCACGTCGCTTTTCGGAATATCACAATCACGCCCGCGAAGTGAGGCCGCCGGAGAACGTGTTCGTCGGCAGCGGCCGACCCTGCCGCGCGAGCCGCTGCGCGCACGGATGGCTCTAACCTCTGGCACAAAACCCGGTCCTTACGAGATTCAATCTCCGCTCGCGCCACAATTGGAACGTCATCAGAGCCCGGGCTGGCGAGTTCTAATGGCTCGCGGCCTGGGGCTTGATTAACTCGTCGAGATAGTCCGGGCGCTCACCATCACGCACCAGGTGCGGGTAACGTGCGCCGTCATGGTAAGTGATCGTGCATGTTCGAAAATAATCGTCCACGACGACGAGGAGTGTGATTGGTTGTGAAGCGTCCTTCGCAGACTTGATCGCGTCCGAGAGCAATTCCTGAGTGTAGACGCGGCCATTGACGCCAATTATTTTCATCTGCGAGGAGACGCCGGCCTCAAACGCAGGACTCCCGACGATGGCGTCGGTAACGACTCCATCGTTGCCCACCTGGAGACCGATGGAATAGACGTCGCCGGGATTGCCGCGGCGGCCTTCCAACTTCGCAGGCTTGTCGCTAAACGTGACTTTCCAGCCGCCGTTTTCAATCCCCCCCACGGGCGCTTCCGCAGAAGTCGAAGTCAACCTGGTGTGAAAAAATCCCGCCCAATCAAAAGGCGCGACTGCATTGAGTGCCTTCACCAATTCGTCATAGGTATAAGTCTTTACCTCCGGGCCATGATTGGGCCCGCCGTGGAATGCCTGGCAAAAATCATCAATCGATTTCTTGCCGCCGGACTCACGATGAATGATGGTGGCTACTTCAAGCCAGAGCAGATCGCCCTCGTCGTAGTAGTCGGTACCGCGGCGCCAGTTCAGCCAGCCGCCTCTGGCGAAGCCAAGTCCGGGTTCTCCAACCGCTGTGTCAAGCAACGGTCGCCAGGTTCGGCCGGGACGTCCCGGGCCCAGCATGGCCGCGATGCTGGCCAGGTATTCGTGGTATTGATCTGGCGTCCACAAGCCGCTGCGCGCCGCCAACATGGGCCCAAGGTAGTCCGTAAGCCCCTCATAGCCCCATAGCAGGTCCGTCTTCATGGGCTGTTCATAGTAAGGGACCGTCAGATCGGCGGGGCGGCGAAACTTTCCGTTCCAGGAGTGGACAAATTCGTGCGCCAGCAGTCCGCCCAGCGACATGCCGGAACCGGGCGAAATGAGAGCTCGCTCGGGCAAGCGGCTGTTGTTCGACTCGTGGTGTTCGAGACCGAAATGCGCCACATGATCGCTGAGCGCGAGCAGGAAATGATAGTCGCGATAGTGGCGAGCGCCGAAGAGTTTGCCCGATTCGGCCACCAGATTGATCATCTCCTTCTGGTTTTCGGGGCTCATGTTTAAAGCATCTGCGCTGTCGGCAGCGATGTCGATTTCATGATGGATGGGTTCGCCCGGCGGGGTGAGGTCGATGGTCCGATAGAACTCTCCGCAAATTACGGGCGAGTCCACGAGCAAGTCCAGGGAAATCGGCTTGAATGAAACTTGGTTCCCGGTTGCATTTGCTACAGGAAGCGGCGTGCCGAATTTCCACCCGTCCGGCATTAGAAGTTTGGCTTCATACGTAAGCTTCTCGGCGGGGATGTCGGCCGGATACAGTACGACTTCATTCCATTCGAGGACCATCAATTTGTCAGTGGCTGAGCCGCCGTCGGGCTCGATAAGGTCAAAGTTGACATTAAGATGGCTGACGCCGTGGGGGATTTCCAGGTGGAAGGTGAAAACATCCAGCAAATCACGCTGCCACGGAATGGTCTGCCCATCCGCCTCGAACTTGAGTCCCGTGAGATTTGCGATGGGCCCGTCGGGCCCGTGCTCACCGGGAATCCATTTCGGGTAGTAGAGCGTTAAAGGCCCAGACTTGACGGGCATCACCAAATGGGTGTGCAGCAGCTTCTGCTGAGTTTTAGTCGCGTCCACGGTGACCGAAATTGCTTCTTCGGCGAGCGCGGCGGACGCGGCCAGCGCAAGGACTGAGGCGAGCAATACCAACGATCGAACGCGGTGCGGTTGCATGCAGATGCTCCTCAAGAAACGAGATAGACCCATCTTTGTATCATAACCAGCTTCGCTCTTGCCCTCGGATTTGTGAGCTGGTTGTTTGCTGGCTGAGGCTCAGCTAGGAACTTTTCGCTGTGAGTTTCCGCGGAGGAATGTTCTGATTCAGCCGGAAGAAGTTATTTGGATCGTAGTGCGTCTTGACTCCTACGATGCGTTCCCAGTGTCCGTGATAAGCCTCAGGCACGCGATCCTGTTCATCACCGCTCATGAAGTTTACGTAGACTCCTCGCTTCATTGCTGGCCGAAGTTTGCCGAACAGCCCGCGAATCCACGAAATGTTGCCGGCATCCGCGGACGCGTCCAACCAGTTCGCCAGCAAATTCATAACGAAAGGAGCGCTGCGATCTCCGAATGCGGTCTCGTCGGCGTCGATCCGCGCCGCGGCGCCACCAAGGTAGGCCAGTTCAATCTGGGTCTCCGAAGATGGGATCGTGGCCAGTGCGTCGAGCAGGCGATCAATACTGCCATCGTCGAGATAACCGAAATAACCCGACTTTGTGTAGTAGCGCCGGCCGTGTGGGAAATCGGAATCCGCCATGGTTTGCAGGGTGATAAACGACACGGTCCTGCGGCTCAGAGAATCCGGGCTGCACATGGAAAGCGCGTGTTCAAGATAAGGACGCCCGGCCTCGGGATCTCCCGTCCAAATCAAGGAACTGCTGGCCACGGGTCGCCCACGGAGTTCGATGGGTACCTTATTTGTATGTAGAGCAAGACGAAGATCAATATTCCACTTCAAGTCGATCGGCGCCTCGGCCATGAAGTCTCGCCAGCATTCAAGGAGTCGGCGAATTTCGGCCTCTGGAGTTAATCCTTCAGCGAGGACTACAGACGTCAAAGGATGCAGCTTCACTTCGAGTTCTGTGACTACTCCAAAGTTGCCGCCGCCTCCGCGCAAGGCCCAGAATAAATCCCGATTCTCCTTTGAGTTGGCGCGCACAAGGGAACTATCTGCAGTGACGAGAGTGAACCCTTCGACGTTATCGCATGACAATCCAAATCGTCGGGTGAGCCATCCGGTGCCGCCACCCAGGATCAGTCCGGAAGCTCCGGTGTGCGAGACGACGCCGGAGGGAAACACGAGCCCTGCTTTCAGGGTTGCGTTATCAATCGATCCCAACAGGCAACCTCCAGCGATCCTTGCCCGGCGCGCCTCCGCATCAACCGTGACCTCGCGCATTCTCGATAGGTCAATCACCAAGCCGCCATCGCACGTGCTAAAACCTGCGAGGCTATGCCCTCCACAGCGGATCGCAGTAACAATCCCGGTCTCGGAGGCGGCTCGAACCGCGCGCTGGACATCACTCACATCCGCACAGCGCGCGATAAGGCCCGGCGTGCGAGCTACCATTCCATTCCAAATCGCACGCGCGTCTTCGTAGCCGCTATCGCCGGGACGCAGCAAATCACCTTTGAATCGCCGGCGTAGTGACGCGTAAGTTTCTTCGCTGGCTTCGACCATTGCGCGGTTTTCGTGCTGAGTGCCTTTATAAATCACAAGGTGACGTGGTCCTAACTATTCATGCGCCGCCTGCTACGAAGGTACAAGAGAGAGATAAGGCCCAGGAAAACAGAAAACGCTGGGACCGACCATTGCAATCCGTCCACGAAGAAGGTTGTGACTGAGATCGCAAGAAGTAAAAGAATACCGACAACGGTGAACAAGGGGTGAGCCCACAGGCGCATGGGCAAACTCGCTAGCCGCTCGCGCGTGATGGCTTTGCGAAAGCGCAGATGCGTGTTGAGAATCACGAGCCACACAAAAAGCATTCCGGCTACGGCAGTGCCATAGAGCGTGAGGAAAGCATTTCTGGGCGCAAAAATGGCCAGCAGAATCGCGGCGACAATCCCTGCGGTCGAAGCCAGCAGCGCGCGATGCGGAACGCCGTTGCGGCTCACCTTGCCCATCCATTCCGGGGCATAGCCTCCACGCCCCAGAGAAAAAAGCATTCGAGTTGAAAGGTAAAGATTAGTATTCACGCTCGATAGTGCAGCCGTGAGCACAACGAAGTTCATGATCGCAGCCGCAAACGGGACATGCGCCGCAGCGAACGCGGTGACAAACGGGCTGCCAGAAAGCGTGGACGAAGTGCCGGGCTGGTTCCATGGAACCATGGTCACCATAATCGCAATCGCCAGCACGTAAAACAAAATGAGCCGCCATACGATGCTCCTCATGGCATGCGGAATTGTAATTTCCGGATGCTCGGCCTCTCCCGCTGTGACCGCGATAATTTCCACTCCCATGTAACTGGTAACCGTGATGGTGAGCGAAAGCCAGACCCCCTTCCATCCCGCGGGCAGGAATCCTCCGTGCTGGGTTAAATTGGCCAACCCAATTGCGCCACCGGAGCCAACGCCGAGAATCAAAGATATTCCAACGATGATGAAGGCGACGATGGCCGCGACTTTGATCGCTGCGAACCAATACTCAAACTCACCCAGTCGGTTCACCTGCATGGAATTGAGCGCCACCAGAGCGGCTGAGACCGACACGACCCAAATCCATTGCGGAACGTGCGGAAACCAAAAAGAAATATAGATGCCGGCAGCAGTTACTTCGGCGCCGATGGCGATGATTTGTGCGACTCCGTAAGTAGCTCGAACCGAAAACCCGGCCCAGGGATTGAGGTACTTCTCCGCGTAAACTCCGAAGGCGCCGGCGACCGGATGCACGACCGCCATCTCCGCCAACGCATAGGACATGATCAGAGCGATGCCAGCCCCCAGCAGATAGGAAAGAATCACGGCGGGTCCGGCGAGGCGAATCGTAACACTGCTTCCCAAAAACAAACCCACACCGATGGCGCCGCCGATGGCCATCATGGTGAGCTGCCTTTGGCCCAAGCGGCGGTGGAGACCTTCCGCTTCCGGCGGCGGAAGCGCCTCACCGGCGAGTGTGACCCCGGCCGTTAAAGCTTGCTTCACTGAGCGTTGTTGGTCAGTCATATCTGCCAACGTTGGCAGGGTCAAGGACCATAAGATCGATATTCTTCTTGAGTACTTCTACAACTGCCTTCACATCGTCTGTCGTGTTGTACACATGGAAAGATATCCGCAAGCCGTCGTGCCGATTGGATGCGACGATGTTGCTCTCTGCCAGCTTCTGTACCAGCAAATTCGAATCCTTGCACTGCAACACAACCAGCGGCCCGGCGCTATCGGCAGGCGTTTTGGCGTGAATACCCAGCTCGTGGGCGCAGCTCAACAGCGATTGTGCGAGTCTTTTAATATGGCCTGCAACATTCTCCATCCCGATTTCCTGCAGCAGTTGGAATCCGGGTAGTGCCGCATACACATTGGGCACGGATGGCGAACCTGACTCGAATCTTCGCGCCGTGGGAGATAAGTCGAACAGTTTGGGATCGTAAGCAAACGGATTTGCTTGCCCAAACCATCCGGTGACCGTAGGAATCAACGACGAGAGGAGTTCTTTGCGCACGTACAGGAAAGCCAGGCCGGGAGCGCCAAGCAGATACTTCAGGGTTCCGGTGACAAAAAAGTCCAGATCCAAGGCTTTCACGTCAACCGGGCGAGTCCCGCAATCCTGGTAATCATCGAGCATCACGAGAGCGCCAGCGCGGTGGGCGATTTGTGTGATGGCGTTTACGTCAGGACGAAATCCGTTCTTGAAGCACACGTGGGTGATCGGCACGATGCACGTATTTCGGTCCACCATCTTCTCGTAATTGGCGGCCGGAATGCAGTTGCCTTCTGCACTCACAAATTGCACGTCGGCGCCTCGAGTACGTTGCCCCAGCCAGACATGACCCATCGTCGGAAACTCGAACTCGCCCATCACGACTTTCTTTCGTTCCCGGAAGTTCAGCGCGCTGGCGACGCCGTTGATGCCCGCCGACACGCTGGTCACTATGGCGACTTCATCAGGGCTGGCATTGATGAATTGTGCAAAGGCGGTTCGCGCCGCCTCATATCGATTCACCCACAGCTCCCACGGCGAGCCTTGCTCGTGCCAACTCGCCATAAAATCCTCCAGGCCGGCCTGCACCGCATCCGATAGCGGCCCTTGGGAGCAGCTGTTGAGATAGATTTTGTGGTTGAAGATTTTGAAGCGAGAACGAATCTCCTGAATCTTCGTACCGCTGATCTGCGTGTCAGTGATCTGCGTGTCCCCGATCTGCGTGTCGGTCAGCATGACACTCTCATCTCAGCCAGCGCCCTTCCGAATCTGCGCACTTCTTCGGCCGTATTGTAGTGGACCAAGGATACTCGGACTGCGCCACTCTCCGTGGGGAGTCCGAGTCGCTTCATCAGGCGCGGTGCATACATGTGGCCGTCGCGCGCGCTGATATTTTGTTTCGCGAGCGCTTCGCTGACTCGTGCGGGTGATACGTTCGGCAAATTAAAGAAAAACGTTGGCACTCGTTGACTGATGCGCTCTTTTTCCGTCACCCCATAAACAATTGCGCCGCAATCGTCGAGCACCCGAAGCATTTCGAGCGAAAGCGATTCTTCGTAGATCCGAATTGCCTCGAAGGCACGCCGCAGAGCCGACCGCCTCGCTTCTAACGTCGCCGCTGCATCATTCCCGGCCCTGCTCCGGCCCAGCGTTTCCAGGTAGCCTACCGCAGCCTCCATCCCGGCCACATTTTCATAAACAAAGGTGCCCGCCTCAATTTTCCCCGGTGGCTCGTCGGGGATGAAGTCCTCACGGAACGTCGGGAGCTTTTCCAGCAGCTCGCGACGTCCCCAGAGAAACCCCATATGTGGACCGAAGATCTTGTAACCCGAACACACCAGATAATCGCAATCGAAAGCCTGCACATCGATCAATCCATGAGGGCCGTAATGCACGGAATCAAGAAAGATTTCGGCTCCGCACGCGTGGGCGACTCTCGCTGCCGCCGCGACATCCACAATTGAGCCGATGGCATTCGAAGCCAGCGTGCACGCCACCAGGCGCGTCTTCGAGGAGACCAGGGGAACGAGGTCGTCCACATGCAGAGTTCCGTCGTCCCTCATCTTCCACCACGAGAACTTCGCTCCGCTCCGTTCCAATGCCAGCCAGGTGGCGACGTTCGCCTCATGGTCCATGTCGGTTACGACAATCTCATTCCGCTGATTGAGCGTTTGTCCGATCGCGAGACTCATCAACCGAATAAAAGAAGTGGCGTTCATGCCAAATGCGATTTCGCGTGGATCGCGCGCGTTCACCAGGTCAGCGACGCTATGCCGTGCACGCAGAATCATCTCGTCCACTTCGCGGCTTTTCGCGTAGCGACCCCCTCGCTGCACATTGCACTCGAGGAGATGATGATTCACCGCGTCCAACACGATCTGGGGAACCTGCGCGCCGGCCGCATTGTCAAAAAAGATAACGCCCGGAGGTCGAGTCAGCGCGGGGAACGCGGCCCGAACGGTGTCAATGGGAAACGTCGCACTCGACGCGCGGGGAATTTCGGGGTTGAGAACACTTTGGGATTCGGCCTCCAAATCGTGCTCCTGGCTACATCTCAAAAGTCAGCTCGGCTGTCTTGCAAAATGACCAGCGCCAAACCTATACTCCGCTGCAACAACTCGTCAACTTGAACGCAAACCTATGCCAGTATCCGCGACCAACTCAAAGCTGATCTACGACGCTTTGAAGGAGTGCGACATTCGCCTGGTGTCGGCCCTGCCGGAAACCTGGCTGGTACATCTCATTCGGTTAGCGGACGAGGACTCGGATATGATTTTGGTGCGACTGGCCAAGGAGGAAGAAGGAGTCGGCATCTCGGCCGGAGCGCACTTTGCCGGGGTCAAGTCGGCCATGCTGATGCAGAACCACGGCTTCCTGGCATCCATCAACGGTATCGTCTCTTTCGCCCATCTGTACAAGATCCCTCTCCTGATGCTCATCAGCTACCGCGGTTCTTTGGGAGAGCGCGACCCGTGGCAAACGCAAGGGGGCAACGGCACGGAGCCGCTATTGCGAGCCTTGCGTATCCCTTACTTTTTTCTCGACGCACTGGACACCGTCAGAAAACGGATTCGGCAGGCGCAGACTCTCGCCGAAAGCAGTTTGCAGCCGGTCGCCCTTCTTCTGACGCGCGACTTGATGTGGGAGGAGTGATGCTCCGCCTCGATTGCCTTCGGTCCGTTTATTCGGAACTGGAAAACTGTCTTGTCGTCACGATCATGGGAGCAGTCGCGGCGGAATTGCAATCTCTGGGGCACCGTCCGAATTTCTTTTACCTGCAACACGCGATGGGATTGGCGTCTTCGACGGGGCTGGGCCTCGCTCTTTGCCTGCCGGAACAAACCGTGATCGTGTTCGACGGCGACGGTTCCCTATTGATGAACTTGGGCAGTCTTAGCACAATGGCGCGTTATCGACCCAGGAAACTGATCCACATTGTGTTCGACAACGAAAGTCTGCTATCGGTCGGAGGTTTTCCAACCGCAACGAGCACAGGCACGGATCTGGAGGGCATCGCCCGTTCCTCCGGCATTCCGCGAGTGATCACAGTTCGTAATGTGGAGACCTTTAAGGCCGCCGTGAGCGATGCCGTGCACGGCAACGAACTCACAACTATCATCGCCAAGGTCGAAGCCAAGGGCCCCGTGGCCTTCGTCACCGACCTGTCGTTGCTGGAGAATCGGTTTCAATTCCGCCGGCATATTCAGTCGCTTAAGACACGCTGACGCGGGGCCGTTCGGACCGCTCAATCCGACATGGAGTGCTGGTAGAAAATCTTCGTGAGGAGCCCCAATGTCTCTCGTCCTGGCTACACTGCTTGAGGAACTTAGCGCCGGCCGGCTTCGGGTCGTGGATCTGACCCTGCCCTTAACGCCGCGGACTCCTTTGCTGCCTCTGCCGACGCAGTGGAACAACACGCCTGCATTCAAGATCTGGGAATTGTCGCGCTACGATGAACGCGGCCCCGCCTGGTATTGGAATGGGTTTGAGACCGGCGAGCACACTGGCACGCACTTCGATGCTCCGGTCCACTGGGTCTCTGGAAAAGACCTTCCCGACAACACTGTGGATCGCATCCCACCGAGAAAGTTTGTCGGACCGGCCTGCGTGATCGACATCAGTGCGGAGGTGGCGAAGAACCCAGACTATCTGTTGACGCCAGAGCGTATCGGCGAGTGGGAAAA
Organism: Candidatus Sulfotelmatobacter sp.; assembly: GCA_049675725.1. Lineage (GTDB taxonomy): Bacteria > Acidobacteriota > Terriglobia > Terriglobales > Acidobacteriaceae > Sulfotelmatobacter. The sequence goes on along the minus strand of JBAUAN010000059.1, from coordinate 72,981 downwards.
ACAGCATGGCGTGATTCCGGCCGGCGCATGGGTCCTCTTGCGCACAGACTGGTCGAAGCGGACAGACCCCAAGGACTACATCAACCTGAAGGAGAATGGACCGCACACTCCCGGTTTAGCCAAGGAAAGTTCCGCGCTCCTTGCCGAGAAGCGCGATGTGCTGGGCGTCGGCGTGGAAACGGTCGGCACCGATGCCGGCCAGGCCGCCACCTTTGATCCACCCTTCCCAAACCACTATCTGATGCATGGCAGCGGCAAGTTTGGGTTGGCGAGTCTCTCGAACCTGGATCAGCTTCCGCCCACCGGCGCCATCGTGATCGCCGCGCCGCTGAAGATTGCCGGCGGCTCCGGCAGTCCTCTGCGAGTCATTGCCATCACACCCTGAAGCTCTGCGGGACTCGGTGAGCCCTGTAGTCGACGGTTAGCTTCTTAAGGATTGACAAATGTTTTCATTAGACGCACAATGTATGACTAATGATTGGCGAATTCGAATACTTGCTACTCACTGCGGCTGCGCGATTGGGCGAAGATGCTTACGGTGCTGCAATTCGTGTCGAGATCGATAAGTTCACCGGACGCGCGTGTTCTCTTGGAGCGCTCTACACGACTTTGGATCGCCTGGAAGCAAAGGGCATGATTGAAACGTGGATGGGCGCCGCGACGCCGCAGCGCGGCGGGCGGTCCAAACGAATGGTTCGGGTGACGGCGAAAGGCATCAAGGCAGCGACAGATTTTTATCAGGTCGTTAAGCGGTCAAGTGTTGGAGTCCCATGGGGGGCGAAAACACTCGGGGGTCATCCGTGAAGCCCGTCTGCGAGTGGATGCTCGACAAGCTTTCCCGCACGCTGGAGCCGGAGCTGCAGCACGCCGTCATCGGAGATGTGACCGAACTAAAGCTGCCCACGAGACGGGCGGTGTGGGAGCTGCTGGCGTTGGTCGTTCGAAGACAGGCCCTCCCGTGGAGAGAGTGGGGACCTTGGCTGGCTCTGTTTGGAATTGTAGGCCCAGTTATCGTGCTCCTCAGCAGGATTTCTGTTGGGGTTGTCATTGAACTGGGAAGGCAGGCTTTTATGTTTTGGCGATACGGCGTTCCGTACAGTAACAACGGGTTGACCAATACTCAGGAGTTCGGAACTCTGTTCTGCTTTTCCGTAGCGATAATCTGTTGGTCCTGGCTAGGCGGTTTTGTGTTGGCAAAGTTGTCGGGCAAAGCTCTTAATGTGAATGAGACGCTATTTTATCTCATTGGGTTTGTTTTCTGTGGCCCGCTTGGAATACTAATTTGTTTGGCGCGGCTTGTGTTGAGTGCGTTACATCTTCTGCCGCTCACAACAGTAGCCCACGACTTCACGATTTCCCTCTCTGAATTAACTTTCTTCGTGCTAGTTCCGTTGACACTCGAAATGCTATTCATCTGGCTTCCTTCTCTCGCCGGAATGCGACAAGCTCGACGCGGTCTCGAACTCGGGATACAGCGGACGTCACTGTGGGCCGCTGCGGTCGCAACGCTAACCGTACTGACTACTTGGATGGGAGGATGGCAGCAGAGTGCATTGGCGAAGTGGAGCGAGGGAAAATGGAACCCCGGAGGACCTTCCTGGCCCGAGCGGCTTGTTCCTCTTCTCGTCTTGAGCTGGCCGGTTTTATACCTGCTCGCAACGGCGACGGTGCAGCTCCGGGGTGGCAAGAGCGTTGGCGCTGCCGATTGAGATCCGATATTGAGAAATGGAGAAAAACAGTGACTTCAATACAGATTTATCGCGGTATCGTTGCCGTCGTGGTGAGCGCGTTTCTAGTCTGGCCGACTGTGGCGCCTGGTGTCGATACCGCGAGCAGCGCGCGCAAGACCGCGCCGGATTTCACACTTGAGGACTCAAACGGAGCGACGATCAAACTGTCCGACTACAAAGGCAAGATCGTCCTGCTCGATTTTTGGGCCACCTGGTGTCACGGATGCAAGATTGAGATTCCCTGGTACATGGAATTCCAAAAAAAGTACAAGGACCGAGGACTTGTCGTCATCGGCGTCTCGATGGATGATGATGGTTGGAAATCAGTGAAACCGTTCGTGAAAGAGCACAACCTGAACTATCCCATCGTGATTGGCAGCGAGAACCTGGCACATCAATATGGCGTGGATGCAATGCCGGTGACGCTGTTGATTGACCGCGACGGTCAAATCGCCGAGTCTCACGCGGGCATGGTGGATAAGGATTCGTTTGAGGCTGACATCAAAGCACTGCTCGAGGGCGCTAAGAGCGGCGCCAAATGAAGGGACCATGTAGCGCGTGAGTTTGCGCATCGTGACATCAAGCCGCCCAACATCTTAATCACCACCGCGGGCAATAGGGTTTGGCGGACCGCCCCCGCCCCAGAAGCTCGCTAATTTCCATCCTGCTTGCACCCGCGGCCTACCGACGTCAAGATGTTGTTCGCGGTTGCGATGTGGCAGCTATAGGAGGCGCCTGCCGAATCAGAGAATGAGTAGGTTTGCGAACTCGCCGCGGGACTCACATCCGTCGCGTTCACCGAATTCGTCACCGCCCTGGAGGCGACCACGAACCCATCCACCGAGACCTGGTTGTCGCGTTTGTATTTCTGCGTAGTCTCCACGGTATAGCCAAACGGAGAACTGCTTACCGGATAGGAGAGATCAAGGTTGATCGGGAAGCTGAAGTCGTCCTGGGTCACAAACGTTAGCCAGTCATTCGAAACCGTGGTCTTCGAGGACACGCTCGTCTCTACCGCAGTGTTCTGGTCCAGCACCGTGAAGTTGACAGTGTCAAAGTCGATGGTCTGCGTGCCAGAAAACTTCTGGTGCTCTACCACCGACGTGTTTACTTTTCCGTGCGAAGTGTTGACGTACCCGGCAATCGTGAAACTGCGGTCGGAGGTCACGTTGATCGTCCCCGTAACGGTCGCAGTTCCCTGAAGATTTTCCGTCACCACCGGATTCGGGGTGGTCAGGGTATTCTTTGTGTATGCAGAATCATGCACACTCGCGCCCCAATCGCCGCCTTCTCAGGACCCGGTATACAGCTGAAACGGCGCCCAATAAAACGGTTTACGGAATGTGCTGGATCGAAGCAGCGTAAGCTTGGCCTGTCGCAGAGCGGCATCGGGAGTCTCCCCTTTTTTTAACTCGCCGTAGAGTTCATTCATAAGCTGGGGAGTGGAAGCGTCACTCACATCCCACAACGCTCCGATCACATTGTGAGCCCCGGCGCGGACGAACGCCCACGAAAGCCCAACGAGCCCTTCGCCCGAATACGCGCGCGCCCCCGCACTGCGGCACGTGGAAACGGTAACCAGTTCCGCCCGCAAGGGATGATGAATAATGTCGCGGGCATAGAGCTTGAAAGAGTCCTCTTCTGAGTCAGGCTTTGATGGGCCAGGCTTTGACGCGCCAAGCTTTGACTCGCCGGGCTCTGACGCATCAGACTTTGATACCTCGGTCCTCGACAACACGATAGCGGAATCGAGAGGACTCAGGCTGCTTGCCGTTCCGTGCGCGACAAAATGAATGTAAGAGAACCGCTCCGGCTTGCTCGCCAGATAAGCCGGAGGATTCGCCTGCTCGCGGGAGAACACCTGCTCGTGGCCGGAAGAAAAATGCTTCTCGATATTTTCCATCTCGATCGAAGCTTTCGGCAACTGGGGAAAATCTTCATTGGGCGCGATGGCATCGCCGAAAAGAAGCAGGTTGCCCGCGCCATTACTGTGCGTGGCGTGAAAGGCTTGCAGCATGCGCAGAGAACTGGCGCTCGAGAGCGTGACGTCCTCAATCCAGTAGTGCGGCTGCGGCTCGGGCTGCGTTTCAGGCTGCGGCCCAGGAACAATCAACGTCTCGAAATTCAAGCTGTTCAGGCTGCCATCGGGGACGACAAAAACTTTTGGAGCCTTTGCCAGTTTTTTCTTCGCTTCGTCTTTCGTTGCCAGCTCTCGTGGCAGAAGATTTTTCGCCGGTTCCACCAGGATGGTATAAAGCGCGGCGCCGTCGTCGCTGGCAGTTTGCAGAGACTCGCGTTGATCGATAATCGCTCTGCGGTAACGCTCTACCTTAGCCTTGATCTCCGCCGCCGGCGGAAGTGGAAACAGCTTGATTTTCTGCGGCGTGATCCCCCACAGGTAAGACTGCTCCTCGCCCAGCCAGTAGAAAAGAACCGTACCCCCGGCGCGGCCGGCGATTTGCTGCGCATTCATCGGGTCGAGCTTGAACGAAGTTCCCCTCTGTAGCAGACCCAAACCTTCGGCGAGAGTGCGGCCGCGGCCGTATTCGGCCACTTGCAGTGCTTCATTGATTTTGCCCTGACCAATCAGAAAGTGAATGTAGTCGTCGTAGATGCGTGAAGCATTGCTAAGAAACGGCAGCCGGGAATCTTCATGCTGCAACTCAGACCGCGCCGTCTCGAACGTGGTAAGCGCCGCGCGATACTCGCGGTTTGCGGAATCGATATGTTGTTCGTCTTCATAGAGCCGAGCCAGCGAACGCTCCGCCTCCCACTTCAGAAACACCGGAGTGTCCTTCGCCTGCGCCACTTCGCGGAACGCAGTCTCCGCCGTCGCAGTGTCATGCAGCCGCGCCGCAACCCGTCCCTGCACCAGCTGCGGATAAACCGCGTCCCGCCCGTTGTTATCCTCCCGCGCCTTCGCCAGCGCCTCGTCCGCATACCGCTTGGCATCGTCAAGCTTATTCGTTCGTTCAGAGACAAAGGCCAGTGCGATGAGCGAATTGATGATGTCTCCCCGGCTCTTGATTCCTTTGGCAAGATTAAGAGACTGTTGGAAGGACCGTTCGGCTGTTTTGAAGTCGCGCGCATCCATGTAAACATAACCAAGGTCCGTGAGCCAGCCCAACTGGTCGCCGAGGTCGCGGAGATCCTCGGCCTGTTTCCTTGCCTCTGCCAGCAGACCTTCAGCTTTTTCCGGATCGCCGAGTTTGTAATAAGCCCAACCCATATTCCCCAGTGCGGTCTGGGAAATATCGGCATAGCTCTGGGATACGGCAATCTGCCGGGCGGCATTGGCCCAATCGAGGGCCTCATCAAAGTGGGCCTGCTCATCAGCTGACCAGCTCAGATTCAGCAATGAGTCAGCCTCAAGAAACGGGTTGCGATTCGCGCGGGCCGAGTCTAGGCCGCGCTCAAAGAAACACTCCGCTGACGCGTAGCGGGCGCGATTCATTTCTATTCGCCCTTGCACGCTGAACACATCTGTGCAAGCGGGATTGTCCGAAACTTTGCATAGCCCCTCCGCTTCGTCTAGCTTCGACGTCGCCTTCTCCGAGTTGCCCAGGGAATCGTAAGCCACGCCTTCGATTCTCAGCCTTCGTACAGCTAATTCTCCGGAAGACGGAGGAGAGGGTTCGGAGGCTAGGAGCGTCAAGGCTTCGCTGTCCCTGCCTTGCCACAGTAGGGTGTCCGCTTCGAGCATGCGAAACTTCCAAGCCCACTCCGAGTTGGCGCGGTGAAATTCCTCATATCCCTTTCTCGCTTCCGCCGCGGCGACGGCAACCTTACCTTGTCGGTACGACTGCCGCGCCTGATCGTAAGCAGCCTGAGGATCGTGGTGCTGTGTGCAGCCGATCCCGCCTGCGAGCGTAAGAATCACAGCGGCTCTTACCCCAGCTTTGCCGGCCCGCGCTCTGCCCGTTGTTGTCCCGTCGCTTTTTCTGTTCTCACGTGCGTGCGCGCGAGTCATGGCGATTCTCTTGTCTGTGAAGTTTAGCTTGGGAAAACCGGAAAGGAAAATACGACTGCGGCCCTCGGGCCGCAGTGGAACGAGGCAGGATTAACCGGGTGAATACCGGAAGTTCGATGACCAGCTTGGCCGTTGCTCTGAACCGCGAGTAGTTGGCTAGCCCCCTCCGCCCTTGCCACCTCTGCCGTTCGAGTCCAGCGCGGTAACGCACGCGCTCCCTTGCGCCAGGCATCCCATCTCCAGCCGGATCATTGTCAGGCGGAACCTGTACTTGTCAGCCTCTGACTTCGGATTCTTTGAGGGCTCTCTCGTCACCCTCAACTCAGCCAGAAATATTTTCCCGAAGTGCGGCACATCGATGACGTGTCCGAACGACGTTCCAGGCGCGCCCGTTACGCCGCTCACGAGGGAGCATTGCAACTCGCCGCTCCCGATCACCCCAGAGCGGCCTTTCGGGTAGGCGGCAGCGGCAAACTCGGGATGACCCTCCGCCGTCGCAATCTTGTCGTACTGCAGCGAAATGCGCGACTGGACGCCAGCGTCTTCAAAGTACGATTTGTCGCCGGCGGGCTTGGGCCCGAGGATGTCGAGCGTCTGTTCCACTTCCACTTTGTGTCCGCCAATTCTCAGATTCTCGAAACGCGTCCCCAAGAACGTGACCGACGGCACCTGCCCCGTACCAAACACGGGATGCACCGTGGAAATCTGCGCCACCACGCGGTCGGCCGTCACCACGTCGAGCACGTTCAGCCCTTCCACCACCGCGGTTGCCAGCGTGGCAAAGCCGTCACTCTTCGAACTCGGATGCCCCGCGACCTGGGCGTAGGCCGACTGGTAAGAAATAATCCCTTCGAAGTGGAAAGAATTCGCCTTCTTGAACTGGTAGCGCCCGTTTGCGGGCAACTTCACCTGCACTCGGGGCGGAATCTTTTCTTTCAGCGGTTGCTTCAGGTCGGCGCTCAGGACATTGGCTTCCGCGTAATAATTGTGCACCGGACCGCCGCCCTTGGCTGGCGGTTTCGCTGGTGTCGCCATATTCTTCATTCCCCCGGTGTGAGTTCACTTCTGAAGTTGCAGGCCTAATTTTGCAGTTCGCAGCTTGCCGGTAACTCTGCAGCTCTGACTCTGCAGCTCTAACTTCTGTTGTCTCTAAGTTTGCAGCGCTCAATTCTGAATTCTGAAATTCTAATTTTGAAACTCAATCCGATAACGTCCCAGGTCCACGCTCTGGCCGTCGGCCGTGACGCCGCGCACCGCCAGCGCGCCGGGAACATGATCGCTTCCCGGAACATATCCCGGGACATAGAGCGAAAGCAAGTCGCTGCCGGATGCCGCAATCGTGCGCGACCATTCTAGCTCTCCCTGCGAGCTATACAAGTCCAATTTGTAGGAAGAATAGTGGTCGGGCGGAACATTGATGGAAAGTTGAAAGGCGTCTCCAGGACGAGCCGACACCTGCGTCACGGTGGCACCTCGCGTCCCCACATTGACCACCGCAGACGCCAGGATCTCAGGACTGCCGGCCGCATGCCGCAACCGGGCGTTGGTCACGGTTTGATATCCGATCACCACCAGCAACAAGGCAAGAACCGGTGCGGCAAACGCAGGCCGCAGCCAGGCAAACCATCCGGAAGACGCTGGAACAGCGGCCGGCGCTCGCACTGGAACCACATCCGGCTTCTCGGCGAGGACCACTTTGCTCTGCTCCACAAACATAGCCGCGGCGCGCAAGTCGAGCGCGCAATCCTGGCAATCGAAAAGATGCTCTTCAAACTGGTCCCGGACGCCGGGATCGAGTTCGTTCAGAAGATATTTTTCTGTCGCTTTCTCCCGAACCGCCTGATTGTGGTCCATCGCTCGATCTCCTCTTCGGTGCTATAAAGTAGTGAGTTTCACTGTCCCAACGTTTCAAAGTTTCCCGGCCGCGACCACGCCCGGGGGACGAGTCTCCATACTCTTCAAATACAAGGACTTAAACGACTGCTTGGCGCGGTGCAGAAGCACCCGCAGATAGTCGCGATCCACGCCAAAGTCGCGGCAGACCTCATCTTTGTCCCGCTCTTCGAGAAAAACCTCCCGCAGCAACCGGCGGTCTTTTTCCGATAGTTCTTCGAGAATCTCGCGAACTTTACCTTCCATCTGCTTGGCGACAACAGCGCCTAAAATGTCCACGTTGGTGGCAGGAAAGTCTTTGTCTTCTTCATCTTCCAGCGAACTGTGGCGCGAAGACGCCCGGTAATGCTCCAGCAAAACGTTGTTGCAGATGGAGTTCACGAAGGCTCCCAGCCGTTCGGGCTGGCGAATGCCGCCTTCGCCGCGCAGCGCGGTGAAAACACGGGCAAACGTCTCCTGGCGCACATCCTCAATCGCCTGCGGCGAATTCAGGCGGGAACGCAGCTTCAGCTGGATGAGTTCGCTGAAATAGGCTACGAAATGTTCCTGGACGCGGAAATCTCCAGCACGAAGGCGCTCGACGTAGGATTCATCGAAGGACTGGAATTGCAAGGACTGGCCCCGTGTCTGCTGAAGTGCCAGCTAGTTTAGCACCTTAGTTCGAGGAAATTGGAAGTGAGAAGTGAACTGGGCCCGCTTGTAACGGTCGCGCCCGTCTCCGCACTATCCCCTCGTGGAAGTCAGCGACCACCTGCGGCGATACACACTTGCGCGACACAACGCCGCGCGATGCCCAGCCGCAAAGATCGCGGCCATACTCGGAATCTGCGTTCGCACGGCAAAGGCGCGCCTGAAACGTGCCCACCGTGAAATCGGACGCACTGGGGATTCCGTCGCTCCAGAGCGTGCGTCATGACCGCGCTGGCGAATTCGCTTCGGCGAATCTGGTCCGCGAAGAGCCGGAGCCCCCGTCTAACCGGACGGGGGAAGTCCGGTTCGGTGAGGGCAGATGAGTCCGAAGAAAATTCGCTGCAAAAAACTGATTTTGCCACATGGGTTCGGGACAAATTCCAGGAACTCGCGGAAATCAGACAGCGGACCACCCCAGCCGTCATCGTGATCGCACTTCGCATCCTGCGGTAGTTCGCTTCGAGCTTCTCATCTCTCGAGACCTCGGCCTCCCCATCTTGAAATTTTGTCATTCCGGACGAAGAAGGTCCGGGCGAAGAAAGATCATTCGCAAAGCGGGACGATCTTGCGAAGTCGAAGGACCGGCTTTTCGCGTCTGTAGAATCCCACCTTTCGCAAAAGCGCAAAAGATGGGGCACTCGCGATCGGTGGCGGCGCACGCTCGCCCTCCTGTAAATTTCGGGAACGGGACGACGTCAGAGAATTACCTGGCGCTTGATTTAGAGGAGACTGATTTATAGGAGACTGGCCGCGAGGACCGAAGGACGGGGGTGAGAGTTTCGAATCCCGAAGAGCGCCGGAACCGCTTCCCCATTCGGCTCCGGCGATCTGAAGCGCCCCAGCTTCCCCCCGGTTGCTATGGGCGCTTCCTTCTCGGGATTTGTGGACCTACTCCAGTCGCCCGTATTGCGCGACTTCTTCCACTCATTTCGATAGTGCAAAGAGCAGACAATCCGTTTCAGAAAAATCTAATTTAAGCTCCTGCGCTGGCCCCGCGAGACAGCCCGACCGGACGCAGATACTCGACAATCCATCCAAAGTAAAGGCGATAGGAGCGATGGATCCCGTACATGACCGGGAACACCGCCAGCGCCAACGCCCAACCAGTGGGATGGCCAGCCGACTGCATCATCGATGTAACCCCGGCACTGACTACGTAATACGGGAACGAAAGCTGCGCCAGGTTCCACCAGATGCGGTGCACTCTTTTGCCCTCACCCTGGCTGAGAGCAACCACAGCAGCTACCGACATCGTCTGGCCGGCAAACAGAGTCAGGGTTGCGAGCACCGGCAGGGTTGCCCCTGAAACCCATTCGGGCCCGCTGACCCACCGCGCGTTCAGCACCAGACTGGCGACGCTGCTGGCCAACGCCATCATGCTTACGTTAAACACCATCTGCTGAGGCTTAAACTTCGCGTCTGGCTTGGGCCAGCACTGTACCACCGTTGCCACGCTGGCGATCGCGACTGCCTCGATCGCGCTCAGGCTGACCACCGCAGTCAGCAGGAAGGGCAAGTTCACTGACATGTTGCCGTCGATTCCCGGCAACTTCACCTTCATGCGCGAGGTCACCGCCGACAGCGCGAGCAGCGCCAGGGCGTAGTAGCCGTGCAGCGTGTGGCTCTCCCATCCGGCCCAGGCCGTGCCTGCAACTGCTGCCACGAACATCAAGCCGATGAAAACTTGTGTCAGCCGTGTATTTCGATCCATTGCTCTCCTCCTTTCTAAGTTACGACTGCACACGGCTACTGCTCATCGTCTCCGGCATCGGAGAACGCACCGTCGGCGGTCGACACAGCCGCGCCCCAAACCACGCTTGTGGCTTGCGGGCCCGTGCCCGTACTCGATCCCCAGACAACGCTAAAGGCGCTCATCGAAGGGGTATTCCAAGGCAGGGAAGCTCCCCAGACCACGGAACTGCCGCTTACGTTCGCACCCCAAACCACTGACGCGCCCCAAACCACCGAAGCCCCCCAGACCACCGAACCCGCGGCCACGCTGCCATTTCCTTCCACCAGCGTAACGACGCCCGTGGATGGGTTGTAGCTCACCGACGGAGACAGCGCTGCGCCCACGTTGGCCGGAGCCAGGTTGGTGGCAACCACTGCGTTCTGCATATCCAGGAGGCCTGAACCCACCGAGAACAGATCGTAGAAGGCGGTGAAGTTCTGATTGAGATGCGGGACAAAGGCGACGGTGGACATTGTGGAAAGCTTGTAGGTGCTCGCCATCAAACGCGCTTTCACCTGGTCCGGAGTCAGCGCGCTGTTCTGCTGCAAGAGCAACGCAACCGCTCCGGCCACAGCCGGGGTTGCCATACTGGTGCCGCTCAGCGTGAAGTAGTCGTTGTTCCCGTCGTTGCCAGTGACCAGTTCACTGGGATATAGCGCTTCCAGCGTGGTGCCCGGAGCCGACAGCGAAACAACGTCGTTGCCGGGAGCGACAAGGTCAGGCTTTACTACGAGATCATAAGTCGTGGGACCCTTGGAACTGTAGCTCGCCAGGGTCTCGGCCGAGGGCGAAGAAGATCCGTTGCTCTTCGTTGCGCCGACGGTGATCACGTAGGGATCGTTGCCCGGAGCGGTGATGGTTCCATACCCGTTGCTGCTGTTGACGCCGACGCGTCCGTAGTTGCCGGCTGCCACCACTACCACAATCCCCGCCTTCCAGGCCGATTCCACTGCCTGGCAGAGAGGATCCTGGGTGTAGCTGACGAAGATGCCGCGCCCCAGCGACAGGTTGATAACTCGAATGTTATAGGTGCTCTGCAGCGCGATGGCTTCCTGAATGGCCGCGATCACCGTGCTGTCGGTCCCGGCGCCATTAAGATCCAGGGCGCGAAGGTCGACGAGATTCACATTGGACGCAGCCCCGGCGTAAGCTCCGCCCGAGAGGTAGCCGTTGCCGCCGATGATTCCAGCGACGTGAGTGCCGTGGCCATAAAGGTCATATTGCGCGCCGCTCGAGTTGGTGGTCGCCGTGCCCGTGAAATCCTGGTGATAGACCACGCGCGATTGCGTTTCGGTCGAATTCCACAGATCGGGGTGACTGTCGTTGATACCGCTGTCAATCACGGCCACGCCAATCCCGGTTCCGTTGTAGCCGGCGTTCCAGGCGGCAGTAATGCCGGTGGCGATGTCCGTGGTGTCATCCAGCCCCGTCATGGGATGGTCGATGCTCACCGAAACAACTTCAGGATCGGCTTCGAGCGCGGCCAGCGCGCTCACCGGGATGGTAAAGGCTGCGCCCTTAACGACATGCAGCTGAGAATGCAGCTTTCCGCCCAGGTTCTGCATTTTGGCGAAGTGCGCCGGCCCCGGATCCTGCTTGTACACGACGATGACTTTTATGAATTGGTTCCCGGCCTTGCCCTGTTGGGCCTTCGCCAGGAGCTGCTGCAGTTCCGGCTGCACCCTGGACGTGGATGGACCGGAAGTTGACGATGCAAACGCTGGCGAACCAGACGTTTGCGGATTCGTGCTCCCGCTGGTCGCGCCAGCAAAAGCCATCTCCGTTACCAGAACCAGCACGAGCACGCCGAAGCGCTTACCCCATGCCGCGCTACGGCGTTCGCCGCGCCCCGCCGGTTTCTGAGCTTTACGTTTGTGCACCATGAATCTCACCCTTTCGTGGTCTCGGGGGCAAAATCGTGCTTCTGCAGTACAGCTGTTCTGTTGCACGGCCGCTGCCAATCAACTATCCGTAAGTGATTGATATGATTAGAGATGCCACGCGTCGCGGAGCTTATGATGGGACACTCTGTCCCCTGACCGTGGGCATGGGACAGTTTGTCCCATGGGAAGGCAGTTGCTCGAGGGCCGAAGCAGAATTGATTGGATCAGGAAATCCGCCGAACCGCGAGAGGCCTAGCGAGTCGCGGCTGCGCGTTTCGCAGCATCGGGCGCGAGAGACTCGGACGCGACCAGACGCGGCATCTGGGGCATCGCCGCCATCAGCCGCTTCGTATATTCGTGCTGCGGATTCGCGAAGATGGCTTCGGTCGCATTGCATTCCACAATCTGGCCTTCGTGCAGAATCGCAATGCGGTCACAAATACCGGCCACCGACGCGAGATCATGTGAGATATAGAGGATCGCCATTCCCGTGCTGCGGTTCAGTTCGCGGAACAGCGCCAGGATCTCCGATTGCGTAATCACATCGAGCGCGCTGGTGGCCTCGTCGGCGATCAAAAGCGCTGGACGATGAGTCACCGCCATCGCGATAAGCACGCGCTGCGCCTGCCCCACGCTCATCTGCGACGGATATTTGCTCAGGAACTCATCGCTCGACGGCAGGCTCACACTCTCGAGCGCCGCGCGGATGGCGCGATCACAGTCCGCGCCAGGTCCCGAGGCATGCGCCCGCCACGCTTCTTTTAATTGCGTGCGAATCTTCAGCGCCGGATTCAACGACGATAGCGGACTCTGCAACACCAGAGCCAGCACGCGCCCGCGCCTCTCGCGCAGTTCGCGTTCGCTGAGCTGCAGTAAATCGCAGTTCTGGAAATTTATTGTGCCTTCGACCCGCGCCCGCTTCGCATCCAGCAAGCCAAGAATCGACATGGCCAGCGTGCTCTTCCCCGAACCGCTCTGCCCGACCAATCCTAGCACCTCGCCGCGCCGGATTTCGAACTCCACATCCCGCAGCACAGCCTTCCCCGCAAAGCTCACCGAGAGGCGAGCCGACAGGAGAACGTCGTTTATGGGAGTCGCGCACATGATTTATGAACCTTAGTTTCCAGTTTCTAGTTTGCTAACTGCTTGTTTTCAGATCCGTTTGCTTCAGCTCGCTGTTCAGATCCGGTATTTTCCCGAGGTGTTATTTTTAGATCGGTTTTATCCGTGGAATCCGTGCAAATCCGTGGCAAGCGATCCCGCTATTTCCCCACCGTCAGCTGCTCCGCATTCCAGAACGTCTGCGGATGCAAAATCACCGGGTGCGCACCATGCACCGCGGTCGAAACTGCGGAAAGCGCATTCTTGTTGATCAAATAGATAAACGGCGCTTGCTCGTAAACGATCTGCTGCACGCGGTCGAACGCTTCTTTCCTTTTTCCAGCGTCTGCGGACGAGGCCTGCGCCCGCATCAGCTTGTCAATCTCGGCTTCCCATGCCGTCTCGGGAGTTTTCTGCTGCGGGTTCCACTGATGATTGTCCGACGAACTCAGCCAAAGATTCATCTCACCGTTCGGATCGAGGTCAACGTTGGTCAACCCGAGCAAGATCGCCTCATAATCGAAAGTCTGCGTCATGCGCGCGATCAGAGAAGGGAAGTCCAGAGTGACCACGTTTACGTGGACGCCGATTTTCTGCAAATCCTCCTGAATCATCACCGCCATCTGCTCGCGATATTTGTTGCCGGCGTTGGTGATAATCGAAAAGACCACCGCGTTCCCGTCACGGTCTTTCAACACGCCGCTGTCCAGGTGAAATCCGTCGAGTTGCAGCGTTTTCAGCGCTGTCTCGGGACTGTAGGGCTCCGCCTTGAGCTTGGCGTTGAACCAGAATTTATTGGCGGGCGAAACCGGGCCCACCGCCGGCTGGGCGTGCCCATGAAACACCACGCGGCTAAGGTCGTCGCGGTTGATGGCCTGGGAAATCGCGCGGCGAAAATTTTGTGAGCGGAACCACCCCCGCTTGTATTCCGGGATCGGCGCCTTCGCCACTTCGTTGAACCACACTTGCTCGCTGTCGAGCGACGGGCCTGCGTCATGCACTTCTTGCGGCGCGGTCGCGGCCAGTTTGTCGAAGTATTCGCTGTCGAGCGCGTTGATCAAATCAACCTCGCCGCGCTTGAAACGCAGCATCTCCACGTCTCTGTTGGCTTGAATGTCGAGTTCGATCGAATCCAGGTAAGGGAGCTTCCGCCCTTGCGCATCCGATTTCCAATAGTTGGGATTGCGCTTCAGCAGCACGCTCGCGCCCGCCTTGTAGTCGGCCACTACGAAAGGCCCCAGCACCGCCATTTCTTTTTTCGCTGAGTGGGCGGACATGATTGCGACCTGATCGAACAACCGGTCCAGCCCGGCGACCGCCGCCGGAAATGTAATGGAGATCTGCGTCGGTGAAATAATCTTTGTCTCCACATTCCCAGGCCCTGACCGGAAAGCATCTCCCGTGGGCGAATGCAATGCGGGATCCATCAACTGCCGCACAGTGTAGGCCACGTCCTCCGCGGAGAAAGGAGTGCCGTCGGAGAATGCAATTCCAGAGCGCAGCTTGAAGACAATCTGCCGGCCGTCCTTCGAAACCTTCCAGGACTGCGCCAATCCCGGCTCCAGCGCTTGAGTCAGCCGGTTCATGCGGACCAGCACGCCTCCGGTCAAATACCGGATCGATTCCGATGCATCGTCTTCCACTTTCAGCGGATCAAACGTCTTCGGCTCCGAGCGCAGGCAAAACCGCAAGTCGCCGCCGCCCTGCGCTACTGCACCGCCCACCAGGAGCCACACGAAAGCGGCCAGCGATGCCAAAGACAAAAGCATCGCGCGTTGATGCAACCTCCGGCCCATCCCCCGGTCAGCACCCCGCAGTGCGTTGGAAAAAATCTGGCGGCGCCTCATGCAGCAACTTCCTCCTGCTTCGAAAGCACAAATTGAAACAATGTGACCACCACCGCCAGCAAAATCAGCGGCACAAATTTCCACGGTTCTTCGCCAATCGAAGTGAGCCCTTCCAATTCTTTCAGGAGACTTCCCCACGAAGGCATGGGCTCGGCCACGCCCAGGCCCAGAATGCCGAGGTTCGCCTCGCTCAGAATGAAAACCGGAATCGAAATCCAGAACTGCGCATACAGCGTCGGCTTCAGATTCGGCATCACGTGGATCCAGAACAGCCGCATGCCGCGAATGCCCGAAGCCCGCGCCTGCCGCACAAAATCCGCATCCCGCAAAGAGCGCGTTCTCGCGCACAGCACACGAGCTGCGCTGGTCCAGCCCAAAAGCCCGAGCATCGAGAAGGTCACTATCACCGAAGCCATGGGCGAGACATTCAGCGGCATCACGGCGCGCACGGTGATCAGCAGGAACAACCACGGGAGCGAGAGAAAAAGATCGGTCGCCGCCATCGCAAGCCGCGCCCAAAGCCCGCCCATATATCCCGCCAGCCCGCCCACCAAAGCTGCCATCAGCGTCGAAAGCAGAGCTGCGGCCGGCGCCAGCAACAGAGAAATTCTTGTTCCGTAGAGGACACGCGCAAAGCGGTCGCGCCCGATGTCATCGGTTCCGAGCCAGTGCGCCGCGGATGGAGGCGCTCCCGCAACTTCGCGATACTGGCGCGCGTAACCGCCCGGCGCCAGCCAATTCGCGGCCAGCGACACGCTCACCACCAGCAGCAGCAGCGCAAACGCCAGCCTGCGCCCTGTGATCAAGGTTCTAATACTTCCCGACTTCATAGCTTCCGACTTCACGCTTCCTGCCCCCGCAGCATATGACCAAACACATCCGCAGCGGAATTGGCCAGCAAGGTTACAAGCGTGACCAGGATCGTGATGTTCATCAGCAACGGTAAATCGCGAGACAGCGCCGCCTGCCACGCCAGTTGCCCCACGCCGGGCAGCCCGCACAGGGCCTCCACCGGAATCGCCGCGCCTATCGCCATGCTCACAGATACTCCGGCGACGGCGAGCAACTGCGCCCCGGTCACCGGAACCACATGCCAGAACAAAATCCTGAGTTCTCCTACACCCTTGGCGCGAGCCGTGATGATGTGGGGCAGGGAATACGCTTTCGCCAGCAGGTTGCGCGCATAACGATAAACGCCAGGAAAAACAATGAGCCCAATCGCCAGCGAACCGGGCACGTTCCACAGCACCGATAACAGCGCCAGAACCGCCGCCGGAATGCAAAGGAAAGTTCCGCTTACAAAAGTTGTCAGCGCATCATAGGCCGAAACGCGAAGCCACGCCGCGCTCAGCGCCATCGCCATCGCAACTGCCCAACTGAAAAGCAGACCCATGCTTACGAGCCTCACGGTAAGCGGCGCCCGATCCCGCAAAAGTTTAGTGACGGGCTGTCCGAGAGAAAGCGAGGTTCCCATATCTCCCTTAACCGCGCGTTGCATGGAGTGCAGCCAGAAGGAAAAGACGTTGCGTTCCTGCAGGCGGGTCTCACGCAGCGCCCGCACGCTCTCGGCGCTCAAATGTGGATCCAGTTGTTCTTCATCCACGTCGAACCCCGGCGCAAGCCGCACCAGCGTTGCCGACAATAAACCGCCCAGAAGAACAATGGCCACAAGAGCCAGCCCATGCCGCGCGATTCTCCATCCCAGCATGGCTTGCGTCTCCTACGGAACCTTTGCGCTGTTGGCTTTGTCTTGTAGCTGCGTGGTTTCCTGCTGTGCGGCCGCGGCTGCCGCGTGATGAATGTGTTTCATCGAATACATGCGCCGGTCAGCCTCCGCCAGCAACCGCTCCGCGTCAAATCCATCTTCGGGGAAGAATGCAGTGCCCACGCTCAACGTGATGATCTCGCGTCCGCAGGTGTGGAGGCCAGCCTCGACCGCGATCTGATTCAGCCGCACCGCTTTTTCTTTCGCCGCCTCGGGAGTGAGCCCGGGTGCGGTGATCACGAATTCGTCGCCGCCCATCCGCGCAACATAGTCGTAACCGCGGCAAGCTTCTTTCAGCCGCACGCTGAACTCGCGCAGCAGTTTGTCGCCTTCGAGATGCCCGAAAGAATCGTTGATCTGCTTGAAGCCGTCTACATCGCACACCAGAACCGCCAGGGCAGCCTTGTTGCGGCGGCAGCGCGCCAGTTCCTGCGCCAGGTGCATGAACAGCGACCGCGCGTTCGGTAACCCAGTCAAATAGTCCGTGGTTGCGGAACTCTCGGCCTGCTGATATTTCAATGTGTTCTCGACCGAAAGCGCCACCTTCGATGCCACCGCCAGCAGAATTCTCAAATGATCCGGCGTAAACGCGTCGCGGTTCGCGTGGTACATGGCCAGCACTCCGACCACGTCGTTCAAGCCTTCGAGTGGAACCGCCAAGGCCGATTGCAGTGTGGTGTGCTTTTCCTGATCGACGACGTATCCTGCCTCCACCTGCGGATTGCCGTTCACGATAGGCTTGCAGTTTTCCGCGACCCATCCGCACAATCCTTCGCCCACACGAATTTTCAGCGACGAGAGAATGCGGAAATTTTCGCCACTTACTAATTCCGGCAGCAGCCATCCGTTGCGGTTCACGAACACCGCGATGGAATCGTAGGGGATCAGCCGCCGCAACCGCATCGAAAGCAGCGAAAGCGTTTCGCTCAAACTGAGCGACACGCCAAGGTCCTGGCTGAGTTCAAACATGGTCTGCGCTTCCTGCCGCGCCGAAGCGATGGAAGTCAGGAAGTCCGTGTTGTCAGCTTGCCCAATGGTCGTCGGCTCAGGGCCTTTTTCAAATCCCGCGGCCGGAGCCGCTCCGCGCCTCACCCGCGCCGTCTTCGAAAGCCCTGTCAGCGTGCCGGCTTTCTCTTCGATCTGGGCCATGTGCTCGAGTTCCACGAAACGCCGGTCCAGAATTTCCACCACCCGCGGATCAAACCATGTTCCAGCACGTTCCTTCACTCCAGCCATCGCGTCGATCAGCGGCAGCGCCGGACGATATTGCCGGTGCGAAGCCAGCGCATCCAGACAATCCACCGCCGCCAGAATTCGCGCTCCAATCGGAATTTCTTCCCCGCACAGTCCGTCGGGATATCCTGATCCATCCCAGCGCTCGTGATGCGAACGCACAATAGGCGCCACGGCATAGGGAAACGCCACGCGCTCCAGAATTTCCGCTCCCACCAGCGGATGCACTTTCATTTTTTCAAATTCTTCCGGCGTCAATCGTCCCGGCTTGCTGATGATCTGCTCAGGAACCGCAAGCTTGCCAATGTCGTGCAGCAGCGCGGCCGCACGCAGCGCCTCGGTTTCGTCATTCGACAGATTCAGCTCTTTCGCAATCTCCACTGCGTAGGTGCGCACCCGGTGAAGATGCGTGTGGGTCGTGTGATCCTTGGCTTCAATCGCCAGGGCCAGCGCCTCGATCGTACGCATGTTCAGCGACGCGATTTCTTCCACGTGCCGCTTTTCAACTTCTACTCGCTCTTTCTCCGCTTCCAGCCTTCCCAGATAAAGTCGATAAGATCGGTACACCCAGTAAATCAGCGGCAACACCAACAGTGACGTTGCCCAGCCCGCCTGCTGGTTCACCACTCCCACCAGGCCCACTGCGGCCGCTCCTACCAGGTAGTAGGGGAACGACCAGAAATAGCACTCCGCCCAGACCCTCCTGGCAGATTTGCCTTCCGTGAGAGCGATGACCACAGAAATCGGAAGAGTGTTGGCGAAGAAGAAAACCAGCGCCGCCACCATCAGCAGGATCGGCTTGTTCCCTCCGACCCTGGCGGCCAGCCAGTGATAACTCACATAAGTGAGCGCGCTGGCATTCGCCATCATGCCGGCGACGTTAAAAATTACTTTTACCGGATCCAACCTTTTCCCCAGATGCCAAATGCTCTGCAGCAGGGTTGCCGCGCATCCAATCACCAGCGTCTCGGCGAGGCTCAGATCCATCACGCCCATGAGGATGAAAAGAAAATTCACCGACATGGTCCCGTCGATCCCCGGCAACTGCACCTTCAGCACCGAGGCCAGCAGCGCCACTGCCAGATAGCAGAGGAAGCGCGTAAGGTCAGCCGACTGCCAGTGCCACAAAGAGTAGACCAGCACCGCGGTTCCCGAGAGAGCCGTGAGGCCGACAAAAGCTTTCGTCCGTAGGGACAACTCTTCCATCGCTGGTTTCAACACCCGTACGACCGCGGCTTTTCAGCCGGAAACGCTTCGCGCTTTTCCCGCGAAGACGCAAAAATGTATGGTGCCAGCACGCAAACGCACTCAGCCCATTCGTGCACAGCTTTCCCCTTGTGGGCCTTGCTTGGATCGTAGAGCAACCATTAGGTCTTCCAGAAGGTTACAAAGGTAACTTTCGGGGCGGTTCCTTGGTTACTTGACGTTTCTTTGAACCACTGACCCTTAGCTTTCATTCTTTGCCCCCGCCTGGCAGGCTCTGGGTCTGCGCCGCACGAGACTGATTACTTTCGTTACTCTCCGGCGATCGCGGTTCTCCTGTGATTCCTCTAACGTGTGCCAAGATCATGCCAAGGTCTTAGGGCAATCCCTAAGGTCGTCCCCAGATCGTCCGTGCAAGCGCCACTGGATGCCGCCGTCGAAACAAAATTCGGACGTTCGCGCTGCGCCGGGAAACGGTCTGCGCAGCACCGGCGACGATCGCATCGAAACGTCCCCGTTAGGCGCATCGCACATTGCGAATGCTGGGAACGGCGGAAGTCGCCCCGAAGTGGCGATGTTCTCCTGTGATCTCTTCGGAAATTTCACTGCCTGCGATCAAACCTTTACTCAGCTTTTTGGATATGCGCCCGAAGAGCTGCGCGGAAAAACTTTCGACCTGCTCTTTTCACTTGAGGGGGTCGCGTCGCGCGAAGGCCAGTCCAGGACCGAAACCCTACGCCGAGTGAACAACGCCGCCATCGCGGCCACCGTTTCCGAACAAGGGCACTATCAGGCGCAGCTGCGGGCCCATCCCAAGCCCGATGCAAAGTCTGGTAAGAGTTTCGGCGTGCGCCTTTCCCTGAGTCTTCTGCGCGACGGAGGGTCAGTTCCGCTGGGGCTGGCCGGTTTTGTCGCGCCGATCGACGCAGACGGGTCTAACCCGGCTCTCGCAGCGCCGGGGAATAACGGCAACTTGCCCACCGCGTCTGACCATTCTGCGCTCACTTCCCGCGTAGTCGACGGCATTCAATTCATCCTCGCCAGCCCGGTGATGCACAAGTTCATGACGATGGTCGATCGCATCGCAGGCCACACGGAAACCGTTCTGGTTACCGGCGAGACCGGGACCGGCAAGGAACTGATCGCGCGCAGCGTCCACGAGTCGTCACATCGCCGCAGCCGCCCCTGGATCGACATCAACTGCGCGGCGCTTCCGGAAAATCTGGTGGAGAGCGAACTCTTCGGATATGAAAAGGGCGCCTTCAGCGGCGCCGACTCTTCCAAGCCCGGCCTGTTCGAACTCGCTGACCGCGGCACGCTCTTCCTCGACGAAATCGGCGAGTTGCAGCTGCAGACGCAGGTCAAGCTGCTGCGCGTGCTTGACGGCCAACCGTTCTACCGCCTCGGCGGACATCGCAAGATAAAAGTCGACGTCCGCATTGTCGCCGCCACCAACCAGGATCTCGAAAGCGCCGTGCGCGATGGCCGCTTCCGCAAGGATCTGTTCCATCGCCTGGGCCAGTTACAACTCCGCGTGCCTCCGCTGCGGGAGCGTCCCGAAGACATTGTCGCGCTCGCCGAACATTTCCTGCGCATCAAGGCTCCGGGCAAGAACTTTTCCAGCGAAGCCATCTCGGCGCTGCTTTCGCATCCGTGGCCCGGCAACATTCGCGAACTTCGCAATCTCGTCGCCAAGGTTGCCATGGAATCTTCCGCCTCGGAAGTCGACTTCGCCAAAGTGACCGCGGCCATTTCCGGAGAGCCCACCGCTCTTCGCCAAAACGCATCCATGCCCGCCGGAAATCTGGAGAGCATGGAGGAGCAAATGATCATTAAGGCTCTCGAACGCACCGGCGGTCAGCGCGCTCTGGCAGCCGAGCAACTCGGCATTTCCCGCCGCACACTCAGCCGCAAGCTGAAGGAGTACAACATCAACTTCGCACAAGGCAGTGGCGCCTCACCGCTCGCTCCCATCAGCAACGAACAACAAAAATTCTTCCGCGCGCGCGTCCAGATTCCCGTTACCGTGAGGAATGCCAAGGGCGAGGAAATCTGCGTCCAGGGCGTGAACCTCAGCACCGGAGGCATGGGCCTGGACGGCCTCACCGAACCATTGCGCTTCTCCGGCCTGTTGGACGTCAGCTTCATTCTGCCTGAGAGCGACATTCCCTTCCAGGCCAAAGCCCGCCTCATGTGGATCGGCGACGAAAAACGCGTCGGCATCCGCTTCGCAGTCATCGAGCCCGCCGTCTTCGAGCAGCTCCAGCACTGGAGCAACAAGAAGATGCGGGAAGAAGGCTGGGATTTCCCGTCGTGAAGCGTCCAGCCCCACCGAAAAAAGCGTGAAGCATCACCAACCTTTCGCCCGCAGAATGTCCGTCGTGTAACTTTGTGTCCTTGGTGGTAAGAGCCCTCCATTGAAGCCACCACCGGCCTTTTTTAACGCCCGCCCTCCCCTCCCAACCGTGATAGAATCCTCCCAATTTGTCGGCGAGCGCGGGCTCTGCTCCTGCGCCAGGGTGGCTATGACCGGCATCTTCCCGGGAGACTCTTCCAATGAAAATTCAGCAGGTTCTGCGAGTAGGCGCGCACGTTGGCGCTGTGGAAAATCCGAGCGTAAATCTGCAAGCCAGCTTACCAGCGGGATCACGAGCCAGATTACAAGCAACATTAAGGACAATTCTGCCGATTCTTAGCGTGGCCGCAATCTTCTTGTCCGTTGCCGCTACGGCCGTCTGGGCTCAGTCCGCTTCTCCGGCCCTGCCGAAGCGCCTGGTGGCCGATTACGGCTATTGGTCCAAGTATCAGACTCCGCCTTATGGCGCGGCCCAGATTCCCATCAACATGATGACGCATATTCTCCACGCCGGCATCAACATCGATGGCTCTGCGAACGGCACCATCGACGTTCCCGAGGGTTTCATCGAACCGGAACTTATCGCCAAGGCGCACAATGCCGGCGTCAAAGTGTTTATTCTTGTTGGTGGTGACGCAGGCGCGTTCAGCACCATGGCAGCCAGCGACACTCTGCGCGTCGTCCTCGCCCAGAACCTTTGGGATTTCGCACAGCAGAACGGATATGACGGCGTCGATATCGACTGGGAGTATCCCGGCACCGCCGACCGGAGCGGCTATTACCAGTTGATGAGCGCGCTGCGCAGCTTTTTCCCGTCGCCCACTTACCAGCTTTCTGCCGACATTGCCCCTTGGGGCGGCCCGGGATACAACCTTAAAAAAGTTGCCACCGTGCTCGACTTCCTCAACATCATGACCTACGACTGCGCCGGCCCCTGGACCGACGACGCGCAACTGAACTCACCCATCTTTTGGGATCCGCATGACCCCGAGCCCTATGAATGCCAGCCCGGGGGCAGCGTGCAGGAGGCTATCAATGCCTTTCTGCAGGTAGCGCCGGCCGCCAAATTAAATATCGGCACGCCCTTCTACGGCTACGATTACCGCACCGTGACCCAACTCTGGGAAAGTTGCACCGATTGCAACTGGAGCGTTGTGTCTGAAAACTACGGTACCTTCATCAAGCAGCGCGTCAACAAAGACAGCTGGGTCCGCAGCTACGATTCGATCGCGGGCGTGCCCTACCTGCTCCACTCGAACGGAAAACCCGGGTTCATCACCTACGACGATCCCTCTTCCACTTACCTGCGCGTCTGGTATACCGATTGGGAACGCGGTCTCGGCGGCACCTTCATGTGGTCGCTCGACGCCGACTATGACGGCACATCGCAGGATCTCCTGAACGCCATGTACAACGCCACGCTGAACAACCCGAGCAGCGCCACGCAGTAGGAGCTGGGCGCGTTCGGTGAAAGAAATGACAAACCCCGGCTCCTCTGGAGCCGGGGTTTATTTCTTGCTTTGTGGTTTGCAGCTTCAATCCAATCGGGCAGCCAATTACCGGTTCGCGTACTTCAGCCATTTCATGATTTCAGGCAGCGTGGGCCGCTTGCCATACATCAGAATGCCGATGCGGTAGATGCGCGCGCAAAGAACGAGAATTCCCCCAATCGTCGCCACCAGCAGCAACAGAGAAACCGCGATCTGCCAGGCTGGAGGCGGCTGAATCGCAATCCGCACGTACATCAGAATCGGCGAGAAGAACGGAACCATTGAACTCCATACCGCAATCGGAGAATCCGGAGCCCGCATCACCGGCCCCATCATAAACACCGCAACGATCAGCGGAAGAAGAATGATGAACTGCAGTTGCTGCCCTTCCTGCTCGCTGGTGATGACAGCGCCGACAGCGGCATAAACGGCGCTGTAAAGCAGATAGCCGAGCAGAAAGAACAAAGCAAAAGCCACCAGCGTCAGTGGCGGAATATGGATATCTCCGGCGCTCGCGCTCGCCGCTAAAGCAGGCAACGCGTAGAGTACGGCCATCGTAATCCAGATGCCAATTTGCGTCAGACCCACCGCGCCCACGCCGATCAGCTTCCCGGCCATCAGCTCCGTCGACGTCGCGGAAGAAAGCAGAACTTCCATCACTCGCGAGTTCTTTTCCTCCAGCACCGCCCGCATCACGGAAACGCCGTAGAAAATTACGGCCATATACAACAGCATCACCATGATCAGAATCGCGAAGAACATTCCTTTGTCGTTGGCCTTGGTTTCATGGCCACCTTTGAGCCGGACCATGTCCAGCTTCACCGGCTTGAGCAGCACATCGGCCTGATCAACGCTCATCCCACGCTGGTCCAGCTCTCGCAGCAGAATGGCGCGGTCCAGCTGTCCGCCGAGCCACGATTTCTCCATGAACCCGCTCGACTCCCGCCCTTCGTACGTAACCTTGCGCGCCGTCACCGCGTCATCGCTCAGCCACAAGTAGCCGTCGATGTCGCCAGAGCTCACCCTGTTCTGCAAGGTCGCCCGCTCTGTTTCGCTGGGAGTCGAGTCCACGTCGATCGTGTAGTTGTTGCTGGATTTGTCGTCGTCGTCGAGGTCTTTGTCGTCTGTGTCCTCTTTAGTTTTGTCGACGCCGGCCTTCTCGTCGTCCGTTTTGGCGCTGCTTAGAAGCTGTAGCTTCACAATCTCGCCGAACTTCAGATTCGAAGTCACCACCACCAGGTGCTGCGTTTTCGAGCTCTTCATGCTCGAAAGTTTCGCCGGGATAATGAAAGCGCCGCCCACAATCGCCGGCAACAACACGGTAAGCACGATGAACGAACGTTGCCGTACTCGTTCCAGATACTCGCGTTTGACGATGAGCCAGGTGTTACGAAGTTTCGTGTTGCTCAGTCCGGTGCTAAGCATTGGCCTTCCCCACAGCTTCAATAAATATCTCTTCCAGCGAAGGTTCCATCAGTTCGAACTTGGTGAGCCGCGCGCACGATGTCGCCGCTCTCAGCAAATCCTGCGGATCGGATCCCGTAGCCAGCCGCACTTCCACGTAATTTCCGTAATCGTTGAACGACTGTACCAGTTTCCGATCCTGCAGAAACCTCGCATCCCCTTCATACTTTATCTGCACGTTCCGCTTGCCGTATCCCGCCCGGATTTTTCCCAGATCTCCTTCCAGAACGGCCTGGCCATGATTGATCAGGCAGATGGAATCGCACAACCGCTCCGCTGTGTCCATGTGATGCGTGGAAAAAAGCAAAGTCTTTCCCGCCTTCTTCAGATCCAGAAAAGCATCCTTCAGCACCACCGCGCTCGACGGATCAAGCCCCGAGAACGGCTCGTCCATCACCACGAATTGAGGATCGTGCACCACCGCTCCAATGAACTGCGCTTTCTGCTGCATCCCCTTCGAGAGTTCTTCCACCTTCTTCTCAGTCCACTCCTTCAACCCCAGGCGCTCGCACCATTGCAGCGATCGCTCGGTCGCATCGTGCGCAGACATTCCCTTCAATTGCCCGAGAAACACTAACTGCTCCAGAACTTTCATTTTCTTGTACAAGCCGCGTTCCTCGGGCAGGTAGCCGAGCCGCTGCGTGTGCGCTCGGCGAAAAGGCTCTCCGAACATCGCGACCACACCGGAATCGGGCACCGTGATGCCGATCATCATGCGCAGCGTGCTGGTTTTGCCCGCGCCATTCGGTCCCAGCAAGCCATAAACCTCGCCCGGCTGAATGATCAGCGACAGGTGATCCACAGCCACGAACTCGTCGTAGTTCTTGCAGATTTTATTCAGCTCTACGGTATTCACGGCATATCCTTAAGAATCGAATCCGGCGCGCGCCCGAAACCGAATTTACCACGAAGCACTCAAAGTACGCGGGCCGGCCCAACCTTTTTTGTGCTCGCCGGCACCATACCAACTGAGGCCGCCCCGGTCTTCGCGGCTTTTCGAAGGCCGGGGATTTTCGCTGCCGACATCTTGATCTCTTGACTCGCCTCGCCCGGAAGGAAACGCTCACTGGCGGCCCGATGTGACTCCAGCGCCAGCCATATGTATCCCCGGTGGGAACTCCGGTTCGGCCGAGCCGTCCGTACGCGCATCGGAGGCCGCGAAGTTCAATCCGGTTTTTGTGTTGTGGTCGATCGCCTGGCCGCGACCCATATTCAGCGAGAAGTCTCCGCGCACATCTAGCTGATGGCCCATGCTCGTGAGTTGCTGGCGCACTTCGGCGGGTACGCGATCCTCGATCATAATGTTGCAGCCGATATTGAAATTGCTGCGCACGGTGAACCGCGCCGTCTCCATCGCCGCTTGAAGATTCATCCCATAATCGACCACATTGGAAACGAACTGCGCATGTGCCAGCGGCTGGTTCGCGCCGCCCATAATGCCAAACCCGATGTGGTCGTCGCCTCGCTCCATGAACGCCGGAATAATGGTGTGAAACGGCCGCTTGTGCCCGGCGAGCGCGTCAGGTTT
This sequence comes from Candidatus Sulfotelmatobacter sp., assembly GCA_049675725.1. Classification (GTDB taxonomy): domain Bacteria; phylum Acidobacteriota; class Terriglobia; order Terriglobales; family Acidobacteriaceae; genus Sulfotelmatobacter. The sequence continues at coordinate 47,096 of JBAUAN010000059.1, read as the reverse complement.
CGCGGGGTCCAGCATGAACAGCGCTCCACGATTCTGCAGTACAAACCCCATCCCTCTCACCGTAATGCCCGAACCAAAACTCGAGAAATTACTCTGGATCAGCGAGACGATATTGCCCTCCCGGTCCACGGCTGTCAGATACGTGGTGTCGCCCGCCGGAGGCTGCCCGGCATCCGTTTCGCAATTCGCCTTCTGCGGATTGATCAGTCGCGCCCGCTGCTTCGCGTATTCCTTCGAGAGCAGGCCGGCAACCGGAACCTTTGCAAATCGCGGGTCGGCGTTATAGCGCGCCAGATCGGCGTACGCCAATTTCATCGCTTCGATTTTCTTGTGCAACTCTTCCGCACTCAGCGGCCCGGCCTTCGCCGGCGAGAAGCGCTCCATGATGTTCAACATTTCCAGCGCCGCCATGCCCTGCCCGTTGGGCGGCAATTCATAAACTTTCCATCCGCGGTAGGTAGTTGAGATCGGCTCCACCCACTCCGCCGAAAAATCCTGCAGATCCTCCGCGGTCATCGTGCCGCCAGCCTCTTGCGACGTCGCAAGAATGGCTTCCGCGATTTCCCCGCCGTAAAAAGCGCGCGAACCTCCTTCGGCGAGCAGCCGGAGGGCCTTGGCGACATCGGGATTTCTGAAAACTTCGCCCATCTGAGGAGCTTCATCGTGCGTCAACCCATCGGGCACCAGGAAAACCCGCCGCGTCTCTGGATCAACTTTCAGTTTCGCCCGCGCCGCAGCCTGCCAGTCCATGCCGATCAACTCCTGCACCGCGAACCCGTTTTCCCCGTAATAAATCGCCGGCGTAAAAAGATCTTTCCACGCCATTCGGCCAAAACGTTCATGCAACTTGTTCCAGCCCTCTACTGCACCCGGCACGGTCACCGTATCAATTCCGCTCTCCGGCATTTGGGTGATGTTCTTCGATTTCAAGTAATCAATCGTGAGCGCCTTCGGAGCCCATCCGCTCGCGTTCAAGCCATAAAGTTTTCCAGTCTTGGCGTCCCAGTAAATCGCGAACAAGTCACCGCCCATGCCGTTCATGTCCGGTTCCATCACGCCCAGCACCGCATTGGTGGCGATCGCAGCATCCACGGCCGAGCCGCCATGAGACAGAATTTCGGCTCCCGCCTGAGAAGCCTGCACCTGGCTGCTGGCGACAATGCCGTAACGCGAAATCACCATGGACCGCGCGTTGGTCCGATCTTGCGCGAACGCCAACGTCCCGAGAGCCAGCAAGAAGCAAAGCAGAAACCGGCGCATATTTCGTCTCCTTCGATGGAAGGGCATTCTCAGGGGAATCGTAGGAGGATGTCAACGGCGGACGCGGGAACTCAGTGTCCGCCGGGTGGGCCGAGGAAGGATTCCGCTACATGTGGCTTGTTCGATTACCGAGGCTTCGGCTCAATAAATGGGACCAGCAAATTGAACCCACGCCTACGGCGCCGGAATGATTGCCGTCGCCATATTCGAGTCCGTACTCTCCTGACCGGTGGTCGCATCGTATGCCGTCACCTGGTAGCAGTAGGTATCACCGTCGGTAATGCTGCTGCTGTCGGTGTACGAGGTTGTGGCGTTCGGCGTCGACGGATTCAGCTTCGTATAGCTTCCGCACGTGCTCGTCGACGTGTTATAGATCGCGCGGTAAATGTAGTAACCCGTCACTCCCGTGGAACCGCTCGCTGTCCACGAGAGGCCCACCGTGTAAGCTGGCGCCGCGACCGCCGTACCCGTCAGGCTCACGCCGGTGGGCGCGTTGCTGGCATTGCTCGCGAACGAAGCCGTCGTCGACGCCGATCCGCTCGACGTAGGCGAGAACGTTACGGTATACGTCGCGCTCTGTCCCGCCGGAATCGTTACCGGGAACGCGAGTCCGCTGATCACAAATTCCGAGCCGACTACGTTTACCCCGGAAACTATCACGCTCGCAGTCGCCGCAGTCAGTTGCCCGGTCGCCGTTCCGCTGGTCCCGACCGCGATGCTGCCGGGCACTGCAACCGTCGTGGGAACTGCAGTCAGCGTGCCCCCCGTCGCCGCCACTGCCGTCCCGCTCAGCGGTATCGACAAGCTCGGGTTTGAAGCGTTCGAGGTCACCGTCGCAGTTCCCGGGAACGTGCCCGTCGTCGTGGGCGCAAAAGTCACCGTAAACGTCGTGCTCTGTCCCGCCGTCAACGTCACCGGCGGCGTGATACCGGAAACGCTGAACCCCGCTCCCGATGCCCCGACCGCAGAAATCGTGGCGCTCGTGCCGCCCGTATTCTTGATCGTCTCAATCTGGCTAGGAGTCTGCCCCACCGTGACATTCGTATAGGTCAAACTCGTCGGCGTCGCCGTCAGAGTAGCGGCCGTCACCGCCGTCCCGCTCACCGGAATCGACAAACTCGGGTTCGACGCGTTCGAGGTCACCGTCACCGTTGCCGGGAACGTGCCCGCCGACGTCGGTGCAAAGGTTACCTTGAACGTCGTGCTCTGTCCCGATGTCAACGTCACTGGCGGCGTGATTCCGGAAACACTGAACCCAGCTCCCGATTCCCCGACCGCCGAAATCGTCGCGCTCGTACCGCCCGTGTTCTTGATCGTCTCGGTCTGGCTCGGAGTCTGCCCCACCGTGACATTCGTGTAGGTCAAACTCGTCGGCGACGCCGTCAAAGTAGCCGCCGTCACTGCCGTCCCGCTCAACGGGATCGACAAACTCGGATTCGAAGCGTTCGAGGTCACCGTCACTGTTGCAGGGAACGTGCCCGCCGACGTCGGCGCAAACTTCACCGTAAACGTCGTGCTCTGTCCCGCCGTCAGCGTCACTGGAGGCGTGATTCCGGAAATGCTGAACCCGGTTCCCGATTCCGCCACAGCTGAAATCGTCGCGCTCGTGCCGCCCGTATTCTTGATCGTCTCGGTCTGGCTCGAAGTCTGCCCCACTGTGATATTCGTGTAGGTCAAACTCGTCGGCGACGCCGTCAAAACCGCTGGCGCCCCTTCCGCCGTCCCGCTCAACGCTATCGCCAGGCTCGGATTCGAAGCGTTCGACGTTACCGTCACTGTTCCGCTGAACGTGGTAGCGCTGGTCGGCGCAAACGTCACGCTGAACGACATGGTCGCTCCCGGCACCAACGTCCCCGCCGTAAACCCGGAAACGCTGAAGCCGGTTCCTGTGGCCGTGGCCTGCGAAATCGTTGTGCTTACTCCGCCCGTGTTCGTCAGAGTAACGGTTTGACTGGACGTCTGGCCGGTCGTGATGTTCGTAAAGGTCAGGCTCGCGGGCGACGCCGTCACCACAGCCGGCGCAACCGCCGAGCCTCCCGCTCCGGAGTACCCGAGCACCACCGCGTTGCTCACGCCGTTGACCGTGAGTGCAACCGCGCCATCAGTGCTGGGCAACGCTGCGGGAGAGAACGTCACGCCAAACGTCGTCGTTTGGTTCGGAGCCAGGGTCAGCGGCAGGTTCAAATTGATTACGCCAAAACCGGCTCCAATCACCGTTGCCTGAGAAATCGTCACGCTGCTGGTATCGGCATTGGTCAGCGTTTCGTTTTCCGTCACTGTGTTGCCCATCGCCACTGTTCCGAACGAGTAGCCAGCCGGGCTTGCGGTCACCGTCGCCGGCGTTGCTCCCGATCCCGTCAGCGTAATATTCAAGTCGCTGTTCGTTCCCGTATTCGCCAGGGCCACACTGCCGCCTGCTCCCGTCATTACCGACGGAGGCTGAAACACCACGTTGAAACTTGTGCTCTGCCCCACTGCCAGCACCATGGGCGAACTCAACCCGCTGATCGTGAATCCAGTTCCCGTCACGCTGGCCGCCGTCAGGCTCAGGCTGGCGGTTCCGGAATTGGTAACCGTCTCGGGAAGTACTTGGATCGTGCCCACTGCCACGGTGCCGAACGATAGGCTTGTCGACGATGCCGTCAGTTGGCCGGCGGGTGGGGCCGGCGGATCCGAGTCCGATCGCGCGCTCACGCCTTGGCAGCCCAGCATTGCCATCAGCAGAGTCAGGATCGCGAGAACGATCAGAGTCCGGTGGGGGGTCTGTCTCATAAAGTGGCTAAAACAACTGGCCTCTCAATCAAAGCCCGGATTCGGCGTCGATGAGCAAGTCTGCCTGTCCAACGGTTTTCCCGAAAGGTCCCGAAAGGGCATAAAGGGACTAGTCCTGCAGGCGCGTCCCTCCTGGCCACTGGCAGTAATGGGGGTAACCACGTCCCGGCAGGTCATCCCGCCAGACCCGGCCAGCAGCGCGGCGTCCAAGATTTCTACGGAATCGGATTCCCACCCCGGGAGCCGAACAAAAAGGGAAAGAACTGAACTTTCGACAGATTCTTAATCGTCCCGCTCACCCCGCCCGACGCGCGCGCGGACCTTACTTCGGCCCGAACTCCACCAAAAACCTACTTCTGCATTGCCGCGTAAACCCGCCGCGCCTGATCCAGGGTTTTCAATACCAACGCCTTCTCTTCGCTCGTATTCCAGTCCTGCTTCGATCGCACTGCGGCGTCAAGCCTTCCGATCCAGGCCAGGAAAAAAGCGGCATCCTCCGCGGATTTCGCGGCCGCGCCGCCCACGTTCACATAAATCGGACTCGTCGTTGCATATACGTAATCGTCCAGCACCGGCTGCTCCGGCTTCTCGCTCGATGCTCTCAGCAAGCACCAGCCGCTCCTCGAAATCGAGACCGTATCCTCGCCAGCACTAGAGGAAAGATCCGACGAGGAAAGATCAGACTTGCGATCGGCGCTAAGCTTCAAATCCCGCACCACGCGCCCATTGCAAACCACTTCCAGGTGATCCACCGGCACCATCGAACGCATCCACGTCTTGAACGGAACCTTGTTTTCTCCCGCCGGAAGCTTCAACTCTTCTCCCAGCGTTTTCCCGCCCAGCGTGAATCCCAGCAGGGGCCCATTCGTCGCGAACGTGCGCCCATGTTTCAGCGAATCCATCCAATCCTCCAGCTTCGGACCAGCTTTCGGAACCCGCGCATAAACCCGCGTCAGCCCCACCGGCCCGCGCAGCGACGCATAATTCGCCATCGTGTCCGATCCCGCTCCCGTCGGCAGCCGGAATCCGCAATTCAGCAGCCGGTACCACACCTCCGCCGTAAAGCGGTGATCGCTGAATCCCATCGCCTCGATGTAGTCCACTTTGCCCAAAGCTGCATCCACCGGCAGCTCCAGCGCTTCATCCAGCGGCTGCCCCTGTGTCAGCGTCGCATCGCTCACAGGATCGATCCGGATATCGAACGGATGCACATACCCCACCAGCCCTCCCTGCGCATGTGCCAGGTCTGCCACTGCCGCGTTCGTCGGAAACAAACTCGCCGCCGATGTGTTCCCATACGCCGCATATCCCGGCAGCAGAAAATTCCGCTGCATTCCCAGCAGCCCCAGATGCCCCCAATACGGCGTATGAAATTCCTGCCCGTGCATCAGCACAGCATTCGCCGTGGACACCGGGTCTGGCGTGTTGCCGGAGTTCGCCCGAAAATAAGCGATGTCCGGAATTCGCTGCTCCTTATTCACCACCAGATTCTCAACCAGAAAAAGATCTTCCGCCTCCTGCTGCACCAGCAGATGCGCCGGCGTATTGCGGTAGGCCCCTCCATAATTCATATGCACGTGCAAATCCGCGCTAAGCCACTGCCAATCTTTTTTCTGCTCATCCTTCCCCCAGGAAATATCCAGAGGCTTGAGTTGGATCGTCAGCATGGTATGCACACTCGCTGCCGCCACTCGTTTTTCCACTTCGTTCTCAAATCCCTTCACCACTTCCACCTCAACCATCCCCGCCGGGACCGTCACCTCCACATTCCCGTCCGTATGAAAGTAGTGCGACTCAAACGGCGACTCCGCGCGCACGAAATTATCTTCCGCCTGCATCCACGCATCATCCGGCGCATAAGCCCGCCCATCTTCTCCGGTCACGGAAACGCGCGCCGGCGTGGTCTCGCCCTTCGAGTTCAGCACTGTAATGCTCAGATACCCCATAACTCCGAGATAATGTCGATCCTTCGCAATCACCTGCCGCTGCGCCCCACCCACCGCTTCCTGAATCCACAGAGAAGTATTTCCGCTCCGGTTCGAAATGAACGCAATCCTGTTCCCATCCGGCGACCACCGCGGATTGGTGTTGTCGAAATCCCCATACGAGATCGGAAACGCGTCGCCGCCCGCCGAAGGCATCGTCCACAACTGGTGCCATTGCCCGCCAAGATAAGACGCGTAAACGATCCGCCTCCCGTCCGGCGAAAACTCCGGCCGCGCCTTCCACGCCGTCTCCTCATAATGAATCTCCCGGGCTGGTGCACCGGCTTCCGCCTTCATGCGCCAGAAACCGCCCGTCCCGTAAATGTGTCCGCGATTCGAAACGTAAATAATCTCGCGCCCATCCGGCGACCACGCCGGGCTGATCTCATGGTCGAATTCGCTGTAATAAAACCGCGGCAACTCGCTGCGCGTCTCGCCAGTCAGCCGCTGCACGTTCGTCAACTCGCCGTTATTGAAATCACCGACAAAAATATGGAAGTGTTCTTTATAAGAAGTCGAAACAAACGCAATCCGCTTCCCGTCCGGCGAGAATCGCGGATCCACATTCACCGCCCCGCCCGTCGTAAGCTGCCGCGCCCTCCCACTCGCCAACTCCAGCCCCCACAGCTCCATCGCATCCTTGTCGTACCTCACATAAACCGCCCAGCGTCCATCGCTCGAGCAGTCCGGCTGGTAGTCGTAGCCCGGCCCCGCAGTCAACTCCTGCGCCCGTTCCGAATCCACCTCCTGCCGCCACAACGATCCCGCCATCGAATACACCACCGACCGCGAATCCGGCGTCCACGCCGCGGCGCTCGGCCCCGTTGTCAACTGTGGCAAATACATTTCTCTGTAGTAATAGCGGTGAGGCAAATCAATCTGCTTGAGCACCGGTTCGCGCTGCGCCCGCGCTGGCAGGGACGTGAGCGTCAAGCCCATCAGAATCAGCAACGACAGCAACCGCAAAAATCCCGCAGACGCGCCGCATTTCTCAGCCAAGCGACCCGCATTGCAAGCGACCTCACGATTGCACGCCAAAAGTATTTGCACCCTTGAAAAAAATTAGAGAGAAACGGAAACAAAGACAGACGGCCAAACGCCCGCCCGTCCGCGTGTCTGCGCAAAAGTATTTCAGTTCCGATTGGTCGCAGCAGGTTAGCACAGCCCCGCAACTCGGCGCCAAACGTCTCCGCCCGCAGCCCTCAGCGATCCGCCCTCAGCCAAAAGCAGAAATCAAGATTCCCCGATCCCCCTCCGTGTCCCCCTGTGGTGAAGGTTTTGCGTGAGCTGAGAGCTCAGAACTGAGAGCTCGTCCAGAACCCATCCTTTGCCTATTGGTGCCCCCGCCCATGTTTGAGAGAATCTGCCTGACCTGGCAAGCGGGCCGAGCCATGGTGACTTACACGATTGACGCCAAAGAACGTCTGATTCGCACGCAGTGTACCGGACACGTCACCTTGGCCGAGGTCGTGGCGCATTTCCAACAACTGGCTGCCGACCCCGCTTGTCCCAATTTCCTCGACGCCCTGCTCGACGTCCTGCTCGACCTCCGCACCATCGACCGTCCGCCGCATGTCGGCCAACTGGAAGCCGTCACCCGCGAAGTCCGCAAGGTGCAATCCAAAGTCCGCTTCGGAAACTTAGCCATCGTGGTTGAGCGCGACGTCGTTTTCGGTGTGTTCCGCATGTTTGAAGTCATGGCTCAGGACTACTTCACCGCCATCCGCGTCTTCCGCTCCGCCGCCGAAGCCGAACTCTGGCTCGCCTCGCAAAGGGTGCCTGCAAGATAAAGATTAAAGACGACCGCAGGGATCAGCGGCCGATCGTTCCCATTCTGGTTCCTGTTACCCCCGAAAGTGCTCCAGGTGTGCAAAACAGCACACCCTTCTCCGCCAAGTACGTGTACACTGCAAGCGACACTGGGAAACCCAATCAGCCTCTTCGTAAGACACAAGCCAACTCTGCCAATTCGGCGTTCGCTCGTGACGGCCCCGGCGTGTTGCACGCACGACCTCATAGGAGGAGAGCTGTCATGAGAATTCTGCTCTATAACCCAGACAATGGTGTGACTCGCAACTTCATGCCACACTTGTGGATGTTCCTCCTCAAGTCCCTCACACCTCCCGGCCACGAAGTTCTCCTCATCGACGGCAACGCCCAGCCCATGGACGAAGCTCAAATCGCGCAATATGTCCGCGACGAAAAAATCGATCTCGTCGGCATCGGCGCCATGACTCGCATGATCGCCAAGGCCTATCGCATCGCCGACGCCATTCGCGCCACCGGAGTGAAAGTCGTCATGGGCGGCCCGCACGTCACCGAACTCGCCGACGAGGCCCTCGGCCGCGATGGCGGCCCTCGCCACGCCGACGCCGTCGCTCTCGGCGAAGCCGACCAGACTTGGCCCCAGATGGTCCACGACGCCGCTCGCGGCCAGCTCAAAGAGATCTACGCTCCCGTCGACGACACCGGAAAAGAAAGCAAGCCCTCCCTCAAAGACTATCCCGTCATCCCCTGGGACAAGATCGACCTCAAACAGTTCAATCTCTTGCCCAAAGCTCTCTTCCCGCTGCTGAAAAGAGTCGGCGAAGGTTGGGGAACCTTCCGCATCATCCCCGTCGAGTCCGGACGCGGCTGCCCCTACGGCTGCGAGTTCTGCACCGTCACAGGATTTTTCGGCGACTCCATCCGCTTCCGCACCAACGAAAGCGTGGTCAACGAACTTCTGCTTCTCAAAGCTCGCGCCCGCAAAGAAAAAGGGCAGATGGCAGTCTTCTTCATCGACGACAATTTCGCCATCAACGTCAAGCGCACCAAGTCGCTGCTGCGCGACATCATCGCCGCCAAAGCTCAAGTTCACTGGGTCGCACAGATCAGCGCCAACCTTCTGCGCGACGAAGAGCTCGTCGATCTCATCGCCGCCTCTGGCGGCAAGTGGGTCTTCATCGGCATGGAGTCCATCGATCCGGCAAACCTCAAAGATGTGAACAAAGGTTTCAACAAGCCCGGCGAATATGCCACCGTGCTTGAGCGCCTCGCTAAGCGCAATGTCTACGCCATCACTTCATTCATCTTCGGCATGGATAACGACACCGTCGGCGTCGCCGACCGCACGCTCGCGCAAGTCCACACCTGGCCCCCGGGCCTGCCCATCTTCGGCCTGCTCACGCCCTTGCCCGCGACCCCGCTCTACACGCGCCTCGAAACCGCCGGCCGCCTCACCCGTCCCAAACACTGGAAAGAATTCATCCCCTTTGCCATGGCCCACACTCCGCTCAGGATGTCCATCGACGAAGCCCACGCCGAAGTGAAGCACGGATGGTCCGAGTCCTACAGTCCCGAAGCCCTCGCTCACGCCGTCGACTCGCTCGACGATCAGCCTCTCGGCCATCGCATCAACATCTTCATCGCCCGCCTCTGTTTCCGCGGCATCTATTTCCCCATGATGGGAAAGCTTGCGTGGCCCAAAGTCATCCTGGAAAATCGCCACACTATTTCCAAGCTGGTAAAAGAAGCTGTCTTCGGCCGCGACATCCGCCGCCCCAGACGTCCACAGGCAGATGGCGCCTACGAAAGCGTTGCCACCGCGGAAGTCCCCGGCGAAGCCAGCGCCTGAACGTTCAATGTGGAGCGGGCACTCTTGCCCGCTTGCCTTTGACCTTGGTGTTGACTCTGCCTATGCAGCCTCTGTCAGCGCGGTCTCTATCATCCAGTCGAGATCGTGATCAAACAAAGCTACGCTCGGGCGACCGGTGCAGACCAGCCACCGGAAGAATCCTGAGGGAACGTCCGCTCCGCGCGGCGCCGCAGACTTCGCTTAGCCCGCAGTGTTTGAAATATTCAGATAGCTGTTCACCGACTCCACACTCAGTCCAAGGCTGGAAGAGATCTGCGAGACGCTCTGTCCCTGGTTAAAGAGTTGGTACACCTGTTGGGCTTCGGTCAACTGTACCGTGTCCGTCGCAACGTTCGCGGCAGTCTGAGCCGGTTGACCAGCCGCCACATTCGAGGAAGCATTGCCTGCGGCGGGCAGCGCGTTCGGAAACAAGCTGGAGATGGCACTCATAAGAAGCTTCCTTTCCTTTTACCGATTTCAACTTACCGATCTCAAGGGACACGACCTTTTCCCTTACCAAGTTTCACGCTTACACCAGAACTTCACGCTTACACCAGAAAAGATCGGCACGTCCGATCCCCGGCATTAGCCCCGAACGCCCACAATTGCTCCAAAACTCACCCCAATTTCCCAAAACGGGAATCCTCGGTCGGTGTCTCAGTTGGGAGATGCTCATGCAAGGACAGCTGCCCCCCTCGGGGACGGACTGGTTTCGCGCTGGCATCAGCCTAATCCGCTGAGTCACCGGCGTCGCAAAACACTCTGCTCGTGCTTGCGCCGCCCGTCGAGATTGTCTATGCTGTTCCCGGCCTTGCGGGAGGCCGTCGGTCCGCGTAAAGGGCGCAGCCCACTCACTAGCCGTTCCATTTCAACCTGACTTCCAGCTCGAAACTACGCGGACAACGGGCGATCACGGAAGGAAGGTTTCATGAGCGACACTCCCAATCGTCTGGTCTACTCCGCGGGCAAACTTCCTGCGCGCGCCAATCTCGAACACCTGAAGAACGAAGCCAAACAACTCCTCAAGACCATGCGTTCGCGGGATCCGCACGTGCCGTCGCAGACGCGGGCGGACGTGCGAACTGAAGTGCGGCTTGCCGAGGCGCAACTCCTGGTCGCGCGCAGCTACGGTTTTGCAAGCTGGCGCAGGCTGAAGTCGTTTGTCGATGCGCTGCACGACTTCGGCCGGCAACTCATCAACGCGGTGCACGCCGGCGATCTCGAGACGATGCGAAAAATCCTGGATCGCCATCCCGACCTGGTGAATGCGGGCGCGGACCTGCCTCGCCTCGACAGGCCCAGCGACACGGTTGCCATGCGATTGATCCACCTGGCGATTGCGGAAGCCAAGGTCGACGTGCTGCGGCTCCTGATCGAGCGCGGCGCCGACCTCAATGCGCGTAACGCCGACGGCCGGTTGCCGCTGCACGACTGCTTTGAGTTGAATCACGACGATTTCGCCAAGATTCTTCTGGAGGCCGGAGCCGAACCTGACGTCTGCGCCGCCGCAGCCTACGGAATGCACGACCAGCTTGAGCAGATTCTGAACCGCGATCCGGCCACTGTAAACGACCTGATAACCGGGAATTCTCCCCTCGGTTGGGCAGCATTTGGCCATCAACCAAAATCGGCGACGATTCTTTTTCAGCATGGCGCCATCGCCGGTCGCGCGCCCTACGACGCTTATGCCTGGGGCCCAGCCGCCGGCGTCAATTCCATTGATGTCGCGCGTGTGCTGCTTGAACACGGCGCGAACCCAAACTGGCGCGATGACGATGGCAACACTCCGCTGCATCGTGTCATCAACGCCCGCATCGTCCTCGACCCCGCGAAGTTCATACACCTTCTGCTCGAGTTCGGCTCGGACCCAGGCCTTCGCAACCGTGAAGGGCGCACGCCCCTCGACGAGGCCGAGGCCCTGCTTCACGCAGGCAAGCTCGCGGAGACCTACTTTCCGGCTCGCCCCATCGGTCCGAAGCGGCTTGAGCAAACCATTCAGCTTCTTCGCTCGCAGCGGGCGCACCCATCCTGACCCTGGCGCCAACACCCAAGGGAGGGCTACTTTTGTAAAGTGTTCCTGAAGGAACACAACTGCGATTTGTAAAAGTGTTCCTGCAGGAACACCTGTGGAAAAGCCCATAAAAGTGGATGGGAGCTAAGCCCTTTATATCGAGTGACTTGTGGGCAAGTGCCGATATATCGGCAGCAAGTGTGGCGAAATAACCACGGTGAAAATGGGCTCTCGAGGTGGATTGTTTTGAGACGGAGGCTCTGAGGGCCCGGAATGCCCAGCGTCCGTGATGATCCATCCCACTTCTCGCAAAGGACGCGAGAAATGGGGCACGCCGATGTGGGCCGCCCGCCAATTCGTTACTTCCACTTTCCGCGCCAGAACTGGATCTCCAGAACCGACTGGACCGACATTCCCCAACCAACCAGGAAGAGCACGAGTGCGCCCACCATGAAGTATGCGGCATGCGTCTCGACAAACGACCTTGCAGACGGCTCGAACAGGTAAAGACTTCCAACGAGCACCGCACCAACAACTACACACCCTAAGCCCGCCCAAACTCCGCCCAGCAGAACGTCTGCAACACTCTCTGGATCGCGTCTGGGCTTTTCTTGCGTCATTTTCACCTGAAGCAATACAGCGCACGGAATCTCACTTTTTCGCAGAGGGCGCGAAAGGATGGGCCGCACGCCAGGATGACAGCTGCATTATCGCCATATGAACGTGAGGAGGTCCGGTGCCAGCAGGAGCCAAAGCAGAACCATGCTGCGAACCCGGAAATCGCGGCGGGTCATTGGAGCTGACGATCTGAGGCTGGTTACCAACCAAGTCAAAGATAGCAAGAACGCGGCGGCCCAGACGACAAGGCTGAACAGGTGAGAAAAGCCATGCCCTCGCACCACGAGAATTAAGGCGATAGAACTTACAATGGCGGAAATGCCGAACATCAAAATCGGGTATCCACGATCCAGCGGTTTCTTATTCTCAATCCTGTCTTCTAAGGTCTCAAACATGTCTTCTCCAGCAACACATGGAGATTACTGTGAACATTCTAGACTTTCCCTGATACAACCGTCTGTGAGAGCGATAAGGAGTTCGGACGATGGAAATCAAAAGAGCTGGTTCGCAGCCTTCCATGAAAGGATCGCCAGACTGGTTCAGCGGCACCGTACGGGTCGATCCGCTGTTTCAGGCGCCTGATCCGGCACGCGTGGCGGGTGCCAGCGTGACTTTTGAGCCGGGTGCTCGCACTGCATGGCACACCCATCCGTTAGGGCAGACTCTCATCATAACCGCCGGCTGCGGGCGAGTTCAGCGATGGGGAGGCGCGATCGAAGAAGTCCGCCCGGGGGATGTGGTCTGGTTCCCACCTGAGGAGAAACACTGGCATGGGGCTGCGCCAACGACCGCGATGACGCACATCGCCATTCAGGAAAAGAAAGACGGCAAGGTGGTCGACTGGATGGAGCACGTGAGCGACGAACACTACGGCTCGGAGAAGTGACAAAGGAATAATTAAGGAGCGACGTGCGGCTCCTTGTCGTACCAAATCATGTTGTAGCAACCATGTTGTATCGAACATGTTGTATCAAACATCTTGTATCAAACATCTTGTATCAACGACGTCCGCCGACCCTGTTTGAAGCTGGAGTGAGCCGTGTCTCTTGCGATACGATTGCTGCCATGTGCTCCTTGGCGTAGAGACAGGAGGCAGTATGGGGACGCTGATTCAGGACTTGCGTTACGGCTTGCGCATGCTGCGCAAATCTCCCGGCTTCACTGCGGTCGCAATCTTGACGCTCGCGCTCGGCATCGGCGCGAATACCGCAATTTTTTCTGTGGTGAACGCGGTTCTGCTCCGGCCGCTGCCGTATGAGAATCCCGGGCAGCTTGCCTTACTGCCGGAGACCAACCCGAAACAGGGAATCACGGACGCCGGGATGTCGTATCCCAGCCTGCTTGAATTGCGCGACAACAACCATGCTTTCAGCGCCATCGCGGGGCTGGCGAGCCACGCGCTCACGCTTACCGGCCGCGGAGAGCCCTCCGAGGCGAGAACGATTGTTGTCACGCAGAACTTCTTTTCTGTCTTCGATACGAAACCGCTGCTGGGGCGCACCTTGCTTCCGAGCGATGGTGAGCGCGGTGCAGCGCCGGTGGTGGTTCTCAGCGAGGGCATGTGGCGCAGCCAATTCGGAGGCGATCCGAAAATCATAGGAAGCTCAGCTACGCTCGACATGCGCCCCTATACTGTGGTTGGCGTCATGCCGGCGGAATTTCGTACGCCCTTCTTCGAGCAGGCTGATCAGCTCTGGATACCCCTGGTACAGGATCCGTTGTTTTCTGGCTGGATGACACGTCCGCAGAAAACGCACTGGATGCCTGTGTTTGCGCGCTTGAGCCCCGGAGTGTCCTTCGCCCAGGCACAGGCGGAAATGGAAACCTTGAGCGCGCGGCTGGCCAAGGAATATCCCGTGGAGGAAGGCTGGAAGATTCAACAGGTGCAGCCGCTACAGCAGGCCATTGTTGGGGACGTGAAATCTCCGTTGCTGATTCTGTTGTGCGCCGTTGGCTTGGTGCTGCTGATTGCGTGCGCCAATATTGCGAACCTGCTGCTGACGCGCGCCACGTCTCGCTCGCGGGAAATTGCGGTTCGCATCGCGTTGGGCGCGCCTCAGCGCCGGATCACCCGCCAATTGCTGACGGAAAGCGCCATCCTGGGTATTTTCGGGAGCGTGGCTGGGATGGTCCTCGCCTATTTGGGTGTGTCCGCGCTTATCGCGCTTCTGCCTCCGGAATTGCCTCGAATCGGCGCCATTCGCGTGGATTTGTCGGTGCTCGGATTTGCTCTTGTTCTGTCTCTGGTTGCCAGCTTTGTATTTGGCCTGGCGCCGGTACTTTTCGCCGCTGAGTCCGATCCGCAGACAAATCTCAGGGAGGGAGCGCGCGCGGGAGAAGCAACCCGATCGCAGCGCGCTCGCAGCGTGCTGGCAGCCGCCGAAGTGGCGCTGGCAATGGTTCTTCTTGTAGGAGCGGGGTTGCTGATGCGCAGTTTCGCCCGGCTTACTTCGGTCAGCCCGGGCTTTGAACCGAATGGCGTTGTAAAGGCAATGGTGTCACTTCCGCAATTTCAATATTCCACGCCACAGCAGTGGACTGCCTTCGCGACACAATTAATGACGCGTCTTCAGGCCGCGCCTGGAATGCAGGATTCGGCTTGCGCTGCTCCGCTGCCAATCAAGGATGGCTCGGTTGATCTCCCCTTTGAGATTGCCGGCAATCCGCCCTTGCCCGCGGGAGAGGCCAATAGCGCTGACTACGTCACCGCCAGCCCGCGCTACTTCTCGGTGATGGGGATTCCGCTGCTTCGCGGGAGATTATTCGATACCAGTGATTCGCCGTCGTCACCGCCGGTCGTCTTGATAAGCGCTGCGCTGGCCCGGCGTTATTTTGCGAATCAAGATCCCATGGGCAGGCGGCTGGTCTTCGGATTTCCACTGAATGGTCGCGCCTCGCGCGAAATTGTTGGCGTGGTCGGCGACGTGCATGATGTTTCGCTGGGTAAAAACCCCGCGCCCATGATGTACGTGCCCTTCGCGCAAGCTCCGCTTTACGGATGCGAAGTTGTCGTTAGGAGCACGCTGGATGCGGCGGCGGTCGCCGCGGCCATCCGCACGGAAACTCACAACATCGACAAAAACCTTCCCGTTACAGATATAACGACGCTCCCGGTCGCGCTCAGCGCATCGGTGGCCGAACCCAGATTTCGCACGCTGATTCTCGGGCTGTTCAGTGCGATTGCTCTCGTCCTCGCCGCGGTCGGGATCTTCGGTGTGATTTCGTATTCCGTTTCGCGGCGCACGCGCGAGATTGGGATTCGCATCGCGCTCGGAGCTAGTCCCGCCAGCGTTCGGCGTTTGGTGATCGGGGAATCGGCGAAGCTTGTCTTCTTCGGCCTGGCCGCGGGCATTCCGGCAGCGCTGGTGCTGACGCGTTTTCTGTCAACGCTGCTTTTTGACGTGCGCCCGGCCGACCCGCTCACATTTGTTGGCGTCGCGGTTTTGCTGGCGCTGGTTGCGTTCGCGGCTGCATACATCCCCGCGCGCCGCGCCATGCGGGTCGATCCCATAGTCGCGTTGAGATACGAATAGCCTTCGGGACGCTTGAATGTTCCAATGCGGAGCGCAAACGTTTTAGGGCGCAGCAAACGAAAAACCAATCTGTTGCCTTTTGAGGGTCAAAACTGTATACAGAAATGCCAAGGGCTCGGTTGTCGTCGGCCCATTCTGCCTTACACCTTATTAACGGGCATTAACAGCGCGAAAAACGCTGCGACGTGCAATTTGAATTGAGGCAGTTCACGGCATGGCCCTTTTATCTTTCCTCGATCGCGAGCGATCGGTTGCTCAACCGGGATACAGTCGATGGCTGGTTCCTCCCGCGGCACTCGCAATTCACCTATCCATTGGGCAAGCCTATGCATTCAGCGTTTTCAAGATTCCGCTGACTCAACTCCTGGGTATCGGCAAGTCCACGCCTGACGACTGGAAGCAGACGCAGATCGCGTGGGTTTTCTCGCTCGCGATCGTCATGCTGGGGCTTTCGGCGGCGACGTTTGGCAAGTGGCTGGAAGGTGCCGGACCACGCAAGGCAATGTTTGCCTCGGCGGTTTGTTTCGCAGTGGGATTTTACATTTCCTACCTGGGTGTGATCGGGCACCAACTTTGGCTGCTTTATTTTGGGTACGGCGTGGTGGGAGGCATAGGACTTGGCCTGGGCTACATCTCACCCGTGTCGACGTTGATCAAGTGGTTTCCGGATCGCCCGGGGCTGGCGACGGGAATGGCGATCATGGGATTTGGCGGCGGCGCCATGATCGGCTCGCCTCTGGCGATCAAGCTCATGGCGTACTTTCGAACGTCCGCGAACATGGGTGTGGGCCCGACGTTCCTGGTGATGGGCACGCTCTATCTACTGTTCATGATGTTCGGCGTGTTCACGGTGCGCGTGCCGCCGGAAGGTTGGAAGCCGGAAGGCTGGACGGCCCCGACGAAGCCACAGGCGCTGATTACCACCCATGACGTCGATGTGAACACAGCGTTTGGCACGATGCAATTCTGGCTTCTCTGGATCGTGTTATGCACCAACGTTACGGCCGGCATCGGGATCATCGAGCAGGCTTCGCCGATGATTCAGGAATTGTTCAAGGGAAGCATTGGTCCGGTTGCGGCGGGCGGCTTTGTAGGATTGCTCAGCCTGTTTAACATGGGCGGCCGCTTCTTTTGGTCTTCCGTCTCGGACTACATTGGAAGGAAAACGACGTATTTTATTTTTCTCGCGGTCGGGGCATTGCTGTACCTCGTCTTGCCAGAGACGGGTGCGCATCACTGGAACAGCGTGGTTCTGTTCGTTTCCATCTCCGCAGTGCTGCTCAGCATGTACGGAGGCGGATTCGCAACCGTTCCAGCCTACCTGCGCGATTTGTTCGGAACCTACCACGTCAGCGCGATCCACGGACGGTTGCTGGTGGCCTGGTCGGTGGCGGGAGTGCTGGGTCCAGTGCTGGTGAATTACATGCGGGAATATCAACTGCAGCATGGAGCCGACAAAGCCAGCGCGTATCAAGGCGTGCTGCATCTCATGGCTGGCATATTGCTGGTCGGGTTCGTCGCGAATCTGCTGGTTCGGCCGGTCGCAGCCAAGTATTGGTTGGCAGAGAAAAAGTCATAGATCAACGGGGAACCGAATGGCTGAGAACACTAAGAAGTCTTCCTCTGGAATGATTCTGTTCGCCTGGCTTCTGGTTGGCATACCCCTCGGTTGGGGTGTCTACAATACCGTACTCAATTCCGAGAAGTTGTTTCAAAGCGCGCCTGTACCGGCGACCGCGCCGGCTGCGACCGCGAAGTAAGGACAGCGTTCCGCCTTGTTGTCAACCATTGCGATCCCGCCGCATCTCATAAGTAGAATCGAGATGCTGTGCGCGCATCTATTTTGGAGGCTGGAATGATCAAGGAATTTGCGCTTCAGTGGCCGATTCTCCGTCAGATTCTGCATGGTGGCGACGGGACGGGCCCGGAAGCCATGAGCACGCGCACGCAAAACCTTCGTCCCAAAAACGAAGGCGCGAAGATTGCCCGGTCCGTGTGCCCTTACTGCGCCGTGGGTTGCGGTCAACTGGTTTTTCACAATGAGGGGAAGCTGATTTCCATTGAAGGCGATCCCGAGTCGCCGATTTCCCGCGGCCGACTTTGTCCCAAGGGAGCGGACAGCTATGAACTGCTTACGCACTCCAAGCGGCTCACCAAGGTGAAATATCGCCGGCCGTTCTCCAAACAGTGGGAGGATCTCGATCTCAGCAAAGCGATGGAGATGATTGCGGACCGCCTGTGGGAAAGCCGGGAGCGCACCTTCGTTGAATCCAGGGACGGGCAAAGCCTGATGCAGACAACGTCGATCGGTCACCTGGGCGGCGCCACACTCGACAACGAAGAAAATTACCTGATCAAGAAATTGTTTACGGCCGGACTGGGCATGGTCTGCATCAGCAACCAGGCCCGGATATGACACAGCTCAACGGTGCCCGGTCTGGGCACCACGTACGGACGCGGCGGGGCGACGACTGCGCCGAACGATTTGCTCAATTCTGATGCGATCCTGATTATGGGATCGAACATGGCCGAGAACCATCCCGTGGGCTTCCAGTGGGTGATGGAAGCCAAGGAACGCGGCACGCAGGTGATTCACGTTGACCCGCGCTTCAGCCGCACTTCGGCAGTGGCGAATATCTGGGTTCCTCTGCGGGCCGGGTCCGACATTATCTTTCTCGGTGGACTGATTCACTACGCGCTTGAGAACGAGTTATTTTTCCGTGACTATCTGGTGCCCTACACAAACGCGAGTGTAATTATTTCCGAGGACTTCAAGGACACCGAGCATCTGGAAGGAATATTTTCCGGCTGGGATGGAACAAAGAAGTCCTACGACCCCGGAACCTGGCTCTACGAAGGCGCGGAAGTGAAGGCTGGCGGACACGCACAAGAGGGAACGGCCCCACCGGACTTGAATCACTACCGCAGCGATCCCACGCTGCAGCATCCCCGCTGCGTTTTTCAACTTCTGCGAAAGCATTTTGCGCGTTACACCCCGGAGCTGGTCGAAGAATACTGCGGCGTTTCGAAAGATGCCTTCCTGCACGTCGCCAAGACGTATTGCACGGCGTCGGGTCCGGCGAAGACCGGCGCAATCTGTTATGCGCTCGGTTGGACGCAGCATTCCAGCGGCGTTCAGATGATTCGGTGTGCGGCCATTCTGCAGTTACTGCTGGGGAATATGGGGCGGCCCGGAGGCGGCATTATGGCATTGCGCGGGCACGCGTCCATTCAAGGTTCGACGGACATACCTACCCTGTTCGATATTCTTCCTGGTTACTTGAACATGCCCAAGTTTGGGGAAGAATCGAAGAACCTCGCCAGCTACATCGCCAGGAATCGTCCGCGGACGGGTTGGTGGCAAAACTTCGACAAATATATCGTCAGCCTGTTGAAGGCTTACTACGGAGACGCCGCGCAATCGGAAAACGATTTCGGCTTCGACTGGTTGCCTCGCGTCACCGGAGACCATTCTCACCAGGGTTATTGGCTGGAGATGATGGACGGCAAGATGGAAGGCCTTTTCGTGATGGGCCAAAATCCCGCGGTCGCCGGACCCAACTCCGGCATGGAGCGCCGTGCGCTCGGCAAGCTCAAATGGATGGTAGTGCGTGAGATGGTGGAAACCGAAACCGCATCGTTCTGGTACGAGTCACCGGAAGTTCAGCGAGGCGAACTGCGGCCCGAGGATATCCAGACTGAAGTCTTTTTGTTGCCGGCTGCGGGACACGCCGAAAAAGACGGAACGTTTACCAACACGCAGAGGCTGCTGCAGTGGCGCGAGAAGGCGGTGGACCCCCCGGGCGACAGCCGCAGTGAAAACTGGTTCATCTACCATCTCGGCGTTCTTTTGAAGGAAAAAGCGAAACGAGATCCGGGTCCACGAAATGCCGGGCTGCTAGCGCTCACGTGGAACTATCGCACCGAGGGTCGGCACCACGAGCCGGCGGCAGAGGAAGTGTTGCAGGAAATCAACGGCTATACCGTGGCGGACCGCGAATTGGTGGAAGGATTCGGCGCGCTTAAAGCAGATGGTTCCACGGCCTGTGGTTGCTGGATTTACTCCGGAGTTTTTCCGCGTCCCGGTGAAAACCGCGCCAACCAACGCGCGCCCAAGGATTTCTACGGCCACGGATGGGGCTTCGCTTGGCCCGCAGACCGCCGGATTCTATACAATCGCGCCTCCGCTCGTCCCGATGGCGCACCGTGGAGCGAGCGAAAAAAACTGGTATGGTGGGATGCGCAAAATAAGAAATGGACAGGTCTAGACGTTCCCGATTTTGCGGCCACCAAGCCTCCCGATTATCAACCGCCGGAAGGCGCAATAGGCGACGATGCTCTTGCCGGGGACAAACCATTTATTCTTCATGCGGATGGGCTCGGCTGGATTTGGGTTCCCACCGGCTTGAATGATGGCCCTCTGCCCGCGCACTACGAGCCGATTGAGTCGCCGGTCCGCAATCCGTTGTACCCCAAGCGGCAGTCGAATCCGGCGACAAATACTCGGACGCGTGCCGGGAACGAGTATGCCACCTCGCCCGATGACCGTTTTCCGCATGTCCTCACCACCTATCGAGTTACGGAACACCACACGGCCGGAGGCATGTCGCGAACCCTGCCGCACCTGGCCGAACTCCAACCGGAGTTGTTCTGCGAGATTTCCGTCGAATTGGCGGAGCAGCTCTCGATCACTCCCGGCGAATGGGTAACAATCGTTACGGCGCGCGGAGCGATTGAGGCTCACGCTTTGGTCACGCCCAGAATTCAAATGCTGACCATCGCTGGAAAACCAGTGCATCAAGTCGGACTTCCGTATCATTGGGGATATTCGGGACTTATAAAAGGAGATATAGGCAACGATCTGGTTGCGATCTCCGAAGAACCGAATGTGCGCATTATGGAGACAAAAGGCCTGCTATGTAATGTGCTTCGCGGAAGGCGCGCCGCGAATTCGAAAGTAATGGCCGGTCTTCAGTCTGCAGTGGAGAACGCGTCATGAGCCGGACTGCTTTTCTCACCGACGCCTCCATCTGCATCGGCTGCAAGGCTTGTGAAGTGGCATGCAAAGAATGGAACGAGGTTCCGGAAGATGGCCTGGTGTGGAGCGGGCTTTCCTACGACAACACGAAAAGCCTGGGAGCCTCCACTTGGCGGCACGTCCTGTTTCTGGAGCAACCGCAAGTGGCCGGCCCTCAAGTTGCCGATACTCAGGACCCATTCCGCTGGATTTTCCTCTCGGATGTTTGCAAGCACTGCGCGAACGCGGGTTGCCTTGAAGCATGTCCTACGGGCTCGATTGTGCGCACGGAGTTCGGCTCCGTATATGTGCAGCCCGACGTTTGCAATGGTTGCGGCTATTGCGTAGTTACCTGCCCTTTCGGAGTGATCGACAAGCGTCCGGACGACGGCCGCGCCTTCAAGTGCACGTTCTGCTACGACCGGCAGAAAGCAGATTTGACGCCGGCCTGCGCGAAGGCGTGCCCCACGCAATCCATCCAATTCGGCGATCTCGAAACCCTTCGGGAGCGGGGCAAAGAGCGAGTGCAGGAACTGCAAGCCAAGGGATACCGGGATGCGCGAATCTACGATCCCCAGGAAACGAGTGTCGGTGGCATTCACGCGTTTTTCGTGATTCTGGGCGAACCTGAAGCCTACAATCTTCCGCCGGCTCCAGAAGTTCCGACGGCGTATCTAAGAAGTGCATGGACCTCGGCCCTGGTGTCAGCCGTGGTTCTGTTTGCGATTGTGTGTGCCGCGTTTGCGTTCTGATTTGAGGTATATTCTCAGGCATTTTCCGACTTGCGCAGCGATGCCATGAAATCATCGAAACCGCGAGCCACAGAAGAGAGACTTGATGAAATCCGGCGCGCGGCCGCAGAGGGCGCTCAGGCGGCAAGCACGCCGCAACCCTCGCCTTCTTCTTTTTCTTCTTCGTCTTCTTCTTCGTCCCCAGAGCACGATCAGAGCAGTTATTACGGTCTCCCCGTGCTCAAGAAGCCGGTCTGGACATGGGAGGTGCCGCTGTATTTCTTCTTTGGAGGCATCGCTGGTGTTTCTGCCTGCATTGGATTTGCCGCACAACTGTTTCACGCCGATCCAGCGCTGATACGGGCCGTGCTATGGATGGCGTTGATCGGAGCTTTTATTTGTCCTGTCCTTCTGATTGCGGATCTGGGCCGACCGGCGCGCTTCTTGAACATGCTGAGGGTGTTCAAGCTCCGGTCGCCCATGTCGATCGGTGCCTGGATACTTGTGATTTTCTCGGGGTGCGTCTTTCTAGCGGTTGTTGCTCACGAACTGATTTTACGAGGTTATGCCAGTCCTTTTTGGATAGCCCTGCGCTGGACTGGAGAACTTACTGGCGCGATCACCGGGTTGCTGCTTGCCAGTTATACAGGTGTACTGCTCGGCGCCACCGCAATTCCCGTATGGTCGCAAAATCGAGAAATACTTCCTCCTCATTTCTTGATCTCCGGACTGGGTTGCGCGGCAGGAATCCTTGAGCTCCTGGGCTTCCTTGTTCCTGCGACACAAATCCTGGGATTTGTTGCCGCTGGTTTTGAAACGCTCTTGGGGATTTTCCTGGAGGTGCGCAACCGGCCCGTGGATGCGCCGCTCGAACACGGCAGGTCTGGCTGGATGCTTCGCATTGCGGGTATGGTGGAAGGGCCTGCGTCTTTGTTCGTGCGCGGATTTTGGGGCGGAACTCCCACAGGGCGATACGTTGCCGCCGCTTGCTTCATAGTCGGGGCTCTTCTCAACCGTTACGGATGGATATGGGCCGGCCGCGTTTCCGCGCAGAATCCTCACGCGCTGTTTGAACTCCAGCGCAAGAACTTGCGCGCGTGACGATGGCTGACCAGGCACCCTTGAAGCGCGCAGACCTTCGAGTCGGTAACGTCCGCGCTTCTAACACCAAAGGGAAGTTTTGACCTCTAGCTAAGTTAACGCGCTCGCGACGGGCGTTCAGGGACGATCTGGAAACTGATCACGCACGAAGACGCGCCATGGTGCATGCACTGCGCCTCGCTAATCAAAATCGTTTCCTTGAAGTGCTTTGCCAGACCGCGGGCGATACCCTTCGCGAGGGCGCACATTTGGCGGGGTGAGTCATAGGTCAGGACGACTTCCTCCGCGCTGACCCGGCGCGTTTTGAGCTTCGGCGGATCGGCCGCCTTGTCACGCTGGCGCACGATGGCGTGGATCGTACTCTCGGTCTCATGAATCACGTCAAGGGTTTTCCACCGGGGCAAAATCAAGTTGGCATACATGCTCAGCAGCGACGGCGCGATGAATTCCCCGAAGTCCTCCAGCACGACGGCCGCAGCCGCACCTGTGGCCGAACTTGCCGCGGCGACCAAGGCAGCAACCTCCTGGTCGGGGTATTGGGCGAAGCTGGAGTATTCTTTACCATCGAGGCCCGCCTTGTTGAGCAAGGCCTTCCACGTTCCAGGGCCGTGCTTAGTCTCGGCGTATCGTTGGAGCTCGCTAAAAACAATTCCGTGCATCGTCGCTCTCCTCTATCCGTCTGGTTCTGCGTGTGGTTGGTTCCACGAAACCGCCCGGCCCTCGCCCTTTTCAGAGCTTGCTGTTCCTTGCCGCTCGCTGGCTGCGCATCGCGTCCTATTGCCACGAACATGCCACGAACCAAGGATTGGTGATTGGCGCCGGATGCCACAGTTCTGTGTTCTCGAATTTCGTGTTTCTGGTCGGTCGACCGGTGTTAGTGAAATCTAAATTGCGTGGCTGCCGCAGGGATATAGGCTCTCGACGAGGAAGTATAGTTCCGAATCGACGCACCCGCAAATCCAAGTGTTGGCTGATCCTTGAAGGGTCTTCGCACTAACACTCCGCCTCCCCGATTTTGCGCGCCTTATGCTCTCTTGCGCGGCTTAAGCTCCTAAGTCGATGAGGGCGGTCCGAATCGCGGGGCTGCCTATCCCTGCTGACCACTTATGCGATAGCCTCTAGTTTCCCGTGAAGATCCTCTACATCTCACAATATTTTCCGCCGGAGATGGGCGCACCCGCCGCACGCGCCGCCGAACTCGCCCGGCACTGGGCGAACGCGGGTCACGCGGTGTCGATTCTTACCGGCTTTCCGAACCATCCCACCGGCGTGGTTCCCTCCGAATGGCGAGGCCGGCTTCGCCGTTTAACCTTCCATGAAAAGGTGGGCCACGAAAAAGTGGGATTGGTCGATGTCTACCGCACCTGGCTGTGGCCCTTGCCCAACCGCAAAGCGCACGAGCGTATGCGGAACTACGCTTCGTTCTGCGTGTCGTCGGCGCTGCGTGGAATGACTCTTCCCCGTCCCGACGTTATCATCGCCACTTCGCCACAGCTTCTGGTCGGCCTCGCGGGCTGGTGGCTCGCCTTCGCGCGGCAAATCCCGTTCGTCTTCGAGGTGCGCGATCTCTGGCCAGAATCGTTAGCTGCAGTCGGCGTCGGTGACGAGAACTCCGTGCTGCACCGGTCGTTGTCGGCAATCGCAAACTTTCTTTACCGACGCGCCGACCACATTGTCGTGGTGACCTCGGCATTCAAGGATTTTCTGATTCAAAACCGGCGCGTCCCCGCAGAGAAAATTTCTGTAGTCGAAAACGGCGTCGAGACCGATTCATTTTCTCCCAGCACTGCCGCCGCTCGCAGTGCGCTGCGTCAGGAACTCAGCGTCGAGAACAAGTTCGTGGTTTGTTATGTCGGAACCATGGGAATGGCTCACGGCCTGGAAACTCTGCTCGACGCGGCCGAACGCCTGCAGACTCAGAATCCCGCAGTCCAGTTCTTGCTCATCGGCGAAGGTGCCGAGAAAGAGCGCATCAAAGCGCTAGCGCAATCCCGCGGTCTCGGCAACATCCGCTTTCTCGATCAGCAGCCCCGAGAGAGAATTCCTGCATTCATTTCCGCCTCCGATGCTTGCGTTGTCCTGCTGAGAAAAACGGAAGTCTTCAAGACAGTCATCCCCACAAAGATGCTCGAGTTCATGTCGTGCAGCCGCCCCGTGATTCTCGGCGTAGACGGTCAGGCACGAAAAATTGTAGAGGAAGCGGCGGCGGGCATCATAATCGAGCCGGAGAACTCGATCGCTCTCAGCGCGGCGATCGAGCGATTAGCCGCCGACCGGGATCTTTGCGAAAAGCTCGGAACGCAAGGCAGGGATTACATCGTGCGCAACTTTTCCCGCAGCCGAACCGCCGACGCCTATATTCGGGTCTTGGACGCACTGCGGGAGGCCATGCCTCAGCGCAAAGCGAACGTGGAGACTCCCGGACAACCCTGATCAGGATTCACGATTAAACCCGGGCTACGGGTGCACGGCATAAATCGACACTGCCGTCGCGGCAGTTATCGCTGCATCGAGCGTGCGCGCGGCCGCCACTCGCGCGCCGCTTACCGGGACGAAGAGAATGTCATCGGCTTCCAAAGTCACATCGGGAGCCTTGGCTTCCAGCATTTTCTTCAGCGGCACTCGAGTTTCGGTCATCCCGGCTGACCCTTTGTGGATGATGCAAACCCCGCCCATCTTTGCTGTGTGATTCGTACCGCCTGCCAGCGCCAACGCCTGTAACACTGTCAGGGTGCCGTTGTCCACCAGCAGACCGCTCGGCTTGCCTACGTCGCCGACCACATAGATAATCGGCGCACGCGGCACCGTGATCGTGTCGCCAGGAAGCACGTCTACATTCGCACTCTGATCGTCGCCAAGGTTCCTAGGAAGTTCCACGCGGATCGGCTGTGGCTGGTTGTGGCGGAAGATGCTTATCTTCCGCGAAGCCGCCGGCGAAAATCCTCCCGCTTCCGAAATTATCTCGTAGAGCTTATGATCCCCCAAGTCAGGGTAAATCCCAGCCTTGGACACTTCCCCGAGCACCGTGACTCCCTGCGAAGCTGACTCATCCACAAAGATGGTCACGTGCGGATTTCGCACGAAACCTCCGTCACTCAGGCGCTTCTCGATCAAGCTCTGGGCCTCGTCCACGCTCAAGTCGCCCACATGCACATAGTCGATCAGCGGCAGATACACATCCCCGGAACTGCCTACCCTCGCCTTGGTGGTAAGCTCCGGCACGTTGTAGACATTTACCTCGATCAGATCCCCGCCGCCCAGTTTCAGGAAGGACGAGTCTCCGGAGGACGCGGAATCGTCGGCAGGAGCTTTGGCGCTTGCCGCCGGCACCGGTTGGGCGGCTGAAGGAAACGGCTCCGCACTCTGACTTTGTGAAGGATGCACTTCTCCGGGTGTTTGCTGGGCGCCGGCTGCCGCGCCGCTGAGAAAAACCAGACTACACCCGAAAACAAACCCACAACCTCGACGGATGAGATTCGACGTGCCCGACTTTGTCGACTTCAACGAGTCCCCTGAACCTGCATGTAGTTTTGTCAGCAGTTTAGCACAGCCGTGATCCCCGATATAGCCTTCCTACGGCCATTTGGGAGAGTTTTCCACAGCTTTTTCCATCGAAAGATTGCAACCTCACTGGGGCACCTGCTAGATTCCATGGATCGACTGGCCAAAAGCGAACCTTTAAGACTACTCACCCTGAGCTTGATCAGTGGGATACTTCCTGGTGGAGGTTCTGTGTTGCGCGTGCGAAAACTCAGTTCGGCGGTCGAGGTGGCTTAGTTGACAGTCATATTTTTGGCCATCTTTCTCGTTTCGCTGTTGCTCGCATTCGTGCTGACCCGGTCCGTCCGCGATTTCGCCACAGCTCGCGGCTGGGTGGCGGTTCCCTCTCAAGAAAGGCATCTGCACAAAGCTCCGCTGCCGCGTCTCGGCGGGGTTGCGATTTTCATTTCCTTCGCCGTGAGCATGGGCGCCGCGGCCGCGCTGGCTCCGGCTCACTCCCGGCTCCATTCGGTTCTTTCCGTAAAGACTTTTCTAACCATCTTCGCGCCCGCTTCGCTGGTTTTCCTGCTCGGAGTTTATGACGATATTCGCGGCGCAGGGCCGTATTTAAAGTTTGGCGTTCAGGGCTTGGCAGCTACCGTGCTGTTCATAGGCGGTTTGCGCATCGTCGATATTCCGGTGGTTTTCGGAGCGCACCGGCTTCCCTGGTTTGTGGGTCTCCCAATCACCATCCTCTGGGTTGTCGCCATCACCAACGCCTTCAATCTCATCGATGGTTTGGACGGGCTGGCGGCCGGATCTGCGCTGTTCTCCACACTCGTGGCCTTCGTAGTGTCGCTCACCTATGGCCAGTCGCTGGTTACTATCACCACCATCGCCCTGGCGGGGGCGATTCTCGGTTTTCTCCGCTACAACTTTAACCCTGCCACCATTTTTCTCGGAGACTCGGGCAGCCTGTTTATTGGTTTCGTACTGAGCGCTCTGGCCCTCGAAGGCGCGCAAAAAGCTCCCACGATCGTCGCCGTCGCCATTCCGGTCGTTTCTTTCGGCCTTCCCATCCTGGAGACTTCTCTTTCCGTCATGCGCCGCTTGATTAGCGGACGCCCCGTCTTCACCGCCGATCGTGAACATATCCACCACAAGCTCCTGCAGCATGGCATGACCCACCGGCAAGTGGTCATTCTGCTCTATGGTGTGTCGGCGGTTTTTGCCATGTTGAGCCTGTTTCTGCTCTGGCCCACTGGCAGCTCTCTGGGTCTGGTGTTGGCGGTATTGGGGGTCGGGATATGGATTGGGGTGCAGCACCTGGGTTACCTGGAATTTGGCGAACTGGCCCGTGTCGCCCACCGTACTCTCGACCAGCGCCAGATCTTCATCAACAACCTCGCCATCCGCCGCGCCACCGAGGAACTCAAAGTGGCTCGCGATTATCCCCAGGTCCGCCGCATCCTGGCTGCGGCTTTCGGCAGCAACGACTTCGACAGCTTTGATTTGAAAGTAAAACTCTTGCCCGGTGAAGTCCCTCCCGACACGCAAGATGGGTCTGCGGCGCGAGCCAGCGAGTTCTCATTCCACTGGAGCAAGCCGGGAGTCGCGAAGTTGCGCGAAGGAACTCCGGCCTGGACTCTGGGTCTGGACCTGTTAAGCACCGCCAATCACCGCCGCGGCACTCTGGCGGTTCACCGCCTCTATTCGGAGCGTGCCCTTCAAATTGACGTAAATCTTTTGACGTCGTCTTTTCCCACGACCCTCGCCGATGCGCTGGATCGCACTCTCGCTCATACCGCGCAGGTGATCGCACTTCCAGAGCAAGATTCCGGAATGATTACGGCCCAAGCCGGATAGCCTGAACCAAACGGTCCATCCCCGAAGCAGCTACAATCTTTCATCGGCCCCCGGTTTTGTTGTCATCCCGAACGGCGCGTTCTTCATCGTGCCGGAGGGATCTCAGTCTTAACCGCCGTGGGGCGCCAGCCGAACCAGCCAGCCGTGCGGCCCAACGGTAGCGCGTTCGGCCCGCTTCCTTTTCGCTGATTAGATCGCCATGCACATTCTTCACGTCGTCGGTGCTCGTCCCAACTTCATGAAAGCGGCTCCGGTGCTGCGCGCCCTGGCGGCGAAGCCGGGAGTTCGTCAGAGCCTGGTTCATACCGGCCAGCACTACGACCGCATCATGTCCGACGTTTTTTTTCAGGAGCTGGAAATGCCCCAGCCCGACTGCAATCTGGAAGTCGGGTCGGGCAGCCACGCCCAGCAGACCGCAGCCATCCTGGCCGCGTTTGAGCCGGTCGTAATCGCGCGCAAGCCCGATCTTGTGCTGGTCTATGGAGACGTCAATTCCACGGTGGCCGCGGCGCTGGTGTGTTCCAAGCTCGGCGTCCCAGTCGGCCACGTGGAGGCCGGCCTGCGCTCCCGCGACCGCACCATGCCCGAAGAAATCAATCGCCTGCTAACCGACCAGCTCTCCGACCTGCTGTTTACTCCGTCTGCGGACGCTGATGAGAATCTGCTCCGCGAAAACGTGGACCCCTCCCGCATCCACTTCGTGGGCAACGTCATGATCGACACGCTGGTCCGCCTGCTTCCTCGATCGGACGAACATCGCCGCGAAAATCTCGGGGGCCCCTATGTTCTGGTCACGCTGCACCGACCGTCGAACGTAGACGATCTGCCCTGGCTGCGCCAACTCCTGGCCACGCTGGCCGAACTCAGCCAACAGCTGACTGTGGTTTTTCCGGTTCACCCTCGCACTCGTGAGCGGCTCACAAGTCTGGCGACGGACGCCGCCTCGCACGCTCGCCTGCAGTTGCTTGATCCTCAGCCCTATCTGGATTTTCTCGCCTTGCAGCGCGCTGCAGCCCTCGTGATCACCGATTCAGGAGGCATTCAGGAAGAAACCACATTTCTACACGTGCCCTGCCTCACGGTGCGTGAGAATACCGAGCGCCCAGTCACCATCACGATGGGAACGAATCAGTTAGTCGGGCGAGACCTTCAGAAGTTACGAAATGCAGCGTCGAAAATTCTCAGGCAGGAATTGGAAGGCGGGACAAGAAAGTACGAAACAACTCGCGAACGCCAACCATGCCCAATCCCGCTCTGGGACGGACACGCAGCGGAACGCATCGCAGAAATTATCGTGTGACCAGAAAAAGTGTGACGAGAAATAGTGGACGAGAAAGTGCAGCGAGGAACCCTCTAGCGTCAGAGCTCCTCAGCGACCGGTCCAGCAACAATTTGGCTTAGAGCTTCGCGCTGGCGTAAGAGTTGATTTCGCAGTTCAGGCAAACTTCTTCAAAAGCCGGTGCAGTCCATTGCATGATTTTTCTCCAGTGCCACATCGAGCGTTGCCGCCTCGAAATGTTCTTCAAGCTTAACTCAGCGCGCAGTCAAAATCAATACGCGAAAATACGGTTTCCGAATCCCGCAACCCGCGGCGGACAAGCCTTTCACATAGATTAGAGACGAAGAAATAGCGCTGACAAATTTTGTCGATTCCGCAACGATTTCCACAGCCGGAACCACCACCGTCACTTTTCCCTTACGCGACACGTGTTTACCGTTGCATCTCCGATAAGCAACCCCAAACAAGCAACCTCAACTAAACAATCTCCAATGAACAACCTGGAATGAACAAGCTGGGATGAACAAGCAAGGAGTCAGGCAATCATGTTTGGCAAGACTGTTTATGGCACAACGTTCAAAGACGTCAATTTTGTCCCCCTGCAAGCGGCCACTTTTTGCGTCCAGTGCGAAATGATCAGCGCCAACCACCGGCCCCACTGCCTGGCGTGCGGCAGCCAATCCCTGGTAAGCCTGTCGCGCGTGCTCGGCGGATCACTCCTCGCCCAGCAAACCGCTCATCTCATCACTGATTCCGAGCTCGACAGTCTGGTCCGCGACCTCTTGCGCACAGTTCCTGACCCTCAAGTCGTTGATAATGCAGGTGATTTTGCCGATCGCTCCCGCATTCCCGCCCTCGCCCACCGCAGCCAGCTTCGCCTCTCGAATGTGGCGCATCCGGCCTCCGGTTTTCGTGCCGTGTCGATTAACGGGGAGCTCGTGGAAGAGATGGAAATCCGTCCCTCCGAACTGGAACTGGAGCCCGCCATCAGCGCAATAACCGAGAGGGCTCAACACCTTACAGGCGCAACCGGTGCCGCCATCGCCCTCCGTGCCGGCGACGAAATCGTTTGCCGCGCCCGCACCGGTCGCACCGCCCCCGACCTGGGAGTTCGCCTCCAAACCGACGCCGGAATCTCCGCTGAAGCGGTTCGAACCGGCGAAATCATGCTTTGCAACGATGCCGAACGCAATCCCCGCGTGGACTTGGCCAGTTGCCGCCGCCTCGGCGT
Organism: Candidatus Sulfotelmatobacter sp.; assembly: GCA_049675725.1. Classification (GTDB taxonomy): domain Bacteria; phylum Acidobacteriota; class Terriglobia; order Terriglobales; family Acidobacteriaceae; genus Sulfotelmatobacter. The sequence continues at coordinate 16,596 of JBAUAN010000059.1, read as the reverse complement.
CCGCAGCATCCTGGTTTCCCCGCTACGCCACTATCGCCGAACTCTGGGCGTGTTTGAGGTGCTTTCCTCGTCCCCCTGCGCCTTTGACCATCGCGACGTGGCTACCATGCAACTGCTTTCCAGTCTGATGGTTGCCGCCATTTCCCGCATTTCCAGCCTGCACCACGCCGAGGTCCTGCGCCGCGCCAGCTGAAGAAACATCGGCCACGGGTTCGCATGGATCTTCACGGATAAACCCTAAACGCGGATAAATCCAAAACATAGAAAAACAATAAAGGGTCTATCCGTGCAAATCCGCGTAAATCCTCGGCCGAGAAGTTTGACTTTACCTGATCGTCCCATGTTGGGCCCGCGCAGTTTTCTTTCTGCTACTTTTCCACAGTCTCGGGGTAATATGTACAGGCGATATTTTGGCGTCCTTTCGACCCTAGATGGCTGCTACCACCATTCCTCCGCAAGCGGTTCCAGTCAACCGTCGCCGGCGTTTCCGGCACAAGGTCCGCACTCCTGCGTATGCCAGTTTTATCGGTGAATCCAAGGGCATTGCGCTCGACCTGAATGCCATCTCCGACATCAGCGAAGACGGAATCTCAATCGAGGTGAACTCCGTTCAGGAAACCGGGCGCCGTTTCGAGTTGCACCTGGATCTTGCCGAATCCTCCGGCCCCATCTACACAAGTGGCGAAGTCATCTGGTCCGATGCGGGGCGCTGCGGGCTGCGCTTCGCGGAGCTCCCCGCGCCCAGCCTGTTCCGCCTGCGCAGTTGGCTTTTCTTGAATGCGATGACGGCCGTAGCCGACTCTCAAGCCACTTCCGACCGCGCCCAGCTCGTTCCTCTGGAAGAAGCCGCCCCGCGCCCCAATTACAGCGATACGCTCGCCGCTCTGGCTGCCGTGCAGCGCGAAGTTGAATCGCTGGGCGCTGACCTGGTCGCCGCGCTGCAACTGATCGTCTCTCGCGCCCAAACGCTGGTTCGCGCTTCCGGCGCGGCGATTGCGCTCAGCGCGGAGAATCATGCCGTGATGGTTTGTCGTGCCAGTTCCGGCGAGGATGCTCCTCCGGTGGGCGCTCAGTTGCAAATCGGTTCAGGCTTTTCAGGAGAATGCGTTCGCGAGGGAAAGCTGCTGCGTTGCGATGATGCCGAAACCGACGCCCGCGTAGACCACGCCAGTTGCCGCGCCCTCGAAATCAGATCGATTCTGGCAGCCCCGGTGCGCGTCGGGGGCAGGGTGATCGGACTGATCGAGACATTCTCTCCTCAACCGAACGCGTTTTCCGAGAGTGACGGCGTGGTATTGCAAAGGCTGGCGGACGCGGTGCTGCTCGCGGTCAACCGCGCGGCGCGTGCCGAAGATCTTGAGGTTCAGGCTCCTGCTCCCGCAACGGTTGGTCCCGCGACGGGCAGCGTGCTGTTCCCACCCGACGCCACGGCGAAAGCTAGTTCGAAAGATGAGAACAATCCCGCGCAACTGAAGCTGGACTCAGAACGCCCCGCCGGAATCCATCTTCCTCAATACCACCTGATTATCCTGCTCTGCGCTGCAGGCATGATCGCCGGCGTGCTCGCGGGCGCGCTGGGCTTCATCATGGCTCCCTGGATTCAGTCGACCGTCGCGCCCTGGATCCACGCGAAAGTGCAGGCTCACCAGCCCGGGCAGGTGCAGACTGTGCTTGCGTCAGCGCCTGCTCCAGCTGCAGCCCCAGGTCCGGCCCCAGGTCCAGCATGGAGTGCGGCAAACACTTCGTCCAGGTCCATCGACACTTCCACGCTTGCGCAACTGCGGCAACTCGCCGAACAAGGCGACCCGTTGGCGCAGAACGCGCTGGGTCTTCGCTACGCCCAGGGTGACGGCGTCAAACTGGACGAAGGAGAAGCTGCACGCTGGTTTACCAAAGCTGCCGAACAAGGCGACGTCGCTGCCCAATCCAAGCTGGGCTCCCTCTACTGGGTGGGGCGTGGTGTGCCGGCCAGCCTGCGCGAGGCCTATTTCTGGACCATCCTGGCCCGCGCCGGCGGAGACCAAGGCAGCAAGGAACTCGCCAAGCTAATCGGCGACCACATGACCCGCGCTCAATCCGAGCAGGTCGAACAAGACGCCAATACCTGGCTCCAGCAGCACCAGACCTCAGACAAACCCTCCCCCGGCCGTTAGAAGCCATCGGCCACGGATCAAACGGATTTCCACGGATAACCCCTCTTGGTTTTTCTATGTTTAAGCTTTATCCGTGTAAATCCGTGCGAATCCGCGGCTAAGAAGTTGTCCTGTGCCCGAACCCAGCTAAAATAGGTACAGAGGCCGTCCGTGCCGACTCTTCGCAGCATTCTCGATGACCGAGTCCACGAAGCCGATCCCCATCTTTACGAGAGGCTCGACAAAAATCGCGTCCGCTGTTTTTCCTGCGGACACTGTTGCCCCATTCCCGACGGTCAGCCCGGAGTTTGCAAGGTTCGCTATAACAGCGGCGGAACACTCTACGTGCCCTGGGGCTACGTTGCCGGAACGCAGTGCGATCCCATTGAGAAGAAGCCTTTCTTCCACGCGCATCCCGGCGCTCTCGCCTACAGTTTCGGCATGCTGGGTTGCGATCTGCACTGCGCTTACTGTCAGAATTGGGTAACGTCGCAGGCCCTGCGCGACCCGAGTGCGATTTCGCCTCCACTCGAAACTTCGCCCGAGTCTCTGGTTCGCGATGCGATCGCCCAAGGCGCAAAGGCCCTGGTCAGCACCTACAACGAGCCCCTGATCACCAGCGAATGGGCAGTCGCCGTTTTCCAGCAAGCGAAAACGGCGGGATTGCTCACTGCTTTCGTTTCGAATGGCAACGGAACTCCACAGGTTCTCGACTACGTCCGCCCCTGGCTCGATCTCTATAAAGTCGACCTCAAGAGTTTCGACGATTGCCACTACCACGAACTCGGCGGCCGCATCGCTCCGATTCTCGACAGCATCCGCCGCATTTACCAGATGGGATTGTGGCTCGAAATCGTCACACTGCTCATCCCCGGCTTCAACGATTCTGCGGACGAACTGCACCGCCTTACCGAATTCGTCGCCAGCATCTCTCCCGATATTCCCTGGCACGTCACCGCATTTCACGGCGACTACAAAATGCAAAACGATGTCGCGCGCGATACGAACGCCGAAGACTTACTCCGTGCCCTGGAGATCGGCCAGCAGTCGGGCCTCCGCTACATCTACGCCGGAAATCTTCCCGGCATGGTCGGCGATTGGGAGAACACACGCTGTCCACAATGCGGCGAAACTCTGATCAAGCGCCACGGCTACCTGATCGAAGATTACCGGCTTACGTCGGAGGGACGTTGTCCCAAATGTGCCACGGAAATTCCCGGCCGCTGGTCTGCGCGGTTCGACGGTCAGATCGCGTCGCGTCCTTTCCTGCCGCGCAGAACCTCGCGTTTCGTTACAATCACGAGTCATTGAATTCTGGCGCGACTAAAGTCGCCCGACGTTGTAAGTTGCCCTTGTCTCATTCATGCGGAAGCAATTCATCTTCGCGCTGTGTCTCGTCGTCGCGTGGTCGCTCACTTCGTGTTCTCCACGCGACTTGCTCTCGCGCCGTCTGGCCGCCGATCTCATCGAGGGCTCCGACGCGTTCAAGACTCCGCAGTCGCTGTTTGTGCGCACCGGCGTCGTCTCCAGCAAGGACTATCTTTCGCCCGAATCTCTGGTGCTGCAGCATCACGGCTGGATCTCCGCCACCACCGCGCCTTGCCCGCCAGCGATTGCGCCACCTCCATGCTGGGACGTTGTGCTGACTCCCTCGGGTGTAGAAACGATCCGGCCTTTGCTTGCGCCAGCCGACGAAGGCAAGCCATTTTTCAGTCTTCCGGCCGCAAGAAGGGAACTGGTCGGCATCACCGGCGTCAGCAAACAAGGCAATGTGGCCGACGTCGATTTCATCTGGAGATGGCAGCCGGCAAACGAAGTTGGCGCAGCTCTCTATTCCAGCGACTTGCGCTACTACTCCACCGCCGGATTTCGCAACTATGACGACGGCTGGCGCGTGGTGCAGTCCGCGCCTCGTTCGAGTCAGACGCTGGATGACGCGCTAAAAAACGCCGAGCCCGTGCCGTGAGGAAGAGTTGCGAAAGTGAGGGCCGCCCGGCAGTTGACCATCTGTCCGAAAAAGTTCGTCACAGGCCGCGGAAAATACTCGCCAGAGGGCACAGATTAAGAGGTTGTGAAGACTCACGAAGGCGTGCAGCGCCGTGGAAGAGCGGCGCTTCAGCGCCGCGTGTAGCTTCAAAACTAGCGCGGGATTCAGCCCCTGTGGTCGCATGTTGTATCTGCGATTAAGTTTTCCGCCGCCGCTTCAGCCGTGCCCACCAGGCGCCCAAGGGCCGCGGCTTTGACCTCTGCGGTTCTCGCTGGCGCTCCGAGGATTCACAAGACGCCTCCGATCAAACCTCGGTTCACAATTTGCCTCCACAGAACGCGCCGTTGTATAACGCTAGTTCCCACCGGGAACCCTTATGCGAATCCAAAAAGTTGTGGGAGTGGCCGTACTGGCAGTGAGTTGTGCCCTGATCATCTTCGTCCAGATTGTTTTTGCCCCGATCGCCCAAGCTCAAAGCAAGGCGAAACTAACCCTCGACGAATTTTTCAATTCCGTCAGCTTTTCCTCGCTCGCTCTCTCGCCCGACGGCAACTCGGTGGTCATTGAAACCGAGCGCGCCGATTGGGACCAGCAAATCTTCCGCACCGATCTGTGGCTCTACCATGAGGGCAAGAACGCCGAAGGGAATACCGGTTCACTCATTCAATTGACGCAGTCCGGCCACGACAGCGCACCCAGATGGTCGCCCGATAGCCGCTGGATCGCCTTCCTCTCCGAGCGTAAGGAGTCCTCCGAGAAATCCGACAGCTCCGACTCCGATTCTGACGGCGATGCCAAGAGCGGGGCTATGAACGAGGCCAAGAGTAAAGAGCAAGGCGGAGACACCAGCCAGATCTACTTGATTTCTCCCAGCGGTGGCGAGGCTTTCCCCATCACCACGGGCGATGAAGACGTGCATGATTTTTCCTGGTCCGCCGACTCGCGCACAATTTATTTCGCCACGCGCCAGCCTTGGACGAAGGCCCAAAAAGACGAATACAAAAAGCAATGGAAAGACGTGGTGCAATACCGCACCGCCGAGCGCGGCGACACCATCTATGCTCTCGACGTGGCAGCCGCAATCGAACGTAGCCGCGCAGCTCCGGCCAAGGTTGACAGCGAGGCGGACAAAGATTCCATCGGAACGCCCGGCGCGCGCGCCATCGCAGCCTCGCCTCTGCGCGTCGAGGGTCTAGTTGCTTCTCCCGACGGCAGCAAGTTGGCCTTCGTAAGCAATGCCATCAACCAGCGTCAGGAAAAGCCCGAAGATGTCGAAATCTACGTCATCGACCTGGCAAGTGTGGCGCGGGCACTCTTGCCCGCGACTGCATCCAGCTCCCCCAGCCCAGTCGCAGCACAACCGCAGCGAATCACTCATAATCAGGCGGCCGAAGGCGGATTGCGTTGGGCCAACGACAGCCGCCACTTATTTTTCACGGTAGAAGTCGGCGACGTAACGGGCCCCTACCGTGATCTCCAGCCGCATCTTTATTGGGTGGATAGCGCAAGCGAGGGCGGCGCGGTCCAGCAGTGGAGCAAAGATTTCATCGGCCCAGTCGAACACTATGCCGTCGCCGGCGAGAACGTGCTCGCCGCCGCGCGCATCGGAACCGAAGTCCAACTTTATTCCGTCGCCAAGCCTGCGGAATCGCTGCAACGCGTGAGTGGATGGCCGGGCACCTACGAAGGAATTTCCGCGTCACCACACTCCTCTCGCGTGGCCTTCGTCTACACTTCGCTCGGCAAGCCCGCGGAAGTCTATCTCGCGGAGAGCGCATCCTCGCTCGATCAGGCCAAGCCCATCACGGCTTTCAACAAGCTCTTCACCGAGCGCGATCTCCCGCAGGGCAAGCCCTACCAGTGGAAGGCCGACGATGGAACCCCCGTCGAAGGCATGCTGATTTATCCTCCTGGGAAATTCGAAGCTAAGCATCTTCCGATGTTAACGTTCATTCACGGTGGACCCGCCGACGCCGACGGCAACCACTTCGAAGCCGACTGGTACCAGTGGGCCGCGCTAGCTGCAACGAACGGCTGGCTGGTCTTCGAGCCCAACTACCGTGGCTCCACCGGCTACGGCGACAAGTTTCTCCTCCAGATTGTTCCGCAAATCGTCTCACGACCCGGCAAAGATATTCTCGAAGGCGTCGACGCGCTGGTAAAAGACGGCATCGCCGATCCCGACCACCTCACCATCGGCGGTTACAGTTACGGCGGCTACATGACCAACTGGCTCATCACCCAGACCACGCGCTTCAAAGCCGCGGTCACGGGCGCCGGCGCGGTCGAGCACATCGGCAACTGGGGCAACGACGACACTACCATGGACGACGCCTACTTCCTCGGCGGACGTCCCTGGGAAGCGCAACAGCGCTATCACGACGAAGCCGCCATTTTCCAGATCGACAAAGTCCGCACGCCCACGCACATGGTCGCCGGTGCCGATGACATCCGCGTCGCCGTGCTGGAGGATTATTTGCTGGAGCACGCTCTGTACTCGCTCGGCATTCCGAACGCGTTGCTGATCTTCCCCGGCGAAGGCCACGGCCTGGGTAAGAATCCCTGGCACGGCAAAATAAAAGTCCGCGAAGAACTGAAGTGGCTGCAAAAATACGGAGGAGTTCCAGCACTCGGAAACTAAAACAGAACGCGAGGGTGCCCCGTCCTTGTCCCGCCGTTCTTTGGCGGGACAGGGCGGGGACTTTGACTTCGAGTCAGCCGCTCCGCTCGAAAAAAGGTCAAAGTCCCCACCCTTTCGCAAAGAACGCGAAAAGGATGGGGCACCCGATAATAGAGTTTCCATGTCGAACGACCACACACCACGCCGCGATTTCCTCCGCATCACCGGCGCAAGCCTCGCCGGAGCCGCGTTGCCTTCGCGCGCCCCAGCGCAAACGCCTCCGCCTGTTCCAACTCCCGCCATCTTCGACGTAAAATTCTTCGGCGCCGCCGGCGATGGCAAAACCATCGACACTCCCGCCATCAACCGCGCCATCGAAGCCGCCGCCGCGGCCGGAGGCGGCACCGTCCGCATTCCCGCTGGCAACTACCTCTGCTATTCCATTCGCCTCAAGAGCAACGTAGCTCTCACCCTCGATCAAAATGCAGTCATCATCGCCGCTCAACCAGGCGGTGAACCAGCTACCAACCCAAACGACTCAACCACCGGCTCCGGCACCTACGACCTCGCCGAGCCCAACACTCCGTGGGACTCATACCAGGACTACGGCCACAACCATTGGCACAACAGCCTGCTCTGGGGTGAGGGCCTCGAAAATATTTCCATCACCGGCCCCGGTCTCCTCTGGGGACGCGGGCTCAGCCGCGGCTGGGGCCCCGGCCCCGTGGCCGAGCACGCAGGGGTCGCGAACAAAACCATCAGCCTGAAGAATTGCCGCAACGTTACGCTGCGTGACTTCTCCATTCTCAAGGGCGGACACTTCGGCGTCCTCGCCACCGGCGTCGATAACTGCACCATCGACAATTTGAAAATCGACACCGACCGCGACGGCATCGATATCGATTGCTGCCGCAACGTCCGCGTTTCCAACTGCTCCGTGAATTCGCCCTGGGACGACGCCATCTGTCCCAAGAGTTCCTTCGCGCTCGGCTACGCGCGTGCCACCGAAAACGTCACCATCACCAACTGCTACGTGACCGGCATCTACAAACTCGGCACGCTGCTCGACGGCACCTTCCAGCGTTTCGACACCGCCGAAAAGCACAACGCGAACGGACGCATCAAGTTCGGCACCGAGTCGAACGGAGGCTTCAAGAACATCACAGTCTCGAACTGCGTCTTCGAAGGCTGCCAGGGCCTCGCGCTCGAAACCGTCGACGGAGCTCTGCTCGAAGACATCGCCATCACCAACATCACCATGCGCGACATTACTTCCGCGCCCATCTTTTTGCGTCTCGGCAGCCGCATGCGCGGCCCCGCCGGCGTGCCCGTCGGCTCGCTGCGCCGCGTTCTGATCAGCAACGTCGTCTGCTCGAATGCCGCATCGAGTCTGGGGTCCATTCTCAGCGGCATCCCCGGTCACCCTATCGAAGACATCCAGCTCAACGACATCTACATCCAGCACCGCGGCGGGGGAACTCCCGAAGCCGCGGCGATTCATCCGCCGGAACTGGAAAACAAATATCCTGAACCAGACATGTTCGGAGCAATGCCCTCGCACGGATTCTTTCTGCGTCACGTGAAAAATATTTCGGTGAGTAATGTCGAGATCAGCTCGCTGAAAGAAGACGCCCGCCCCGCCTTCGTCCTCGAAGACGTGCAGTCCGCCGACTTCTTCCGCATCCGCGCGCCGCGAGCAGCGAACGTCCCGACGTTCGCGCTAACCAACGTCACCGACTTCACCGTCTCCCACAGCAAGCACGTCGCAGACACTCAACTCGACCACGCCGACCAGAAGAAGCTCTAGGCTCCTCAACACGCCCGCGGAATCGCAGAAGTGTTCCTTCAGGAACATTGTGTGCTGACAGAAGTGTACGTACGTTGATGTATGTATCCGTAAATGTAACTGCAAACAAGAGTTAGGGAACGGCATATTGACACATAACATGTGTCCACGTATACTGTGTGATATGAACGTCACGCTCTCCATCGACGAGCAGCTTGTCGCTCGCGCCCGAAAAAGGGCGGAGGCCCTCGGGAAAAGCCTCAACCAGCTGATCCGCGACTACCTGCAAACGCTGGCTGGCGGCGACGACGCCGAGCGCAGTATTGAAGAGTTCAGGCAACTCTCGGGTCAAGGTCACTCGCAGGGCTGGCGCTTCAATCGTGACGAGATTCATTCCCGGCGAGACAATGCCGGCTCGTAGCTTCTTCGATACCAACGTCCTGATTTACGCGGATGACAAGGCGGATCCGGCGAAGCAGCAGCGGGCCCTCGATCTGGTAGCGGAGCACAGGCGCGGGCGAACCGGAGTTGTGTCGCTGCAGGTGCTTCAGGAATATTTCGTGACGCTCACGCGGAAATTGCGTGTGGACGCGCGCATTGCCCGCCGCAAAGTTGAATTGCTCGCCGAGTTCGACGTGGCCACTCCCGAAGTCGCCGACATTCTCGCCGCGATCGACCTGCATCGCCTTCACGGGTTTTCTTTTTGGGATGCTTTGATTTTGCGTGCGGCCAAACAGGCGGGGTGCAGCGTACTTGTTTCTGAAGACATGCAAGGGGCACAGGAAATCGACGGCGTTCGGATCGAGGACCCGTTCAAATAGCCTCAGAGGCTTGCAGCCGGGATTCCCCCCTTGCAAAACGTGCCACCCGCCGCTCTTCTCTAGAATTTGGGTTTCATTTTCGTACCCCATTGTGTTCATTACAATAGTGGAATACAAACTGGTTATTTGGAGCAAGAATGCCGGGGCCGCTAAACATTTGCGGGCTCAGCTGCAGCCAACCACACACTTCGTTATGATGTTCTCCCGCTTCGTCCTTCCAGCTAAAGTCTGCCAAGTAAAGGATCGTTTTCTTGCCATGTCTAAACGCCTTATCCAATTTGTTGTCGATCGTTGGGGTGAACACCGTAGTTACACCGTATTCTCCCGGCCCGTAGTTCCTCCGATTTGGAGTTGTAGAATCCATCTCCTTTCGAAAATTTAGATAAGCCCCATCTTCGACGGATTTTTCAACTACGGGTTGCCTAAAAACATTCGGTATAGTCTCTACCACTCGCAGTGCGTCGCGACACGACGCCTCCTGCGCAATAACTGTCGGACTCGTATTCTCGCATTCAACGCTCACCGCCCAATTTCCTCCTAATTTGTAACTGCCCAGTACTACACCCGGATCGTGTGCTTTGATATAAGCGGTTCGGGGCGGAGAATTGATGACCGCCGGTGGCGTGTTTATTTGAATTGTTGGTTTGGACGCAGAGGACAATTGCTTTACCTTGCTATGCTCGTCCCACCACAGCAGCACGGCCGCAACGATGAAGGCAATTCTTACCCACGCCCAAAAAACTCGTTTCTCCGTTGCTTTAGCGGGAGCGTACATTACTTGCAACTCCCGCAGGACAGCAAAGGTCCCGCTGAGTAGCCCGACGACCAAAAGGATGACGGCCAGCGTATGGCCGAGCATTCCAGTAACAGGCATGGCGCGCACCTCTGCTTCGCTCGGAGTATAGTCCAAGCCACTGATTTAACGAGGGCCAGCCTACCCGGGCGCACGCCGAACGAGTTGCGCTGCCCCACGCTTCGCGGTTTTCGAAGCGTGGGTACCACGGACGTTGGGCGCTCTGTGATTTGTTTCTGGCCGCTGCGCCGAGCCTTACGAGGGAAACAAATCTCCCGCTCCCGTCAGCACGGGTGCCCACCTGTCGAAAACCGCGACAGGTGGGGCAGCCTGTGAGCCAGTTCCCCTCAGGGGCTGAAGCCCGCGCTGGTTTTGGGGGCTTTACGCGGCGCTGAAGCGCCGCTCTTCCACGGCACTGCGCGCATTTGTGAGTTTTCCGCAGCCTCAGTCGTGCCATTCCCGGTTTCGCTCGGGGCTCGGGACTCGGGGCTCGGGACTCGCGACTCGGCACTCGCGGCTCAACACTCGGGACTCGGGACTCACGGCTCAGTACCCGGACTCGGGGCTTACTTTCCTGCGCTGGCCACTTTCACGCCGTGCGAACTGGCCGCGTAGCGCGCGATGCCTTTGTAGAGGGCTTCGGCGATTTGTTCGCGGTAGCCGTCGCTGCGGAGTTTTTGTTCGTCGGTGGGACTGCTGACGAAGGAGACTTCGGCGAGAATTCCTGGCATCGCGGTCTCGGTGAGCACGACGAAGCTGGCTTCCTTCACGCCGCGGTCGCGCAGTCCGGGATTCCTGGCCGCCAGGGTTCCGTAGAGTGAGCGCTGCACGCTGTCGGCGAGGCGGCGCGACTGCTCGATTTTTTCGTGGAGCTCCGCCGGTGTGAGCGAAACTGAGGCGGCGGGCTTGCCGTTGGCGCTGGCACGCGTATCCACATCTTTGGCGTTCGGCGCGGAGAAGAAATTTGTGTAATACGTTTCCACGCCGCGTGCGGAAGGCAGATCGCTGTAGTTGGCGTGGACGGAGACGAATAAATCCGCCTGTGCCTGATTGGCGATTCCGGCGCGTTCGTCGAGCGGAATGTAGTTGTCATCCTGGCGCGTGTAGATGATCTCCGCGCCCAGACGGCTCTCCAGCAGCTTGCCGAGGCGCTGCGCCACTTCGAGCACCAGATCTTTTTCGAGGAGGCCGCGGCGTCCGACGGTGCCGAGATCCCATCCGCCATGGCCGGCGTCGACGGCGATGCGCAGCTTGGGCACGTGCGCACGCAGCTGCAAATCTTCTTTCGTCGGCGGAGGCACAACGATCGCCATCATGCTCTTGTCCGGTCCCGCGTTCGGAAACAGGTCGACCGAAGTGTTCGGAGTAGCTCCGACTTTGTTGACCTGCAACACGAGCCGGTAAGGATTCGGCTCGAGGCTGACGGAAACTTTCGCGTTATCCTTGGTCTCCAGCACGATGCGAGTCATGCCCGGCACCGGCTGTGCCACGCGGATCCGGTTCAGCAGCGCGTCGCCAACTTCTAAAGTCTTGCCCGCCCACTCGGGCGCGAGCGCAGTATCGCGCAGATCAAAGTACGTGCGGTCTGGACCGCTGATGTGGTGGTACTCATATTGCACCTGATCTTCCAGATCGATGACCACGGTGGTAGCGGAGTCGACCGACGACCAGTGCCGGATGCCGGTGACGCGAGGAAACTTTGAGAGTTCCTGCGTTGTGGCCGGAGTCATCGCGGGCTCGGCTGCGGAAAGGGAATCGGGGGGTTCTGTGGCGGCGCCAGTGTCTGGATTGGCCGAAGAAGAGGAAGTTGCGGCTTCCTGACTCGCACCGGTCGTCGCTGACTGCGGCGAGCCGAGCGGCTTCAACTCCGGCTTGTGCGAGTGCACCATGGAGTTGCCGAGCTGTTCATTGTTCAACTTCAACCAAATCCCGCCTGCGACTACCGCGACGATCACGACCAGCACAAGCGCGAGCAGTACTCCGTGGCGGTTGCCGGCTGCCGCCAGTTCCTCGACTTGGGTCTCCGGCTCAACAAGCTTTCGCTCGGCGAGGATTGGCTCGGCGGCTGCTGCAGCAATTGCAGCTTCAGCAAGTGCCGGCTCGGCAGGCTTAGGTTCGGCGGGCTTAGGCTCAGTGGCCTTCGCCTCGGTCTTTGGCTCGGCCTTTGGTTCAGCCAGCTTTGGCTCGGTGAACCTCGGCTTGAATATTTCCGTCTCAGCGACCTTTGGGATCGCTGGAATCTTGGCGAGGACAAACTCGTTGATTACGCTGGCCGCGGATTCCGAGGCGGATGCTTTCGTCTCTGGCGAGGGTTTTGCACGGAGGTCGGCGACAACCAACTTCTGCTCAACCGCTTCTTGCTCGATTTTCGGAGCTGAAGATTGCGTGGACTGTTTTTCTGGGAGCACCGCCGGCGGCGCGTTTGCAACACTCGGGTGGGGAACCGCGGCGTTTGGTGCTGCCTCCAGCTTGGTTGCCGCCACTTGCGCCGCTTCTGCGAAGCGGTCTTCATCCTCGGGCTTGAGCGCTCCCAGGATGATTTCCGCGAGCAACTCCAGGCTGCGCACATCGCTGTCATTGAAGCCGAACGGCTCGGCCGAGAAGGCTTCGAGAACGCCAATCACGCGCCGGCGTCCGCAAAGCGGCACGGCCACCATGGAGCGCGCGCCCAGGCGACGGCAGGCTTGCAGGTTTACACGATCGTCGGTTTCGGTATCGTCGGCGCGGACGATCTGCGCGGTGCGGAAGCAGGCGCCAGAGAAGGCGGAATCGCGGTCGATACGCGCGCCGACGTCGGGCTTGATGGCGCCCGCCGAAGCGCGCAGTACGATGTCGTCATTTTCCGCGAGCGCGATCGCGAGGCCGTCTGCGCCGGTGATGGCGATGGCACGCTCCGCCACCAGTTGCAGCACTTCATCGAGAACGAACTGCTCGCCGGATTCAAACTCAGGCAGCGCAATCGCCTCGAACCCGCCGTGGCGCGCCGCTAAAGCTCGGCGCCGCCGCACGTGGTCGTGCAGCGCAGAAAACGCCAGCAACGCCTGCAACGCATCGCGTCCGGAGGGTCGCTGGAGAAAGTCATCGCCAGCGGAGGACGCGCCCATGGTCTGGCTCGACATCCGCGGCCAGACGGGCACACTCGTCCTCAGGAACTCCGCGGATGCTTCAAGGCCCGGTTTTGTGGGGGTCGTCGCCATTCCAAAACACACCACTACCCCTCTAACGTTAGCTATCTTTCATGCGCAAGGCAATTACCAGGCCATGACCCTTCGGCCATGTCCTTTGGTAAGCCGATTCGCCGCGGGCGATCCGATCTGAACAAAGAGCGAAATCTGCATTTCACCGCGCGCAGCTGGAGTAGAATCCTCCGAAGTTTTGGTCGAGACTCGGCCAGTCGAGCGCCGGAGGCAAGGCAATGCCGGAGCCACATTCTCAGAGAAATCCGAGCCCCGCGCTGTCTGCGGGAATCGTGCTGGGGATGCTGATCATGGTTGCTGTTCCTGCGGCGATTACTCTTTGCAGCGTTCGCTCGCCGGCGACGCTCGTGGCCACCAGCTCAAATCCTTCGCCCTACGGTTACACGTGGAGCCTGCTGCTGTTTCTGGTGCCGATCCTGGTAATCCTGCTTTGGTTTCTACCCAGCGAGGGCCTCGAGATTCCGCAACGCGCCTTCTGGCGGACCATTGTGATTCTCGTTCCACTGGGCTGGCTACTCGACTTTCTGTTTGCACAATACTTTTTCCGCTTTCCCAACACACAAGCGACGTTGGGGATTCATGCGTGGGCGCTGGGCTGCCCCGTTCCCGTCGAAGAGTACATGTTCTACCTGACGGGATTCATCGCGGTGCTGTTGCTCTATGTTTGGCTGGGAGAGTATTGGCTGGCCGCCTACAGCGTTTCCGATTATCCCGGCGAAGCTAGAAAAATAATTCGCCTGCTGCGTTTTCACCCCGCGTCTCTGATCGCCGGAGCAGTTTTGATTGGTGCGGCGTGGTTCTACAAGAAGCATTGGGCTCTTCTCGAAGCGCGGCCGGGCTTTCCCGGCTACTTCGCTTTTCTCGTGGCAGGAGCGCTGATTCCCTCGATCAGCTTTTTCCCCATTGCGCGGCGCTTCATCAATTGGAGAGCGTTCAGCCTGACCGCGTTTTTCATGTTGCTGATCAGCCTGCTGTGGGAGGTGACACTCGCCGTACCTTATGGCTGGTGGAATTTTCAGCATCGCCAGATGATCGGATTATTTATTGGAGCGTGGAACGATCTTCCCATTGAAGAAGTCTGTATCTGGATTGCCGTCACCTATGCAACCGCGATTGTTTTTGAGATCGTGAAGTTGTGGCAGGCCTCCGGACGCACCGTGAAAGAAGCCTTGCTGGGCTCGAAGCCTGCGAACCCGGCCCTGAATTGACCGCATCCCGAAGCGTGCCTGCCTTGCGCCGCGAACCATTGCAGTTACTCCGACTGCGCCGAGCCGGACAGATAAAATTTCCAAAGGACTTCGACCGACCTGCGATTCTCCGGCGGCGAGCATGCATGCAGCTTCGACTTCCACGCGTCGAGCCCGAGCGGCATACCGGCAAAACCTCCATACTCTGACGTATGTAACTCTCGACGAAGCCAATGGCGGCATCGTTCGCAATCTAAACCAGGGAGGCGTTGCCATTCAGGCGGTGGGCGCTCTTCGCGTGCAGCAGCGGGTGCGCGTCCGCTTCGAACTTCGCCAGCCGCGGGTCAAGATAGATTCTATGGGCGAAGTGGTTTGGGCAGATGCTTCCGGACAATGCGGAATTCGCTTTACCGATCTTCCTTCCGAGACGGTTCGGCAGATTAACGAATGGATTCTTGGAGACCTGCTGGATTCCATTCCATCGCGAAGCAATTCCATCTTCGGCTCGGGAGCTGACGGCAGCGGTGAGAGCGGCGGCGATGGCTTGTTATTGTCGCCCGGGGCTCGCAAAGTAATTCAACTGCAACCGGAGCGCGTTGGCGAGCAGCCGATATCGTTGGAGAGTGTCGGCAAGAATATCGAGGGGACGGTCGAAATAACCGCCGACCTGGACCCGTTCGCGCGCACTCGGCCCGAACCGGAGTGGCTCTCCCGCCCGATTTCCGGAAGACAAATGGCGTGGACGCTGGACTCACTCATCGTGTTTGCAGCTTTGCTATTGTTTTCGCTGGTTTTCCTTGCCGTGACCCAAGACCTTCCGCGATGGCCGCTGGATTTGGAAGCAGGATTCGCTGCTGCCATGGTTGTGGTTGGGTTTTACTACGTATTTTTCCGGCTTCTCGGCGGCGCCAGTTTGGGTGCCCGATTGGCGCGATTGGCAGAATCGGATGCAGGGGTCGATACAGACGCCAGAGATTCCGCGCGCTTCCGTTGAGAGCCTCGACGCTGGCAAGGGCAAGCCCTGTTGAGAACCAAGATCGCGAAGCGGGGGATTCGGCGAATCGGATTACGCTAATTCTGAAAATATTGTTGCGCCAGCCAGAGTTGCAGCGTGCGCTGCTGACGGGGCGTTACCTTCACGAAGCGGATGCCGACGTTGCCGCGCGCATCCTGCCACGCAACTTCGGCGCGCGCATTCATCGTGTTTTTCGCTCCAGGCAGTTCGAATGAAACCTGGAACGGCTTGGTCGTTTCGACACGCGAGTCGGAGTGAACCTGCAGTCCGCCCTGGCTCACGTTGACGAGATGCGCCGCGATGGGCGAATTGCGTTTGCAATTTAACGATACCGGCACTTCCAGACCCGCGCGGTGATAGCGGAGGCGGCCGTCGAGAATCATGTTGCGCGCCGCGGAAAGCGTGCGTACCGCCTGCTCCACCGAAATTGGCTTCTTGAAGGCGAACAACGCGCCGGTCGTTTCCACGGTTTGAGACGATGGCGCCCCCATGATGACGAGCGGCACGGTGTTCAATTGCCGATCGGACTGATGCAATTCGTGGAGAAACTGGGCGCTGCCGTTGAGATCGCAGTCGACGATGAGAGCGTCGACTTTGGAACGGTTGAGGCGGCTCATGGCCCGCTGCGGTTCTTGTTCGACGGCGACATCCATGTGAAGGCCGCCGAGGATGCACTCGAGAACGCTGACTTCCTGCCAATCACGAGAAACCACCATCGAGGAAAGAGTCATGAATTGAATCTAGCCGCAGATGGTACTCAACCGTAGATAACCAACGTAACGAGGCGGCTTCGGGCGTTGAAGGTCTGGCGATCGCAGGTGACACGGCAATCGTTGGCCGGGTTCTGAGTGTAATGGCTGGTTGCAACAGTTACCCCGTATTCGCCGTCTCTGCTTGCGCGGATTCTTCCGGCAAAATCTCAGTTGGTATCCGTTTGTTTATGCGATAGTGCTTGGATCACGTCTTGATTAACATCTTTCCATGCAGGAACGCTTGCCCCCAGCAGATCGCTAACCACCGAAATCACTCCGGCTATCGGCCACCATTCGTACACGGTG
>JBAUAN010000058.1:0-20480 GCA_049675725.1 Candidatus Sulfotelmatobacter sp. | reverse complement strand
CTGCTGGGAGCGGTCAGACAAAAAATTCTGGGCCGGAACTTCGGCTCTGGTCTAGAATTCAAAATCGAGAAGTTAAGCCGAATTTCGAGGTGCGTTGCTTTAGTTTGGCTCTAAGGAAGAGTATGCCAAGTTGAAGTGAAGGTGAACGGCCCGGCCTGGGCTTACCCATAAACGCTAGTGCTGTATCGGATGCGCCCCACACTCATGCAGGTCGCCTCCGACCTCCGAACTAGGGCGAATTCGATACAGCCGTTTGCAGGAGGCCGCTAGCGGTGGGGGCGAACGCGGGATTCCCTATGGAACTTCAATCGATGTTCGCTTGGAAAGCCTTGCCAGAAGCGGCTTTTACCAAAAGAGCAGTTATTGATGCTCATCGATCTAAACATGAATACTTAGCCTCATGATTGCCCTCATCGTAGCGCAAGGCCGATCCTTCCTCAAGCCTCGCGGGTCGGGACAGTCCGGAACCTCCAATGCCCCCTACTTCGAGCACGCGGTAGCGTCCGCCGCGCTAGCGGCTTAGTTCAAACGGGATTGCCGTCACCGATGAATCATGGCTTCTAGCTAGGCTTGGGGTCGGGCTTACCACATGAATAAGATTCCGCGAATTTGTGCCGTCCCGGATGGCCAGTATCCTCAAGCACTTAAGCTACAAAAATCCGCTGCGTCTGCCGGCACGCAATTATCTTGTTTATTTACTTATACTGACAATATAAGTAGCATCCGCTTTTGAGTCCGCTGCGTCTGCCAGTTCCGCCATCCCGGCTCTACTTGCAAGTACCTGATTTTACGACCTGAGAAAGCACCGCGCCAGATTCTACCACTTTCATAAAGAGCTGTTATCGTTTCGAGTTGCACTGACAGACCTTTCGAACCCTGCAACACCTTGGCATTGCGTGGCCCCAACCCTCCTAACGCTTGATGAACTCGTTGTAACGATTTGATAGATGTGGGCTCCTTCTCTCAACCTCTCAACCGCGACATTGTTGCGGCGCCGGCACACGAAGTGCGAGCCCGACCAGTTGATAAGGTTAAGAATAGTCGCTCGAAATAATCAAAACAAGAAGTAGCGCTGTGCCAATGGAAGGTGTCCCAAGGGCTCGCAGGTGATTATTTGCCCGTCCACGCGGACTTCATAGGTCTCTGGATCGACTTGGATATCGGGCGTCGCGTAGTTGTGAATCATGTCTTTCTTACCGAGTTGCCGACAGCCACTTATGGGCGCCACCATACTTCTGAGCCCCAGTTTCGCGGCTATCCCTTTCTCAAAGGCCGCTTGCGAGACAAAGCTCATGCTGATGGACGCGGGTGCAGAACCGAAACTCCCGAACATCGGCCGGTACAGGACCGGCTGCGGAGTCGGAATTGAGGCATTGGGATCCCCCATTACGCTCCATGCGATGAAACCCCCCTTGATCACCATCTCGGGTTTCGCTCCGAAAAATGCCGGCTTCCATAGCACGAGGTCAGCAAGTTTGCCGGGTTCAATCGACCCCACATTTTTGGCGATTCCGTGCGTAAGAGCGGGGTTGATCGTGTATTTGGCGACGTAGCGCTTGGCGCGAGAGTTATCGTTTCGGGCAGAATCTTCCGGAAGAGGACCGCGCTGCACTTTCATTTTGTGCGCCGTCTGCCAGGTTCGAGTTATCACTTCGCCGATGCGTCCCATGGCCTGCGAGTCACTTGAAATCATGCTCAACACCCCCATGTCGTGAAGGATGTCCTCCGCCGCAATGGTTTCCGGCCGGATGCGACTCTCAGCGAAGGCCACGTCTTCTGGCACCTGCGGGTTCAAGTGATGGCAGACCATGAGCATGTCGAGATGCTCAGCGATCGTGTTCGCTGTATAAGGACGCGTGGGGCTCGTCGACGAAGGAAGGATGTTGGGGAATGACGCGATTCGGATAATGTCGGGTGCGTGCCCGCCGCCTGCGCCTTCCGTATGGTAGGTATGGATTGCGCGGCCGTTGATTGCGGCAACGGTCGCCTCCAGAAATCCGCC
Organism: Candidatus Sulfotelmatobacter sp.; assembly: GCA_049675725.1. GTDB lineage: Bacteria > Acidobacteriota > Terriglobia > Terriglobales > Acidobacteriaceae > Sulfotelmatobacter. The sequence continues at coordinate 18,478 of JBAUAN010000058.1, read as the reverse complement.
TTCATTGATCGTGTCGGTGTGAATGGCGACCTGGACATCATATGCATCCGCCACCTTAAGACACGCATCAATTGCTGCCGGAGTACTGCCCCAATCTTCATGGAGCTTCAGCCCACAGGCGCCAGCTTCCACTTGTTCTGCAAGTGGAGACTCTGTGGATGCGTTCCCCTTGCCGAGGAAACCAAAATTCATCGGCCACGCATCGGCGGCCTGGAGCATGCGAGCTAAGTTCCATGCGCCTGGAGTGCAGGTCGTGGCGGCCGTACCGGTGGCAGGTCCGGTTCCGCCCCCGATCATCGTCGTAATGCCATTCGACAACGCCTCATATACCTGCTGCGGAGAGATGAAATGTACGTGGCTGTCGATTCCCCCCGCAGTGAGAATGAGGTTCTCGCCTGCAATCACCTCCGTGGCTGCACCGACAATTAGTGCAGGATCAACGCCATCCATGACATCCGGATTCCCAGCCTTCCCAACCTTCACGATACGCCCGTTTTTCACGCCCACATCGGCTTTCACGATGCCCCAGTGATCGAGGACCATCGCGTTCGTAATGACGAGGTCGAGTGCTCCGTTTTCAGATTCTCGCAAGGTGGAACTACTCTGTCCCATACCATCGCGAATGACTTTTCCACCTCCAAAGGTGATCTCGTCACCATAACTGGCGAAGTCCTGTTCAATCTCGATGAAAAGCTCCGTGTCGCCTAGACGGATACGATCTCCCGTGGTGGGCCCGTAGAGATCGGCGTAAGTCTTGCGGGGAATTTCGAGGCTCATTGATCTCTTCCTCGTTCGAACAGAAATCCGGCTTTCCGCGCGGTGTCAATAGCCCTTTCGCGAACACCAGGAGCATCCAGGCTTCCGGCCAGCAATCCACTGAAGCCGTGGACGATGCGTCGTCCACCGAATTCGACGAGTGGCACGTGTTTGGCTTCACCTGGTTCGAAGCGTACCGCCGTTCCAGCTGCAATATTGAGCCGCATTCCGTAAGCCAGCCCGCGATCAAATTGCAAGAATCGGTTGGTCTCAAAGAAATGAAAATGGCTTCCCACTTGAATGGGGCGATCGCCGGTATTCCTCACTAGCAACTTTGCCGTGCGGCGTCCGACGTTAGCAGCGATCGCACCCGCAGATTCATCGAGTTGGTATTCCCCAGGTTTCATGCCGTCCTTCCTCACGCGTCCCAGTGAATGAGCCGTCAGCGGATTGGATCGTGTACGGTAACCAGCTTCGTGCCATCCGGAAAGGTCGCCTCAACTTGAACTTCATGGATCATTTCGGGCACTCCCTGCATTACTTGTCCGCGGGTGAGGATGTTTGCGCCAAAGCTCATGATCTCTGCGACACTCTTGCCGTCCCGCGCGGCTTCCATGATCTCCGCCGTAAGAATTGAAATCGCTTCGACGTAATTGAGCTTCAGTCCGCGAGTTTGCCGGCGCCGGGCAAGATCGGCGGCCACCACGATCAAGAGTTTTTCCTGCTCACGAGGAGTCAAGTGCATAAGGGCTTGTATTCTACCTCCTGCTCAGCGGAACAAATTCTGCGAGCGCTCAGTACGTCTTCCGTGGACGAACTGCGTGACGGCCATACAAGGCGAACTTGGCCGCGTCCCACAGGCAGAACAATCCGGAAGTGACATCACATCCTTGTCTCGCGAGACAGCGAATCATGAGGCCGTGCGCCTTGAGCGTGCTGATGCCCCATCGCGTTTCTTCGAGTCGAGGTAAGTCCGCAGCGATTTTTCGCAAATGCCCTTCCAAGTCCAGCCAAGCCTCGAAGTCTAAGCCTACCTTGCACACAAGAAACGTAGAGCAATATCGATAGGATCCCATTCGTGCGGGGGATGCCAGCGTCTTCTTGCGGGGCTCAAGCTTCATCCGGTCGATGCTGACGATTTCGTCCTGGGTTGCAACCTCAGTCCGCAGCGCAACACATTCGAAGGCGAACACTTCATTGCCGGCTTCGCGTCCGGGAGCAAGTATCTCCCACAAAAACAGCCCAGCATTCGGCGACAGCCGGACAATCGTGTGTTGATGATAATTCGCTCCGGCGAAAGGGATGATGGCGTCAGGAACATACTCGAGCATCGCATCTTCCGCGACGGTAAATTCGCTGAACTGTCGCGTGATCGCCGCTTCCGTACCGCGGCGATAGACACGTGTCGCGCCGGTTGTGGTTAATTGCGCCTCAGCTCCCTTGCCTACCTTAACGTGCAAAGTCAGGTCGTCACCTCCGAACAAGCCTCCGGAAAGGTTGTGCAAGTGTGCCATCGCACCGCCGCCTTCGGGCTGAAAGGCGCGTACAACGCGAAGTGGCGGATCCTGATAACTGAATGCGAGGGTTGTTTCCTTCGTTGTGTCGTCGCGCGCAAACGCAAGCCGCAGCGATGCCCGCATGCGGCTCTTCTCAGGACAGGTCGCCCCGACGACTTCCTCTTGATGTTGTGTCCAGAGCAAATCTGTTCCTTTTTCAACTGATAAACAGACGCGTAAAGAGATGCGGATGTTCCATCGCGCCCCAATCCGACTGGGGGAGAAAACAGCAGACGTCACGGACCGTGAATTCTGTGCTCGACTCGGCAGCTTCGACGATACCGGGTTTCAGATCCCACAAGATCTGCTGTGCCCGAGTCTGGCCAAGCGGCATCAGACGCTGGCAAGCGGAGATCAGCCCGGCCACCGACTGGTGAAGGTAGGCACGAACGGCTCGATGTTCGTCCAACTGCAACGCGGCGCACACCAACCCGAACGCGCACGCATGGTGAACTACGGCCGACGCTCTTCGAGTCGCCTCTTCGGCGCGTCGTAGCGGTGTTCGATCGCAGACTGCCAATGCTGCTCTTAGAAAATTGCTGCCCAGAACCGCACTCCCCTTGCGGCTTTCTCGGGCGGGTTTCAATGCGTCGAAATAGTTATTCAGCTCCAGCCACTCCTTCGCCGGAAAACTGTCTTGCCACGCAAGCCGCGCCGCCGAACGGCAAAAAACCGCTTCCGTCACTCCGGCTTCTTCCAGCCAACCTTGAAGGAAGCCCCCTAAGTCTGAGACTTGCAATAGTCCAGCCGTAACCAGTGTCTCCACCCCGAAGGAATGCGCAAACGCGCCAATAGGCATCGCGCTGTCCGCCAGTTGCAGCAGCCGCAATTCGATTAATGCCGCATCGTAATCGGAGCTTTCGTCCATGAACGCGGGCCCTATCGTGGAACGTGGTCGTGCGGATGGCCGTGAGAGTCGTCATGATCATGGGTGTGGCCGTGACCGTGCTCGTGCGGGCGCGGTTCGTACGCGGTGTGGGCGTCGATCAAATCGCGCCGCGTGGGTTGCGGTTGGTCGACCGCTTTCGTGATCCATCCCAGTAGAACGTCTAGGCCAACTCCTTCCCGCAGGTTGGTAAAAATAAAAGGACGCGCGCCTCTCATTTTGCGCGCATCGCGGTCCATCACTTCCAAAGAAGCGCCGACATACGGAGCAAGGTCGATCTTGTTGATAACGAGCAGATCGGACCGCATAATACCAGGGCCGCCCTTCCGCGGAATTTTATCGCCCTCCGCGACGTCAATGACGTAGATCCAAACATCCACCAACTCGGGGCTAAACGCGGCTCCGAGATTGTCACCCCCGCTTTCCACAAATATCAATTGCAAACCAGGCAAGGAATTTTCCAGATCGGCAATCGCCTGCAAGTTCATCGATGCATCTTCGCGGATCGCCGAGTGAGGGCACGCACCCGTCTCTACCCCACGAATCCGGTCTGCGGAAAGCGTCCCTTGCCGCAACAGGTACTCCGCATCCTCTTTTGTGTAAATGTCATTGGTCACGACGGCCAGATTGTAGCGATGCAACAGGGCTTGGCTCACCCTGTCCACGAGCATCGTCTTACCTGATCCCACTGGGCCTGCAACGCCGATACGGAACGCTCTGTGCGATTGGTCCTGAGGCAAGCTATCTCTCCTGTGATTCGCTCAACTTGTCTGGTGTCTTAGCATATCGATGTTCTCCTCGAGCGGCAATCGGAGAACCGCCGACGAACATTCGCAGCTCTACACACTCAGATGAACGCGCACGATCTCGTCGGTGAGTTTCGACATCTCTCCAGAGGAAACCTGGCGCCCGTTGGAGAGAATGCAGAACGTATCTGCCACGCGACGAGCAAACGGCAACTTCTGTTCTACGAGAAGGACTGACAGACCCTGCTCTTTGTTTAACTTCAGGACGATATCTCCGATTTCGTGCACGATGTTGGGTTGAATCCCTTCCGTGGGCTCATCGAGGATCAGCAGCTTCGGCTCCAGCACGAGCGCGCGGCCGATCGCGAGTTGTTGCTGCTGCCCGCCTGAGAGATCGCCACCCTTCCTCCGCAGCATCTTCTTGAGCACCGGAAAGAGATCAAAAACACGATCGGGGATGCCGCGAACTCCGTTCTTCCGCATGCCCAGCCCAACTCTCAAATTTTCCTCGACCGTCAGCTGCGAAAAGATTTCACGTCCCTGGGGGACGTATCCGATACCGATTCTGGCTCGCTCTTCGGCGGCAGCCGGCGCCAGATCTCGTCCATTGAAGTTGATGCTGCCCGTGCTCGTCTTCAGCAAGCCCATGATGCACTTCAGCAAGGTCGTCTTGCCCATCCCGTTGCGGCCCATGATACATGTGAGAGACCCCTCCGGCACGGAGAGATCGACGTCCCAGAGGGTATGGCTGCCCCCATAGAATTGATTCAGCCCTTTCACCGCTAGCACTGTTAGCCTCCGAGATAGACCTCAACCACGCGGGGATCGTTCTGCACCGCGCCCATTCCCCCTTCGGCGAGTACGCGTCCTTCATGCAGCACGGTGACGCGCTTGGCAATGGATCGGACGAAATCCATGTCGTGCTCCACCACCACGACGGTATGCCCGGCTTCAAGTGTCCGAAGAAGCTGGGCCGTGCGCTCGATCTCTTGCGGCGTCATGCCCGCGACGGGTTCATCGATCAGAAGGAGTTCCGGGTCCTGCATCAGTAGCATACCGATCTCGAGCCATTGTTTCTGACCATGGGAAAGAATCTTCCCCGGGCTCTGGCGCAGCTGGTTCAGGCCGATGATCTCAAGGACCTCATCGATCCGCTCCAACTGCTTGGCCGTGGTACGCGCAAGCAGGGTATCGAGAAACGTCTTGCTGCCGGCCAGCGCCAGTTCGAGGTTCTCGAAGACAGTCAAATCTTCGAAAACAGTGGGCTTCTGAAATTTGCGGCCAATGCCGGCTTGGGCGATTTCCGGCTCGGAAAGCGCCAACAGATTCAATTTGTCGCCAAACCACACGGTTCCGCAGTCGGGCCGCGTCTTGCCGGTGATCACATCCATCATCGTTGTTTTCCCGGCGCCATTCGGACCGATTATGCAGCGCAACTCGCCCGGCTCAACGTACAGGGTGAGTTTATTCAGCGCTTTGAAGCCGTCAAAGCTCACGGTGACGTCTTCGATGTAGAGTCTCTTGCCATGGACGCTCATTCTCTTGTGGGCTCCGGTGTCTCGGCGTTAACCAGGAAGGACTCGGGTTTCCTCCGCCCACGCACAGCACGCTTCCTGAGGATAAGGGGGATAAGGCCAACAACTCCCTGCGGCAGGAACAGCGTGACCAGCACGAACAAAGCTCCCAGCGCATAGTTCCACACTTCGGGAAAGGCGCTCGTAAAGTACGTTTTAGCGTAGTTGACGAGGACGGCTCCCGCGGCGGCCCCAGACAGAGTGCCCCGCCCACCGACTGCGACCCAAATCACCACCTCAATCGAGTTGATGGGAGAAAACTCGCTAGGATTGATGATCCCGATTTGCGGCACGTAAAGCGCTCCGGCGATGCCGGCGAGCACGGCAGAAAATACGAACACCCCAAGCTTGAACGATTCCACACGATAGCCGAGAAAGCGCGTCCGGTTTTCCGCATCGCGGATTGCCCTGATCACACGTCCTGCTCGCGAGGAAACAATGGCGCGGCACGCGATGTAACTTCCGCCAAGCGCAATCGCGCTGATCACGAGTAGGACGAGGCGCGTGTGATCTGAGTCAAGCTTGAAGCCCAGAATATCTTTGAAGTCCGTAAATCCGTTGTTGCCACCAAAACCCATGTCATTGCGGAAGAATGCCAGCATCAACGCATACGTAAGGGCTTGCGTGATGATCGAAAAATACACTCCCGTTACGCGCGAGCGGAATGCGAGCCATCCAAATGCCAGTGCGAGAAGTCCCGGCGCCAGTACCACCATCAGGAGCGCAAACCAGAAATGATTGAAGCCGTACCAGAACCACGGCAATGATTTCCAATTGAGAAACACCATGAAGTCAGGGAGTATCGGATCGCCATACACACCACGAGGGCCGATCTGACGCATCAGATACATGCCGATCGCATACCCGCCAAGAGAGAAGAAGGCGGCGTGCCCCAGGCTGAGAATGCCACAGTAACCCCAGATCAGATCCACAGCGAGCGCCAGCATCGCGTAGCAGAGATACTTTCCAATCAGGGTGAGGCCGTAACGGGACACATGGAAAGCCGACGCTTCGGGCGCAAGTAGATTAAGACTCGCCACCGCCACCATGAGTACCAAAAGGCTGCCCAGGAACCAGGCGCTTCCCGGATCCCTGACAACGCCAAGCCGGAGCGCACGTGATTGAAGCCCCATAACTACTGACTCTCCGCCGTCCGCCCCGTGGCCGGAAATAACCCGCGCGGCCGCACCTGAATGAATAGAATTAGGGCGATAAGGACAAAGATCTTTGCCAGCACCGCTCCCGCGTAAGGTTGCAGGAGCTGGTCCACGACACCCATCAGCAGGCCTGCTACCATCGCACCCCAGAGGCTTCCAACCCCGCCAAACACTACCACCAAGAAAGAGTCGATAATGTACGCCTGCCCGAGATTCGCGTTGACATTGGTCACTTGGCTCAGAGCCACTCCGGCGATTCCGGCGATACCCGAACCAAGTCCGAAAGTGATCGCGTCAACCCACTCGCTGCGAATGCCCATCGCTTTCGCCATGGCCCGGTTCTGCGCAACTGCCCGGATCTCCAGGCCGATGCGGGTTTTCTTCAGAACCGTGAGTAGTGCAGCAAAGACCAGCAAAGTGAAGATCAAGATATAGAGACGGTTGTAAGTAATGGAAAGCGCCTCATTCAACTGTAGCGTGCCGCTCATCCATTCTGGCGTCTTCACCTGGCGGTTCAGTGCCGTGAATATTGTGCGGACTAACTGCTGGAGAATGAGACTGACGCCGAAAGTGGCGAGTAGCGTCTCCAAAGGCCGTCCATATAGGAAACGGATGATCGTTCGTTCAATCAGAATCCCCATCAGCCCGGAAACTAGGAATGCGGCGGGCACAGCAACCAGAACGGAGGAACCAATATATCCGGGCATGACCATCTGAACCACGTAGGTCGCATACGCTCCTAGCATCATCAGTTCGCCATGCGCCATGTTGATGACGCCCATGACGCCAAACGTGATGCCAAGTCCGATAGCAATCAGCACTAGGATCGAACCCATACTCAACCCAAATAGCACCATTTGGACGCCCGAATAGAATGATCGCGAGGATTCGATAGACGCAATTGCCGACGCGGCGGCCTTTCGAACGTGCTCGTCGCTCTCGGCAAAGGTCCCGTCAGGAGACTTCTCGACTAGCGTCTGCAGTTTGTTCAACACATCCTGACGTAGGCTGCCCTGGAGCGTGGATATCGCCGTAAGACGCGCCCGTGCGCCCGAACCGTCGAGGTTGGCGAGAGCCAACCCGACCGCAATCTCTTTCTTTACTTTGGAATTGATCTCTTGGGCGCTACGCTCGCGCAGCAATTGCACGTTTTCCTCATTCAGGTCCCGCTCCATGTCCTTCACTGCTTCCAGACGAACGGAAGCATCGGAACTCGACAGTCCAAAGCGAGCGAGCAGGGTTTGCAGGACGCGGCGCAGATGATTGTTCGTGACGATTCTCGAGACCTCATCCATCGAGGCTGAGCCTGCATCTTTGAGGGTTAGTGGCTCAATGAGATCAACGCTGGACGCATCTTCTGCACCGGGCTTGATGAGAAATACTTTCTGGTCCTGGTTGCGACAGTAGAGACGGTCTTCCAGAAATGCCGTGAGCGTCGGCCGGGTGCTGGGGTGCCCGCTCTGTGCGATCTGCTCGGCGATCTTCCCCTTTTCATCGAAGCTCGCATTGCACAACGCACCGACGGACGTCAAAAAGGTCGCATCCCCCGGCGACTGCGCGTAGGCGGGGCCGAAACTCTGGATGGCGAGCAGTAGCCCAAACAGCCACCGCCCGCCAACCCGAAAGCAAAACTGCTTCATTTGTAGTTTTGTCCCGAACATTTCTTCGTGGAGGTATTGTAGTTCCCGCATTTCAGCGTGACCCAATCTGCCACGATATCCTTGTCGGCCGGAAGATAAGTCGACCATGCCTGACCAGGCACGGTGCCATTGGTCTTCCATACGACATCGAACTGTCCGTCAGCCCGCACTTCGCCGATGTAAACCGGCTTTGTGATGTGGTGGTTCGGCAGCACTTTCGCAATGCCGCCTGTCAGGTTCGGCGTCTCCAGGCCGGGGAGGGCTGCGATCACCTTTTCGGCATCCGTCGTGCCGGCCTTCTGAACCGCCTTTACCCACAAGTTGAACCCGATGTAGTGCGCCTCCATGGGATCGTTTGTAGTCCGCTTCGGGTTCTTAATGAAAGCGTGCCAGCGCTCGATGAACGCTTTGTTGGCTGGGGTGTTGATACTCTCAAAGTAGTTCCACGCCGCCAAATGCCCAACCAGCGGCTTGGTATCGAGGCCCGAAAGTTCTTCCTCTCCCACGGAGAAAGCAACCACCGGAATATCCTCGGCCGAGATTTTCTGGTTAGCCAGTTCCTTATAGAATGGTACGTTCGCGTCTCCATTGATGGTTGAGACCACGGCCGTCTTTTTCCCGGCAGAACCGAACTTCCTGATCGCTGCTACACGTGCCTGCCAGTCCGAGTAGCCAAACGGCGTGTAGTTGATCGAAATATCCTCTGGTTTGACGCCCTTCGCATGTAGATAGGCCTCGAGAATCTTGTTCGTCGTGCGCGGGTAGACGTAATCCGTCCCCTCGAGCACCCAGCGCTTCACGCCGACTTCCTTCATCAGATAGTCGACGGCTGGGATGGCCTGCTGATTCGGCGCCGCACCTGTATAGATTACGTTCTTCGACGACTCCTCGCCCTCGTATTGCACCGGGTAAAAGAGGAGCCCATCGTCCTTTTCAAACACAGGCAGAACGGACTTGCGTGAGACCGACGTCCAGCACCCGAACACTACCGCAACCTTATCCTTTTCGAGCAACTCCTGTGCCTTCTCCGCGAATAACGGCCAGTTCGATGCCGGATCTACGACAACCGCCTCTAGCTTCTTGCCGAGCAGTCCGCCTTTCTTGTTCTGCTCGTCAATCATCATCAGGATCGTATCCTTGAGAGTCGTTTCGCTGATTGCCATCGTCCCTGAAAGAGAATGAAGAACGCCTACCTTAATCGTGTCGCTCTGGCCATGAGCTAACCGGGCAAAGTCCAACATTACAGTAAGCAGCAATGTAGCTGTTGCTATGCTTCTATATCTCATCGCCCCCCCTTATAGTATTTCGTCATTAATACCCTGTTCGATCCGCTCGATGTATCTCTGCTCTTAGTGAACCTTTTTCGAGATCTGTAACTGCAGTCCGATTCCCGCTTGCCACGAATTGCTCTTTACCGAGTTGAAGCGAGTATCTCGATAAAAGCTCATCACTCGTGCATCAAACTGTTTGATGATGTAATTCAGGTTTACTTCGGCGGTGTTCTGGCGATAGCTCGGATTCGGCTGCCCTGTCGACCCGTCGGTAAATTCCGCAACCGCATACTTCCCCAGCAGTTCGAATTTTCCCATGCCGACAGCTTTGGGAATCAGGACGGACGCGAGACCGTAGGCACCCTCACTCTTGATGTAGGTTGGGTCGTAGCCACCGAGTCCGTTGTAGCGGGCATATTCGCTTTCGATCGTGAAGGCTCCGCCGCCGTGAACCTTTCGCTCCATGAGAAAGTCGACGGTCGAAGCGGTCTTACCCGACTGCACTTCCGTTGCTCCGGCGAGCGCAAGCAGGTTCTTATCGCCATAGTAAGTGCCGTTCTGGTAATACCCGTTTTCGGGGTCCCAGAAATCGATCTGCACTCGGCTCGCCCAAATCAGACTATTGCTGGCTGTTGCGGAGCCACCGTCAAATGCACCCGCGGCGACCTTAATTGTGGCGGAGCCGGCTTTGAAGTCTCCCCAATACATGACCCCGTTGTCTCGCCCCTGAAAGACAAAGGGATACCCGTCCTGGATGCCGTCGGTATAGACAGACCACTCATTTGCGTAGAAGGGGCCGTACAGGTTCGCGCGGTCACTTGGTGGCAGAAACCGCCCAAACCAGACGTTGACCTTCGGGGAAACATGGAATTGCGCCACTGCGTCCAGGATCTGCATCGTGTTCGTGCTGCTGCTGTAGTCAGTGTTGAACATGACGCTGATGTCCTTGGTGACGTCGCCGCTAAAGTAGAGGCGGAGGTGGTTGAGCGAGAATTGATCGAGACCTGGAGCCCCGGTAGTTTCTGTGTGAGAGTAGCTGCTCTGGATTCCGGCGCCAACGGTGAGAGATGGATCAAAGTCTTGTGCACTCAGCAAAGATGTTGCGAAAGCTAACAACACAGCCAGGCAGTAGTAGAAGGTCCGCGCTCGACACAGCCGAGTCGCCTCAGTACCGCCTCCGTGCAGTCTGACTGGAAGGTCCTTGGTTACGACATCGGCCATAACATTCCTCATTTCGACGTAGATTTATCTTCGTAACTTCCGCTTGCGAACTACAAGCGAATCACGATCCACCACATGAAATGAGTTACGTCGTGGTAACTCGGCGTTTCCAGCTCTTTTTCAGATCGACTAACGTCTCGCGACTAATAGCAACACCTCTCCCACAACGTGCCGGGACACGCTGTTGTGTTCCAAGTTGAAATGTTGGATCCCACCCAAATCTGCGACTGTAAGCCGCGGAGATCAGACGACAACCAGCCTCGATATGGCTAACGGTCGAGACGAGTCTGGTGCGCTATTTACACTGCCGATTGAACGAATGCCAGTTCCGTTTTCGTGCGGGGCGATTCTTGCATCAGCGTCGGATGGAGTCCAATTCAAAGTTTTAATGGCGGCAATATCAATTTCGCATCGCGACCCGTGCCCAGGAAAGAGGAAATAATACCTGTTCGTCCGTGCGTTTCTCAACCGTGAACTGTGCCCATGACTTTGCTGCCTTGCATTAGCGTAACGTCCCACCGGAGGAAAACAATAGAGTCTTTGACCGTAATCAATCTTTTGTTGCCAGCCCCCGCCTTTTCGACGGTAATCCAGATGGGAAGCTTGTGGGGTCCTTTAATGAAGGGTCTTCAAGCAGACAGTCGATTCCGTTGATCCGCTTCATGCCTGCGTCTGCCGTTATGCAATTATCTTATTTGTGTACGTATACTTAAAACATAAGCAGCATCCGCTTTTGGGTCCGCTGCGTATTCCAGCTAACTATTGATAAAACAGGATATATCCGGAAACAAGAATATGAAGGTGTGAAAGATACTGTGTAAGTTTCTCGGATTTTCACGGATCATCTCGCTCCGCCTTTTTCCAACAAACGCCACGTGTTTATGGAGAGGAGGGCATGACCAGATTCCCGAAACCATCTCACTTTCCGCTCCGGATCGGACGATCCATCAATCCGAATTAGACGGAGCCCTCCACCCGGCATAAACGATACCGCTGCGCGTTCTCCGCATCTGATCCGGCGAACAGAACTTGAAGCAGAGGCTGCCGAATCTGATACTTCGTAGCTTCAGCCGCATCCAAGAAACTATGCAGCGAGTTTCTGTAGATTCCAGCAGTATCGCAAGCATCGGCTATGCTCGTGAGCAGCAGGTGCTGGAACTAGAATTTAGACAAAGTGGAGAGGTCTATCAATACCTCGATGTGACTGTCGACGAGCACGCCGCCTTCCTCGCCGCCGATTCCAAAGGCACTTATCTCAACCTCCACTTCAAGCCCCGACAGTATCGTTATCGTCGGGTCTGGCCTCAAGAAAAATAGCTCCAGCAGTTCCTACGATGAGTGGCCTTACCGCAACGCTTTTCGGCGTATCGATATCGCCATGAAGTTCCTATTTTACGATGTGTCTGTACTTGTTATAATATGCATGCATATAGTAAAGAAGCGCCATGACTGTTTCGAAGGCAGAACTCGTAGCCCGCATGGTCAGAAAGGCTGGGGTATTCCGGCCGCGCGAACTGGATCGCGTAGCTATCCCTCGGGAATATCTCCGCCAGGCGAAGGACCGCGGGCTAGTGCGGCAAGTGGGCAGAGGACTTTATGTGGCCGATGGTAGCCGGGTGACCCAGCACCATACGCTTGTGGAGGCAGCGAAACGCGTACCGCGTGGTGTCATCTGCCTGCTCTCTGCGCTGCGCTTCCACGGGCTCACTACGCAATCGCCGCGTGAGGTTTGGATAGCGATTGCCCACAATGCTCGTCGCCCACGCGCGAATTATCCGCTGATGCGTGTTGTGCATTTTTCCGGGAAAGCCCTTTCCTATGGCATCGAGGAGAAGAAACTCGAGGGAGTTGCCGTGCGAGTATTTGGTCCTGCAAAGACTGTCGCCGATTGTTTCAAGTACCGCAACAAGATAGGGCTGGACGTCGCTCTGGAAGCGCTCCGCGATTGCTACCGACAGCGGAAAGCCACGATGGATGAACTCTTCCTAGCCGCGAAAGTCTGCCGCGTGGCACGGGTGATACAACCATATCATCGGCAACACCGCGCGGACATCCGTCGCGTTGTTCGAAAAATAGTTGGGGGAGCACGCGATCAGGGCAGATTCCACCGAGAACAGCCGCAGGCCGGCCTCTTCCTTCCGGTCCGACACGGCCGGCAACGCGATGCGAAGCTCCAGAACGGACGTACCATGCGGGAGTTTGGTGACCTTGTTGCCCGCTCGCGGCGACCGCGCCGCGAGCTGGCCGGGCACGGTCCAGTTGCCGGCATGAAGCGAAAGCGATTGTTCCGGTGAAAGGCACCACCGAACGCCGAAACGCGCTTCCAGATACGCGCCACAGAAACGCCAGAACGATGCGTACCAGGCCGTGCTCTCGCCTTTCACTTCGTCCGGGCGGCTCGGGATATACCAGCCCTTGATGACTTCCTGCAGGAAGCCGTTACGCAGGAGGCGCTCCCGGTGCGTGCGTGACAGGTCGCGCGCCCGGATCGCCCCAGCCCCTTCCGCGGTCTGGAGGTTCCGCAGGATTTCGAGGGACTGCGCGAGTTTTTCAGGGGGTCTGGCCATGGCGGTTTTCCTTCAGGCTTCGTGTTTCTGTCATCCGATCGCGTTGCGCTGTATTTATACTATTGCGCTGTAGTGTTATTATTCTATTGTGTTGTACCATTTTTATCTTATTGTGTCGAGACAGGACTTGCTCCCGCCCGCTTCGGAAGTGCGCCCCCGCACCTCGCCGCAAATGGCTAGTCTCGCTATTTTCGATTATCGGAGATTGTGAAAATAGCGCGGAACGCTATTTTCGGCCCTCAGAAGGTGGATGTGAGTCACCCTAGGCGATGCGAAGCGCGACCGAGTCTATTGCGAGACTGCTCTCCTGGATATCCTGGAAGAGCCAGCCCGTCTCAAAGCCAGGCGCCCTGAACGGGAGTATTCTCAACTGGGTATAAGCGACCCGACAGGCTCGCGGACTAGACTACTGGGATGACTGTTGCCGTTGCCTGGGTAAGAAAGCGCAAAGACTACGAGGAGATGTTCTTTGCGTCGGATAGCCGCCTCTCGGGCGGACAATACTTCGACGCGTGTCCGAAGATGTTGGCGCTCCCTAGACAAGACTCTGCAATAGCGTTCGCGGGCGTATCTGGGGATGGCTTCTCAATGATGTTGCAGCTTTCACTCGCGATTGACGCGTTTCCCCCTGCCAAGACTCGAGGCTTAGGATTACTCTCTGTGAAAGCACATGCACTGAACATCTTCGATGAGATGAGCAAGCGAATTACAACCGAGGTCCGCGGAGCGGAGGCGACGTTCAGGCCCTCGCTCTCGGCGATCGTCTGAAATCCCTCATCCATCGCACGCACACTCAGATTTGCGAGCATCGGACTTGTAGGTGCCCCTTGCGGAAGGTGGCCCATCTTCGATGTTCGATAGGAAAAGATTTTCTTATCGCGACCTGGGTTAGACCACCAGCGCGGACGCGATCGAAACGGACTCGACGGCCCATTTCGTGTGCAAAGACGGGCCAGTTCGAAACTGACAAGTTTTTGGAAGCCGAATTGTTCGTGAAAAACGCGATACGCTGCGATCTCAGAAATCGATTCGAAAAAGTTGCGAATGTCGACCTTTATGAGCCAGCGGCATCCTACGTGAGGCGTCGCAGCGTCCAGGACGCTGCTTTCTGGTGCAAACGCCGTGCTAGCGGTGTGAGGCGACCCCTGATTCAGAACTTTTTCTACTAGCCACCGTTGGAGTTGCATGAGCGGCGGAGGCGGTACGCAGATCGTCCGGAAGCCCGACTTTACGTTCCGCTTACGGATGGTAAAGATACTGTATGGATCGTATTGCCGCTCTACGATCTCCCGCAGATACCGATATGGCGCTCCTGACAGATGGGCCAAGTGCCCCAAAGAGAAGATGGGTGGTACGTCGGGGTTTTTTGCAATGACGATCTTGCCGGCTTTGATCGCTGCATCGACGATCGATGGGTCTACTTCCGCCTTGCTTGCCGCGGCACGATAGATGTGAGGACGCCACTTGCCCATCTACTTTGACACCCGTACCCATTCTTGCAGCATGCGCTCACCCACTTCCTTGAAAGCCGGATGCTCCTTGATGTATGAGCGAAGATCGATCGCGGTTTGCGAGAGGGCGTCTGATACACGCTCAAGGATCTCGCGAATCTTGGCGGGCGCGCCTGTCATCCGAGTTTCACCGAGCCGACGGAGCGCTTTGTTGTCCGGCCACTGGGTGGTTCCGTTGAGCGTAAGCGCCAGACTATCCTTCGGCAGGTAGATGGCAGTCGTCACGAGATCATAGACCGGTGCGAGACGAGCTTCACCGAGCACGTCGTCATAGACGATGCCGAAATTCTTAAGGTGCGCATCGCCATTGCGCAGCGCGCAATTTAGCACGATCAGCGTGAATAGTTTTTCGACATCTGCTAGTACGGAGGGTGAGTTTGCGAACTGCTGGAATCGCTTCATGATTGAAGTTTCGTAGCTGCCGCGATACTTCTCGTCAGTTCTTCTCGCGTTTAGGACGCAAAAATCTTCAAATCCCCGGTAGGTACCGTCTGGACGCAAGTCGAATCGGTCAACGACAAGGGCCATTCCGTCTTCTGCGAGTCGATACCGAGGTACGTCCAGGCCGCAACGCTCAGCTGCCTTGAGGCAGAAGTATTCGTTCGCGGCGAGCTGAGGAAATTCGTTCGGCTCCCAGAACTTCACGATGTGAGTTGCACCCCTGTAGCTCGGAGAAAGGCGGGGCTCTCTGTTCGCTAAGGTGGTAGATGCGTTCTCGTCTCGCACGAGGATCTTGGGCTGGACACCGCTGATACCAGAGAAGGCTGCAAACTTTTCGATCAGGTAACGAAACAAGTCTCCGTCGCGACGACTTGCCAAAATCTCGTCGACCGACTGAAAAGGAACATCCTCGTTGAGCCGTTCCTTGTCGCCGGTGTAGCGGATGCGGCCAACTTGTGAGCGGCCAACAATGGCAAGAAGATCAAAATCATCGAATGTTCCAGTCGCTTTCGCAAAGGCGAGTCGCAGCCGTTCTCGCAACGCGCCTTCCGGGAGGTTCATCTCGAAGATCGGAGGAAGGCCAAAGGGCACGTCCCAGGACGGAAGGCGCACAGGCATGGTAACGGAGACGGCACGCTGTGGGACTGTCTCTGGCAAGTACGCAAAAGCACTTCCGCGATCCCGCTGCCTGTCCAACAGTCCTGCCTCAGCGGCGTCTGTCCAGACCTTTATCATCACGATCCTCTTCTAAGAGTTCGTCCAGAGTGGGCCGTTGGAGGTTTGCCTCTTGTAGTTTCAACTCTAGGCCGATTGCCGACAAAATATTGGCGACTTTAGAAAAACCAAGTTCACCGGATCGGCCATTCTCCAGGGCGTCTAGTGTCGCCCGACTCACACCGGCCTTGTGAGCCAACAGGGATTGGCTAAGCCCGAGAGCCTTCCGCCTAGAGGCGATCTGAGAGCCAATGGTGTGCAGTTTCAACATGTAACGACTAATATACTAGGCATATCATGAATTTGTCAATGTTGTGCCTAATATAGTAGGCATATAAGCCTGCGTTGTGACTCTTCAGACAGGTATGCGGTAGGTGTTTCGGGACTCGCGCAGGTGATGTGGGGCCTCTAGCAGGCTGCTGAAAAACTACTCCCAATCCACAGCCGACTATGGTACGAGAAGGCATGCGCGGAGACGATCAACAGCAGAATCACATGTTCAGTTACTTGTCGCCCGAGATGCGCGTTCGCAAAGATCACCCGCTGCGCGCCATACGGGGCATGGTGGACGAAGTGCTCAGCCAGTTGTCTCGACGCTTTGACGGCATGTACGCCACGGTCGGCCGTCCGTCGATTGCGCCGGAGAAGCTGTTGCGGGCGCAGTTGCTGCAGATGCTGTACTCGATCCGCAGCGAGCGTTTGCTGATGGAAGAGATGGATTACAACCTGCTGTTCCGCTGGTTCGTGGGGTTGAATGCGGACGACGAAGTGTGGGACGCGACTACCTTCACCAAGAACCGCGACCGCTTGCTGGAGGCCGACGTGGCGAAAGAGTTTTTGTTGCGCGTGGTCGCGCAAGCGCGGGGAAAAGGGGCTGACCTCGGACGAACATTTCACGGTGGACGGCACGCTGCTGGAAGCCTGGGCGAGTCTCAAGAGCTTTCAACCCAAGGAGGGCAAGCCGACTCCCCCGCCGGATGATCCTGGAAATCCCACGGTGAACTTTCACGGGGAGAAGCGCTCGAACCAAACCCACGAGTCTAAGACCGATCCCGACTCTCTGCTGGCGCGTAAAAGCCAGGGGAAGGAGTCCCGGTTGAGTTACTGCGGGAATCTGTTGGTGGAGAACCGCAATGGAGTGATCGTGGACGCAGAAGTCTTCCAGGCGAACGGGACCGCGGAACGGGATGCGGCACTGGTCATGATGGAGAGACTTCCCGGCACGCAACCGCTGACGGTGGGCGGCGACAAGGGGTTCGACACGTTCGGTTTTGTGGAGGAGTGCCGCCATCTGCACGTGACGCCGCACGTAGCGCAGAACCTGGGACGACGTGGGGGCAGCGCCATTGATGGCCGGACCACGCGTCACTCGGGTTACGCCATCAGCCAGAAGAAGAGGAAACGGATCGAAGAATGCTTGGGCTGGCTGAAGACGATCGCGCTCATGCGCAAGGTTCGCCATCGCGGGGTGAGCAAAGTGCACTGGATCTTTACCCTGGCCTGCGCCGCCTACAATCTGGTGCGAATGCGAAATTTGGCAGCCGCGGTTCCGGTGGCCTAACTCGGGGCCGACGTGTGTCTCCAGCAGCATCGAGTTGGAAGCAGAGACCACTAAAACACCCCAAATCGAACCGTTCGACATCATCAACGATGAACAACAGAAAGAAAACACGCCGCGAATCAATTTTTCAGCAGCCTGCTAGACAACATTCTGCAGACACCGTCTGCAAAATTCGTCGTGCCGGCGCTTTTGCTGCCCAAGAAACAAGTGGTACGGGCGGAGGGACTTGAACCCTCATGGGCCGTCTAAGCCCTGCGGATTTTCATACCGCCTGCGGCTTTCGCCCCCCAGACGTGATGCTCTTTGAGAGCTCACGCCAGGTTTGCGCTCTGGACTATCCTTTCACCATCTTCCGGAAAGTCCGGAGCTTAGGTGCTGCCCGTCTAGTCTCTACGCTTTGGCAAATGCTCGACGCGCTGGTTCAGCCCTTTCGAACCATCGTACTAATTGGCCTGTGTTTCGGACTGCGAATCAGCGAAATCCTGGGCTTGCGCTGGACGGATTTCGATTTCAAGCGATCGGTGGTTCTGGTTCAACGATCAGCGGTCGGGAAGCGGCTCAACAAGTTGAAGACGGAGTATTCGCAGGACGAGGTTCCAATCGAACGGGGCTTTATCCTCGAACTCAAGAAATGGCAAGCGCTCTGTCGCGATACCGAAGAGCACTGGCTTTTCCCGAGCCCGGTGACGGGTCGACCGTATCATGCCGACTCGATGCGCAACGACTACCTGGTTCCTAGAGGTCTGAAATTGGGACTTGGCAGGATCGGGTTTCACACGTTCCGTCACACATATCGTGCTTGGCTGGACGAGACCGGAGCACCCGTGGACGTACAGCAGAAACTCATGCGACACGCGCACGTCTCAACCACAATGGA
>JBAUAN010000057.1:0-137603 GCA_049675725.1 Candidatus Sulfotelmatobacter sp. | reverse complement strand
GACCATGCGTGCGCAGATAGGCACGCCGCGCAAGACGCTCCTCAAAGAGGCTGAGGAAGCGGCCGACTTGGTGCTCCTGCCGCAGCGCTCGCCGCTAGACGTGAAAGGAGTGAAGGTGAAAGTGTCGGCCGAGGATCTGGTTGCCATTGTGCGCAAAGGCCGGGAACGCAAGCGCTACGAATAGATCCCAGGCGCCTCATGTCCAAGCTTCTGCACGTACTCAACGTATGACCCAGGATAGACGGTGGGATTGCGGTCCGTGCCGCTCTCGCCGCCCAGTTCCAGCACACGTGAGCCGAGACCGCGAAGGAACATGCGGTCGTACGATACGAAGATCATGGTGCCTTCAAAGTCCTTCAGGACGTCCACCAGCATCTCCTTGGTCGCAAGATCCGGGTGATTCGTCGGTTCGTCGAGCACCAGGAAGTTCGGCGGGTTGTAGAGCATGCGCGCTATTGCCAGCCGCGATTTTTCTCCGCCGGAGAGTGCGCGGATCTTCTTATCTACGTCTTCGCCGGAGAACTGGAATGCTCCCGCCAGGTTCCGCAACGACCCCAGACCGTCCTGGGGAAAATCTTGTTGCAACTGTTCGATAACGGTGAGATCGGAATTGAGCACTTCCAGGGATTGTTGTGCGAAGTAGCCCATGTTTGGCGCTCGACTACTTCTTACGGGGCAAAATCTGACAGCAGATAGAACCAGTATGCGTGAATCTCAAACGACGCGGCTTGAATCAATCTGGATCCGGCGTCGTCTGATCGACAAGCTGGATTACCTGTGGCGAGCCATCTGGTAGGTGGCGTACTTCGAAATCGAAGAACACTCCTGGAGCCTCAGCCTTAACGGTATCGAGTATCCGCGCTGCAACAAGTCGCATTTCGTAATCACCGAGAATATTTCCTCGAATCTTTAGAAAATGCCGGATCGCGCGCGCATTCGCCGTCATAACGAGTTTGGTCTCTGTTGAGTTCGGCAAAACGCTACGAGCGGCAGATCTGATCAGCCTATTGCGCTCTTTCGAGTTCATGGCCAATCTGGAGTCATTAACCAAAAGCGATTTTAGAAGTTCATATGCACGGATTGAGGATTGCGAGTGTGCCTCCCAAACTGCGCGCGCTTCCGGCAATGATGCCAACTCCGTTGGCATCACGAACTGGGCATTTCCCTCGTCGTGATATTGCTGAGAAAGCTGGCTGAATGCAACTCCAACACGGTGCCGAACCAACTGGTGCGTGAAGGCACGAGAAACGTTGGTTAAAAGCAAAGACCAAGAGGCATGCTCGAGAACACTTTCATGACCGCTTGTTATCAGATTGCGAATGTATTCTCGATTGCTGCGTTGCGACTGCTTTTCTCCAAAAGATAAGTAACAGACTCTTCCGGAAAATTCGATGAGCTCTTCCGCCTCTGTCGCACCTGGCGTGCGGAGCCATTTCAGATTCAACGATGACAGAAAAAGGTCGATCTGTTTCAGATCGAGCGTTGGTCGGCTGATGATGTAAATCTGTGGCTCTGTCACCTTTACTTCCTCGCAGGAACGTTGCTCAATGCCGCAATTTGGGACTTGAGGTCTTTCACCTGTTGCTCAAGCTCTGTAATGCGTTTGTCGTTGGCGAGTTTGTCGTCGAATCGTTTTTCCATGGTCGCTTCGTTTTGATTCAACAGATCGACCTTGGATTGGCTGTTCCAATAGAGCGTGAAAATAGCCAATAGTGCGGTCACAACCGCACCAACGACGGCAGCTCGATTCTGAGCCCGCTTAATAGAGATATCTGCAGTCTTGACTGCCTTCTCAGCGATCTGCTGCGCTCGTTCCTCGACATTTGCGAAATCAGGAGCCAAGCGGTCGAGTTGATCCTGGGTCACATGCGATGGCGAAAGAGTCCCATATCGAGCGCGAAAATCTGCTTTCGGCGTAGCGCCAAGTTCCGCTATCACAACGGTCGCTATGACATCACCCTTTCGAAATTCAAATGATTCCCTAGCCATGTTTATTGCGGTTAGATGTAGATGACCCTCATATCCCGGATCGATGTGGCCGGGATTGGTGAGCAAAATCCCCTGACTTGAGATCCGCGAGGGCGGGAAGCCGAATCCTGCTAGTTCCGGGGGCAGAGATATTTTTTCGAGAGTCTGAATTACAACTGTCTGGCCGCTGCCCAAGACGTAACGATCTGCAACGGAGGCTGGCTTCCCGGCCTGATCTGGGGGTCGTCCAGGGACGTAGATTTCTCCTATGTGGAAATCCAGCGAAGATGGCTGGACGGGCGAATCCTTGCTGAACCAATCGGTGAATTCAGGAGGTGGCGGTGGCTGTATCAGAGGATCCTTCTGCCCCTCAATCCTTGCGCGCAGTTGTTCGTCACTCAGGATTTGCATGCTTCATTCTACCCTTCACACTTGGGAACTGCTTTAGTGATCAGTGTTTTATGACACAAAAAAAACGGGCACATCGGGCAGGATTAGCCCCCACTCAGCTCGACCAATTAGCTTCCGTTCGATGGTGTTGTCATCACCGACGACTGGAGAGGCTATTGTCACCCTCTCGGGCACGTGGTTAGGATGGCCGTAAAATTCGGCGTCGGCAAAACTCGAAGCTAGGAATCTTCCCCTTTTCTCATACGAGGGCACCTGTTCCCTAGCCGGGCTCTTTCTCTTCTCCGAACCCGTGATGGAAGTTATCCAATAAACGGGTGCAATTGTCGGCGAAGGATTCATCTGACCTGTTCGCGCTCTGGACCATCTGGTTGACGAGGTCCCGTTTGATTCTGTCAGTCTCTAAGATACTTGCGAGAGTCGCCGCGGTCTCTTCTTTTGCAATGCGGCGGGCGTCTTTACCCAAAAGTCGCGCACCTGCAATTGTGACGTCAAATCCGGCTGCCTCAAGCAATTGGATGTGGTCGGTGTACAAACGCTCTTCATTACCTGCATCTGCATACTCGGAGACTATCTTCAAAATGTCAGGGGCGTCGCGCCTTTCGTATTTACGATCTACCCATGCGAACAACTTGAGAATGATGAGACCCGGCAGAGAGGCGACAGGAATCACCAGATTGGCGTCGATTTGTACGAGGATAGCTGATTCAAAAGCTTCACGAAAACCGGCCACGTTCATAACAAAATCGTGGTGCGGAGGCCAAGAGATCGCTGAGCCGTCTTGAATGTCGCCGAAGGGGATGAGATCCACGCCGACTTCGATGTTTGCGGAATGCAGATACAAGACACGCTGGATTGCTCGGTCGGCCTTGAATCGTCCCGTCGCAATCAATGCTGTCTTGAGAGTCTCGAACTGATTCCACTCCGAGAGAGCGAAGCCGAAGTCCAAATCACGTGTTAATCGACCCGGCGGTCGACCGAATACATTTTCGAGGACCAGATCCCGCGCGGTCGCACCTGCTAGAAAGTATGGGAAGCCCAATGAATTCGCGGTTTGCGCAACTGCTTCGAGTGGCTCAAGGACAAGCGGACTGAGCGGCTTACGCAGTTGGAAGATTTGGCGCGATATGCTGTTCATAGATCAGTTTTGCTGCTTCGAGGTTCCGGGCATCAGTCGTAGTCATCAAGTCGGCGTAGGCGAGTATGGGCGGTACCACATCGTGTATTCCTGTGATCAGGTTGCGGTCCCAAAAAGCATCGAGAATCTCTACGTCACCGTTGACATCTGCTCTGAGCCGGAACTCCGTTATCAGTTTCGTCGGGTTGTGTAGGGTATAAACGGTCAGCATCTCAGGTTTCAGATAGTGTGTGAGGCGGTCAGCAGCCACTTCTCCCCCCCAATAAGCGTCAAAACGAGTCAAATCAGTTTGCGCCCACTCGTGATTTTGGGCGCGGAACCTCCGAGGCTGGAGTTTAGGTCTGAGTGTTGCGGGGTAGAACGTGACCCACTCTTGTAGCAGGGCCTTGGCGTCGAGCAAGCGGCGTTTTGGAAGGGTCGTGCCAAATGTTGCAATTAGCTTTCTTGTTTCAAGATCCTTGATCACTGGCCCGATTGTTCCGAGCGCCACTCTAGCCGTGGTCGCGAGTTCTCGGTATGGGGCGTTTAACAATGGTGGGCGGCACAAAAGCGCAAATAGGACCTTCAACCCAGCGGCGGTGTTTGTTCGTTTTGTTTGCTCTGGGGCTAGGTCTGGGGGTCTTTTCTGACCCGTGACGAAAACGAAGAGGTCGTCGTCTTCTAAGTAGGCATTCCCGGCGGTGTCCAGAAATGGAAGCTGGATTTCCCGGCACTTTTCAGCAAGGTAGTTTGTGATGTATGGGGCGACAAAAAGCAGACGAGGTTGCTGTTCGGGGGGCCAGAGTGCCTTGATTTGAGTGAGCAACTCGGCTCTCGCGCCGAGCTTGGCCTCCACGGCAAATTGGTACTTCCGGCCTTTTGCCGCTATTTCGATCAATGCGTCGAATCGTTGGTGCCGGTCCCGGCGGAAAGTGTTCTCTTGTTCCAGACGGATGATTTGCGCGGCGAGCCCAGTCGTGCGCTGGAGTCCCTGGAGAGCAGTCTCGATTAGCTGTTCGTATTGGGCATTAGGCTCCATTGCGTTGTGCTCTGTTGTTCATTTTAACTGTCTGTACATGAAACATGAACGTGCCAAGTATACGCACAAATTGTCCATCATTAGAAACTGTTCAGGATACGTGAACATTATAACATAATGAACAAAACAGGTGGAATCCGAAAAACTGCTGCAAAAAGAATTAATATAAGTAGTTTATTTTCAATATGTTAAACTTACAAACGATTCACTGGAGAGTGACGGCCTCCGTCGTGGCTCGCGATCTTGGCTCTGTTGAGCCCAAGTGCTAGCGCTCAGCGCGCTTCAATCCCAGCAGGTTAAAAAATTGCTCCTCAGTAATGATCGGGATATTCAGTTGGCGGGCTTTCACCAGCTTCCTGGTGCTCTTTCGGCCGCCCAAAATTTCACCGTGAACTAGACAGTTTGCTGAACCCATTGCCCCAGCCGATTCCGCAACATGGCCACCGCGTCGTTTCACGTACGGGTAGAGTTTTGCATTACGGGGCCAGTCGGCGATTTTCCCTGTAAAGGCGAAGACGTGATCTTTGATTCGATTGATTATTTTCGTTGGCGGCCTCCCGAGACCGCGAGCTTTCTCACGCAACCTTCGTTGGCGCTGTTCAGCCTTTTTTCGCTGGGCCCAGAGCCGTCTGTACTGATCAAGCCAACGCTGATCAACCTTCCTCGCATGTGCTCCCTGAAAGTGCTCCTCAAAATAATCCAGAAATTCGTGGACGACTCTGCGGTCGCTGAGGAAAACGTTGGTCTCGTGATTCTGGCTGAGTCCTCCTCCTGTCAGATTTGAGGAGCCAATAATGGCAGTTTTCACTCCACTCCGCCTGACAAAGACCGAAAGTTTGGGGTGGAAGAATCGGTTGCCAGCTTGAAAACGTCGTACGTCAAAATTTCTATGCCGGACTCGGAGTTCGCACAGGCTCCGAATCGCTTCCGGATCAGTGGGCAAATCAACGCCGAATAGCACGCATCCACGTCCTCGCCTTTCAAGACAACGTTCAATCGAGCCGATGATTAAATCCAAACCAGCCTTTGTAACCAATGCCATCCCAAGGTAGAATTCTGACGCGCTTGCCAACTCAGTTGTGAAGTGTTTAAGAAGTTCGTTCTCAGCCTGAAGCGCCTTTAACGCCATAGACAGCTCTCCTGTTTCAGGTGAATTATTACCGCCGTCCCAGTTCGTGCTTTCGATCCATAACTGAGGCTGGCCTTTCAAGCACGAAAGGATCGAGCCGGTCCGCCTCCCGTGTAGCCCACTCAATCCACTCGCGGTACTTCGGTTGTTTCTCAGCAGGCCATAATCGTGATCTCTCCGCGTATACCGCAACGAATCGTCGCATTCGTTCCGCGCGTTCCCAATCTTCCAGCCAATCATTAAATTCCTTCAGCTTTTTCTCTTCTTCCTCAAGATCCTTCCGTAACTGCGCCAGCTCCTGCGCTCGTTTCTGCTGCTCCAGCTCGTGCCGCCTTCGCTCCTCTTCTTTTTGCCGAAGGACGACGGCAGTGCGCATTAGACCGGCGACAAAATCTGGAATTCGGCTCTCAATCCTTTGGACCTTTGCATCAGCCCATCTCGTCCGCAATGCGCGGGTGTCCCAGCTTCCTGAGTGGATAACCAAAGCCAATATTCCCGAGGGTCCGTATGTAACGGCCCGATCGTAATCCCAACGATCCGTAAAATTCGGCACCCGCGGCTTTTGAGTTACAAACTTTCTGATCGGCTCTTCTATACCGAAAGAAATACGCTGCCCTTGGATGAGAGCGGCAGTGTCACCCTGCTCTGATATCTCCACGCTGAAATTCTGCATCTCCAAAACGGACAATACCTGCGACATGACCTGCAAAGCTCGATCAAGGGTTCCTTCGGTGACCTGAACGTTGAGCCCACTGGGCTCCCGCGGGAGCAATATTCCGTGCTCGTTTTTTCGGCTGCGACTGCGAAGGTGACCGGCAGTGCGGCGAATCAGATCATGGGCTTGGGCAGCGTTTTCGCGCGGGGGATTTAACGACCCGGACGACAGCAGTTGGTCTATCACGACAAGCTCGGGATTGTTCTGGTCAGAGCAGTTCTGCTTGAGTTGGGCCCGTGCAGACCGATAAACAATCGGGACCTTATCTAATGTTGGCAGGGCTGGCTTGGCGACGCCGGGTTTACCGTGAGCCAGCTTAGCCCAATGTCCGCGGCCTGGCACGGGTACCGACAATTTACCGCATACCTTCCCCAGAGCAACGGCGGATACGCCATATTGCTCAGCCACTCTTAACAGTGGTTTCTCCCAAACCTTCTGATAAAGCTCTTCGCGATCGTATTGCAGCGACATGATTGACTTCCCCTCCTGGAGATAATCGTCAGCGTAAGGATTACAGACTTTCGCGTAGATTCGATCAGAGCCGTTTATAAGCAGGAGCACGCGACTGCCGGGCCATTGACGGCAGTGCTTTGAGACTAATTCCAAGCCGTGAAATGTGATGGCTCGCCGGCGCGAGATGCTCCCTCATCCGAGGTGTACCCAGAAGTTTATGAATTTGCTCAGCAGGACATGCATTGTATTTGTGGAATAGTTGAAGCAGTTCGATAGTTACGGCAGGCTCACATTCACAAAGCGTACGGCGAAGCGATGTCACATGGCTCGGTTCAGTCGGATTCCACACAGCGCCGTGGGCAAGGAGTTCCTGTACGCATTCCAGAGCACCGGAGGCGTCGTACTTCGACGCGAGTCGCTTCCCGCCGTAAGGATCAAAGCGCCTAAAGCTCAGGTGCCATAAGCACGTGTCCAGAGCGGAAGAGCCGCCATTTGCCCTGTCATTTGTTTTTGCCCCGATCTCTAGCAAATAGTGAAGAGCATCTTTCCGACCCGAAATGGCAGCACAATGGAGCAAGTCTTCGAGATTATCGCGTCCCGCCTCAGGTTTGAGTTTCTTCAGCACCTCGACATTCCCGGCGTAAGACGCCTCTTGTAGGCCAGACGTATAACACTCGGGATCATTTGTGTACTCCTTTTCAAGGCTTGGTCCCATCGAGCGAGCGTCTGCTTTTGCCCAGAGCATAAGACTGATCCATTTCATGTCGCCCTTAGAGCAAAAGTAGCGTAGGGCAATGTTCGCCTGCTCCTGCAACGCATCAGCGTGCTCAGGATGCATCTGCTTACAGTCCAGAAATGCACGCAAGGCAGTCCTCACCTTGGCGCCAAAAGCAACTGCAAAAGGAGAATCTTTAACTGGATCAGCCCTGTGATCCAAGAAAAAGCGGATGAGCTTCGGCTCCCAAGTTAGCAAAACGTCGGCAAATGGCACTGAAGTGATCTGCGCTCCGTTTTCAACCAGCAGTCCAACAAGGTCGAGCCGCCGCAAGGAAATTGCGCCTTCCAGCGCGGCATTCTTAGAGGCTTGGTTGCTCTCGTGCCTGGCAATCAGCTCGACGAGACTGTGAAACTCGGTTTCTACCGCCACCTGAAGGAGGGTTTTGTTCCTCCCGACAGGAATGTCCAGCGGCTTGCCCGCAGCAATCCACTTCTCTATGTCATACAGTCTCCCAGCACGGCAGAGTCTGAGGAGTTCTTTGGGATCCACGGGTGTTTCTATCGCAACTTTGGTTTCCATACAGGTTTTCGTAAACAACGTGAACGCCTTTCATTCTGCCACTGCTCTTTGAAGTGCACCGAGTCTCGTCGACAGTGTCTTCCTCCGTCATTGTCGGCAGAACGGTACATTTTACAGAGGTGATAAACTCCTGCAAGGAGTCGCCTGACATGGCAGAGGAACGGATGCGACGGTGCGATACGCAGACGCCGAAGCCAACTTATTCGCCGTGCGAAACGATTCAACGACGGCCAGAAAGATCCGTTGCGACCACCGCGAACTTTAGCGAGGCCGTCGAGTATGCGAGTTTGGTTCCGAGGAAATAACGTTTGATCAACGTGGCGATGAAGCGATGGTTGGGGGCTGTTGGGAACTGAACCCAACGGGCGGGACAGAAAACGAGGGACTAAACGAGGGACTGCGACGCGTTTCTTGCAGGAACTTACAGGTGCTTAGGTGTCATCCGTGCGCGTGTAAGTTGTTTTGTGTCAGTTTCCCTTTGAACTCATAACCCAAAGGTCGGTGGTTCAAATCCACCCCCCGCAACCAACGAACTCATAGATAATAAGCAAGTTAAAGGGAGCCGGAAAATTGGCTCCCTTTGTTTTTGCTCGAACTATGCGCGATCTATGCGGGTTTTATTGAATCTGTTTCGTGACTGACGGGATTACCAGTCGGTTCTCTTTCTCGGCCACTGTGTTTAGATAGGTGCCTTGCTTCTCCATAGCCCCTCTCAAATCGGACTCGTTCACAATGTTGTAACGGTGGTAGATGCTGGCAGTTTTCCGTCCCGCCGTTTTCATGGCTACGCTTTGCGAGACTCCCGCCCGCTCTAGGTTGCGAATCGCTGTCCGGCAGAAGTCATGGAAAAGTTTTCCGATGTACTTCGGAGTGCGCTTCCTACCGCCCCATTTCGTTGCGCACTTCGGACAAACTTTCTTTGCGTCTAGCGTTAGGTACCCGCCGCGCTCATCCCTGCAGTTGCGGCAACAAAACTTTCCCAGCCCGTTCAGCACGCACGCGGTTTGCCAGCTTTTGCGATAGTCCACAATCGGTTTGCCGTCGTGATGAAAAATCAGGTCGGACAGGACCAACGCGCCTGATTTGGTTTTTACCCCCCCGTGCTCTTTTGCGCCGTTCCATGAGCGCCGCCAGCTTGTCATCCAGCATGACAATTTGAGAATCACGGTTTTTCCAGTCCTTGCCATCCAATCGGACGCATTGCGCGATTGCGTCGTAGTGGTCCCACCGCAGTCTTGCAATCGAAGTCTTGCGCCATGCCGAACGGTAAGCAAAATATGCATAGTCTGAAAGGTAGTGCGGCAGGCTCGCTTCCAAGGCCCGGAATTCGGCATCCTCGAAAAATCCTTGCCGCACATTGTCCTTTTCCGATAGATGCCGCAACTTTGGTGCGCTATTGAGCTGTCCGCGTTCCACGGCCAGCTTGAAACTCTGCCCGAGCACTTGCGTAGCGCGGTTGATCGAGGCGGAGGCTGCACCAGTGGCCAGCCGGGTTTCTATGTAGCGATCTACCAGTGCAGGCGTGATTTCGACTGCGCGACAGTCTCCGAAATACTCCCGAATGCGCTTTACGTGGCTGCGGAACTGTGGGCTGTCGATTCCGCGCAGCCGATAATCACTGGCCAGATTGTCCAGCAGTTCGTTAACCGTGACCCGCTGCTGCTGCGGGGTAATCATCTTGCGCCCCCCGCCCAGCTCTGCGTCACGCTCCTGCAATTTGCGCTTCAGGGCGCGCACGGCTGCGGTTTCGTCAGTTTCTTCCGTACTCATGCGGATTTGCTTGCCATGCTTATAAAAAGCCATCCACCAGTTTGCGGAGCCGGGTTGCTTGTAAAGCCGTCCGCGTCCGCGTTCTCGTTTCTGTTCGTTCACTTTTTGCCATCCTTTCCGCCAACGTAGTTAACCAGCGCGTCGATAACCAAATCCTGCAGAGATTTCTTTTCGTCGATTGCCTTGTGCCGTGCCCTGTCCCACAGCCATTCTGGAACCCGGATTGTGGTTCTGATAATCACGACATTTTTTCCCATGCGGTTGCCCTCCAGAAACCTAGCTTACGCGTGTGCTGTCATGCTGTCAATGGGTTATTGCTGTTATTTCTGCTCTCGCAGATATTTTTCGATGCCGTTCTGCGAGAACATCAGCTTGCGCCCCAGCCTGCGCGCAAACGGAAACGGGCCACGCTTGTAGAGGAAATCCGTGCTGCAGCCTAGTTTCTGCGCGGCCTGTTTCACAGAAAGCAGCTCATCGGCGGGCTGCGCTGGCGCGGGGGCGCTAAGGCGCGCGAGCGCGGTTGCTTCTATCTCGCGCAGATCGCCCAACAGCCGGGGCAACTCTGCTGCGGGCACGGTTTTGGCGTCTGCTAAGACAGGCTCAAGAGAACGGAAAATTAGTCCCATCATGGGTTCACTCCGTTCGGTTTGTTGATAATCCGCACACCGGCTTTCAGCAGCCGCACCAAAAGCTCAAGGCTGGCGGGTTCCTTGGCTGGAATATCACACTGCTTCAGGTTCTCCAGAAACTTGCGCAGCTCACTTGCACGCCCGCTGTGCGTTGACGGTATGTAGTACCCCTTTGAATTTGAACCCACAAGCAAAGGATTCGGCACAAGACTACAGCGCCAATCGTGGTTTTCTGATTCTTCGGGGTAACCTGAAGGATTTTCATCAAAATCGGCAAACATCTTGATTCCTGCATTCATGGCTGCACTTCCTTCCGCTGGCGCACGGCCTTGGCCGCTCGCATTCCCGCACGTTTCAAAGTTCTCCGCACCCAACTTGTGCTCATGCCGCTCGCTTCGGCCAGTTCCTTGGCCGTTGCGTCTGGGAATTCTGCGGCAACTTCGAGCAGGATTCGGGCTTTCACCGGGTCACGATGGGCGCGTGCTTCCCACTGCTCAGGGCTGCGTGCCCGGTAAGTGAATGGCGGGGGGACTCCAGCACACTCTGCTCGCTCACATGCGGCCAGCATAGCTGCGAATTCCTGAGCGCGTGCGGCGGCTTGCCGGGCGAGATAGCGTTCTTGGCTGGCGCGCAGTTCTTCAATTGGAATTAAGAAATTCATTTAGTCCCCGTGCCTTTCTGCCAGAAGCGCACCCGGTTATCACGCCCCACCACGTTTTGCACGCGGCATTGCGGCAAGCGCTGCCAGCCATCGTGCGTCAGGCACCGCTGCACTTGCGCTTGGTCCGCGTAAGCAAATTTGTCGATGGGTTTGCCGATGCAGTGGACCAAAATATCGCTGATCGTGACCCGGCCCGGACTGGAAACAAAAGGCAAATCAGAGATTTCCGTCAGATCGTAGGCTTTGCGCTCACGCGGTTCGGGGGAATCACACCAGTTCAAAATTTGCTCGTCCCACAATCCGGGGCTGTAGCGCAAATCCGCTTCTTTGGCCGCAATCTGGTTTAGCTGAACAGAATCCAACCACCACTTTTCCCCAGCTTCGTAAAGCGTGACCGCTTCCGCCCAAAGCTGATCACGGTCGCGGGCCAGCGCTGCAATGTCGATTTGGCCAATCCGCACCGGCCACCAGCGCCGATTTCCAGATTCATCCACCAGCGGGCTGCTGTCGTTTGTAGTAGCACAGAAGATGCAACTACGCGGGAAGCGCTGTGTTCTGCGGCCATAGGGCGGGCGGAACACGTCAGTTTGCGCGCTGAAAAAAGCCTTGATTCTGGAGAGTTCCCCACGGCGCACACGATCCAGTTCCGCCAGCTCGAAAATCCAAGAACCGGCAAGTTCTAAACGGGAATCTTTGCTGCCAATGTCGCTGATGTGGTCGCAGAAAAACTCCGCTCCCGCGAGCGTCATCAGTGCGGTTGATTTCAGGCTGCCCTGCTCCCCCTCCAGCAGCAAAATCTGATCACATTTGCAGCCGGGGCGCGTGATCCGTGCCACGCCCGAGATTAACCAGCAGCCCCCTACGGCGCATGTGTACGCGTTGTTGGCCGCCCCCAGGTACACGGACAGCCACGTATTGACCCGCTGCTTTCCATCCCAGACCAGTGAATGCAGGTAATTCCGAACGGGATGAAATGGGTTCTCTTGCGCGATGGTCTGAGCTGCCTCGGCTGCGGTTCGAGAATTGACCAAGGCACCGTAGCGCTGCAGCCAAGCTGCGAGCTGAGAATCATCAAAATCAGTCCAGACTGCACCGGCGCGGCTCTGCATCCACGGCGCGGGGTTCTGGGTCATGGTGCACAGGTTGAATTCGTTGTAGCTCAGAACCCCCGTCCATACGCTCTCGTTTCTGAGCACCAGCAGCACGTTTTCCAGCACCGGCTTGATTACTTCCTCTTTCGTGAGCAGAAGCGAGTCACGCCAAGCCGGGGCGGGTTCGTACATCTCGCGCAGAGTTTTCCAGTCCACGGGGCAGGATTCGTGCTGGCACTTGGCGGAAACTATCCCCGATGCGTGCTGAATCACTACTGCTTTCTTTTTGTGCTCTGGGTTCAGCGGACAATCGGCCAACTCCCATTTAGTCCCATCCCCACACGGACCAGTGGATGCCACGGCAATGCTGTGCTTGGCCAGCCACGCGGCCACGTCCAGCGGGCTGCCTTGACTTTTTCCGGCCGGTTTTTTCGGAGCGGGTTCAGTGGCCAGCGCCGCAACCTGCTCCAATTGTTCCCGCGTGACCGGCTGAATTTCTGCGGGGATTTCCAGCAGCGCAGAAGCACGATGCGGGCGTTCCGGGCTGGAATCTCCCTTGCACGCTTTAGTGCCATAGACTTTCCAGATGCGAGCTGCATTCCCGACCGTGGTGTCTATTTCGGTCTGTGCGTCGGTGAACTTTTGGGAAAGCGCTTTCAGGGTGCTTTCCACCAGCAGCCTGCTGGGTTCGTCGTTCGGGAGTTCGATCCGATACAGCAGATTTGCACCGTTCCCGCTGTCCCCGGCAAGTGGCAACGGCCAACCCAGAGCCGAGAGCCACGCTTTGCACTCTTGCGCTTTGGCCAGCGCGGAAGCGTGTTCCGCGTCGGTTGAGGAAATCCCAGCGGGGATGACGGGATCAAAATCTAAAGGCAACCATCGTCGGGAAACAATCTCCGCGTTCGTGGTGGTTTGTTTCGGGCGGCACTTGAGCCGATTCTGGGAGCGGTCAAGCAGTTCAGGCTGCACTGGATTCAACGTGAAGTAAACAGCAGGACAGTTTCCGGACCAGTCAGCAGCGCGTGATGCCATTGCCTCAAAATCAGCAAAATAGCCCGAATAAACGCCCCTGTGCGTTTCCGGCAACCGCATCTCGGCCACTTGGCCAGAGGCAAGCAGAATAAGCAACCCGTCGTAAATGCGCTCCGCTGCTGCAGAGAGCACCCGGCTTTCCGGGCTGGTAATTGCCGCTGCGGTTGCGGTCATTGCAAACCCCCGCAAATGTGCTCCGCAAAAATGTCTCCGTCCCACTCACCCGGCAAAACGGGTTCTTCCACGGCGTCGATAACGAACAGGCGCTTAGAGCGCCACAGGCGCAAACATGCGACCGGATGGCCGCAGTGCTGGCATGGGAAAACGCGATGCAGGGTGATAATTCCGGCGCGGTGGATGGCTCTCACCAGGGCAGCGCGATACCACGTAACATCAGAGTTGAAGTCAACGCTCTGAGCGTGCTGGAGAGCGCGCAGCAGCGTACGCATCTCACGAACCCCAGCCGGATCACGTCGGACCATTTCGACGGAATCAGAATCGGTCTGACGAACCCGAATCTCGGAAATCGTGAGCTGGCCTTGATTCGTGGGCGAGTCTGCGCTAGTGTGTGAATTGTCTGGTTCCATTTGAACTCCGGGACCGCGCTGCCTTGATCTGCCATCTCCGGACAGGGGACAAAGACAGTTCAGAAGCAGCGCGGTTCTTCCGCTTACAATCAAAACAAAATTCTGGCGTTACTCCGTTTCCCCCGCTCTGTGCGGGCGTTCCGAGAAATCTTTGAAATCTTTCTAGTCCAATTCCCGTTCCCGTGTGCAGCGCACCGGCTGGCCGCACTGCCGCGCAAAGCGCAACAGAGTGAGCCGAAAACGTTCAACTTTTTCAGCAGCTTGCAACAAAACGTCCTCCGTTTCCGCCAAGGGTTCTTTCCAAGAACCGTCGCGGACGCGGACGTGCGCCGTGCGCAGCCGGTCAGCGTCAGATTGCAGGGAGTTAACGGTTTGCTGCAGCATCGAAATCGGCGGTTCCGCGCGCGTTGTCATGGTTTTAATTTAAAGGAGAGCCTGCAGGGGTTCACTTGAAAAGCGGAGAGAAATACGATTCAGCTAGTGTTCATGCGTGTGTAACGCATGTGTAGCTACACACTTTACACAGGTTTTCTAGGCACATTCCGCCAAGCATTCTGGCGCAGATCGTGAATCCGACCACGCCATTTAGATGCATCCTGCCAAGCCGCAAACCAAGTCTCTGGGCAGCCCTCATCCCGCAGGTACTTGGGGATGCGGAAGGTGATTTGCGCGCTGTCGCAGCGCTTGCAGAATTCTTTGAGTGGGACGTTTCTTGGAATCTCTCGGATGCGACTGTAGAGGCGCTCCGTGGTCGGGTTGTGCTGGCGTTTCTTCGGCGTGCTGGTGGTGGGTTCCCCAAAAACGCGCACCGTGAGCGCGTCCAGTTCTCGTTTCTTACGCGCCTCTGCTTTCGGGTCAGGGGGAGCGGCTGATCCGTGAATCGTGACGGTGCGTGCTTCGGATTCTCCCATATGGCCTCTCTAAAAGCGTAGCGCTTAGGGTGAGCGTTGGCAAATCCGCAAGCGCTTGCAGGATTGAAAAAAAAGGGCGGCGCGGGATGCACGGCACACAGGCAACACGCGCGTACCGAATGCTCCCTTATGCTCCCTTGAAATTGCTGGGGCCAAGATCGTTTGAACGCCCCCAAATTTTGTCTCAAGCTGCAGAGCCAAAATTGAGCAGACCGGGACTGAAAGTTTGCGGCTCGAAAGGCGCGAGAGACGGAAAACTGGAGCTGTCACGGGTGAGGTCGTGACAGCAAAAAACTAAGTTGCTGAAAACACAGGTACTTGTTGCCGTCTCAGTGTCACCGCAAAAAATGGTCAACACTTTATAGGGGGTAAGGGGGGTAAGCATATATCCCTTGTGTTATAGGTCATATTTAATGAGACAGTTGAGACAGCCCTAAAGAATCAACAACTTAGAAATGAGACAGGGTTAAAGACACCCTGAGACACACCACAGCGCCTCTCGCGCTCTCTCGCGCTCGTTTCGACTCACATTTTCCCGTCCGGTTTCGACTCTCATTTTCGGCTCCCGTTTTCGATTGTCCCGTCGCGCGTTCTGCGCTTCGGGAATCGCGGTTTGGGTTGGCAGGGTGCCCAGTGCCCCCAACAGGTTCCGGCTGGTGGTGCCGAACGGGTGGGAAAGATTTGGCTTGCATGTATATCGACGTTCGTCTATATTCATGGGTATCAATCTATGCCAACCACAAATCGCACCCTTCCAGTAAAAACCGCCGTCTCCCAACGCTCTGCACTACTGCTGGCCCAGCACCAGAAAGTGCGCGAGCAAAAGCAGGCTCTCCAGATTGACCCGCTGATGCCGCTGCGTGAAGCAGTTCCGATGCTGGGTTCTCCCAGCTATGCCTTGCTGCGCCGTTGGATTGCGGACGGACAGCTCCGTGTCTGGCGAGCTGGTGGGCGCGGTCAATTCCGTATCAAGTTGAGTGAAGTTCAGCGTTTCATTGACGCGGGCTTTGGGGGGCAACATGTCTAAGTGTTCCATCTGCCTCTCGCCCGAACTGCTCGCAATCGAATCTGCTCTCGCGTCTGGGCGCTTTCAAAAAGACGTGGCGCTCCAGTTCGCCGTTTCGCCGTATGCACTCTCTCGCCACGTTCGGCACACTGCCACGCCCCCAGCAGCCCCCAGCGGCACGGAAGAAATTGAAAAGTGGCTGCGCAGGGCGGATGAAATCTGGGAGCAAGCAACTATTGACCAAGACACGCGGGGGCAGGCGCAGGCCGTCGCTAGTGGTCTGCGAGCATTGGAAACGCGCATTCAGTCTGAAAAGCGAGCTGCAGAATCCGAACTACCGCCAGCCGGAACCGTACCGCAGATCACGGTTCAACAAATTGACGCTCTTTTGGCGGAGCATGAGGCGCGGGAAACCGATGAGACTCGGCTGATTCGCAGCATCGTCTGGGAATTCGAGCGCACGTTGACTTACAACGCAAACCCAGTGTTTTTTGAACTGGTAGGGCGCATGTTCCGTGAGCGCATGTTTGACAGCCATTGCGCATCTGCGCAACTGGCGGCCAGCTTCACGGAATACGCGCGGGCACGAATCGCGGAAGGCAGCCGTCACGATCTGCCAAGCAAGAGGGGAACCGATGAACTTTTTTCGCAAGTTGCAAACTGAACTGGCACCGGCACCAGCACCAGCACCCGCGCCGCAAGTTGACCCGCTGGCCGTTGCGCTCGCAGAGGAAGCGTCAGCAGCAGAGCAGGAGCGGGCTGCCAGTGCCCTGTGTGCGCAACTCGATCTTGAGCAAAAGACCTGGGCGCAGCGTCGGGATAGGGCATACATCCAATTTTGTGAAAGTTTGAAACGCCATGCGTCCGCGCGGGCCGCACTAGCGCGGCTGGCTGCGCTGGGTGCACCAAAGGAGAATTGAACATGGCAAAGCAAGAATCAGTTGATTTCCAAGAATTGTTCGGGGCGAGCACGGTGCGCGAGTCGTTGGACGCGACTGCGCCTGTGATCTATCGGAAACCGGAACCCGCATTGCCGACCGATAACGATCTATGGCCATTTACGCCAGCATCCCCGACCGGCACACCAAACACTGTTCAGGATTTCGATTTCATCAAAACCATTTCCGGCTGGGAAGCCCCGGTTGTCCGGCCAACTCCCGCGCCTGATCTTGGAAAGAAAATTCTGGCCGACGCTGGACGCTACTTCCAACGCGTGCAGGCGCTGGACAAGAAACAGCCGCGTCGCAGGCAGGAGATCAGCGTAATTGTCGACAGATGGGCACGTGAGCACGGTGTACCGTCCGCGTGTGCGCCCGAGCTCGCCCGTGTGAAGGAAAGTTGTGCGAGTTTTTTGCGTGAAGTCTTGATGGAGGCCTAATGGGAATTCCAATTACTGAAGTCTTGGAAGGTTCTGTCAATCCCCCGGCGATTTTCTGGGGTGGCAACGGAGGCAGTTCCCCGACGTTCAACCCCTCTGCCACTCCTTCCGGTTCGCTGAGCGGCAACACAGTTTGCGTTCCGTTCTCGTCGAACGTTGCTTACGCTCCCGGTTCTGGCCCAATTCCGAATCAGCCACCAAGCTGGAACATTCCGCAGACTGCGCCCCCAGCCCCACAATCGGAAGAATTTGAATTTCTAGAACGTCCCGGCCTTCGGCGTCTTTCATCCCGCGCCCGTTTTACATCTGTGCCTTCGGCTAAGAATACGGAAGAAACGCGCCCAGCTGGACCGGGCGGCGGTACGTTGCTGGGCGGGCGTTCCAGAACGGAGCTGTCGGCAACGCAGCAATTTTATTTAGCAGCCAAGGGGCTGCTGGAATAGTAGATTTTCGTTTCCTGCTTCGGCGCTTTTTTCTCATTTCCGCCGCGCGGCACTGCAGGGACGGAAAGGGGAAGGCAAGTTGCTAAGCGCCGCTTGCCTTCTTCCCGAAAAGTTTTTCGGCTGGGGTTGCAGCCGAGCGGGTTGTAGCAGAGAAAGTTCTGAAAAACAGCAGCACTTGCGTGGCGACACACGTCTGCACACCCGTTGGGGATAGTCGCTCGGAACGGCTGCCCCCAGAGTTCCTTCCCCTCATACTTCACCGGCGTGGTGACTGTCGGCAAGAGGGTGGACGGGAGGAGGAAGGTGCATTGCTACTGTCCACTTTCGTTCATCCGGCTGGCGGCGAGCCGCTTACTCCTAGAAATCGCCGTGCTTCAGAGCCTCTATGCTTTTTGAGGTTCGGTTCAGCCGTTTGATTCTCCCTTTCCGAGCAGTCAGAAATGGCTGCTCGGGTTTTTTGGATAATTCCCCAATGCGCGTGTCACTGCAAGACAATCTCGAAATGAAACCGGAAACCAAGTACCAGCACCCGCTCATCGTCTGCCGTCGCTGTGGCCAGCCCATCAAGCATGAAGAGTGGTTCCGGCTAGATGCGGGAATTTATGGCAATGCAGTCATGCGCGTGCAAGGCAAGCATTACCCGCATTGCCCGCGTCTCGTAAAACCCTTGCCGGGGTACTAAGCCATCCGAAACAGGCGCATAGTCTGCGCATAGCGACGTGCAAACTGTTGGCTGCTTTGGGTTTGCGCTGGCCCGTTTGGTTGCCAACCACAAGCGCTTCCAGCTCTGGACGGGAATGAAGGGCTTCATAGAACGGGGTTCTTTGCGATTACAAGGCCCTAGGCTGATTCAGGGGTACTCTGGGGTCAACCTAGACACGACTGTTGCTGTACGGGCAAAGGAATGCCCCTAGCGTGGGGATTATTGGAGGATGCAGGACGATCCGCAGCCGCATTCTCTCGGTGCGCTCATCTAACAAGGCATGGCGGTTCCGATACTTTCACGGCTTGCATCGCTGGGCGTTGCGATCCTCCGCCCGTGCATGGTGATTCCTCGCTTCCGCCATGCGGCAGACCGAAGCCGTTTCCAGCGACACGCCCGGTTTGTGATCCTCCAGCTCTGAACCTAGCGCACGAGGAACACTTTGGCAGGAATTATTTGTCTGTGGAAATCTTGTGATTTCTGTGCAAAAAGCTAATGTGGGTTTCAGCCAATGTTCATGCTGGTAAATCAATGCGTATTCAATCGGAAAAGCGACCGTGCAGAGCCTCATTGCCACTCTGAGCTATTTATAATTTTTCCCAAAAGTAAGGTGCTCAAACGTGGTCATCAGCGGGCAAAAGAAAAGGCCATCCGTTGCGGGATGGCCCTTGGGTGGGTTTGTGGATTCAGCCGGTCATGCTGGCCGGTATAGCGCGTTCTCTAACATTTCCAGCCTGTACTCCCGGTCCTCAACCGTCGTGGTTCTGAGATAAAGCAGTGCGTCTGCGCGAGTGGGGAAGGTTTTTCCATTCCACCCCGATTCCTCGTTTACGTACAGCCATTCTTCTGCCCCTCTGTCCCACAGACCAAACAGAGCGACCTCGGTGGGCTCATCTAACAAGGCCCTTGCGTAGCCGGACTGAATACGGTCGCTTCGCACCGTGTAGCGCCTGCGCGCACGCCCGCTGGCATCCGTGAAGGTCACGTCTGCCAGCTTCGGCGCTTTGGGTTTGGGTTTTCTGGTCATGCTGCACCAGCGTGCCCTTCCTCTTCGTGCGTGGCGCTCTGGCGCGCTGCACGAATCTCTTCGATGGGGAACCCCATAGCCCGCAACTGTTCGCACAGGTAATCGAGTTCCTGCTCCCCAATGGTTTTCAAATCGCCCTCGTTCTTGGTTCCATTGACGATTTCCCAACTCCCCTTGGAGGTAACCTTCTGCACGTGCGTTTGCTTCAAATCATCTCCGAAGAGGCAGATTTCCGCCTCAGCCTGAATGCCAAAGCAGTTTTGAACCTGCTGATCTTCGATTATCTTGACCGCTACACCACGAATGTGTTTCGCGCGCTTCATTATCTGCGCCCGACAACCCTCAATTACTTTTCCGGTTAGGTCCTGAAACAGCGTGCTCATTTTTCCCTGTTGCTGACCCACGCGTTCTATCTCTCGCATCAGCCGCGACAAAAATTCTCGCTTCTCTTGCTCGTTGTTCATGCCGCACGCTCCCTGTACTCCTGAATTTGCACCGGCTTCCACCTGTGCTGCAACTCGACCCGGTTGCGCTTGGCCCACGTCATGCCCTTCGGCGGTTTCGGATACTGCTGCCAGATGCGGCCTAGCAGGTTTGACCCCTGACCGTCACGCGGGTTCGTTGCCTGCTTGAATAGAAACGGAATGCCCTTACTCTGGCATTCGTCCCGCAGTTCTTCCGCCCACTCAATTGTCATGTAGCGCCGTCCGTCCGTGGAGAATTCCTTGCGCCAGTTGCCGGTGCGATCCCACTGGTACTCTGCGCCGCTCCCAGATTCACCGCCCGCGATTACCCAGCCGAACCCGTCCAGATTGATCCCCGGCACCAGCGATTCCAGCAATGGCTCTGCGGAGATGAAGCGGACGGCCTGCGCATGAATTGGAATCCGGCGCAGCGTGTCCATTTTGTTGAGAGTCTGCTGGCAGCCCGTGCTCACACCTAACCACACGTTTGCATAAGCCCAATCCGGGGGCAGGTGTCTTAGGATACGTTCGGGGCGTTTCGTCAGGATCAGATACACCAGATTCGGAGTGTCCCGGATCACGTTCCACGCGTCAGGACGCCACGCGTCAGCCTTGACGTGGAAGAAATCGGACTCCGAACACGTAAAGACGCGCCGCGCTTTGTTCCCCGGCAATCCTCGCTGCCACTTCACCGGCTCGCCCCATGTTTTCGTGAGGTACAGTGTTCCCCACGGCGCGCGATGCTGCTTCCGCAGCATCCTGTCGATGTAGCAATGTGCGCACTCGGGCGCTACCTTGTCGCAGCCCAGCCACGGGTTCCAAGTGCTGTGCGTCCAGCTTATACCGCTCGTTTTGGCCATGCGTTCTCCCACCCTCCATCGAACAGGATTCCCGCCCCATCAGGCGCAAGAGCGCTCACGGGTGCGGGGTGCTGCCTAAAATTTTCACTGCTGTATGGATTTGATTAAAGGCCAGAAATGGCCGTGTGGAAGAAAAGGCAAGCGCGTAGGGCTTTCGGCCCCGACAGATTGAGTTCAGTGCTTTCTTCCGCTGCACTGAACTACGGGGCTATTATAACGTGAGGCCCCGCGCGGGTTCAAGTGCTGGCGCTGGCCAAGCTAGGCGCTGAGAGCGCCCTGCGCACTGGCAGGGGAGAGAAGAAATGAACCCTCTTACACTGGCACCCACTGTAAAACAAACTCATCGAATTTTTCCCAAATGGAAGGCTTCTTTAGGTAGTACAGAAAACGATCCGGGCGTATCTCAAATTGAAGCAGGCTTTCAGGTTTACCTTCATCTGCCAGATAGAGTTTGATGGGAAGTTCAACCTTCCCGGTTCTAACCAAGCAGACTGATTTCACTAGCGCGCCCGGTCCTACGTCGCGCCGAAACACGGCATTTTGAGGCACAGCCTGAGGTTTTTGGAAGTCGGAGATTGCTAACAGAGTGCAGTCTGGACCCACAAAATGTCCCTCCTGAATCCCCTTATCGAAGGCCGCTCCCCGTAGCAGTGCTGGCAGCTCGGACTCCCAACCTTCAGCGATCATGTTTTTTCTCTCCTTTTCACGGAGAGCCGATTGTACCGCCTATGCTCAAACTATGCGGGTTCGGGGGCAGAAACCAACCCAAAAGAGCAACAATTCTCAGAAGTACGATCTAGTATTCTCAACAACTTACAGGTTGGCTTGGTACGGCGTGGGCGTCTAATTTCCCCTCATAACCCAAAGGTCGGTGGTTCAAATCCACCCCCCGCAACCAAATTCTCCATTTGGTTTCAATGGGTTGAGCCAATCTCACAAACGGACTCGACGACTCTAAACCCAGATTCCCAGCCGATTTTTCAGAAATTGTTTACGCAAAGTTTTACGCAAACGCGGTCGTGGGCACCTCGCCTCTCAGCATAATCTTCCTTGTGCCCGCAAGCTCGACCATTCCCCGACCTTCGTGATCCGCACGCTCCCGTCCGGCTGCCCGCGCACCGAGACCCTGTCGAACCGCGCAGCCGCGTACAAGCCCGAACGAAATCGGTTGCGGCTCCGCTCATCGGTTCCGATGCCCCGAACATCAAAGTGCTGACCTACGTTGAGCCTGTGAACGCGATCCGCAATCTTGCGGTACGTACCCGGCTGCTCGACGCGTGGACGGAGGTAGGAGTGCTTCAGAGTGATGCAGTGCTTGTTGCCGCATGACGCATCGACAACCTGACCTTCAGGCACGGAGCCGTGCGACTCGACCCAGTTGCGGCGACGACGACCAAACGCGGTGGACGTGTTGGCGATCTCTTCGCAGTCGCCGTGTTGCTTTGTTGGTGAGAACTTTCCCATGGCGAGCCAACTGTGGGCGCGGTGTCCCTCGCCGGGAATTCTACCAAGATGCCCAGAAAGCCGATTCTACGGCGACTTGGCTGCGGAATGGTGTTCAGGGTCATCCCGCTGTCTCCAGCCCTTGTTTTCGACCTTTATCACCACGTACAAAGCGCTTTGATGTCGCCTCCAGCATCGCAGACCTATTTCGGTTTCTTCCCACCGCCACTCGCGATAATGAGGTTGCTCCCGCACAACCCACATTTCAGCAGATTGCTAAAGAGGTAGGGGCTAGTCAGAGCGCGAGACAGCAGCCCCTTTCCGCTCGTGATCTGATGTGCGCCGTCGACCACGCGAAATCGGTTCTGCACCTCATTCCACAGGTCTTCCGATAGGATAACTAATGTCGGCATCGGGTTGCCTCCACTCATTGGGGGATCGTGGTCTGCTGCGTCGCTTGTTGGTTCCCGGTACTTTAACGAACTTGGTACGATTCCAGATGTGCTCGCCCTTGTAGAGTTCCCGCTTCAGCATTGCTCGGATCGCAGTCGGACACCAACGTACGCCGGTTCTTGGATTTCGACCTGGGAGGCTCGACGAACTCCGAGTTCAGAGTCTTCGCGATTTTCTTGAGTGAGACACCGCTTGCAAACATCTCGAAGATTCTTCTGATGACCGCCGCCTCACTTTCGTTGACTACAAGCCGCTTCGACTCACGGTCGCCAACCGCAACTGCGGTATACCCGAAGCAGCGCCCTCCGGTATGGAGACCATTGATTGCACAGCTTTCCAGTCCTCTATGTGTCTTCTTCGCGAGTTCTTTGACGTACAGCGAATCCACGAGACCATGAACGGTCATCTGCACATCAGATTGCTCCGAACGAGTGTCGATTCCCTGTGAGATGAAAATGATCCGCAGCCCTTCAAACTTCAATTTTTCAATGACGGTCATCGCTTCACCCTGATTCCGAGATAGGCGACTCTCCGACAGCGCGTTGCGCAACACAGGTGCAGTCGCGTGCTTAAACCGGATCCCCTGGTAGCATTGCCGTTGCTGTGAATATCCTCTGGTCAGGTGGGCGTTTGGTCTGGCGGTCGGCAGTTGGACTGATGGATTGCTCGGATCCGAAAGCCGGTCGAGAAATTCGGGACAGGTTGGACGCTATCTGCTCCGAACTGTCCATTCAATTCAATACCATGGCCTACGTTTCCGAACCACGGGGTACCGCCAGATCATCGAAGTACACTTGCTATTCCCGCGTCTGACCTCGGTCAGCGAGGCCCACCGTCTCGCAATAATTCTGGAAGAACGCCTACCGTCCGAACTAGGGATGCCGGCTGAAGTGACGACTCACCTGGAGTCTTTAGAAGACCATGCCGACGCCCATCGCGAACAACACTACACTGGGAAGCCTGAGTAGCCTCAGCGACGAGCGGGAGAGTCGGTGACCCACGGCATCTTAGACTCCACCGCGGGTGAGCCTTGTAAGGTTGCCTAAAATCGGGAAGCGCGGTAGCGACGACCGTCGTTCCTAGCTATCACGATTGCAGTAGAACCCACTCATGCGTGGCAATCAACATCAATCCAATTTTCAAACGAGAGATGTTCCCCGCACTCGGTCAAACGCAGGCGGGAGCCAACAGCACCGGTGTTTCTCCTGTGACCTCCATCACCAAACAGAGTGTTTCCGATCACAGCCCAATGTATTCGTGGGCTTGACACTGCGATGAGTGGACAAGAATCAGCTCTCTTGGAGACAACAATGAGATTCGAGATCAAAAGAGCGTCGGTTTCTTTGCTCGTGACAGTTCCCATCATGGTTTTGCTGTTTTTTTCCACAGTCAATCCGCCCAGCGTCCAAGCGGTTCCAAGCTATGCGCGGCAGACGGGCTTGGCATGCAGCGGCTGCCACTACGCGCCGCCGGAACTCAACCCTGCCGGGCGAAGGTTCAAGCTACTTGGTTACGTGGACAAAGCGG
This sequence comes from Candidatus Sulfotelmatobacter sp., assembly GCA_049675725.1. Classification (GTDB taxonomy): domain Bacteria; phylum Acidobacteriota; class Terriglobia; order Terriglobales; family Acidobacteriaceae; genus Sulfotelmatobacter. The sequence continues at coordinate 113,492 of JBAUAN010000057.1, read as the reverse complement.
ATGAGACCAAAGTTATAACGACGGATGGAGGCAAAAAGCGTGCAGCGCTTGATCTTTTGGCTTCACTGCCTCTTTCTGTAATGCTTGAGACCTCGTTTACCTCGCTCAAATCACCGGTGCCGACGACGCAGAATGGCAATTTTGAGTTTCCGCAAGACATTTCGCTCTTTCTCTCTGGGGCATGGACGAGCAAAATCGGCAGCTTTCTTCAGGTGACTTACGACACCAAAGACGACCATTTTACCAGCGACAACACAGATATCCGTTTCGCGAATAAGACGAAACTAAGTGGCAAGGAGTTGGTTTACGGACTAGACCTTAACAACAATCCAACCGTGCAAGACCTTTGGAACAGCACGCCGGCATGGGGTTTTCCCTGGATCGCCAGCGATTTTGCCCCCACTCCGACCGCATCTCCCATCATTAATGGCGGGTTGGCACAGGACGTCGCAGGGTTCGGTGGCTTTGCGATGTGGGATAACCATCTTTATCTGGATGCAGCTATTTATCGCTCGGAGCATGTGGGCGGTCCTCAGCCGAATCCGGGAGATGGTTCAACCAACAACATTCGCGGGGTCGCGCCCTACTGGCGGCTGGCGTTTCAGGAATTGACTGCAAAGACGCAGTATGAGATCGGCACGTATGGCATCCACGTGCGGAATACCGCGTTCACAGGCCCCGGCCCCGAGGATGAATACACAGATTTTGCCTTCGACACTCAGATCGATCGGACGGTGTTCCGGACGGACGTGCTTTCGTTCCGGGGCACATTTATTCACGAAAACTCTGATTTGTTGGCCAGCGGATTTGGCTCAAATCATCTGAATACTGTTATGGCCAATGCCGAATACCATTTTGGTAATAAATATACGGGCACATTCGGTCTCTTCAATACCGGGGGCACCGTCAATACCGGGCTGTATGGGCCAAACCTGGTGACCGGCAGCGCCAATGGAGACCCAAGAGGCGCAGGATACATTGCGAACCTCTCGTATTGGCCATGGCAGAATCTGCAACTGGCAGCGCAATACACCGGATATACGCGCTTCAATGGCGGCTCGACCAACTACGACAGCTCGGGTCGCAACGCCAGGGCCAACAACACTTTTTATCTCGATGCGAAAGTCATTTTCTGATACTCGCGTGAAAAATTGTCACCAAGCTTAAAGGAGAACAACTCAATGAAATGTACAGGATTCGTACTAGTGGTAGTGGCCGCAGGGTTGTGCAGCACGGCGTGGGCGGGCGACATCGAGGGCAAAGCTACCGGGATGAAGGGGCCCTCGGTGGTTTACGTCGAGGCCATTGCGGGCAAGACCTTTCCCGCTCCCAAAGAACACCCGGTGATGGACCAGAAGGGGCTGGTCTTTGCGCCGCACATTATGGCTGTGCAACAAGGTACAACGGTTGATTTCCTGAATAGCGACACCGTGCAGCACAACGTCTTCTGGACTGCGATCGGCAGCGATAAGAAAGCAGGACACAATCTCGGCACATGGCCCAAGGGTGAAAAGCGATCCTTTACCTTCGACAAGCCGGGCGTAGTGCCGGTGCTCTGCAACGTGCACCCGGACATGGCGGGATATATCATCGTCAGCCCAACTCCTTATTTCGCGGAAACTGACGACAGCGGCAACTACAAGATCAAAGACGTTCCCGACGGCAGTTACACCGTAACCGTATGGCACGAAGGCGCCAAGAACCAATCCAAGCCGGTAACTGTGGCGGGTGGGGGCAAAGCGGATTTCACTCTGAGTAAATAGGAGCAGGAAAGCACGGGGAGCGGCGTGAATGAACCAGTTCCCCGAGTTTTCTCGCATTCTTCATCGCCAGTCGTAGTCCAGCAAAGGGTGTTGACATTCAGCCATCCAGAGATAAATGGTGCCTGCATGCTGAAGCGCTACAAAAACAAAAAGGTCGATGGGGACTGGCTGAACACGAACTTCCCGTGCATGATGGCCTGCCCGGCGCATACCAACGCAGGGCGCTATGTGGGCCTGATTGCCGAGGGCCGCTTCGAAGAGGCTTACCGAATCGCGCGCGACCCCAATCCGCTGGCCAGCATCTGCGGACGAGTGTGCGCGCATCCCTGTGAGACCGCGTGCCGCCGGGGTGAGATCGACCGTCCCATTTCCATTCGTGCTCTCAAGCGTTTTCTTACCGAACAGTTTGGGCCAGAGTCAAAGCATCCCATCAACGTCAATGAAGGACGAGGGCAGAACAAACTTCCTTATAAAGTCGCCGTAGTTGGCGCCGGCCCGGTGGGACTTTCGGCCGCGCACGATCTCGCCCTGATGGGATATGCCGTCACGATTTTCGAAGCCGCGCCGGTAGCGGGCGGAATGCTGTACCTGGGAATCCCCGAATACCGCCTGCCGCGCGATGTGGTGGAAGCGCAGGTGCGCGAGATTCTTGAGACTGGCGATATTACTCTGAAGCTGAATCACGCAGCTGGAAAAGACTTCGCAATTTCCGACCTACGCCGACAGGGATTCGACGCCGTGCTCATCGCGGTGGGCGCGCACCGCAGCCGCGATCTCAGCATCCCCGGGGTTGATCTCGATGGTGTGCACAAGGGCATCGATTTTTTGCTGAACGTGAATCTCGGCTACAAATTCACGATTGGCAAGAAAGTGATCGTGATTGGTGGCGGCAACGTGGCCATGGACGTGGCTCGCTCGGCCGCGCGCGAAGTAGTGCGTCAGCATTCTGGCGGAGTGCAGGATAACGAGCCTTCTGCGGAGAACGTGACCGCAGTCGCCACAAAAGAGATGGTCGACATTTCTCTTTCCGCTTTGCGCATGGGCGCGCGGGAAGTAAACCTGGTGTGTCTTGAGCCACGCGACCAAATGCCTGCCGCTCTCGAAGAGATTGAGGAGGCCGAACAGGAAGGCATCCGCATGCACCCCGGCCTCGGCCCAAAGCGGATGCTTGGCAAGGAAGGCAAGGTGGTTGCATTGGAGACGCTTAAAACCAAATGGGTCTTCGATCAGAACAAACGCTTCAACCCGGCCTTCTTCGAAGGCAGCGAAAGCCAGATCGAATGTGACACGATCATTATGGCAATCGGCCAGGCCCCGCGCCTCGACTTCCTCACCCCCGAAGATAAAGTTGAGCTGTCTCCACGCGGCCTGATCGCCGTCAACCCGCAGACGCTGATGACTTCGGCCTCCGGAATTTTCGCCGGCGGCGATTGCGTCTTCGGTCCGCGCCTGATTATTGATAGTGTAGGCGATGGCAAACGCGCCTCGGTCGGAATCGACGAATACCTCCGCAAGAATAAACATCCCGAGCCCATCATCGAGGTCGAAATCCTGAAGCGGCATAGCATGCCGCTCGATTATCTAGACATCAACCGCCAGCCAGTGCCCATGCTTCCTCTGGAGCGCCGCACCGGCGTGACTGAAGTGGAGATCGGCTACGATGCTCCGGAAGCGATAGCCGAAGCGCAACGCTGCCTGCATTGCTGGGTCAACACGATTTTCGAAGGCACACCGGAAGACGGCTCCATGTGCATTCTCTGCGGTGGTTGCGTCGATGTTTGCCCGGAAAAATGTCTGGAGCTGGTTTCGCTCGATCGCATCGAGTTCGAACCCCAAACCGTGCAGCACATCCGCTCCAACCAGGAGCTGTTTGGAGTGGAATTCGACGAAGTCGCGGCTGACGAACTGGGCCTCGTTACCGGCTCCGCCATGTTGAAGGATGAGACGCGCTGCATCCGTTGCGGCCTCTGCGCCATGCGTTGTCCGGTAGGCACGATCACCATGGAGTCATACAACCTTATCCCCGCCGAACCGAGGGGATTGATCTCAGTGGCGGCGATTGGAGCGGGATTGCAGTCGAAGTAATTTGCGAGACATACATGACGGACGAAAACAAGACGGCAAGCGCCAGCGACGAGGTTAACCGCCGGCAATTCTTTGCGAAACTTGGCATGGGCTCACTCGGCATTGCTGCTGCCGGAACGGCTGCCTTCGCGTATCAGTATCTCGTGCCGAATGTACTGTACGAACCTTCGCCCGTAGTCAATGCCGGCAAGCCCGACCGCTATCCGCTCGATTCCGTCACGCTCGATGTGAACTCGGGCATCTACATTATTCACTCGCAGGAAGGCTACTTCTCGCTCAGCGCGGTGTGCACGCATCTGGGGTGCCTCACGGCATGGAAACCGGAATTGGGCATCATTGCCTGTCCCTGCCATGGCAGCAAGTTCAAGCAAGACGGGGAAAAGATCGAAGGACCGGCACCTCGGCCGTTGCCGTGGAAGCGGATCTGGCTTAACGAGGACGGAGATCTTCTGGTTGACCGCTCCACCGACGTTCCTCCGCTGCAGCGCGATTCATTCGTGAGGGTCTGATTTAGAGAGAACCAGGAATGGCAAAAACCGTAGACCAATATTTCGAAGGTTTGCGCGAGACGCGCGTGTGGCGTTCCATCTTCCGCAGCGGCACAGGCTCGAGCACACTGAAGCGTGCGCTGGCCATCCAGCAAAACGTTTTTTTGCACTTATTTTCTACCAAAGTTCGCACCCGCATGCTCAGCTTCAGTGCGACCTGGTATTTGGGCACGTTGACGCTGGGGACATTCTTTATTCTGGTCGCGACCGGAATCCCTCTGATGTTCTATTACCACCCCTCCGTGCCGCAGGCTTACGCCGATACGAAGGACTTGCAGTTCGTGGTCTCGTCGGGATTGTTTCTGCGCAACCTGCATCGCTGGTCGGCGCATGCCATGGTGTTTCTGGTGTTCGCTCATATGTTCAAGGTGTTCTATCGCGGCGCTTACCGCACGCCTCGTGAATTTAATTGGGTGATTGGCGTTGTCCTTCTTCTTATTACTCTTCTGCTCAGCTATACCGGTTACCTGCTTCCCTGGGACCAGTTGGCTTATTGGGCGATCACGGTGGGATCGAATATTGCATCGGCTGTCCCGCTCATGGGCAACAAGATTCGCTTCCTCATGCTTGGCGGGAACGCGGTCAACGCTAATGCTCTGCTGCGGTTTTACGTGCTGCACTGCATGATTCTGCCGCTGGCGGCGATGTTCTTCGTCGCCATCCATTTCTGGCGCATCCGCAAAGACGGGGGCCTCTACTCCCATGCCAGTGAACCGGCAACTGTGCGTGCGAAGGCTGCGATCGGCGACGCCCCCACGAAGGAGGCGCAATAGTCATGGCCGACTCCAAAGATTTCACCGCGGGCATCGATTCCAACGCGAAGAAGTCGCCGCGCCGCATCGTCTTCATCACCCGCCGCACGTCGGCTCAAGTGACGGCTGAAACTGAAGATCAGATGCAGACGTTTCCCGAGGTCCTGTTTCGCGCCGCCGTGGCAATCATGACGCTCGCCGTTGTGCTGGTGTGGATCTCACTCGTGTTCAACGCACCCCTCGAAGGCCTGGCGGATCCTTCCCACACTCCTAATCCGGCAAAGGCTCCCTGGTACTTCCTCGGGCTGCAAGAGATGTTGCACTACTTTCCGCCCGTCGGAGCGGGTGTGCTGGTTCCCGGCTTGGTGGTGATGGCGCTGATCGTGATTCCATACTTTAAGGTCAACATCGAAGCGGAGGGACTATTCCTGAAGGACCGGCAGCGGCGGCTAAGAATCTTCTATCTGGTCGCGGCCGCTCTGTCAGTGTTCTTGCTGTTCTTCAAAGTGTATGCGGCCCTCGTCCCGACGTTAATCATGGCCGGAGTGATGCTCGTGGCGGCGCAGAGTTCCCCTCAGTCGCCTTCTGTCTTCCGCCGCTATCTGGCCGGCAGACCTCTGTCCTATTGGGTCATGACCTGGTTCTTATTCGAACTGGTAGTGTTGACCGCCATCGGCACATTTTTCCGTGGGCCGGGCTGGGCCTGGGTCTGGCCGTGGCAAGGGTCCTAACGCGCGCATGAAAGAAAAACTCAAGTCGCTCTGGCAAGAGTTGTTCGGGGATAGCGTTCGTGCGTTCGGCGTGGTCAGCCTGATTCTTCTGGTTTCGCTTGCGATCGCTCCGGCGAAAAATCACTTCAGCGAGTGGCGGCACTATCAACACGGATATTTGAAAATGATTCGAAACCGCAGTGATGCGGTAACGCTGCAACGCCACTTCGACGGAGGAATTCAGCAGATATGGCTGCCCGACCTGGGCGTAGTCGACCGCTGCACCAGTTGCCATGTGGGTTTGAAGGAAGCCAGCCTAAACGATGTTCCCACGCAGCCGTACCGTCCGCATCCCGTAATTCCACATAAGCTCGACCAATTCGGATGTACGATCTGCCACCGCGGGCAGGGCCCAGCCACAACCGTAGCCGAGGCGCACAGCAGTACGCTGGCGTGGGAGCAGCCGATTCTTCCGGCGAAGTACATCGAGTCGTCATGTGGCGAATGCCATCGCGGACCGCTGCCGGGCACGCCCCAACTGAACGAAGGCCGGCATCTTCTATCGCGCTACGGCTGCGTGCATTGCCATACCGTAAAGCTGCCGAACGGCAGCACCATGAAGGCGACCGACGATCCGCCTTCCCTCTCGCACATCGCCGATAAGACCACGCGCGAGTGGATTTATGCCTGGCTGAAACATCCGCAAGCCTACGCGAGCACCGCAACAATGCCGAATTTCAAGCTGAGCGATGACGATGCGCGGGATATGTCTGCCTTTCTGATTGCGAACAGCACACCTCAGCCCGGAGACACCTCTGCGCCTTCGGCGAAGGCGTCGTCTGACCCCGCAGCTGGCGCCAGCTTGTTTGGAGAGTCTTTCTGCGCTTCGTGCCACGCAGTACAAAACGCCGCGGGCAATGTGGTGGGCGGCGACGTTGGCCCCGAGTTAACCCGCGTCGGGAATAAGGTGAAACCGGAGTGGTTGCAGGCGTGGCTGCGCAATCCGCGCAACTACGACGAAGAAACCGCGATGCCGCACTACCGTTTTAACGATTCTCAAGTCGCCACACTTTCCGGATTCCTGCTGGCCAAGACTGATTCCGATCTGCTGGCCAATATCCATCTCGAAGCTGCGACTCCGGAGCAGATCGCCCACGGCAAGCGCCTGGTTTCCGATTACGGCTGTGCCTCGTGTCATGAGATCGCGGGCATCAAGAAGCCCGAGAACTTTGCGCCCGAACTCAGTCGCATCGGAAACAAACCGGTCACACAACTTGTGTTCCTGCCGGGCATGCAGCACACGCTTCCCGATTACATCGCGACCAAGATCAGGCAGCCGCGTGCGTTTGGACAAGCTTTGAAGATGCCGCAGTACACTTTCGCGCCCGCGCAGATTGATTCGCTCACCACCGCCCTGCTCGCACTCAATGACCGAGCTGCCACGTTGCCTCCGTCGCTGACGGTGGCGGCGAAGCCGGACTCGGATTACCAACCCGCGGGCGAAGCTGGAAAGCTGATGACCGACCTGGCCTGCTTCAGTTGCCACCGCATCAATGGACACGGCGGCGACATGGCTCCAGACCTCACTTGGGAGGGCAGTTCTGTGCAGCGCCCGTGGCTGGCGGAATTCCTGAAGAACCCGAACACGCTGCGCCCGTCGCTGATTCGCCGCATGCCAAAATTTAACCTCAGCGATGGCGAAGTCAACGAGCTCACCGACTACATTATGACGGTGTATCAAAGCCCGTCTATCGATCGCGATTCCATGCCGTTGAGCGGCTATCCGCAGGGCCAGGTTGAGTTGGGCAGGCAGCTCTTCTATGGCAAATACGCCTGCCAGGGCTGCCACATTGTGGATACCAAAACGGACAAAGGTTATATCGGTCCGACACTGACGCAAGTCGGTTCGCGCCTCACCGCAGCGTGGCTTTTCGCTTGGATGAAGAATCCTCAGATGCTGCGCCCGGGCACGATAGAGCCCGACCGCGCCATGAGCGACGAAGATGCCCACGCTCTGACGGCATTCCTTATCTCGCAAAAGGGCGGAAGCAAAGCGGAGGTCGCAAAGGCAAAGAGATGATCCGTCCCTCTCTGACCATCATTACTTTACTCGCCGTGTTGGCCACGTCCTGTTCGCACAAGACTGCGTCCGTAGTGCCGCCCAAGCCAGCCGCCTTCGGTGCGGCCATCGTTGAATCCAGTGGGGGAAAGCAGACCACGCAGGCAGGTACGGCGTTGCCGCAGCCCTTGGTCTTGCAGGTGAACGATCAGCAGGGATCTGCTGTCCCCGGCGCGTCCGTCGAATTCAGCGCCGCACCAGGAGTGACCTTCGATCCAGCCGACGCCGGTACCGATTCGAGCGGCCAAGTCACGACCATCGTGACTCTCGGTGGCATGGCGGGCCGATATCAGGTCACCGCATCGAGCCCTGACAAAGCGGGAAAGAAAATTTCCCTGACCATCGAAGAGATCGCTCTGGATTATCAGCAAACTCTCGGCCGCCAGCTCAACGATCAATATTGCGAGCGCTGCCACAATCCCGAATCGACCCTGGAGCGTGTATCCAACTTCGATAATCTCGAGATCAAGCCGCACCCTTTCACCGAGGGCGACGCGCTCAACAAACTGACGGATGCCGATCTTACTGCCATAATCAGTCATGGCGGTCCCGCGCTCAATAAGTCGGCGCTCATGCCAGCCTGGGGAAACACTCTCAACCGCTCCGACATTCAGGCGCTGATATCGTATATCCGCGCTATATCCGACCCGCCCAACCGCAATGCTGGCCCCGTTTATGCAAAGAATTAATCTTGTTGGGAGCTTTACGCGACGAGTAGCGCTCACGCCTAATCGGACAGTGCCGCTCCACTTAAGACTTCCCGGGCTGCGTGTTCTTTACAAAACGTTCCTGAAGGAACACAACTGCGATTTGTAAAAGTGTTCCTGCAGGAACACCTGTGGAAAATATGAAAAAGTGGATAGACGGTAAGTCACTCCCAGGGAGTGGCTTATGGTCGGGTGCCGATATATCGGCAGCGAATGTGGTGAAATAGCCACACCGAAAAGGGGCGCTCGAGGTGGATTGTTTTGAGACAGGGTCAGGGGCCAGGGGTCAGGGGTCAGTACGCGCCTCCCGACAGGGCACATTGCTACTCAGGCCAGAATGAATCAGACTGTGAAATACGTCACGCTGCTATTTTTTGGGTTTTTGTGTGCCGCCATCGACTGGGACACCCCAGCGATCAAAAACTTCTGCCTGCTTCTTTTGACTCGCTAACCGATGCAACATTGTGCGGCGCCGCTTCGGAGAAATCGGATCCTCGTAGAGAGAAGTTCGAGCTTCCCCGAGCCATCGCAACCATCGCTCCCATTCGGGGCCGAATTGGGTTTCCATCTGTTTGCGCAGTCGCTGAGCGAGGGCCCCACTGTGGCCGGCGGTCGAAATTGCGATTTGAAGCGGACCGCGTCGCACGACAGCCGGGTAATAGAAATTACAGAGTGGCCCATCGTGAACGACATTGCACAGAATCTGACGGCGTTGCGCTTCTTCATAGACCGTTTTGTTGAGGGCCTTCAGAGGCGTGGCGACAACGACTAGAAATACTCTGTCCAAATCGCTCAGTTCGAAGCCGCGCTGTTGCCAAATGATCCTGTCGTCGACCGCCCACGCTTTAATGGTTCGAGTAGCCGCTGGGGCAACGACTACGACGGCCGCTCCACATCGAAGGAGGGTGGGTATTTTTTCTTCTGCCGTTTTCCCCGCCCCTACCACAAGGCAACGGCACGTGGCCAGTTTCAGAAACATGGGGAAGAGCGCGGTCGTTTCTCCGGACAGACGTGACAACGCTTTGTTCACATCCCTCCCAGCCGGAACCTCTACCTTTATGTAGCCGACAAAACCCACGGAGGACCAACGCAAAGAACTGATCGTTTGCATACGAGAATTCGCTCCATATCCGTGGGGAACGAGGCTGGGAGCGCCAAACTCAAGGGATTCTGGTGTTCGGTTCTGAGTAATGGCAGCCATAGATATTATTAATTTCCAGCCCAGTCCCTGCATGGCTAGAGTGTCAACAAAACAGAGCGCACTCAGCTCTTGAAGATTGAATCAGACGCCCACCTCCAGGTTGAGGTCCAGGCGCAGCGATTCCCGATAGTTCGGCACCGCGGATACCGCGTCGTATCCATCAACGCTCAAGTCAAAACTTAGGCATGGAAGGTCGCAGCGTTTGCCTGCCGCGAGCTCCATACCGTCTGACTCTGAGCATTTTGCAGGGCCTCATTCCGGAAGGCTGACGTGGGTAAGGCAAAGGGTTCAGCAAGAGACTGGCGAAACGATGTCATTACCTCTCATCGAACGAGCGGAAAACGATGGCGTCCGGTTTGTGTTGAGCCAGCAGTGGCCACAAACGGGCGAGCAGCACTTGTATGAAATCGAGCCGCTGGCGGCCGTCCTGCGAATTCCTGACCGTCTTCCGGGGCCAGGCGAACAGTATCGTTTTCACTTTGATATGACGCGGTGCATCGGTTGCAAGTGCTGCATCGTGGCCTGCAACGAGCAAAACGGAAACCCGGCGGAAATCAACTGGCGCCGGGTGGGAGAGATCGAAGGCGGATGGTATCCAGATACTCATCGCTTGTACTTATCGATGGGTTGCAATCACTGCCTGGAGCCATCCTGCCTGATTGGCTGTCCGGTCGAGGCGTACACGAAAGATGCGGTCACGGGCATCGTTCAACACAGCGCCGAGAGTTGCATTGGCTGCCAGTACTGCACATGGAACTGCTCCTATGGTGTACCGCAATATAACCCGGAGCGCGGCGTCGTCGGCAAATGCGATATGTGCTACGGACGGCTGACAGAAGGCCGGGAGCCCGCATGCGTCGACGCTTGTCCCGAGGGTGCTATTCGAATTGAGATTGTGAAGACGGCGGAATGGAGGCTCGAATATTCCCGCAGCGCGAATGCACCAGGGCTACCTTCCGCCGATGACAGCATTTCCACGACTCGCATTACTCTTCCAGACAAGTTCCCACCGGATATCAGGAAAGCGGATTACTGGCGTGTGCGGCCCGAGGCTCCGCATTGGCCGCTTGTTGTCATGACGGTTTTGACGCAGCTTTCTGTGGGCGCCTTCGCCACGATCTGGTTCCTGCAATTGGCGGGAGCGACGGCGCGTCTGGGTGTCGCCGCACTGGGGTCGCTCATCCTGGGCGGAATAGCGCTGGCCTCATCCACCGCGCATCTGGGCCGTCCGATCTATGCGTATCGCGCGCTGAAAATGTGGAGGCGTTCGTGGCTCAGCCGCGAGGTCCTTCTGTTCGGTTGCTTCTCTGGGATGGCTGGGGTCTATGCCGCAGCCCTCTGGCTGGGCTTGCCGTTGAGCAAAGAGTTGGGCGGTGTGACCGCAATCTTTGGGGCCGCGGGCATTACGGCGAGTGCGTTCATTTACCTGGTTCCTGCGCGTCCGTCGTGGAACACGAGGTTTACGATCTCTGATTTCTTCCTGACTGGGGCGCTACTTGGGCCATTGTTTGCCGGTGCCATTGGGGCCTCGCAAGGACGTCTGCTGATGCTGATAGGGGTGGCAGCGGCTTCCGCGCAATTGCTCAACCAGACTTTGCGATTTCTCTGGCTGAGCGCTTCAGACTCATTCGAGCTGCAAGCATCCGCCAGATTACTGTCGACAAAGCTGGCACGCCCTTTACTGCTGCGTGGCGCTCTGCTGCTCGTCGGCGGCATAGCCTTGCCGCTGTCCGGTTCGTATCTGACTCGGTTCGCGGCTCTCCCCATCGCGTTAGCCGGAGAAATTCTTGGCCGTTATCTTTTCTACGTCAGTGTGGTGCCGAAAAACATGGCTGCTCCCTACCTCTCGGCCCAGGAGCGGGCGGCATGAACCTCAGGCGAAAACTCGGCTTGGATATTCTCTCGGAGAAGTACACATACGGCGAAGATCCCCAGTACGGCCATACTTCCGAGCAAAAGATTCCGGATCGTTGGGTGCCCACCACGTGCGGCTATTGCTCGGTGGGCTGCGGAATGTTCATCGGCGTCAGGGATGGCCGCGCGGCGACCGTCCGCGGCAACCCGAATCATCCCGTGAATCTGGGAAAGCTTTGTCCCAAGGGGTTGTCGGAGCACTACACGCTCGAAGCGCCAAACCGCGCAAAGCAACCGCTTCTACGCAAGAAGGGTAAGTTGGTTCCCGTAAGTTGGGATGAAGCTCTCGACACGATGGTAGAGAAGTTTCAAGCCACGCAAGAGCGATTTGGCTGCGATGCGCTGGGTGTGATCAGCACAGGACAACTAGTCACGGAAGAATTCTATGCGTTGGGGAAACTCGTCCAATTGGGATTTGGCACCAAGAACTACGACGGAAACACGACACTGTGCATGGCCAGCGCTGTGTCTGGCTACAAGCGGTCGTTCGGGAGCGATGGGCCGCCGGGCGCTTATGAAGATCTGCAGAAGGCCGACGTCATATTTCTGATTGGCGCGAACATTGCGGATAACCATCCGATTCTTTGCCAGCATCTGGAGGCAAATCCCAGGAAAACTCTGATCGTTGCCGATCCAAGAGTCACCAAAACCGCAATGATGGCTGATTTGTTCCTGCCGCTGAAGCCGCGGTCCGATATTGCTTTGCTGAACGGGTTGATTCATCTGCTGATTCGCACGGGCCAGATTGACTGCGAATACATCGCGAAACATACCAGCGGATTTGCGGAACTCGCACGGTTCGTCGAGAACTATACCCCCGCGTACGTGGCACAGATTACGGGACTAAGTGAAGACCTGATCATCAAAACCGCAGACCTCTACGGAAATGCACAGGCGGCATTCATCGGCTGGACGATGGGGGTGAACCACAGCACGCAAGGCGCGGAGACCGTAAATGCGATCAACAATCTTGCGCTGATTACGGGAAACATTGGGCGCGCTGGCGCTTCACCGTTCTCTATCACAGGACAGTGCAATGCAATGGGCACACGCGAGGCTGGGTTTGCGTCGAGCTTGCCGGGATACCGGAAATTCGAGAATGCAGAAGATCGAGAACAGTTGGCGCGCTTGTGGAAGATCGATCCGGCGCATATTCCGAGTTCCAGAGGGTTGGCCTATCCCGACATTATCGAGGCAGCCGTTGCTAAGAAGATTCGTTCGCTCTGGATCATCGCTACGAATCCGATTGTCTCGTTCCCAAATCTTGACGTCCTGACGCAAGGCTTGGAGACACTGGATTTCCTGGTAGTGCAGGATGGATTTCATCCCACGCCAACCACCGAGCTTGCGCACCTCGTCTTACCCGCTGCCATCTGGGGTGAGAAAGAGGGAACGTACACGAACTCCGAGCGGCGCGTCAGCAAGGTGAATCGCGCGGTTAACCCGCCGGGTGACGCAAAGGCGGATTTCGATATCTTCCTCGCGCTGGCAGACAAGCTTGGATGCCGCGAAGAATTGTTTCCCGGATGGACGTGTCCTGAGCACGCGTTCGAAGAATGGAAGCGTGTGTCTAAGGGGCGGCTTTGTGACTACTCCGGACTGACCTACGACCTGATTGAACGGCACAACGGAATTCAGTGGCCGTTCCCGGAAGGAACGATCAAGGTATGCACGACCCGGCTTTACACTGACGGGCGTTTCCCCACGGAGGACGGCAAGGCCAAGCTGTTCTGCATCGAGTGGACGCCCTTCCCTGAACAACCAAACCAGCAGTTTCCGTTCGTGCTCAACACAGGCCGGACGGTTGAACACTGGCATACTCGCACCAAGACTGGCCAGGTACCGATCCTCGAAAGAATGTCGCCGAACGCGTGGTTGGAAATGAACACGCGCGACGCGCAGGCTTTGCGATTGAAACCTCACGACTGTGTGGATGTAATCTCGCGGCGTGGCCGGGTTCGGAACGTTGAGTTGCGGGTGACGGAGATCGTTGCGCCTGGCCAGGTATTCATGCCGTTTCACTTCGCAGAAAGCAATGCAAACCAAGTGACGCAGAGTGCGTTTGATCCTATTTCGCGCGAGCCGAACTACAAGCAGTGCGCCGTATCCGTTCAATTGAGCGTTCCTTCAAAAGAACGGCGCGGCATGTATGCACGGCGGAAGAAGGCACTCTCGGCGGAGGTGAGTTCGTGAAAAAGCTGGTGGTCGTGGGAAATGGAATGGCCGGCGTCGCTTGCGTGGAGCAGATCTTGCGCCACTCGCCCAAGTTCGACATCACGATTTTCGGCGACGAGACTCATGTGAACTACAACCGCATTTTGCTTTCGTCGGTTCTGGCGGGAGAAAAAGCCAGCGACGATATCGTCCTGAATGGCCTCGATTGGTACCAGAAGAACGGTATTGATCTCCGGCTTGGCGTTCGCATTGTCGGTGTCGATTCCCGAGCCAAGACTGTGACTGGCGATGACGGCAGCGTGACGGCTTTCGACAAGCTGTTGTTGGCGACGGGGAGTAACCCGCTCATTCCCTCAATTGAAGAAGTGAAAAAGGAAGGCGTCTTTGTCTTCCGCAATCTCGATGACACGCGCGCGTTGTTGGAGCGCTGCCGCCCGGGGATCAAGGCCGTCGTGATCGGAGGCGGGCTGCTCGGGTTGGAAGCGGCTCGCGGACTGCAAGTGCAGGGCTGCGATGTGACCGTTGTCCATCTGATGGAAACGCTGATGGAGCGGCAGCTGGACCCGACAGGAGGCGGTTACCTCTCGGCCAAGATGAATCAGATGGGAATCACCGTGCTACTTGGACTTAGCACCAGCGCGATTCTCGGAAATGAAAAAGTGGAAGGCGTTCAATTCAAAGGTGGCGGCAGCATTCCTGCCGATCTGGTGGTGATCGCAGCGGGAATTCGACCGAACGTTGGCCTTGGCCACGAGGCCGGGCTTGAGGTCAAGCGCGGCATCGTGGTCAACGATTACATGGAAACATCGCATCCTGACATTTTTGCTGTCGGCGAATGCGTACAACATAACGGAATCTGCTACGGCCTGGTTGCGCCCCTCATCGAGCAGGGAAAAGTTCTGGCCGCCACGATCACGGGAAACAAAGGTCCGACGTATCAAGGCAGCGTGCAAGCTGCAAAGCTGAAGATCATGGGAGTCGATGTCTTTTCCGCGGGCGAGATCGGCGACAAGCTCGACGGTTCGGAGGTGATCCGTTACGAGGATCCGGCGCTCGGCATCTACCGGAAGCTGACTCTCAAGTCCGGCAAGCTCGCCGGCGTCATCCTTGTCGGCGACACCGCCGATAGCCACCGCTACATGGACTGGCTGCGAACAGGAAAAGACCTGGTGCCTCTTCGACGCCAACTGTTATTTCCCGCGCCAACGGAGGACGCCGGCATCGATATCGCACAGATGGCAGACAGTGAAACGGTCTGCGGGTGCATGGGAGTGACGAAGGGCACGATCATTGAGGCGATTCACGTGAAAGGCGTGAACACTCTGGCGCAGCTGAAAGAGTGCACGCGGGCCTCAACCGGCTGTGGAAGCTGTGCCGGCCTTTGCCAGTCGCTGCTCAAAGCGGTCGTGCCGGAATTTGAAGAAGAAGTTAAGCAGACGATCTGCAAATGTATTCCGGTAGCCGAAGACCAGCTTCGCGAGATGCTGCGCAGCCAACAACTGAAGTCCGTGCAGGAAGTCCTCGAAATCTACGGCAACGGAGTCGGTTGTGAAGTCTGCAAACCGGCACTGAGTTACATGCTCGACATGCTCTGGTGCGGCGATCACGACGAGGACCGTTCGGCGCGCTTCATCAACGACCGGGTACACGCCAACATCCAGAAGGATGGAACGTTCTCCGTAGTGCCTCGCATTCGCGGCGGCGTGACCTCGCCGGACGAACTGCGCCGAATCGCCGATGTCGCGGACAAATACAGAGTCCCCATGGTCAAAATCACCGGCAGCCAGCGCATTGACCTGCTGGGCGTGAAGAAAGCAGATTTGCCGAACGTCTGGGCCGACCTTGGAATGTCCTCCGGCCAGGCTTACACCAAGGGAGTCCGGATGGTGAAGACTTGCGTGGGCTCGGACTTCTGCCGCTATGGTGTTCAGGACTCCACGAGCGCTGGGATCGAGATGGAACGCCGTTTTGAGAATCTGTTCACTCCCCACAAGGTGAAGATGGGAGCGGTCGGCTGTCCGCGCAATTGTGCCGAGGCTACCGTCAAAGACATCGGCCTGATTGGGCAGGAAGGAAGCTGGCAAGTGGTCGTCGGCGGTGCCGCCGGAAAGAAAGTACGCAAGGCGGATCTGCTGATCACCGTCGAAACTACAGAAGAGGCTCTCACAGCCGCCGCACTCTTTTTCCAGTACTACCGGGAGTGCGCCAACTATCTGGAACGCACGTACGACTTCGTCGAGCGGGTCGGGATCGAGAAAGTCCGCAAAGAAACCGTGTATGCCGCGGATACGGCCAAGCACGGCCTGTTGGAGCGCCTGCGCAAGTCGAAGGAACGGTCAAGCGACGCCTGGCTGGAGCGTGACTCTCCGCATAACCCCACTCAGTTCGTACAAATCAAGCCGCTGGAGGAGGTCTTCGCATGAAGGAAACGAAAGCGGAATCAAAGAGATGGACCCGCATTGCCCTTTGCCGTGACATACCGCTACGCGAAGGCCGCGCTGTGAAAGTCGGCCATCGCGACATCGCCATCTTCAATCTGGGCGACCGGTTCCTCGCCGTGGACAATCGCTGCCCGCATAAAGGCGGGCCGTTGGCGGATGGCATTGTCTCCAGTGCTGCTGTCGTCTGCCCGCTGCACGCGTGGAAGATCAGCCTCGAAACCGGAGAAGGCCTGAATAGCGCCAGCGCGTCGAATTGCGTTGAGACTTTTTGCACGCGTGTGGAGCATGGAGTCATTTTTCTGGAGATCGCCGCCCACATCGCGCCATCCGGGGAAAAAAGCACGGAAGATCTGCCGTTGCTTTGCGTAGAGCCGGGCGCGCCTGCCGACGGAGAAGCGACATGGAATTCCGCGTAGAGGAACAGACCCGCCCGGTCGATTGCAATGCAGATGTGGAACCGGATTCCGATGGAAAGGCGACTCGCATCCGGCTGCTCGACTTCCACAGTGCGCAGATGCGGGCCTTTCACTTGTCATGGTTCGCGTTCTTCCTGAGCTTTGTCGCCTGGTTCGGTATCGCTCCACTCATGGCTGTAGTGCGTGACGACCTGAAGCTCACTAAGGCGCAGATCGGCAACACGGTGATTGCCTCGGTGGCGATCACGATCTTTGCCCGATTGCTGGCGGGCTGGCTATGTGATCGTTTCGGACCGCGCCGCACCTATTCTGCCCTGCTTGTATTCGGTGCTTTGCCGGTGATGGGGATTGGCTTCTCCCATAGCTACCACTCTTTCTTGTTCTTTCGGCTGGCGATCGGACTGGTTGGCGCTTCATTCGTCCTTACTCAGTACCACACCTCGATCATGTTCTCGCGATCGGTCGTGGGCACAGCCAATGCCGTGACAGCTGGTTGGGGAAATCTGGGCGGCGGCGTCGCGCAATGGCTTATGCCACTGTTGTTCGGCGCCATCATCGGATTCGGCGCGGATAAGTTCCTGAGCTGGAGATTGGCGATGATCGTTCCTGGTGCCCTCATGCTGATCACGGGCCTCGCCTACTATCGGCTAACGGAAGACACTCCGGATGGCAGGCCCTTCGTGCCGCGAATCGGTGCGCAGGCTTTCTGGGAAGCTGCTGGCGACTACCGTGTCTGGCTGCTCTTTCTTCTGTACGGAGCGTGCTTCGGAGTCGAAATTACCGTGGACAATGTCGCTGCCATACATTTCAAAGACTCTTTTCACGTGACCTTAAGACTAGCCGGACTTCTCGCCAGCCTCATCGGCATGATGAACCTCTTTGCCCGCGCGTTGGGCGGAATCGCCGGGGATTGGGCAGGCCACCGATGGGGACTGCGTGGGCGATCCCGCTTGCTTGGACTGACCGTCTTTGTCGAGGGTTTGCTGATGATGTTGTTTTCGCGGCTGACCATCCTCGGCCCGGCGATCGTGGCGTTCCTGCTGTTTGGCTTGCTTGTGTGCATGGCGTGCGGCGTAACCTACGCGGTAGTTCCACTGATTCGCCCGCGAGCAGTCGGATCTGTTTCCGGCATCGTAGGCGCAGGCGGGAACTTTGGGGCGGTCTTGGCAGCCATGTTGTTCAAGTCAGAAAGCCTTTCTGGCGCAAATGCCTTCTTCATCCTGGGAAGCATCGTGGTGGCTACTTCGTTCTGCGCACTGCTGTTGAGATTTAGAGAGGCCAAGGTTCCGGTACCGGAGATTGAGCCGATGACTGCATTCATGCCGGCCGATTAGAGTATCGGCGGCGGCGCCGCGATCACAGACTTGCTGCATGTGCGCGTCCGCCTTTTTCCGACTTCACTCTAGCGGGTGAGGAACTTTCACAACTCAGCCGGGGATCCCGAAGGCTGGCGCGAGTCCCTTTCAGGTGGAATGTTCTGTAGACAGAGTGACCGTAATTCCGGTGACGCGTCCCTCGCCAGGGTGTCTCCCACAATCAGGACGCACGGAGACGGAAGGATCGGGGCGCGGTGAAGCAACCCGAGAGTGGTCTGATAACTCTGTTCTTGTGGGCTCGACACTTTCGATATAACGGCGCATGGAGTAGATGGGCTCAAGCCCGCGTTACAGAGATCCCGGGCAACGCTGGCATACTCCCCGGGCATGTAGACGACGACCGTGGTGCGCCCGGTCACCAAACCGTTCCAGTCGATCTTTTCCTTTCCCTGCCCACGGTGAGCACTGACGATGAAGAGTTGATCGGCTGTCCGGCGGTCGGTGAGAGGTATCTGTACTGTGGCGGCGGCGGCGAGTGCAGCAGTCACGCCCGGTACAATCTCGACCTCAACGCCCGCTTCGCGGAGAACGTCAAGTTCCTCTCCCGCGCGGCCAAAAATCAACGGATCGCCACTCTTCAATCGTACAACCACTTTTCCGAGCGAACTGAATCGCAGCAATAGGCCGTTGATTTCGTCTTGTGAGATGCTCTTGCGTCCGCATCGCTTCCCGACGTTGATAATCTGGGCGCGCGCAGACACCAGCGCCAGCACTTCGGTAGATACGAGCGCATCGTGCAGCACGACGTCAGCCAAGCCAAGCGTGCGTACCGCCCTCACAGTCAGCAAGTCCGGATCGCCGGGTCCAGCACCGACTAGATAGACGTTTGCCTTCTTTTGTTGCGATGGATGACTGAACAAGAATTCCCCTACGCTGAGTGTTGTAACGGCGAATCCCCACACGCCACGCGCCGCCGATCGAGGCGGACCTGCCCCCGCAGTTCATACATACATATAGTGTCCGCGGCCAATAAGGAAATCAAAATTATCGATCTCTTGCATCGAGAGAACCGCCCTGAACGCATCTGCGGGTCGCTGCGACGAAGGCAAGATTCTGAGATCGTGGAACTCGCCCAGGACTTGGCGCCGCTGCGTCACACTTCTGGCGAGACCCAGTCGTCAACGGTGCTTAGACGAAGGCGCGTTCACTTCTCCGGTCCGGATCCTAAAGGATGCGATTTGAACTGTGGTTTCCTCATGATCCAGACGAACGGAATCGCGATGAGCAACAAAACCGCCATAACGCGGAAGCCGTCCAGATAGCTTAGCGCCGCAGCTCGTTGAAGCAACTGATTGTAGATCAGCGCCAAGGCCTGATGCCCCGCGGCTGTTGAATTCTCGCCTTGCTGCCCCAGGAACTTCTGCAAGGCCGAGAGCGTTGTGAATGGCAGGCCGTGCTCCGTCGCCATGGATGCGGCCAATCGAACCTGGTGAAACTGTTCGCGGCGCGCCACAAATGCCGTAAACACCGAGATGCCAATCCCGGCGCCCAGATTCCTGGCCAGGGCAATCAAGCTGGTCGCATAGCCCATTTCCTCGTGTGGTATCGGATCCACGGTGATCGTCGCCAGGGGAACAAACATAAACGACAATCCTGCGCCCATCACCATCTGCGGCCAAAAGAAATTCCAGGGACCGGCATTCATGTTCAGATACGAAAACATGTACGCCCCAACCCCGGAAACGATCAGGCCGCCGGTCAACAGCGCACGCATGTCCCAACGCCTGCTGATCAAGTAGCCGGCGATGGGCATCATCGCCATCGTGGCAATTCCGCGCGGTGAATTCCAGACGCCGGCGGTGACCGCCGGAAAATTCAGCAACTCCTGCATGAACAGAGGCAGCAGGACGATGCTGCCGTAAAGCGCAAAGAAAAGCACCAGCGAAAGACTCGTGCCGGTCACGAATGTACGATAGCGGAGCAGGCGGAAATGCACCACGGGATTCCGCGACCGCAGCTCCCAAATCGTGAAGGAAACCAAGCCAATCACCGCGATCACCGTCATCACGACGATAAAGCGCGAGCCGAACCAGTCGTCCTCCTGGCCTTTATCAAACACAACCTGGAGCGCGACGATTCCGATGGCGAGCAGTCCCATGCCCCAGTAGTCGATCCGGGTCGAGGGCCGGCGGATGTAGGGTGGGTCGAAGACGTAAGCCCAGACCAGCAATAATCCAATAATGCTGATGGGCAAATTGATGAAGAAAACCCAGCGCCAGGAATAATCTGTGGTAAGCCATCCTCCCAGCATCGGAGCCACGATGGGCGCGATGACAATGCCCACACCCCACAGAGCCATGGCATGCCCCCGCTCCTCCCGCGGAAAGGCTTCGAGCATGATGGCGCGTGTCGTGGGCTGCAGAGAACCGCCGGCCGCGCCTTGCAGCACACGAAAGAAAAGCAGCGCAGGCAGTGAGGGAGCGAGTCCGCAGAGGATACTTGCGACCGTGAAACCGGTCACGCTCATCATCAGCAAGCGCCTGCGCCCAAAATAGTTGGCCATCCATCCGGAAAGCGGGAGAATGATGGCGTTTGCGACCAAATACGACGTCAGTACCCAGGTGGCTTCATCAACGGATGCGGAGAGATTGCCTGCAATGTAGGGCAGGCTGACGTTGATTGCAGAGGTGTCGACCAGTTCCATGACCGCGCTGACCATCACGGCAAAGGCGATCAGCCAGCGCGTACGTTTGTCGATTTGTACACCTGTCTCCTGGGCGCTGCTTTCAGAAGCGGCGTGGGACATGCTCTGGTGTACGCGTTCTGTGCCGGACACGATTTACCACTCCCGATCAGCGTATCGCGGTTCGAAGTCCTGCTGGCGAACATTGTCGCCGTTGAATCCCATCTGGAGTTCTCCGAAATGCACTCCGACTATGTCCAGGCCATCAGCGTGATATTTTCCGTACCAGCGCTTCAGGACACCGAAGTCGCGGATGCAGTTGATACACGTATACTCCCAGAAATCGACCAGCTTAGGGAAGAACTAGCAGTGGTCGGCTTCTTCGTCTGCCGAAGTATCAGCCCTGCCGTCCTCTCCAGGTTCAGGATGCTCAAGAGGCGCGATGACTATTCGATGTGTGCGTGGTTCACGAATGAGAGTCATGCTAGAGGAGCATGAATCGCACAGCCAGAAGCACTCGATCGCCCGGCAGGGACTTTCATCATGGGGTTCGCCGAGGAGCCCTCCCAGAGAAAGCTCCGGGCACGACCTCATTTCGAATTCGAAAAGCTTTCCCTCGTGCAAATATCGAAAACCTGTCGAACACTCCGGGTTGGCACACTTCGAGATCACATTTGCAGACAAGCCAGGCCATGCAAGCCAGGGCGAGAGGACTTAGAGACGACTCCAGTCGCGGTACCAGTCAGCGCGGGTCACGGGCATGCTGCCGTTCTCCCCACGCAAGGGTTTGGTCAGAAGCATGTGATACAGATTCAGGCGGTTCACGCGAAATCCATGAGCCGAGGCAGCCATGTACAGGCGCCATATGCGATACGTAGTTTCATCGACGACACGCCGTGCTTCCTCCGCGTGCGCTTCCAACCGGCGCACCCAGTGGTGAAGGGTTAAAGCGTAGTGCTCGCGCAAACTCTCGGCATCTCTCACTTCGAACCCGCTTCCTTCGGCTGCGTGAAGGCTGACATTAAGCGGCACTAACTCGCCATCCGGGAACACATAGCGGTCAATGAAAGACGGCCCTTGCCGGTGATACGTAGTAGACACAGCGATCCCGGAGTTCAACACCGTTCCACCCGGGCGCAGCAAGCTCCAGACTCGCGAGAAGTATTCGGGTAGTTGCTGCTCGCCAACGTGCTCAAACATTCCAACGCTCGCAATTTTATCGAACGACTGAGCAAGTTCGAGATCGCGGTAATCACAGACCTCGACTCGACAGCGGTCGTTAAGACCCGAATCGTGAATGCGTTGCCGCGCTGCCTTTGCTTGGGGGATGCTCAGCGTGATCCCCAGAACCTGCGCGCCATAGTGGCCGGCCGCATGGATCAGCAGCCCTCCCCAGCCGCACCCCATGTCCAGCAAACGGTCTCCGCGACGGAGTTGTAGCTTCCTGCAGATGTAATCCAGCTTGCAACGCTGTGCGGTGTCGAGATCAGTGTCTTTCCCGCCCGCGAAGTAAGCGGAGGAATACTGCATTCGCTCGTCGAGAAAAAGTGCGAAGAACTCCAAAGGAAGATCGTAATGATAACTGATCGCAAGGCTGTCTCGACGATTCGAATGAACTGTTCCCTGCAAGGAGGCAGGCTGGCGGCCTATCCGCGTCTGTTGTCTGATGGGCAACATCCGCAACAAACTTGCGAGGTAGAGACTCTGCGGCAAGCCATCCCGGACCTGCGCCAACAGATAGTCGGCCAGGTCAAAAACGGCTTCAATATCGCCTTCGATATCGAAGTCATCGAAAATGAAGGACTCGCCCAGAGTCAATTCATTCGGGGAATGGAACATCTGACGCAAGGCACCGGGATGCTTGAGAACCAGCGTAAACCGCGGCTCCTGCGACGGCCTCCACGTGCTTCCATCCCAGAGTCGGATCTGGAAATCGCGCCTCGGGTAATGGGCGAGCATATGGTCTAGAAATTCGATGCTCAACTGAACTGGGCTCTGCTTCCACAACGAACTGACTGCTAGTCCCATAAAGGCTCCACTTTGCCCGCACTCATCCTGACCGAACCCCGACACTGCTCTTCAAGAGCCGCGACATCTGACTGAACACGTGCTTGCCCGTCTCCGGCATTTCACTACGCTCCAGGCGTCGCCGTGTTCGACGCGACATTCATTGGTCGAGCGACGACGTCTTGCTTGGCGTCATGCGTCAATTCCCGTTCTTCTTTTGTTGGGTACACAAACTCGTGTCCCACCAGACGTCCCGGATAGTACCAATCCAAGACAGCTTCGGGCTGCGAATGGAGCCTCTCCGCAAATGTAACTTCCGTATTGCTTGTCGATTGCACGCGCTCAATCGGTATCGTGTGCAGGTTTGCCAAGATCTTCGACCGGTCACTGCTGAATATCCGAACGATCTGCCGGTCCACTTGATTGTCTAAGAGGACAAACCAATATGTTCCAGCCGGCAGAGCCACCCCTGGAAGTTCAACCGGTTCGTTAAACGTCATCTGCGTCTTCTGGTTCCATTCATCGGCTCGGGCAGCCGGCGGCAAAACCAGTGTGGCCAGAATGAAGCAAAAAACCATTGCTAAGGATTTGTAAATCGTCATAATTATCATTCTCCTGTTCTGGATCACTGAGAAGTAGGAATGTCAAACGTACAGATCAGGTTGCCCGCGACGTTATGTCGTGTTACGATATATATGACATTTCATGAGAGAACGTTTCGCGCTGATGTTGTGCGCGCACAGTTCTTCTACTGGATGTTAAGGAGAAGGACAAATGGTGGGTCTGAAATTGGTGCGGCTGATCGAAAGACATTCTGAAAGGCTGGCACGAGGGCTGGCGGAACAGATCTGCAAGTCTGACCGTACTTCTGACTTCCGCAAGATCCCGTCCAAGGATTTGCGGCTGGCGGCGGCCGAGGTTTACCGCAACTTGGGGGAATGCCTGTTGCAAAAAACTGAAGGTGACATTGAGAAGCGGTTTAGAGCCATCGGCTCACGTCGAGCAGCCGAGGAAGTCGGCCTGCATCAATTCGTATGGGCTCTGATGCTCACACGTGATCATCTCTTGCACTTTCTTGAGCAGGAAGGTTTTGCCGACAATATCGTGGCACTTCACGGTGAACAGGAGTTACGGCAGATGCTGAATCAGTTCTTCGATCGCGCCATCTACTACGGGATCATGGGTTATGACGAGGCAAGACAGAATGCCGCCCCCAAGGGCGATTTGGCAAAAGTCGAAGAACTGGCCAGATCAATTGGCCTCATGTCCGAGCGAAAGACGACACCTAACACGGTGTAGGCTTGACGTGATGCTGCAGCATGCAGCCTGTCATTGTGTTATCGTCGCGGGGTTTTCTGGCTGCAAGGCAAGATTCTGAATTCTTTCAAACACGTTCTTCACCACTCGATCACACCGCACGGCATGAAAATCAAATGCCTCTTTCCTTTCCATTCCAGCACGCGCGTATAGACTCTTGCGCAACAATGCCACGTGCCCGATGAAGTCGGACCTTGACATTTCCTCGGTAATTTCAAGAACGTCCGCTACATCGGTTGTACTCATGTCCTCCACGTCGCGCAGCATGAAAATAGTTCGGTAAGCATCCGGTAGCTTTTCGACCGCTTCTTCCAGCAACCTGCGAATCTCCGAGTTTGATGCTTGCTGTTCCGGATCCGGCGCCAAAGAGGCAAACCTATCCATGGGGTCTCCTCCTCTTCTGACATTGGCTCCATCTCCCGATATCGGTTTCCGCGATGCTGTCGCGTCAGCGCTTCGTGCACCGCAATACGTGTCAGCCAGGTGGAAAACTTCGCCCGTCCAGCAACTTGGCTCAGATGTTCGTATGCGCGCACATAGGCGTCCTGCATTACATCCTCACCTTCGTCATCGTTACGCAGGATAGCCCGAGACACGCGGTAGAGCCGCTGATTATGACGGCGCATGACGATTTCAAACAGTCCGATC
Organism: Candidatus Sulfotelmatobacter sp.; assembly: GCA_049675725.1. Taxonomy (GTDB): domain Bacteria; phylum Acidobacteriota; class Terriglobia; order Terriglobales; family Acidobacteriaceae; genus Sulfotelmatobacter. The sequence goes on along the minus strand of JBAUAN010000057.1, from coordinate 88,690 downwards.
TCGCCCGCCAACACGCGGGTCACAACTTCCTCGTCACTCAAGGGCTCTTGCGAAGTAGCCCTTCCGCCGGGCTGGCCATACAGACCCTCCATGTGGATGGAGTCACGACAGCAATAAAGGTTACAGGCTCTTATGAGAGCCAAACCGTTCTACGCTCCATGCTTGTTGCTAGGGCGAGTTCGCCGGCTGTGCGGACGTCGACGCTGACGTTGGCGAATCCGGGATAAGTACCTTCTTCGCCGCTTCTGGAATTTCATTCGCGTGCGCCAGCAACTGGCTAACCTGCCATAGTTGGGTATCGGTTAGCTTGGTCTTGAAAGAGGGCATCCCCGAAAGGCGGATTCCGTTTGCTGACTTCCAGTAAGTCTCTGATGCCGGGTCATCGGTCACACCCTTACCATGAAACAATTCTGGCGGCCTCGGAAACATCGTTGCCGCATAGTCAACGGGTGGCTGCCCTGGAAGTCCGTGACAGACGGCGCAGTGCTGTTTGTATACACTTGCTCCCGCAAGAAAATTGGGTTCGTCCGCGGGCACGGGAGTTGGAGGAATGTGCTGCTTCTCAATATGCGCGTCCAGGGCCATGTTCGCGAACTTCTTCTCAAACGGCATGGGCGGATCAGCCGTTGCTACCGGCGCCAGGCCTGCAGAAAAGTAATAGAAAACACAACCCACTGAAACGGCAATGGCCAGGATGAAACCGATTACGATGCCCTTTATCACTTGTGCGCTCCTGTTCTTCATCAGAAATTAAAGCGGTAGCCCAGAATCATCTTGGCAATCAGGTGGTCGGTTGCACCTGTGAGGCCCACGCCGAGCCCGAAATTGATCTCCCATTGCGGAGCGATATTCAAATCAATCGCGGGGAAAATCTGCTGTTGCTGCTGTGACACAGCATCGAACCCCGTCACCGGACCGACCGAACCATAATATTCGAGCCCTGCGGCAACTTTCGAAGTGAGATCGTAGCTGAATTTGAAGTTTGGTGAAAAGACAACGCCCTGGTTCACGCTCTCCCCGTGGAATGAGCGGTCCAGCGTAGGGTTCAGGGACCAATACCATGGGCCAACTTTTTGGTCCACGATGGGGCGGATTTCCCATGTCCACGTATCCACGGAATATTGCCGCTTCTGGTAGCCGATTTCGTTCGAAATGCTCACGCCCACAGGCCAGTGCCATTTCTTAGGGATGGCAACGCGCGGGCGGATGTGATCACCCACCCATTGCCAACTCTGTCCATCCGTTATGGAAGTGAAGATGTAAAAGCCGCACTCGAACCAATCATTGAACCCGTGAGTGATCTCCACAGTTTCGTGCTCGGCATGGTTGGTGGGATAAACACCATCCACGACCGTCTTCGATCCGTCAATCGTGAAGTTGCTATGGAGTTCAACCATAGTGTGCCCGGGATCGACCAGATCGGCCCCGTACACCTGAATTTCGTAGTTGTCTTGAGCGCGGCTGAGGGGTGCAGCAAAAACGAGGAGTAGAAGTACGATCGCCAGCTGTGGGTAAAGGGTCCGATCGCAGTCACAAAATTCCATGAAGAAGATTATCAGCTACGGAATGAATTCATGGTGGCGAACAAATGACAAATTGTTCATATTTCCTCCCGGTGCGGCTAACGTGCATCCGCTCATGTTGCCAGCGAAGCGAGTATATAAACGCGTTATGGGCACGTATCACCGGCGGATTGCTAGGTTGAGGAATTCTCGAAGCCCGCTGGAACTGCTGTACCTTATGCCGCCTGGAGCACGCTGACTGGCAGTGAAAAAGTTATGACCGCGCCGCCTCCCGGACGGTCGGAGACTCGCGCGCCGCCCCCATGCGCCTGGGCAACTGCATCTACAAAGGCCAGTCCGAGACCATGACCGGGAGAATTTTTTCCCTTTACGAATCGTTTGAAAACCTGGCTGCCGATATCTGGCGAAAATCCCGGGCCATTGTCTTCAATCACCAGTTCTGCCGACCCTTCTTGCGAGCGGAGCCGGATATTCACTCTGGATCCCGCGGGCAGATGAGTCAATTCGTTTTCAAGCAAATTACTTACTGCACGATTCATCAGGTTCAGGTCAGCATTCACCACAACATGCTCTTCAAGACTCGTTGTCACTTCGTGATGATGCTCGGCCATCGCCGGTTGATAAATATCTACTAGTTGTCGTACGACGTCGGAAAAGTCAACGGGGTTACGATCGATGTGAAGCGCACCCGCTTCCGCTTCGGCAAGGTCCAGCGTGGTATTCAGCAACTGCAAGAGCCTATCCAGGTCTTCGATCGCTTCCCCAACCGAGTCACGCCACGTCTCATTACCCTCGTCGCACAGCGCGGATTCGAGCGTTCCACGAATCAACGTAACCGGGCTCTTGAGGTCGTGCGCGATGCTGCCAGTAACCGTGCGAAGCTGATTCACCGAAGACTGAAGCCGATCCAGCATGTGGTTAAACGTCTTCGCCAATCGCGAGATTTCATCCGAATTCCCAGGTTCCGGCAGGCGTTCCCGTAAGTCTTCGGTGCCAATGCGCGCCACGGTTTCTGTGATTCGTTCAACGCGATGCAGAGTGCGACGCGCGCTCCAGTAGGAGATGACGAAACCGAGCAAGAACATGCCGCCCCAGATCATGAGAAAACGATCCGCCAATGTGTGCAGCAGATGCTTGGCCCCGCGATCTGAAAGTCCCAGATAAACACTTCTTCCGTTTTGTGACTTCAAAACGACGCGAAACGTTTGTGGATACCCGTCAACGGGTATGGACTTCGGAGGTCCGGGAACCAACTTCGCGCGTTGAATTGCGATGACAAAATTCTCCTTGGAACTTGGGCCCACCCACAACGGACCTTCAGTGTTCGTGGGATTTGTCGCTAAAAAGAAAACGGAATTCAGCCTTTCGCCGCGGGCATTGCGCTCGTCCGGCACTTCCTGAGTAGCAAGTTCGGCCACTTCGCGAACGATCCGCTTGTAAAGGTGATCGCTCGGGGTATCGGCCGACACCTGAGCAAGAACCTCAGCTTCACCGGTAAGCCAAGTGTCACTGCGCTCTCGGATGCCCTGAGCAACAAGGAAATAAACAACGGAAAACGCCGCGGCCGTCCCGAGCGCGAACGCCAGCGTTGTCCAGATCGAAATCCGCCAAGCAGCGGTAGAGCGTAAATTCTTAGGCATGTTTGAGAACGTAGCCAACGCCACGAATTGTGTGAATCAGCGGCCGCGGGGTGTCATGATCCACCTTGCTGCGCAGACGATAAATATGAACATCGACGACGTTCGTCGCGGGGTCAATCCTCATCTTCCAAACATGGTCCAGAATCATGGTCCGGGTCACCACCCGGCCTTCGTTGCGGCAAAGATATTCCAGGAGGGAAAACTCCTGCGGAGTCAGTTGCAGCAAATGATCGCCCCGTCTTGCTTCACGACGAACCAAATCGAGCTGCAAGTCAGCCGCTTGCAAACGCACTGATTCATTGTGTGGAACTGTGGCCCTGCGCAGGAGGTTTCTCAACCTCGCGAGCAGTTCAGGAAAAGCGAATGGTTTGGTGAGGTAGTCGTCTCCGCCTTGCTCCAGCCCACGAACACGCTCGTCTACAGAACGGCGGGCGGACAGGATTAAAACCGGCGCCGCATTACCGTGAACTCGGCAGCGCGCAATCAGGTCCAGTCCATCCATGTCTGGAAGTCCAAGATCGATAATGAAGGCATCGTGAATGCCCTCCAAGGCCATGATTTCGCCAGCCTTCGCTGTACTGGCTGTATCCACCTGATATCCGGCCTCCACTAGCGCTCGCCTGAGAAACTGCTGGATCGGTATGTCATCTTCTACCACCAACAATCGCATGGGAGATACCCGCCGTCCAAGACTTTACACCCTAAGGGTGGGATGCGGGAACACTTGTCAACCGTTAGAGGGCCTTAGCGGAAAACGCAGTTCGCGGACTGCGGGCTCTCCCGATTTGCTCGCGGGATTGCCACTCGCGCAGTTCGATTCGCTAAAGATATTCTCCGTCACGTCGATCCAGACTCACATGGTCAACTTGATCAGCAGAGGCAGAGCGTTGGGCGATTTGATAGCACGACGTATTCTTCGCTATCGCAGCGAGGTTACCGTCGAAATTTTTCGGTTCGCACTATTGCGAACTCCAGATCATATCTACCCGCACTGGAATTTGGTTCTTAACGGGCATCGTCAACAGCGACGGTGGGTCGATCTTGAAATCCGTGAGAGTAGCCGGAATTGTCCCCGTAATCTGAGTCTCACTGCCCTGCTTTTCCACTTTAAATGGAACGTTTTTGTATTGCGCGGTCTGGCCGGCGAACTGAATCTCCAGATCAGCATTAATAGTTGCCGAGCCGGCGGCCGATTCTGGCAGGCGGGTGCGTACAGAGACTATAGGAAACTCCGCGCCGCGGGTAACCTGAAGCATATGAAGGTCGCGGTTGCTGTCCCCCGAATCGAATGACTTCACGGTTACTGCAATCAAGAAATCGCACTGTCCGTTGTGGCAAACACCCTTGCCTCGCGCCGCATGGCTCACACCCTCGGACTCATGCAGAGGGTGTGACACATGGTAGGTGAGTGTGCTTTGTTTGAGGACCCATTGGCTGTCGGCAGCAAACGTGGGAAGGGTCACGAGCAAAAACAGGATCAATCTTTTCTTATTCATAAACTGCGCTCAGAACTTCACCGATACCGACAAAAGAGCAGCTCCAAACGCCCCGGCCGTGACGATAGCCACCGGGCCATGCGCCTGCGCGATCCCATGGACTTTTTCCCCTTTGTTTTTCTGATCGAAAGCCATAATTCCGAGGATGGGCGTCGCAATCATACCGGGACCATGGATCCAGGCCATGACCTTGTGAAAACGAATCGGACCACGGGTTTGGGTCCCGTGCACCCTGGGCGCTCGAATTGCATAATAAGCCGTAATGCCATACAAATCGCCGGTCAGTCCGCCGAGAGCGACGTGCAGATCGCGCGAGGCTGTGCTGGTGTTCTTACCTCCGGCGTTGAGAGAAGTGACAACGGTGGCAATCAACGGAATGGTCGTGATCAGGCCCATCCGTTGATGGATCTTCAGCATGTGTGTCCGTTTATCCAGCAATGCTTGCTCACGGGGATTTCCCTGGGTCTGTTCCGGAGTAAGGCCCAAATCCGAAAGCGAAGGCGCGGTACTACTGGATGGGGCGTTCGGCAAATTGTCCTGTTGCTCTGGCGTTGGTTTGGCGGTGATTGGGTTGCCGGCCTCCAGTTTCTCGTCGAGAACTGATGGCTTAGTCCCGTCGACAGTCGCTGAAGGAATCTCCAAAGTCTGGAAACCGGCGGCCTCAAGCTTTATCCGGTAGTTCCCTGCCGGCAAACCGTCGAATCGATAAGAGCCGTCCGTCCCCGTCGTGGCGCTATGCGCCTGGCCACTGTCTACGCTCGTTACGGTCACGGTGGCGTTCGCAATCGGATTGCCGGACGAATCCACGACTTTGCCCGTCAGCGCTCCCATTCCGGTCGTTTGAGCGATCACACACGGAGCCAACGCAAAGGACAGACAGGCCAACAAAACGAGGGCCAGAACACAACGATGCCGGTCGCGAAAGATCTTCCTCAACATCCTTAACATCCTTCACCCAACCCTTTCCGATGGCACGATGACGGCGCGGTCGCTAGGGCCACACCAAAACACAATATATTTACGAGATTACGATGCGTTTTCCGGAAGATGACGATTTGTTCATCCACACTGATCTCCGCATTCAACTGCCGGATACGTCAGTAGCGCGGCTTTTTTGCTTTGCTGGCGCACGCGTCAATCGCTTGCCGGCTTCACGCGCTCGGGACGTCGACCCAACTCCGCGTTCGATGGCTTTGCAGTTCGGCGTTTAGGATTGTGAGTTGGCGCAATCCATCGGCGAACTGCGGATACTCCGGCGCGCCACCGGATGCGCCGATTGAAGCATAGAATCGCCGGAAGACTTGCTTGAAAGTGTCGTCGTAGCCTTCACTGTGGCCGCCCGGAAGATCGGCGAAGGCACGCGCCGCGGGTTTCAGCAGAGATGGATCCTTCACGAAAATCTGATTGCCCACATCGCGGTGACCAGCCCAGAGTTCGTCGGGACGCTCCTGCTTCCATGCCACCGAAGACTTTGTGCCGTAAATTTCAATGCTGAGGCCGTTTTTGCGGCCAGCGGAAACCTGGCTGGCAGTCATGCTGCCGCGTGTGCGTCCGCCCATGCGGAAGATCACGGCGCCGAAGTCTTCGGTATCGATCGGCGTCTCCATGTAGTCTTCCGGACCAAGCAACTTATTGGCAAACGTTTCCACCGAATGTTTCGGCTGCTTGCGTGTTGGGTGAAAGGTCTGGAGATCGGCACACAGCGAGGTTACACGCATGCCCGTGATGTGCTCCGCCATATCGAACCAATGCGATCCGATATCGGCCATGCAACGCGAAGGGCCGCCGGCTTTCGTCTCGACCCGCCAGTTCCAGTCTGTGTCGTAGAGCAACCAGTCCTGGGAATAAGTACCTTGTACAACGAGAATTTCTCCCAGATCTCCCGCCTCACGCATGGCGCGCATCTGTTGCACCATAGGGTAATAGCGCAAATTGTGGCAAACGCAGTTACGCACTCCCTGCCGCGCCGCTAGTGAAACGAGTTCTTCGCCCTCCGCAACGCTAGTGGCCAATGGCTTCTCGCAGAGCACATGCTTGCCCGCCTGAATCGCATCCTTGGCCATGGGAAAATGCTGCGCATTGGGCGTGCAAATGTGAACGGCGTCGATCGCCGGATCGCGCAGAATCTCGCGATAGTCGGCCACAATCGTGGAAATAGAGAAGCCCGCGCCCAGGTGTCGAGCTGCCTCAACGTTTCTGCCGGCGATGGCCGCAGCTTCCACGGATTCCACGCGCCGCACGGCTTCAAGATGCACGCGGCCCATGAAGCCGGTGCCGAAAATGGCTGTTCTGATTGATTTCATTGTCAGTTCTCTTCTTGTTGCAGCTTTTCTTACGCTCTGCGCGTTAGGTCCACCAGGCAGCTGTTGGCCGCTCACGAATGACGATGCTGTTGAGGAGAGTTGCCGCCTTGGTCAGTCCTTCCTCCGGCGAGAGCAGGCTGTCTTCGTGCTCGATGGACAGAACGTAGTCGTACCCAAACATGCGCAGCGTCGAAACCAACTCGCTCCACCACTCGGCGCCGTGGCCGTAGCCGCAGGTGCGGAAGATCCAACTCCGATCTCGTTCTTGCGTGTACGGCGTGGTGTCGAGCACGCCGGTGCGTGGGAGGTTGGCCGCGTAAAGCTGCGTGTCTTTGGCATGGACGTGAAAAATGGCGCCTTCGAGAACGCGAACGGCAGCGATGGGATCGATGTTCTGCCAGAAAAGATGGCTCGGGTCAAAATTGCAACCAATATTCGATCCGGCAATGGAACGCAGCTTGAGCATCGTCTCCGGGTTATAGACGACGAACCCGGGATGCATTTCGATAGCGATCTTCACACCGTGGTCAGCGGCGAACTTCGCGTGCTCGATCCAATAGGGGGTGACCACCTCGCTCCATTGCCAGTCGAGCACCTTAGGGTAATCCGGAGGCCAGGGACACGTCACCCAGTTCGGAGCCGTGGCATGGGGCGAATCGCCGGGGCACCCCGAGAAGTCGACGACCACGGAGATGCCGAGCTTTTCGGCCAGCAGGATGGTTTTGCGGCTCACCTCGCGGTCGTGCTGGGCATGAGCTTTGTCGGGATGCAGCGCGTTGCCGTGACAACTCAAAGCGCTGATGGTGACACTGTGGTCGGCGAGAACCTTCTGAAACTGGGCCAGGGCGGCGGCATCTTCGAGCATCGATAGTTTGCAGTGCGCGTCGCCGGGGTAGTTTCCCGTGGAGAGTTCGACGGTATGAATTTTGAGCGCCGTGAGTTTTTTGAGAACCGCAGCCAGCGGAAGTTGCGACAGCAGCGGAGTAAAGACACCAATACGCATAACGCTTTTCGTCTCCTCCAATTAAACGACCCGCCCAACGCTCAAGAAAGGTAGGGCGATGAAAGCAAATTGTCAACCGCCGGATCGATCCCCTTGGACTTCGTTCTATGGAATCCGCTCCGATTCTCACACACACTTTTGGCCCGCAGAACGCGCAACGCTCAGGATGACAAAAGATTGTGTTACCTTATCGTGCGACGGTATCTTCGTCGAAAAGGGGAACTCCCTTGCGCCACGCTCGACACGCTCCATTCCTCGTTCTGACTTGGCTGCTCCTCACAGTCTTCCCGCTCGCCCAGGACGCGGCCGTGAATTCTTCAGTCCCGCCCCCGCCGCACGCCAAGCAAATCCACGTCAAACATATTCTGGTGATCAGCCAGACCAAGGGATTCGAACACGATTCGATTTCCGGCGCGATGGCCGCCATCTACAACATGGGCCATGACAGCGGTCTCTGGGATGCCACGCTGCGCACCGATACCGAGCTGATCACGAAGAAGACTCTGGAACGAAATGCCAAGAATCTGGATTACTTCGATGCCCTGGTTTTTGTGAGCACCACCGGCGAGCTTGACCTGGATGACGGCCAGAAGAAAGATATGCTCGCCTTCATTAGGGACGACGGCAAGGGCTTTGTGGGTGTTCACGCCGCGCTCGACACCAATTACAAATGGCCGGAATACGGCGAGATGATCGGCGGGTGGTTCGACCAGCACCCGTGGTCCACCTTCAATGCGCCGATCATCAACGAAGACCCGAGCTTCCCCGCGGTCCGTCACTTTCCGAAAGCGTTCGTGAAATATGACGAGATCTACCAGCCCAAGGAGTGGTCGCGGGACAAGGTCAACGTGCTGCTCAGTCTCGACCCTACGAAACTGAACTATGAAAACAATCCGCGCGTCCACAGAACGGATCATGACTTCGCCGTAGCGTGGGACAAAATGTACGGCAAAGGGCGCGTTTTCTATTCGACCCTCGGCCACACGGAAGAAGCCTGGGCTGACCCGGATATCCGCAAGATGTATTTTGAAGCGATCAAGTGGGTGCTGGGCATGACAGAAGGCAGTACAGCGTCTCATCCGCGGCCATGAAATTTCGGCGACGGGCATCGAGAGACATTCCGCGCGACGGAGTCGCCGAAGATGGTGCGGAATAATTGCGGAGGAATATTTAACGGGATGAAAGCCTTTCGTTCAGTCTTGCATTGGAGTCCGGCCTTGGCGATTCTCTTCCTGGTGGGCTTTGCCGTTTCCGCAGCGCAAACTCCAACTCCAACTCATACCGTGCCCGCGCCCAGCGGAGTCAGAAAAACCGCTGCACCCGCGGGCAAGGCATACCCGCCCGCATTGGTCGAGAGCGGGAGTGCGATTTTCCGCAAAGATTGCTCCTTTTGCCACGGCCGCGATGCGGGCGGTGGAGAAACTGGCCCCGATCTCACGCGCTCCAAGCTCGTAGCCGCCGATGTTGGTGGAAACAGGATCGGCCCGGTTGTGCGTAGTGGACGCCCCGAAAGAGGCATGCCGCATTTTGACCTTTCGGTTCAGCAGATCGCCGGCCTGGCCGCATTTATTCACACGCAACGCAACATCGCGCTCTCGCAAAAAGGCGGGCGCAAGGGCGTGGACGTTTCCGATCTGCAAACCGGCAATGCCGACGCCGGGAAGCAATACTTCAACGGTGCAGGAGGATGCGCAACCTGCCACTCGCCGACCGGCGATCTCGCCGGCGTCGCAACCCACTTTAAAGGTCTAGAGCTCGAGGAACAGATGCTGTATCCCAGGCACGCGAAATCCCGTGTCACGGTCACTCTTGCCTCCGGTCAAACAATCACCGGAGCCTTGAAATACCTGGATGAGTTCACGGTTGGACTCGCCGATTCGACAGGCATGTATCGGTCGTGGCGGACGAGCGACGTGCAGTACAAGGTCGACGCACCGGTCGATGCTCATGTTGACCTGTTGAGTAAATATACAGATGACGACATCCACAATCTCATGGCTTATTTGCAAACTATGCGTTAGGCGCTTCGTTTTTTTAGTTGGAGGGGTCCCCGATCGCTATGAATGTTCTGAAGGCTTCATTTCGGCTTGCCGTGAGCGCGTTAATCGCGATTGCTTCGCCCGGCCTGATGCGCGCCCAGGGCGTTGATGCTCAAATGCTCCTGCATCCGCCGGCCGACAGTTGGCCCAGTTATCACGGTGACTATTCCGGCAGGCGCCACAGTGCCCTTACCCAGATCACTCCGCAGAACGTCAAAACTTTGTCGCTGGCCTGGGCTTTCCAAACCGAGCAGCCCGCGGAGATCAAATCCTCGCCGCTGCTGGTGGACGGCATTTTGTATTTCACTGTTCCCGACAACATCTGGGCCATCGATGCGCGCTCCGGCCACCAGCTCTGGCATTACAACCATCCGAAGGAAAAAGGCGACCACATCGGGCACCGCGGCGTGGCTATGTACAAGGAGTACCTCTACTTCTTGTCTCCCGATGCGCACCTTATATCTCTCAACGCAAAAGATGGAACCGTGCGCTGGGACGTGATTGTCGCCGATGTCGACAAGGGCTATTGGACCACGATGGCACCCCTCACCGTGGGGAATCACGTGCTGGTTGGCGTTTCCGGAGATCTGGATAATCTCACCGGCTATATCCGGTCGATTGATCCGGAGACGGGCGAAACGCAATGGCAGTGGAACAGTACGCCTCCGGCTGGAACTCCGAAGCAAACGACCGGAGGAATGACGTGGATCACGGGAACTTACGATCCCGAGCTCAATCTCGTTTATTGGGGAACCGGGAACCCGACTCCAGTTTTGAACGGCACCACGCGGCCGGGCGATGATCTCTATACCTGCACTCTCGTGGCGCTGAATCCAGATACGGGCAAGCTGGTTTGGTCGTTCCAGGCTTCTCCGCACGATACGCACGACTGGGACGCAGTGCAGGTTCCGGTGCAGGTCGATGGAGATTTCCACGGCGAGCCGAAGAAAATGCTGATGCAGGCCTCGCGCAACGGGTACTTCTTTGTTCTTGATCGCACTGACGGCAAGAACCTTTTGACCGTTCCTTTCGGGCCCGAGAACTGGTCGCTCGGAGTCGATGCGCACGGCAGCCCGATCCCCAATCCCGCTAAGGAACCTGCGCCCGATGGACGCCTGCTCTCACCCGACGAGGGCGGCATGACCAACTACCGTTCTCCGAGCTTCGACACAAAGAACGGGCTGTTCATCGTCGACGCCCACCCCAGCTATGGCATTTATTTTGCCAAGCCAGCCGATGGAGTCTACGGCTGGGCGGGCGCGGATTACGGCGTTTGGGGCAAAGGCGTGATCGAAGCCATCGATTACCAGAATGGCAAGATCCGCTGGAGCCATGAACTCGGGCCCGAATCCGGCGCGGGAGTGCTGACGACAGATTCTGGGCTCACCTTCACCGGCGACGGTCACGGCAACTTCCTGGCGCTCGATTCGAGCGACGGCAAGACGCTGTGGCATGCAGGCTCAGGCGCGGAAATCCAGAGTTCTCCGATCACCTACGAACTCGACGGGCGGCAATACGTGCTGACCAGCAGCGGCGAAGTGATGTTTGCGTGGGCGCTTCCGCAGACGGAGTAAATCTCTCGATGTGCAAAGTTCGTATTAGGCTAATCAGGTCGAACCAACCGACCGGAGGGCATCAATATGCTGAATCGCCGCAGCTTCCTTATTGCCAGCGGACTTACCGCGCTTGCCTCGACCCGAGTGCTGGGTGCAAACGATACGCTTCGTATCGGAATCATCGGCGCCGGCGGCCGCATGCGGGGTTTGCTCGACTCTGCTGACAAGGTCGGCCCTTATCAGATCGCTGCCGTGAGCGACGTCTACACGCCGCATCGCGACGCCGTCAAGGAACGTTCCAAAGGTATCGCCACTACCCACCTGGATTATCGTGAAGTGCTTGAGCAGGACGTGGATGCGGTGATCATCGCATCGCCGGACCACTGGCATGTTCGCATGGCAGTCGATGCCTTGGCGGCCGGTAAAGACGTCTATCTGGAAAAGCCCGTTACCCACACGCTCGAGGAAGGCGCAACTCTCACTCGCGCGGTTCGTTCCAGCAAGCGGATCCTGCAGTGTGGAATGCAGCAGCGCAGCTGGACCCACTTCAGCGATGCCGTTGATCTGATCCAGGGAGGCAGCCTGGGGCGCATCACACAGGTCAGGACTTATTGGTGGCAGAACTATCACCGAAACTGGCCGGTAAAGCCCATCGACACGCAAGCCCTCGACTGGAAGCTTTGGCTTGGAGCCGCTCCAGACCAGGCCTTCAGCGAAGAAAAATTCAACCACTGGCGCTGGTTCTGGAATTTTGGCGGCGGAGCCATGACCGATTTATTCACCCACTGGATCGATGTGGTGCACTGGGCCATGAAAGTTGACCAGCCCGCAGAAGCGCAGATGCTGGCTGACAAATATATTTTCGATCAGTGGGATTGTCCCGACACCATCCAGGCGGCATTCCGCTATCCCGGGTTCGATGTGGTCTATGAGGGCATGATGAGTTCCTCCATCGACGGCGGTGGGCTCGAGTTTCGCGGGACGGAAGCAACCTTAAAAATCGATCGCAGCGGCTTTGGAGTCTATCGTGAACGCGTGGAAGAAGAGAAGAATCCCGCGCTCACTTCCCGCAGCGTGCTCGATGGCACCATCACGCATATGGAAAATTTCTTCGAATGTGTGAAGACCCGCAAAGAACCCAACGCTCCGGTAGAGACCGGGGTCGCTGCCGCGCGTGCCGGCCACTTCGGGAACCTGGCCTACCACCATGGTGGCAAGTTTGTTCCAACGTCGAAGGCGGTAGCTTGAAGAACGGATTGCTTGTCGCGGATGCTCGTTGCCTGCTGGCTGCGCGGATGCTCGTTGACTGAGAACTGAGGCTCGGAGAGAACTCATGGCCAAATACGAAATTCAGAGCAAGCGCGGAGCGCCTCCGCGTGGCGCCTACTCCCAGGGGTGGCGCGCCGGAGATTTCATCTTCGTCACCGGCACTGGCCCCAGCGACCCGACCACCGGCAACCTCGTAGGCGATACCATCGAACAGCAGACTGATCAAACTATCGACAACATCTCCGCCATTCTCGAGGCAGATGGCGCTTCCCTGCAGGACGTGGTCAAAGTTACGGTCCACCTCAGCGACATGAGTCTTTTCGTCCGCTACAACGCCGTCTATGCGCGGCGGTTTTCCAAGCCCTACCCCGTCCGCACCACAGTAGGCAGCAATCTCGGGCACGCCCCCGGAATGCTCATCGAAATCGATTGCATCGCGTACGCCGCAGGAAAAAATAAAAAGAGGCGGGCTTCAAGAAAGAAATCGGCGGGACGAACAAAGAAGTGACCCGTTGAGAACTCCGATCGGTCGCTATCCAATCGTAACGCGGGTGCCCCATTTCGCGCGTATTTTGCGAGAAGTGGGGGTTTTTTAATTTAGGTTATCCCCACACGTGAGGCCCGTCACGGTACGCTTCAACAGCTCTTAACTCCGACAGAAAATGTCCGATCCCCCGCGCCGAGCAGCGGCGCCTCACGCCCGCGTGCCGACACGTTCTCCACCGACTCAACCTCGCCATCGCGTATCAGCAACGCGCAATCGAAATTGTTCACCGTAGGGCAAACGTGCCGCGGAATCAGGTACAGCGCCTGGCCTACCTGCGGACCCGCCACTCCCTCTTTCACCGCGAGCGGCAGATGCTCTTCGCTGGGCACAAGAGGTGTCAACTCCGGGTGTCCTACCACCACACACGTCGGAACCCCGGCATCCGCGGACACCGCCTTATGGCCAGCCTCACAAGTGATGATCCCGGCATGCGGAGAACTCACCACGCGCGTGACCACGAGCGCCGCCGGCCGGTAGCCATATTCCTTGGGCAGCTGCTCCAGACTGGTCGCGTCGCAATAAACCACAGTTCCCGGCGACACGCGATGAACAAACTTTCCGCGCCGAAAGCCTTCATACCTCACCGAGCATGGCAGCGTCGGTGTTCCCGACGTGATCACTTCCAGCACAGGAATGCCGGCTCGCTCAAGCTCGCTCACAATTTCCAGCAAACGATCATAGCCGCGATGCGCCGCCTTGGTCCGTTCATCCAGCGCCAGCCCGCCATATTGACCGTCATAGTAGTGCAACCCGCGGAACTCCAACCCCGCGCCAGCGATGGCCCGCGCCAACCCGACAATTTTGTCACCATCGCTCTGCTCGATCCCGGTGCGATTCATGCCCGGATTTATGTCGAGAAAAATTCCCACGCCGCTGCCGCACCATTGCCCAACCTGCGCTTCGCTCTCGGCGAGAACGGAAACGCGCACTTCCGGAAACTGTTGCGCGATCTCCCGCGCCCGGCGCGCATTTGCACCCATCACCGGATAAGCGAGGAGCACGTCGCGCGCGCGGTTCTGGCACGCCACCAGCAGTTCCAGTGTGGTGGCGCACTTAAAATTGCGAATGCCCCGCTCCAACATAAGGCGCAGCGTGAAACCCAGCTTCGCGGTTTTGATGTGCACACGCCAGCGACCCGCGTCGTCGCTCAGCAACTTCAAAGTCTGCTCGATGTTCGAGGCAATCACATCTGGATACAGCACCAGCGCGGGAGTGAGCACATCCTCGACACCGGAAACGCGATAGCGATGGTCCCAACAGAATTCGCTTAGCATAATTCGCTCGATGTGACTTTCAAAATCCGACCCGTTCAATCCCACTTTCCGCCCGCCGTTACCGCCTCGATCATAGCGCGATCACACGCCGGTTGACGACCCCCACCACCAAGAGTAGTCTCACTGAACCTTTGCGTCCGCTAGAGGGTCCCATCTGGCAGATCATATCGAGACAACGCATATCGATCCAGGTCATGCTGATCCGCGTCATACCAACCGGCCGGATCTAGTTCGCGGGCTAGGTTTGTGGGCCGCCACGGCCATCGTCATCGGCGACACTATCGGTACGGGTATATTTCTTGTGACGAGCGACATGGCCCGCGCCGCTGGATCGGTCGCCCTGGTTTTTGCCGCGTGGATCATCGGCGGCCTCATCGTGCTGTGCGGCGCCTTCTGCTACGCCGAACTGGGCGCGGCATTCCCCAAAGCCGGTGGCCCTTACGTCTATCTCAGCCGCGGGCTCGGTCCGCTGTGGGGATTTCTCTTTGGCTGGATGAGTTCTTTTCTCGATCGGCCCGTCGCCATGGCGGCCCTTGGAGCAGGCTTTCTTCGCCTTGTCGGGTTCCTTTTCCCGGTAGTGGCCATGCCGCTTTTCAGCGGCCATCTCGGAAATTACAACTTCACGTTTACTCTGGCGCAGCCGCTCGCGGCGCTGGTCGTGCTGGCTGTGACCGCCATCAACTACCTGAACGTGCGGACCGGCGGCGCCATCCAGGTGCTGCTGACGTGTTTGAAGGTCGGCACGATCGTGATGATCGTTGTCGCCGGCGCGTTCTTCGGAAAACACGAAGTCATCGAAGCTGCCCCAGCAGCCGTGCCTTTGGCTTCAGGAATGATGCACTGGACCACGATCGGCGCTGTGCTGACTGCCCTCGTTCCCGCCATGTGGGCCTACAACGGATTCAACGACCTCGGCGACCTGGGTGAAGAAGTGCTGCATCCGCAGAGGAACATTCCGCTGGCGATTATTCTAGGACTGCTCACGGTCGGCGGCCTCTACCTGCTGGCGAACGTGGTGTATTTCCACAGTTTAACGTTCGCCCAGATCGCATCGTCGCCGCACGTCGCCTCCGATGTAGTGCGCTCGTTTGCCGGTTCCCGCGGAGCGGTCTGGCTCACCATAGCCATGGCCATCTCCGCATTAGGCGCGCTGCACGTGGTAGTGATGACCGGCGCCCGCATTCCTTACGCGATGGCGCGCGACGGCGTCTTCTTCCAGTTTGCTACGCGGATTCAACCTTCTTTTCATACTCCCAGTGGCGCATTGATTTTTCTGGGTTCCGTGGCTGCGCTGCTCGCACTGACCGGCACGTTTGAAGAACTTTACTCACTCTTTGTGTTTGCGGTCTGGATTTTTTTCGCGCTGACCGCGATCGCGCTTCTTCGGTTGCGCAGAACCGAGCCGAACCTTCCCAGGTCCTATCGCGCATGGGGTTATCCGTGGACGCCGCTCATTTTCTTATTCGCCGCACTCGCTTTGACCATCAACCTGTGGATGGTCCGGCCCCTGCGCTCCTCGCTCGGCCTGGCCGTGATCATCGCGGGCGTCCCATTTTTCTATCGCTGGCAAAAGGCGACTCGCGCCTCCGCCTCACAAAAAGCTTAGTTCTTACGGGCCAGCAGCGCGAGGGTACCTACGGCGCACTGTGACCAGCACACTGCAGCACGCCCAGATACGCGTTCCACGGACCGACGGCGTCACGATACTGGTGCGCCATCAGGCGGGATAGCTGATGCAAATGCGTCAGGTCGTGAACCGCCCACGTTGCCAGAAGCTCCGATAGCGTCACCACTCCCAGCGCAGGGTGTCTTCCTCGACGCTTCAAATCTTCCGGTTGTAAATTCATTGCCTGCAGCGCAGCCAGACTTTTCTCACGCAGGTGGGAGAAATCGTCCAGCAACTGCTCTAGCGATTTGTCTTGCCCCTCTTTCAACTGCGCAAAGCGGTCAAAGGGATCAAAGGGCTGAGCTTCGCCATGCTCCAGGATTCGGCGCACCCGTGGCATCCAGTCGGTGCGCTCCCCGACGATCAAGTGGCCCACAATATCGAACGCGGTCCAGGTATCTTTTCCTTCGTGGTTGCGCCCCTCATCGCGGCTTACCCATATGTTCGGCAGGCCGCGCAACTGTGCGTTTAGGGTTGCAGGAGTCCGGGTGAGAAGTGCGATCGCCTCGGCCAGGCTGATTTCCGTCATGGTTGCCATGCCTACCTAGATGCATGCCTGGCACTTTGGACTCAAGCGACACAGCCGACGGCGTCCTGCTCTCCGGATCGCTTTCGTTCGAGCTGGCGTGATTTCTGCGACAGCTTCGACAAACCAAAGCATCCTGGGAAACACAGGATTTCGCGCCCAAGCCTCGCCTACTGAGTGGCGGAAGAACCCGCGGAAACGCCGAACGTCTCCGGTGGATCAAAGAAACTCTGGTGCCACAATGCAGCGTCCGACAGCGTCCCCGCCTTCCACTGCTGAAGAATCGGCAACGTTACCCCGATCATCCCTCCATCCGCGGAATCGAAAATCAACACGACTCCTCCCAGGCTTCCCGAGCTCTTGGCAATATCCGCATAGCTTTGTTCGAACAGCGACTTTGCGAATTCCAGTTTTTCCTGTGAACTGCTGTTCTTTGCATTTTCGTCGATCTTCTCTACTGAGAAGATTTTTACGTTCTTACCTCGCAGGGGTCCCCAATCGCCGGGGAATATCGAAGTCTCTTCGCGGACCACATGAAACAAGTCGGCGGCCGCGGGCACAGGTCCAGGTTTCGCATCCACATCGGGAATCTCACCCGGCATTTCGAGATTGTCACGCCACACCCATCCTCGGGACAAACCGGAAATCCGCACGTGCACCCAGTCTGCATTAAAGTCGAGCATCTCGAACTCATCGTGTTCGCTGGCCAAAAACAGTGTTTTGGCGTTCAGGCTCGGAGTATCGACCACAGGTGTACCGGATTTTTTCACGGCCACAAGATTTCTGGGGTGCGCCTGGTTCTTAAGGACTTCCTCTAGAGTCTCCGCCTCGGCCCTCAACCCTGCGTCAGCATCCGACGGCGGATTCTGCGTCATGGGGGTGTTGCCCGCCTCCTGGGCTGCGAGGCCCTGGGCCACGGAGGAAGGAAATGTTCCACCCGTCTCCGGCAATCGCGGCGTTGGAGCAGAGGGCGTTGCATCCGCGGGCGCAGGCTGAACGATTGGTCTAGGGGAGGACGTAGGCTGCGCCGAGACAGCTGGCGATGGAATGGAAGGCACGGTTGCCGCAGCTACCGGAGAATTCGCCGTCGTTGTTGGGGCTGCCGTGGTTGGAACTGCTGTGGTTGGCGTTGCCGTGGCTGAAGCCGCCGTCGTCGACGCTGCCGTTGCCGCTGGCCCGGCTGCTGCTCTCTTGCCGAGTGCCTCCGCCAACTCATCGAGCAGGTCCGCTTCCAAGCGGCCATTGGAAGTTAACAACTGATATCCAGAGCGTGAGGGAATGGAATCCGGATACCAAGCGGTCACCTTGGAAGTCACATGCACAACCGACCCTCCGGAGGCCGTGGCGCTCACTTGAACCGTGGATTGGAAATAGCCACGCTGATAGCGGTCCAGTGGGTGATCGGCCGGAAGGGCAAACCCATCCAGCACCGGAAGGCGTCCCGCCAGCGTAAACGGCATATCTTTCAAGGCCTTTTCGACGGTGGCTTTCGACTCCGCGAAGCTTCGCTCGTAGCCGCCGCCCTGCGCCCTGCTGCGCTCGACAAGCACGCTCAAAACGACAATTCCCACGAGCGCGCAAGAAAAACCTCGGCACCATCCTCTGCACACCGCGGATCTCCGCCTCATGGAAGAGACTCCAGTGCGTCGCGGAAAACCCATCCATGCTGACCATCTCGCGTTTCCACGCCATACCAGTAGGGAGTCGAGATCAGGATCAGAACCTCCGTGCCCGTCGTCAGTGCGCTCAAGGTGCTCGCAGTATGGAAGGGCGCGGACTTCAGCGGAGCACCCGGCGATTTCACCAGTCGCTCCACCTGCCTGCGCAGATCCTGCACGTGCTGCTCCAGGGTCGCACTGGATGCGACTGCGCCTGACACGCCGGGGCTCGAAGCACTTTGATTCGACACACTCTGCCCTGGGACGCCGCCGCCCGAGGCGGATTGATCTGCCGGCTCTGTGGGTGGAGTTCGGCTGGAACTCTGCGCTTCGTGGCCGGGACCGTCATTGGAAACCCCGGCTGTGGCAGTGCCCGCCGACGCAACCTGAACTGGCGCCGGTGCTGCAGGAGGTGTAGCCGCGCGCTCAGGGGCGCCGTTGATCGGTTGAGGCTGCTTCTTGAGCCGCTGACGCTCCTTTTCCGCTTCTACGGTCTGTTGCTTCATGACCTCGATTGAATCAAGGCGATCTTTGATGTCCTTGTATTCGCTGCCTTCAACCGAGCCGTTCGAAGCATGCACCGTGCGGCGGAAGTCCTCGACAAAAACCGCATCAATGCGCAACACAGTATTCTTGTCGCCTTGAGGCTGAAGCACGTAACGCACGGCAAGCGTACCCACGTCGCCACCGTCTTTAAAATTCCGAGGGTCGATCGCCTCTAGCCTGACTTTGTAGAAAACTTTGCCGCCGCCGGTCCAGGGCGGAAATGCGTGCGTGGAATCGGCGGCCTTGGCGCCACCGACGTACTCGTCTTTGTTGTATTCCTTGCTGCCTCGGATGATCCCGTTCTGCGCCACGTCTTGTACGACCTGCTCTACTTCCGCCTCGGTGAAAGGGACGTTCACAATCAATCCCTCGCCGTAGGAAAGCTTGTTCTTCTCGCGGGCTTGAAGGACCGGCGCGACAGTGGTCAACAGGACGAACGTTGCTACGAGCAACTGCGGAGATACGCGCGTCCGATGCAGCTTGCTATTAAGCTTCTCCATTTTGCCAGAACTAGTGTACTGCCGACCGGCTTCTCCACGACGAGTTGACCCAGGATCACCCGCCTACTCTGGCGCCCGCTCGGCCTACCCGCGCTTCCGCGGAGCAGCTAACCGCGCATGCAGCCACACAATACTCTCAGCCGAGAACGGGGAGGCTGTCAACCAATAGGGCCTTTTGGGCTGAAAATGGCGACCATGCTTCATAACCGCGGGTCATCTTACCGGACCGTCCTTAACTCTTCAAATGATGTTCCAGCACACCGATCATTTATCAGGACGTGACGAACACCGGGCTGATCGATCACAACCTTCATCCGCCTCCCTGGCCCAGATAAGCGGTATATACTTTAGACGCTTGCGTTTCATTCGAAGCGCGTTGGGGCTTTTCGATCTGGCCCCCCAACTGGGCGACACATGCAAAACCGGAATCCGCGGTTTGATCCTCAGGATCGGGCGAACTCGACTAACTCGCCTGGCGTTAGCGTTCCTGCGAAAGGTGATAGTTCCGGCTCCAACCTTCCGTCCGACCTCGACGCTACTTTAATCGACTTTCCGCAGGCGCCCTCTGATCCCGATGCCACCCTCGTAGACGGTAATGCCCCGTTCGCAGTCCCAACTCCAACGCCTCGTTCTCCTGCACCCGACCCCACTCCCTCACGTCCTCGAATCGTTGCTCCAGCGCTGCAGGCCGGCGATGTTCTCGGCGGCCGCTATGAAATCCTCGTACTGCTGGGCGAAGGAGGGATGGGCGCGGTCTACAAGGCTATGGACCGGGAGCTCGATCGTCCAGTGGCTCTCAAGCTGATCCGGCCGGAACTGGCCGCCAATTCCTCGATCCTGGCGCGCTTCAAGCAAGAGCTGCTGCTGGCCCACCAGGTCACGCACAAAAATGTGATCCGCATTTACGACCTTGGCGACGCCGATGGTGTGAAGTTCATCACCATGGAGTTCGTCGAAGGTCAGGATTTGCGCACGCTCATCCATGAGAAGAAAAAGTTTTCTCCGGAAGACGCGGTGGAAATCACGCAACAAATTTGCCGTGCGCTCGAAGCCACGCACAGCGTGGGAGTGATTCACCGGGACCTGAAGCCGCAAAATATTATGCGCGACCAGAGCGGGCGGATTCTGCTGATGGATTTCGGCCTGGCACGCACGCTAGCGGGCGATGGCATGACCCAGACCGGGGCTTTGGTTGGGACCATGGAATATATGTCGCCGGAGCAGGCGCTGGCGAAGGAACTCGACCAGCGCTCCGACCTTTTCACTCTCGGGCTAATTCTCTACGAGTTATTGACTGGCGTCACACCGTTTAAGGCAGAGAGTGTCGTCGCCAGCCTGATCCGGCGCACCCAGGAACGAGCTGTTCCAGTATCCGATCACGATGGCACGATTCCCCGCCCGCTGAGCAACGTGGTGAGCAAGTGTTTGGAGCGTGACCCCAACTTGCGCTACGCGAGCGCCGCCGACTTGCTGCGGGACCTTGAGGCCTGGCAGAGCAATCGCGCCGCCGCAACATTGGGCTTCCAGCCCGCCGTGGAGCCCTGGGCACGGACCATTCACTGGCCGCTCGTGACCGGGTTTGCCACCGTGCTCCTGCTGGCGATTGTGAGCTACGTATTTCGCGGCACGCTGTTTTCGTCCGCGAAGAAAACTGCTTCTGCTCCGGTGCTATCGCTGGCCGTGATTCCCTTCCATAACGCGTCGGGCGATCAGTCCTGGGACTGGCTGGGGCCAAGTCTTGCCGATATGTTGAGCACGGATGTTGGGCAGTCGGCGCACCTGCGGGCGGTTTCTTCCGATCGCGTGCAGCAGGTTTTTCACGACCTGCGGATCACTCCGAATTCCGTGGTCGATTCCTCAACTCTCGGCCGGGTCGCCGAATTCACCAATGCCGACACTTTGGTTTGGGGACAATACACCAGGCTGGGCGACCAGATTCGCATTGATGCGACGCTGCAGGATCGCAGACACAATCGCACGATCCAGGTAAAAGCGGAGGCGGCAAGTCAGCAGGATCTTTCGCCGGCAGTCGACCGGTTGGCGGGAATGATCCGCCAAAACCTTTCCTTGTCATCCGATCTGGTAAAGGAACTGCAAGCACAATCGTTCAAGGTGACCTCGACTTCCGTTGACGCTCTACGAGATTACAACCAAGGTCTCCAGTTATTGCGCCAGGGAAATAATCTCGAAGCCGAGAAGCAGCTTGAGGCCGCCACGAAGGAGGACCCGCAGTTCGCTGTCGCCTATTCCCGGCTGGGCGAGGCCTATTCCGCACTCGGACACGACGTAGAAGCCGAGCAATCCTCGCGGCGCGCTGTTGATTTAAGCCAGAATCTTCCGTTAGCGCAACGTTACTTCATCGAAGCCAGTCTGGCGCGGGTTACCAAGGACAACCAGAAAGCGATCGCCGCTTACCAAAATCTGGCCAAGAGTTTTCCGGATAATCTGGACGTGCAGTTCGCGCTGGGAAGCCTCTACGAAGATGCGGGCGACCTGGACAAGGCGCGCTCCTACTATGCGAACGTGCTGCGAGCCGACGGCAAGAATCTCGACGCCCTCCTCTCGATGGGACGAGTTGAGATTAAGGCAGGCAATCCCCAAAAGGGCCTGGATCCTCTCGATCAGGCGCGGCACCTCGCGATCGACTTGGATAACCAGGAGCAGCAGGCGCTCATTCTGCAGGCCACTGGAATTGCGTACAAATTGATGAACAAACCGGCCGAGGCCTTGCGCAATTACGAGGACTCGATGGCGATCAACCAGCGACTGGGACAGAAACGCGGAGTCGCGGCCAGTCTGGCGGAAATCGCGCAGGTGCAACTCTCCCTGGGCAAGCCCGATGCCGCCATGTCAGCGTATAACGATGCCCTCAAGATCCGGCAGGAGATTGGCGCGAAGAAAGATGCCGGCGACACGCTCATTGATCTTGGCGATCTTTATCTCGAGCGCGGCCTGACTGACAAAGCGCTGCAAATGTTCAAAGAATCATTGCAGATTCAGCGCGACGCCGGTGACGATACCTACCAGGCGTTGTGTTTGAGCAACATCGGAACGACCTATTTGCAGAAAGGCGAGACCGAGGATGGTCTCACCTATTTGCAGCAGGCCCTTCAAATTCGTGAAAAGCTGAACGTGCCGGGAGACATTGCCGAAACGCTGCACCACATCGGAGGCGCTTACGACAGCCTCGGACAGTACGATCAGGCGATGACTGCCTACATGCGGAGCCTGGATTTGTATCGCAAAGGCGGCGACAACCAGGGTGCAGCGGTTGTCTCCCACAGCATGGGCTTGGTTTTCGAGCATCAAGGACGATTAGGGCCGGCAATCGACGCTTTGCAGGATGCGGTCAAGGCATTTCAGGCTGGGGACAACCGAAGCAGCGTGCCGGCTGGTGCTTTGGACGACTTGGCGGACGCCCTTGCACAAGCGGGACGAGGAATCGAATCGGAGAAACCGCTGCAAGAATCCACAAAACTGGCTCGCGACCTGAAGAACGATTCGATCCAAGCCGCCATCTTGAACACGCAGGGCGATGTGCGGCTCTACCAGGGTGACCTCAAGTCAGCGAAGGATTTTTATCAGCAAGCGCTGCGTTTGGCCGCTCATGCATCCAACAAAGACACGCTTCTGGCGGCGAGAGTGAACTTGGCAAAGGTCGCGGTCGCTGAGGGAAGCTCTCACTCAACGGTCTCTTATTCCACGGTCCCTCATTCCACGATCTCTCAGGCTACGATGACTGATTTGCGAAGCCTTGCGCAGCAGGCGGATTCTCAGGGCAATAAATACATCTCCGTCGCCTGTTCGGTGTTGCTGGCGGAAGCCATGATCAACAACAAAGATTATTCGCATTCCCGGCAGGAGTTGCAACGCAGCCTGGCGAGGAGCGAGAAGCTGGGATTGCGTCTGGACAGCGCCCGGATTCACTACCTGTTGGCAACATCGCTTCGCCGTTCCGGAAGCGCCGGCGAAGCCGCGGCACAATTTCGCGATGCACGTAACCTGCTCGATGAGATACGCAAGGAGCAAGGTGCGGAGCACATCATCGAACGCTACGATCTGAAGCCCATCTACGCGGAAGCTTCCCAGTTCGCGCCGCAGAATTGAGCGCTATGGTCTTGCCTGCGCAGTCCGAACTACTTCTTCACCACATTCGCCGTTATCGGGATCTGCTGTGGGCTTCCCGCAGCGCTGTCGCTGACCAGCAAAGTTGCGTTGTGCGTGCCCAGGTCGTCCGCATAGAAACTGATCACGATATCGCAACTCTTACCAGGATTTAAGTATTCGCCGCACAAGTTCAGGAATCCGAAGTCATCCGAATCCGATCCTGATCCGAGCTTGATCGAGACACCAGTCATCTTCAACGGCGTACTGTTAGGGTTTGAAACCGTTTCCAACAGGAACACCAGGTTCCCGTACTTTACGTTTCCGAAGTTCAGGCTGCCGGGTGAGAGGTTGATCGACGGCTGCGTCACCAGCAGCGTTACCTGCGTTGTGGCTGAGCTGTAGTCCAGTGTATTGGTTGGCGTAAAGTTCACAGCCAGCGTTTGGCTCCCCGCCGGCAACACGGTGCCCGCCGGAGGCGCGTATACGAATGTTCCCGGTATGTTGGCGGTTGCGTCGAGCTGCGCCGAGCTAAGCGGCGTCCCGTAAGTGATCGGCGCGGGCGTAGCCCAGGAAATTACTGACGCTGCCTGGTTCACCACCAGCGGCACTGTGGCCGCCGCCGTGGAGTAGTCCGTGGAGTCGGTAGGCGTGAATGTTGCCGACAACATCTGTGTGCCGGCATTCAACACCGTCCCTGCCGCGGGATTGTAGACGAAGGTGCCGGCCACGCTGGCTGCAGCATTCAACTGCAATGCGCTTAGAGCCGTCCCGTAAGTGATTGGAGCAGGGGTCGCCCAGGAAATCGTCGGCGCCGCCTGCTTCACCACCAGCAGCACGGTAGCCGTCGCAGTCGTGTAGTCGGTGTTATCGGTCGGCGTGAAGGTCACCGACAGAGTATGCGACCCCGCGGTGAGCACCGTTCCAGCCGCTGGCGTATAGGTGAATGCGCCCACCACGCTCGCTGTCGCGGTGAGTTGTGTCGCGCTCAATGCCGTCCCGTAAGTAATTGCGGCCGGCGTCGACCAGTTGAGAACTGGTGTGGCCTGACCCACGGTGTAGGTCACGGAACTTGGTGCGCTCTGGTTGCCGACCGCATCCTGCGCATAAACGGTAAAGGTGTGCGATCCCACGGAACCGCTGACTGAACTGCTGAGCGAAACGCTGCCTGTCGGGGAAATATTCTGCGAATCCGACGGTCCACAGAGCACAACGCCGGAGCCTCCGTCCGTACAGCTGTAGTTTGCAGTCACCGACTGGCCGAAAAACGGGGACGCAGGCGAAATCGTCGGCACCATGATCGCGGGCGCTTTCTTATCCACTTCAAAAGGACCGAACGGACCTTGAGGAGCGGAAGTGTTGCCCGCGACATCCTGCACGGTGACGGCTGCTATCGTGGCGGCATTCGTTTCCGTTCCAGCGGGCACGCTGGTCGTAACCTTAAACGACGCGGGGCCAACCAAGCCTGAGCCGCCTGCGTTGTCGCTCGCGGTACAAGGAACGACGACATCAGTGGCCTGCCACGCGGGAGCCGGCGGGATGCAACTTACCGTTGGCGGAATCGTGTCGACTTGAATAGTAATCGTGGGAGTCGCGCTGCTCACCTGACCGCCGCTATTGGTGGTAAGGCTCTCGACGGTACCCGCGCTATCCGTGGCGAAGAATGTCACCACCGTCGCTCCTTGAGCCGTCGCCGGAATGGCGATCGATCCGCTGATTCCAGAAATTGTTCCCGAAGGCGGGCTCGGGGGGTTCGCCCCGGCGGCGCTGTAATTGATGGTGGCAATTGTCGGCAAAGAAGCCGGCGGATTCGTGTTGTTGCTGGGCTTAACTTCGGTGCTGTTGAAATAGAGCCTGACACTTCCATTCGTCCAGCCTTGGTTGAGTACCGGACTTGTGGTCGCTGAGGTGCTGGGTTGAATCACACCGAGAATCGGAATCAAAGTGGAGTTGAAGTTGTTGGTGCGCCCTCCGCTGGTTGCAGTGTCGCCGCTTACGCTCGTGAAAATGTTTACCAGACCCTTGCAGGTATTATCCGCATTTGCTCCACAGCTGAGCGCTGTGTCTGTGCCCATAATGTAGCCCGGGGCCATGATCGGCTTTTGGGAGGGATCGAGGTTGTAGGTGTTGGAGACGTTGATCAGTGCATTGGTGCCGGTGTTCGGGCAGTTGGCTCCGCTCGGCGTTCCGCTCGCCGAGGTCGTGCACAGATCCGTGGTGACCACGCAAGCGTAGTTGCCGGAACCGGTGTCCTGATGCTGGCAGCTGCTGCCTTGAAACGGCGTGTTATTCACCAGATCGGAGAATTGCTGATCTGTAATCGTCTGAACCGTCCCCTGCATGAACACGCCCGAGAACGCGCCAGTTCCCAATCCGCTCTGGGAATAATCCGTTATCGCGCTCAGCGTCGGCGTGTAGTTGAAGGTCGTGGTCGTCGTCTGTAGCGGCTGGTTAATCGTGATCGGCGCCAGCGGCAACGAACTGAAAGACCAACTGACGATGTCGTTGTTTTCAACCAGGGAACCCGTCGCCGCCGTAAAACCCAAGTAGGCACTGCCGTTGCCTGTCAGGTTCAGCTGCGTGGCGATGTTTAAGGTTGCCTGCAGGATCAAGGTGCTGTCCACATATACGGAAAGATTGTTGCAACTGCTGGTGCAGGTCCCCGGCGGCAAATAGTTCACGGTGATGGTGTGGATGTTTCCGTCGGACAGGGACAGGCCGGAAGGCAGGGTTTGCAGCGCGAGCTTCGCGAGATTTCCGTCCGGGCACAAGTAGTCGTGATCCGCGCTGTTCGGCGTCAGCGTGCTGGCGTTGTTGGGCCCGCAGCTTTGCACCGCAATGTGGTTGCCATTGGGATCGCTGTAGTTCGCATTCTGAAAAGTATCGAGCTCGATGGCGAGGCTGTTGGTGATAGCGTTTCCAGGGCCGCTCGCGGTGGACACGTCGTTGTTGCCGTAGGACATGTTTTGGCCGTCGCCGGTATAACCGAGCGCGCCTGCTCCAGCCGGATCATTCTGGATGACCAGCGCCATACCGTCGGCCGGAAACGCGCAGCCGTAGCAGGAATTCGTACTGGAAATCTGGAACTGGAAAGCCGTGGTGAATCCGGTGGAAAGCGGCTGCTGCACGCTGAACCACGCGGAGCCATGCTGGTTTGTGTTCGCCGTCGTCAACCGCAAACCGCCGCTGGTAGTAAGCGTTGGCTGGTTGGGAGAACCGTTGGTCAGCACCTGGCAGCTTGATGCTGGCGTGCCGCTGTTCGGGCAAACATTCGTCGACGTGAAGCCTCCGACGGGAAAGCTGAACGACTGCGCGGTCATCGTCCTCGACCCCGAGATGACGCCAATGAGCAGTGCCACAGCCACAAAACCACCACGCAGCGCGGTGTTCATTCTTCGTTTTTCTCCGTTTGTTTTTTAAAGCGCTCACAAGAGCGGCTGGCGAACGTGGTGTTCCATCCCTTGAGAGGGACTCAACGAAACCGAATCGTGTAAGGGCATTCCCAGAATCGGGCCCGGCGTGCATCGGGGAGGTGGCCGGTGAACCGCCAGCCATTTTCGGTGTTACTCCCCGTCGTGTCAAGTGGAAACCGCCACCGGCGCGGGATTCGAAGCTGTCCGTTCCCTGCCAACGCGTGTTACAGCCATGTTAAATCTGATCAGATGGTCCGGATCGAGGCTGTTACTGACACCGATTCTCCGGTAGTCTGATAGCTCGTTTTCCAAAGGCCGCGATGCCCGTCAACACAAAACATAGAAGGCCATTGCGGGCAAAAGAGCGTTCGGATCCCCAGCAACAGTACGCTCCCAAGGTTGCAGTGATCAGCTCTGCCGCGGCTGCAGCTGAGCCCGAGAATTCCCGGCAGCGCGTC
The DNA here is from genome assembly GCA_049675725.1 of Candidatus Sulfotelmatobacter sp. Classification (GTDB taxonomy): domain Bacteria; phylum Acidobacteriota; class Terriglobia; order Terriglobales; family Acidobacteriaceae; genus Sulfotelmatobacter. Next base: position 61,169 of record JBAUAN010000057.1, on the reverse strand, counting down.
AAGGTTTACGCGACGATTTGCATTCTGCTTGCGGCCCTCACATTTGCCGTTTACCGCAGAGCCCTCACCAACCCTTTCGTCAACTATGACGATCAGGGGTATGTCGTCGAAAACTCACATGTGCAGCAAGGCCTTACGCTGGCTACCTTGCGCTGGGCCCTCACTTCTACCGACGCGACGAATTGGCACCCGCTGACGTGGCTGTCGCACGCGGCGGATTGCCAGCTCTTCGGATTAAATCCGAAAGGTCACCATCTCACCAGCGTCCTGCTTCACATATTTAATGTGGTGCTGCTCTTCCTGCTCCTGGCCCGTGTGACCGGATCAACCTTTAAAAGCTTGGCGGTGGCCGCGCTCTTTGCCTTGCATCCCATCAATGTAGAAAGCGTGGCATGGATTGCGGAGCGAAAAACTGTACTTTGCATGTTTTTCGTTTTACCCACACTCGGCGCTTACGGCTGGTACGCGCGGCGGCCGCGGCTGGGGCGCTACCTGGCGGTGGTAGGTTTGTTCATCCTGGCGTTGGCCGCCAAGCCGATGGCGGTTACTCTACCTTTCGCCCTACTGCTGTTGGATTTCTGGCCGCTCGGGCGAGTAGCGTCCTTGGCGCCGGTATCGGAAGCATTCCCCGTGCCCCGCGTGCGATTTCAAAGGCTGGTGTTAGAGAAGCTGCCGCTGGTGTTTCTGTCGGCCGCCAGCAGCGCGGTGACGCTATTCGCGCAAAAAGCCGCGGTCGCAACCAATGAACATGTGCCACTCCTCGTCCGGCTGGTGAACGCTTGCTACGCCTATTCGATGCATGTGGCCAAGGCATTTTGGCCGGTGGGCCTTGCGTCTTTCTATCCTTATGTGGGATATCGGCTTCCCGTCTGGCAGTTCTTGCTGTGTGTTTTGTTCCTGGTCGGCATCACCGCATGGATTTGGAGCGTGCGCGCCCGAACTTATTTTCCAGTGGGATGGTTTTGGTTTCTCGGTACTCTGATACCGATGATCGGCCTGGTTCAGGTTGGTGACCAGGCCATGGCGGATCGCTATGCCTACCTTCCCCTTATCGGAATTTTCGTGATGATAGTTTGGGGCGCCGCTGACTTGGCAGAAAAGCTGCGGCTCGATGCCCGGCTGCTGCGCGGCGGGGCTGTCTTGATTCTTGTGGCGCTCTCACTATTGACGTGGCGGCAGATCGGATACTGGCGAAGCAGCCGCGACTTGTGGACGCACGCTCTCGAGGTAACGAAAGATAATTACATGGCCGAGGATTATGTAGGGTCCGCGTTGCTGGTCGAAAACTACGAGGCCACCGGTCAGCGCCACCTGAACGATGCTTTGGTTCATTTTAAGAATGCAATCCGCATTAATCCCAACGATGCCATCAGCCATCTCAATCTGGGAGCGGATATGCACGAACACGGGCAGCTCCAGGAGGCGATCGAGCAATACCAGACAGTGCTTTCGTTGACCCAAGATCCGCATCTGGTGGCCAAGTGCTTCATCGATCTCGGTGCCGCCTACCAGCAACTCGGAGATTACGCCACGTCTGAGCAGTACTACCTCGAAGCACAAAAAATGGAACCTGACAATGAAGTGATTTTTCTAAACCTGGGCAAGCTGGGTATGGCGAAGCGGGCTCGAGAACTCGCGGCTGAGGCTGCCGCACATCCTACTTCTGCCGCTTATCTGCAACTCGGGCAACTCCAGCAGGCGGCTGGGATGACTCCTGAAGCGCGGCAATCCTACGAGGCGGCGCTAAAACTCAACCCCAAGTTCGTCCAGGCCCAGAAGGCCTTAGCCAGCGTCAGCCTGGACGCCCGTTAACTGCATGACCGAAACGACGCCTTCGTCCTATTGCGACAACGGCGCATCCTGCGTTTGTTGCAACGGCGTTTGCTGGGACGTTGGCTGGCCTGGACCACCTGGCTGGGATTGGTTCGGCGCGTGAACCGGGAAGACCTGCGGAGTGAGTGAGGTCGGACCTTTTATTTCGTAGCCACGATCACTTCTGGGATCGTAAAAAAATAGCCAGTCGTTGTAATGATCTTTGTGATTGAACTCTCGAATACTGCGTGCCTTGCTCATGCTGACCACACCAAAAATCAGTTTTCCGGGCTGGCTACCGGTGGTCCCAACATTTGAGGATGCACCGAGCGGCGAGCCGCCTCGGGCAATCGCATTCGTCCGGGAACTGCTCTGGCCAGCCGCGTCTGCAGGATCCGGCGCAGGATCATCAGGAGAATGGTCGTCAGAAGAAGTTGGAGTTGGATTTGGAGTAGTTCCTGACGAGCCCGATCCATCGTCAATCGCGCCAGCTTGCGCGCCTATAGGATTGAGATTCGCCGCAACCGGCTGCACATCGTCCAAATGGAGAAGCTTAAAATCTCCGCCGGTCATCGGGTCCTTGTAAAGCTTGCGAATAAAACGCTGATCGGGGCCGCCCAGAAGATCTTCCGGGCGCACCGGATAACGCCCCGTCCTCTTCGCGTAATTGCGGATGGCTCGCGTGTACTGCACTCCTCGATGGACCAGTTCTTCCTCCCGGTCGCGCTTTATCTCGAACGCCAAGTTCGGTGCAACCACGGCGGCAGCAATCATCAAAACTGACACGAACAAAAGCAACGTGAGCAGGACGTAGCCACGCTCCCGGCCTCCATTGCGGCCGCCGGCGTCCGGTCTTTGCCTTGGTCTGTGTCTTGCCGATCTTTGTCCTGCCCGGATCACGGCGCTGCTCTCCACTCAAAAGCTGTACTTCAATCCCAGCTGGATGGTGCGTGGACGGTGTGCATCAATCGGCCGCAGGAATGAGCTTCCCGTGGTGCAATCCACATTACCGGGAGCGCCATTCGGGTTGCCCGTGGTCAAAGCCGAGGGCGTTAATCCACCTGCCGCCGTAAACGGTAGCCCGCCTGTGCCGCCGCCATAGCAGCTGATGGTGTTCTGCGCCGCATTCCCGATGTTCGGATTGAAGATTCGAAATTCCGTGTGGTTGAACACATTGAACGCTTCCGCGCGAAACTCCAGCAGACTGCCCTCAGTGATCTTGAAGTTCTTGAATATCGACATGTCAAAGTTCAAGCGATGAGGATTGTTCAGGAAATTTCGTCCCGCGTCGCCGAACGTCAAACCCTGCGGAGCGGCAAAAGCCGCGGGGTTATACAACAGGGGTCCAATACTTTGCGGAGCAAACTTCTCGATCCCCACCGGCAGTTTGCCGCGAGGACTGGCAACCACGTCCGGGTACGATCCGGTTCCCGCGCCATTGGCGATGCCAGCGTTATCCAGAACCGAAATTCCAAGATTGTTGCTGCCGCCGTTAATCACGCTAAAAGGCGTGCCGGACTGGAAAACCGTAATGCCTGAAAGCTCCCAGCCATCGAACAAAGCGCGCAGAAGCCCGGAGTCGCCCGAGCTGCCGGGAGAAGCAGAAGTCGGAGCAGTCTGATCGGTTCCTTCCCCCGGCTTGCCGTAGCTGACCATCCTCCTAAAACCGCTGGCGAGTTTTGGCAAATCGTAAACGTAGTTAAGGTTGAACAGATGTCGCTGGTCGAAGTTTGAGCTGGCCCAACTCGACCGGATGTTGGCCGAATTCACAAACGAGGAGTCGGAGCGATCCGACGAATCGTCGAACGAGTGGCTGTAGGTGTAGGAAACACCCACGGTCACCGGGCCCCGCGTCCGTCGCAGCGTGGTTTGCAGCGCGTGATATTGCGAGTCGGCAATATTCTGCAGCGACAGGATTCTGCGGAACCCGAAGTAAGGACGCATGTTTCCGGGATCGGGGATGGACGTGTTGAGAACTCCGTTGCTCGGATCCGTTGTCCCGTAGCACGCCGCCACCAGGTTGGCGTAAGCCGGCTCTTGTGGAGTCACCACAATTCCCCGCGATCCGGCGACGAAGCCGAGGCCGGGTTGGAACGTGCTGCAATCGCGCGCCACCTCGACCGGATCGCGCGAACTATACGGATTCCCGTTCAGGTTAATGCCCGTGTCTGGTCCCGTGGGCGGCGTGTGCAACTGGTTGACCTGCAGCTCGGCACTGAGATGAGTTCCTTTACTGCCCACGTAGGCCACCGTGGCAACCGTATCTTTCGGAAGCTGGCGCTGCACACTGAGACTCCACTGCTGCACGTACGGCCAGGTCGCTTTCTTAGGAATGGAAGTAACGTCTGGCGGGAACGCGAGTGGGCTCGAACTCGGACCGCCCAATCCGATACTTGAATAAGCGAAAGGCTCGGGGAACGGCGCGGTCATCGTAAGCACTAACGGAGCGCCGCCTTCGAGTGAGCCGGTGTTGGCTTCTTTCGGAGTTCCGTGCTCAAAGAAGACGCCGTAACCACCACGAATCGAAGTTTTCCCATCGCCGCGTGGATCCCAGGCAAACCCGATGCGAGGAGCAGGATTGAAAGTGTGGTTGCTCATGCAACTCGCCGGGACACCGTTCTTGCCGCATTGCACCAGACCATTCGTGATGACAGGTGGCAAGTTGCTGTAGCTCAAGTTGGTCGGGTCAAACGGAATCGGCGTGAGAAAGTGGTTGTTCTCGGCAATGTATCCGCCGGGACCGTTGATGATGGCCGGGATGGTCATGCCCGAGGCTACACTTTGCTGGTATTGACTTGCCTCCCAGTTCCAGGCGTTCAGGTTCTTTTCGTGGAAGTTTCCAAATAGACTCAAACGCACGCCGGCATTGAAGGTCAAGCGCTGGCTCACATGCCAGTCGTCTTGCGCGTAGGGTTCGGTGATCCAATAGTTGTTGTAGTACTTGAGTTGGGCGCTGTCCTGTTGATAGCTCTTGATATACGACGCCCCAGTTTGGTTCGAAGAAAAGAGGAAATCAGCAAAGGCGTTTCCCGTGGTGATGCTGTTCTGGTTGCTGAAAGTCAGCAAGCCCTGCAAGTCGCCGGTCGCGGCTCCGATGGCGCCGTTGGTCTCGCCTCTTTGTGCGTCCACAATCTGGACGCCCACGTGCACGGTGTGGTGCCCGAAGTTTATTCCGAGATCGTCGCCCAGGCTGTAGGTCGGGTTGGTATGTTCCCACGGCGCGTAGGAGGGATCCACGGTGAATCCGTTCCCGCCGAATTGTGCATTAGTGCCGCCGATCACAAGTCCCGGCGGTTTCCCTCCCGCGCCATTGGGGAAGATGTAGTTCATGCAGTTCGCCGGAGGATTCGACACCGGGGTGCAAGCCGGAACCACTTGATTCGTCAGATTCGCTCCCGGGCCCGCAACGTCCGCAAGAGTTATGTGCGCGTCGACATAGCTGATTAGAAATTCATTCAGCAGCTTGGGCGTGATGGTCGTCGTGAGGCGCGCAACCATGCTTGTGCCCGGACCGTTGAGCTTGTTCTGCACCGTAGGGAAGCTGTTCTGCACATCTCCCCATTCCGGCGTGGCCACCGTCGTATCCCAGGAGTCATGTATGTAGCGGAATGACAGGCGCATGTTCTGCGTGAAGTTGTGGTCGATGCGCGCCAATTCTTCTCGCCAGTACGTCGACGGTGAAATCACCGCTGCGTAACAAGGAATGTTGATCCCGCTGCTTGTCGGCAGGTTGAAGTTGCAACCGGTCTGGGAATTTGGCAACGGAACCATTCCCGTGCCGAGAATCTGTTGACTCGTAGCGGAAACCGGAACAAACAGTTGCGGCTGTCCGGCAACGCTGGGGCAATCGGGGTACAGGCTGCGGTCAATGGTATGGGTGCCGGGTGGCGGGCAAACATCCGAGAAATTCGCACACATGGATCCAACTGCGCAGCTGTTTACGTTTATGCCCGCGCCGGTAATCAGCGTTCGTTCGGCCAGCGTGGGCACCGCCTGGTTGAATTCCTGCGGAGTCTTCTCCAGGCGGAACTCCTCCGACCAAAAGAAGAATGTCTTGTCTTTCTTGGTATTGAACACGCCGGGAATGTAGAGCGGTCCACCCAGCGTTCCGCCGAAGTCCTGCCGGCGGTAAAGTGGAGCCTTGGTGGTTTGGTCGAAATAGTTGCGCGCGTTGAAGAACTCATTGCGCACGAAGTCATAGGCGCCGCCGTGGAAGTTCTGTGCACCCGACTTGGTGGTCACCAGAACCGTGCCGGACGCGCTGCGGCCGTATTGCGCCCCGTAGTTTGAAGTGAGCACTTTCACTTCTGAAATCGCATCGAGGCTGGGATAGACCATCAACGTGCTTTCAGCTCCATTCAATCCGGCGTTGAGCACATCGCTGCCGTCCACGTCGAAGTTGTTGTCCTCCACACGTCCGCCGTTGACGCTGTATTTGACGCTGCCCTTCACTCCCACCAACGCTTCGTCCTGGCCAGTCTGATTGCTGACGCCCGGCGCCAGCGCGATCAATTGCGTGAAGTTGCGGCCGTTCAATCCAGTCTGCAACACTTCTTTCTGGGTGATCGTGCCCTCGACCTGCGCATTCTCCGTCTGGATCTGCGCCGCCCCGCCGGCCTCCACATTGATTTCGGTCTTCGAACTGGGAGGTTGCAGCGTAGCGTCGATCTCGATGGCCTGCTCCGCCGCCAGGGTTATGTCTGTGGTCTCGAAAGGCGCGAAACCCGGAGCCCCCACCCTCAGCTTGTACTGCCCCGGAGGCAAGTTCAGCACGAACTGCCCGTGGGCATTCGCAGTGGCGGTGACCGGCGCTCCTGTCTTCTCGCTGGCCGTGGCAGTGCCGTTCGGTATAACCGCGCCGGATTGGTCGGTCACAATACCGTAGAGCGCAGCTTTCCCTTTTTGCGCGGAGACTGAGAAATTTTGTGGAGCCGCCGTGACTTGTGCGGGCTCGACTTGCGCGGGCGCAGCTTGCTCGGGCGCAACCGCAGATGGTTGCGGCTCACTGACGACTGGTGGGGCTGCGGCCGGAGTTCCCGTGGCGCGGGGCAGCAGGGGCACGAGCGGAGGATCGATTTCCAGATTTGTGCTGCCGATCAGGCTTACGTCAGTCTCAAACGACTGGAAGCCCGGCGCGCTCGCCTTGAGTTTATAGCCACCGGTTGCCAGGCCGACGAAGCTGTACTCACCTTTTACATTCGCAGCAGTAGTTTTTTCGCCGCCTTTGCCGGTCAGCACGACCGTGGCGTTGGGTATGGGTTTGGCGTTCGGATCCATCACCACGCCGTTGAGCGATGCGCCGCCCTGCGGCCGAGGCAACGCTTTTCCGAATGCGCTGCCCTCAACGCTGGCAAGGCAGGCAATCGCAACAACCAGCGCAAGCCAGCACCGAGAGACGCGGGGAAATCTCACAGCTCACCCTCCGGGGAGATCGTGAACACCGAAGACACGCCCAAACTTTGCCGTGGAACCAACGACGCGCAGATGACCGCTAAGGGTAACTGTGGATTGTTACAGTCCAATGAAGATGCGGTTAATTTCCGGTGACAAGGCCGCTCCGCCAGGAGGGTCATTAGAAGTGAACATCAGACGTCCGCACGAATTAAAAATCCAAACCCCTGCGCCTGCAAATTGTTGCGAACATGCGGTGTTAGAGAAAAAGTCTTGCGCACGTGTTTACCCGGTTGCAGCCAAGAATTAATCCACCGTTAATTTTCTCGTCATCGTGCAGTAACAAGCTTCGGGGATAGTTATCCCGCACGAGAGCTGGTTCGTACTCCCCCAGAATTTGGATTGCTGATTTCAGCTGTGCGTTTGTTAGAGCCGTTTTGCCGACGCCCAAGAACATGCATTCACTTCTAAGAAAAGTCCTAACCACAAATTTTAGACACACTCTAAAAGGAGATACGAGATGACGAAAAAAAAGCTCATCGTCGGGGCGTTGTCCCTAATGGCGACATTGATGATCGCGACGGCCGCCTTTGGACAAGCCTGTAGCGGCGGCCTTGACGTTCACTACGTTGGAATCGGGTCGTCCGGAGAATTCCAAACCCTGTCTTGGGGAGCCAACGACGCTATCCAGCACGTCGCAGGTTACACAGCACCCACCAACATCTGGAGCAGCGCAGCCGCGCAAGTTATCGACGCGCGGACTGGTGTCAACACCATTGACGCCGGCCTTAAGATTTGGGTCTTTTACGACAGCAGCGCAACTTGCAACGTGTTCATCGGCTACCAGGCGGACTCGGTGCAGGGCAATAAGGATTTCTTCTGCTACGGCAAGGTACCGACGGGCTTCGTTGGTGTCCAGGCCGATTGCTACGGCCACACCACCGGCGCTGGCAGCTGGGAACAAGCGAACAGCGGCGCAAATGTGATCTTCGGGAATCCGGACATTCCAACTGCAACCCCCCTTCCGCTCCCAATTCAGACCTTCCTGGTGACCCAGCCCCTGCCGACCAAGACGGGCACGAAGCAGAACTTACCGCCAGCCTATTGCGGCCAAAAAGGCACTCCCGGGACAAAAACCGCGTACTGCTACTTCAACGTGGCCCACACGGACATTCGTCCCGAGGACGGCCTTTACGCCACGACTCGCGCGTTGAGTTCCTATAACACAACCAACGGTATGGCCGGCCTTGGCTACAACCAGTCGGCATGCGGCTCGACAGGCACCGGGACCAAAACGGTGGGCTGCCCCATCTATGACTCCTTCGGCAAGAAGGCGGTGTTTTACCCCCTGAACTTTTCTCTGAAGGTCGATCCGTACACTGCTGCAGCCGTTCCAGGCTATACCACTCTGAGCATCGGAGCATCGCCTCAGATCGTTCTTGTAAACAATGCCGACACCGCGAACCTCGGCTTCGGTACCTTACAAAGCGACGGCAGCTACCTGCATAAGAACATCAATCACAAGGTGCTGGCCCATGTCTTCGACGGCACGAATTCCTGCACCGGGGACCTTCTGGCCACCTCTCCCACGCCGGCCGCGTATGCCGGCTCCGTCGCGGGAGCGGGCCAACCAATCCAGGTAATCATTCGCGAACCGCTCTCCGGAACCTACAACACGTTTGAATTCACCGGAGTACGCATTACCAGCGGCAGCGCAACCAAGGCAATTGAGCAGTCAACCATCAGCGACCTCACTTGGATCAGCGATGACGAAAGCAGCCAGGAGATCGACCTGCGCGGCAACCTGGGAACAACGGCAGGCGCCGATGGTCCGGCGTTCAACTTCAATACTGGAAGCGGCTGCCCCGGCAACTCGAATGCTGCTCCGGACGGCACCGCGGAATGCGGTGATCCGCTTCTGGTTCACACCAGCGCCTGCGGCACCGGTACCACCAAGGGCCTGCATCTTCGCTCGGTTGGATCGAGCGAAGAAGTCGCGGCGACCCTTGGCCAGGACAACACCGGCGGCAGCCAGGTTGTCGACGGCATTGGCTACGCATTCTGGGGCTACGGCAACTTCAAGCCGGCCGCCTCGGGCTGCTCCGGTACTGAAACCAACGGCGACGTTACCTGCTCTACCTATGTGGGTCATTACCTCACAGTGGACGGGATCGATCCTTTGTTCGTAACCCCAGGTGGCGCTCTCGACACAACCCCAAATCCTAACGGCGCTTACAACCTCCCGCAGTGCGGGTTGATCCAGAAGGTCTCGGGATACACTTTCCCCTGCCAGCAGATTCCCTTCACCCATGTCTACGATGGCAGCTACCCCCTGTGGTCGCTGCTTCGGCTCGTAACCTTCGAAAACGTAGGTTCGACGCAGCAGACGCCGGAAGGCGTCATTAACGTGCTCTCCTACGCCCAGTTGGAAGCAGCGCCGGGCTCGGCCGAGCAACTTTCAGACTTCGTTCCGTTTCTCAGCGGCATCACGGGGCTGCCCTACACCCAAGGCGGAAGTCTTCCGAAGGGCGACCTGAACCTGGGCGTGTTCCGTTCGCATTACGAGCAGTCCTTAGTCGATCCTAACAACGGACACACAGCCTGTGCTGGCGTTTTCACCGGCGTCAACATTACCGGCGGGACCTCCGGGAGCAAGACTTGCCTGGTTGATCTCGGGGGCGACATGGGCGGCTCAGTTCTGACCGTGCAGTCTGATGTCGACTTCAACGCGGATTTCGGCGGCGTGGTCATCAATGGCCGCACTTATCCGAATGAAATCTACGGCCTGCACCAGTAAGTAGAGATTCGATTCGATTCGATTCGATTCGATTCGATTGGTTTGGATTGAATTGGGTTTGGGCTGGTTTGGTGTGGTCTGGGCTGGTTTGGTGTGGTCTGGTCTGGCATGGCTGGGGAAAGCGAGGGGCGCGATTTGCTCCTCGTTTCCCCGGTCGTTTTTTGTACAGGCCTTTTCAGAACGCGGCTGAAATTTTTTCTTTCGGGAGTCTTCGATGCAGTCTCGCAATTCATTCATGGGCCATATTTCATTTCTCTGCCACGCAATCTTCGTTTGTTCCATCGCTGCCAGCGGGTTCGCGCAGCAGACTCAACCGCCTGATGCGAAGCCGGCTGCATCTGTTTCCGCACCCGCGCCTTCACAGGCGACAACGTCGCAACCGGCGCCAGATTCAACCCGGCCCACTTTGCCCCCTGGCCTTGACCCAAAAACCATGAGGCCGCTGTACGAGACGATTCAAGAGGATTGGAGTTCGCTCGCGATCGGCGCCAGCAAGTTGCAACCGGAGGAACCGCTGGTTGGCTTAACAGAGGAGAAACCGACGTTCACTCGGATGCTGGTTCGGGTAAAGTGGCGCCCGGGTGATCCGATCGACTTGTGGATTATTCTTCCCAACGGCGTGAAGAAGCCGCCGGCGGTGCTCTACCTCTACGGAGACAATCAGGATACGGATCGCTTCAAGCTCGATGGCTGGGCGGCGCGCGTGACCAGTGGCGGAGTAGCGGCGGTCGGCTTTGTCTCGGCTCTCAGTGGCCAACGCTTTCACGACCGTCCCATGAAACAGTGGTTTGTCAGCGAGTTACAGGAATCCGTTGGCAGCACCGTGCACGATGTAAAGTTCATCCTCGACTATCTCGCCCAGCGTGGCGACGTCGACATGGATCGCATCGGAATGTTCGGCGAAGGGTCGGGAGGCGCCATCGCAATCCTGGCCGCAGCCGCTGACCCGCGCATCAAAGCCGTCGACACGCTTGAGCCCTGGGGCGACTGGCCAGACTTTCTGGCGAAATCTTCGCGCATCCAGGACGACCCGGACCGCGCCGAATATCTGAAGCCCGAGTTTCTGAAGAAAGTCGCTCCCTTGGATCCTGTCAAATGGTTGCCGGATTTGAAAGTCCCGGTTCGAGTGCTGCAGGTGCGGCAGAATACTTCTATTCCGATCGAGTGCAAGGAAAGCATCAAGGCCGCAGCTCCGAAACAGGCCGAGGTGGTGCGCTTCGAATCCGTGTCCGACCTCACGGGCAGAGAGGGTCAGGGGAGATTGTTCACCTGGATCAAGACCAGAGTGCAGGGATCGGGCAAGCCGGGCGCCAGGCCAGGAACTGTATCGATGGCCAAGGGCAACGCCGCGCAGAGCGGGAATAATTCTTCGCGGCCGTGAAGTTGCCTCTGTCTCCGTCTTTGTTTTCGCCTTCGTGGTTTGTATCGAGAAGCTTGTTTTCAGGGAGGGTTTGGTGGTCGCGAGCGGCCGTTCTAATCGATGTTTCCTGTGCATTTGCCTGTGGTTGTGCTGGCTGGCCACAAGCTGTTCGAGTTCCAGTTCGAACCGCGGCGGTGGCCAGACCGGGCTGCGCTTCACGTCCCCAACCGCGACCACTACGATCGAACTGAGTCAGACGCTGAGTGTCACCGTCAGCGAAAATGTCACCTGGAGTCTGATCAGCGCATGCGGGGAGCCCAGGCCCGCAGGCACTCTGACTCAGCCAACGGCAACTACGGTTATCTATAACGCTCCAACTCCAGCCTCTGAGCCCCAGCCTTGTCATAACACTTCAAGTCTTGAGGATGAGGTCGTGGCTACAGACGCTACGAACCAGTCTGTGGAGCTTGTCGTTGTGATAGTTGCCCCGGTTGCGATTACAAATGCGGCAAACTATTCCTACGGCCCGAAAGCTGGCCCAGGATGCGCTACAGGAGTCACCACGTGCTGTCCTCCTGCCGGCACTCTGGTCCTGCCACCAGGCAACGGTCCCACGGGAGCCAACGGGATTGCACAAGCAGGAACCTTGGCCACGGTCGGCCCCATTGTCGCGACCGGCGGTGTGCCTCCCTATACCTGGCAGATCGCGTCCGGCGCAAGTTCGCTTCCCAATGGACTCTCGCTCGGTACCGCCGTCGACAGAAATACCAGCCAGTTAGACGCGGTCATCCAGGGCAAACCGATTTCGTCCGGTTGCTCCACGTTCACTCTCACGGTCGCAGACTCGACTGCGCCGGCCAACTGCGATCCAACCGCGCAGCCTGCTCCGTGTGCGCAAGTAATGTTGAATGTAGTGGTGCTTCCACAGGCCCTCCAGGTTCAGATTCCCAACTATCCCAGTTCCTACAACGACCCGCAAAACGGAGATCAAGGCGTACCTTACCCGCCGACCGCGCTGGTTTCCTCGGGAGGTGAGCCGCCTTACTTCTGGTGTCAGAGTCCGGCGAACGGAGTGCCCGGTTCCACGCTTCCACCGGGCCTGGAGTTGAATTCGCTGACGGCGCCGAATTTCACTTGCCCTTCGTTTTCATCGTCGAATTACGCGGTCATTTCCGGCCAGCCAAGTGTTGGCTCCGAACTTTCACAAAACGGTTGCAACGGAAACACGAATCCGGGCTGCTATTACACGCAATTTCAAATCTATGACAGCCAGCAGCCTTATCCCGCAGCGAGCTATGTGAGCCTGGCCAACATGTCGGACTTTCCGCTGGTCTCTTGTTCGCAAGCCAATCAAGCCCCGAGCATCAATTCCATTCCGCCCAATGCTTACCTGCAGGGGCCCGTCGCTTTCCTGCTACACGGCTTCGACGCGAATGGGCCAGTGGTCATCGCCGGAAGCGTCACCCTGGATGGCAACGGGAATGTAACCGGCGGAGTGGAAGATATAACCCGCGGCGGCGCCAGCGGCCATCAATACCTGACGATTCAAAACACGCAGGCGCAACAAAGTTGGTACGTAGTCGGCACCGAGTCAGCCACACTGAACGGAGGAGTCACTCCCGACTACAGCCGCGGTTGCATGACTTTGTATCTCGCCAATAACGGAGTGCCCGCGGGAACCACCGCATTTAGCTTCACACTGGGTGGTTGCACGAACCATTTCAACGTGAATGGAGTGACCTCAACCAGCAACCAGGCCTGCGGCGCTACCCTAACCAGCCAGCCAGCGGGAACCTACACCACAGGACACATCATCGAATTTGACGACAATACCGGCCAGGGAACGCGGGCTTCCGGCATATTGCGCGCGCAAGATACATCTAGTTTCTCCGGCGGGTTGAGCGGGCCCTACGCGTTCGGCCTGAGCGGCGGCGATGCAGCCAAAAAACACTACGCCATGGCGGGATCTCTCAATGCCACCTCCGGCAGCCTCAAGTCGATTGCCAGTGACATCGACGATGCGGGCTCGCTTGCGTCTCAGCTGACCGGCGGCACTGGAGGATACGCCATCGACGCCACTTATGGGTCTTCCAATGGGCGGTGGACGGCTAACCTACGCTTGAACGGCGGAGCGATCAGTTTGGATCAGGCTCTCTACATGGTCAGCGCAAACGAGGCCATCATCGCATCCACCGACTCGCTCAGCGCAAGCCAACCGATCATCGGCGGGGAGGCCATCACGACCGCTGCTTCTTTTACCAACGCTTCGCTCGAGAACAGCCACATTTTTCGGATTGGCGGGCTCACCTCGAGCGCTCCGGATGTGAGCATAGGCGCGCTCACCTTCGACGGGGTTAGCGCTGTGTCTGGTACAGAGTACGAGGACCAGGCCGGCACCCTGGCTACGACCGCGATCTCCGGCGGCTATAGCGTGGACCCAGCGTCGGGGCGAACTGTGTTCGTCGCAGGCCAGGGTCAGAATCTCGGCGCCCATCCCTTCATTGCATATGTCATTCCCGCGGCGTCGACCTTGTCCCGCACCAACTGCAGCGCACCTGCCGACTGCGTCACTGGATTCCTGGTAGGCACTGACGCCAGCGCGCAGGACGGCATCCTGGAGTTCCAAACTCTGTCTCTGGCTCCGCCGCCGCCGTTCATCAACCTCTATGTCTCGGGAAACTTTAGCTACGGAACCGCCGAGAGTCTTGATCCGCTGGTGCCGAATCTCGAAGGCGATGTGTACGCGAGCCCCAGTGGAACCAACTCAACCACTGGAAGTCTCGGACAAACCCCCGGCACTTCCCTGCCATTCATCCAGGATGTGAGCTACGGCGATACAACTCAGTTCTGTGTTCCACAAAGCGTTTGTTATCTTCTGATGCCGAACCAGTCGCTCAGTGGCTCTTACTCGGTCAACTCGAACGGCACGGGCCAGTTCGGCGGCGGAGTCGTGTCGGTGACGAATGGCAGCGCGGTATTCTACATTGACGAATCGCCCACCAACCTGCACCCGTCAGTGGTAGTAGCAGAACAGTAGAAGAAAACTGTAGGGCGGGCACTCTTGCCCGCCACGGCCGCGCCAGCGGCCGGCCTTTAGTCGGCCAGTGCCACCGATGCGAATCCCTTCATCAGCCTTTTCAATAGCTTCCAGATAATTGCAACAAGTTACAGAAATTTTCAATCACTTACGGCGATTTTGCGTTTAGAAGCGATTTAAGCCCGCCCATGCTGGAAACATACTTGGGGTCGACCTGAGGGACGAAACGCGATCACAAGGCGATTCTGTGCGCCCCAGGGCCATCCTGTGCGCAGCCTCGCCCGCCATCGACGATGGGTGAACCGCAACGCGATCGTCTGTTTTCAGCAATTTAGAAATTTCCACAATGAAAACAAAGCACATCGCGCCAACCGGGAACAACGTCCGCATTTGAGTCGCGGTTGTTTTCAATAGCTTACAGATAAGTCATTGAAACCAAAGAGCAAATTCCATGACCCGTTTTTCTGGTCGTCATTTCCAGAAGTGGCGAATACCACCGAAGCCCATCACACCCAGCCCAGTCGCCAGCATGTAGATCGACGAAGGTTCGGGAATGGCGGAGGTCGTAGAATTCAGCGTGATGTCCGCAATCCCGAATCCGTTCGCGGGCCCCGAAAAGGTCACGGACTTCGCCGTCCCGGAAAAACCGAGGCTTGCCGATGTCCAGTTGCAGTAGCTGGGAAAGCCAGTGCACGGAAGATTGTTGGGAGAAAGCGCCAATGTCGCCAACACGGTGCCGGTCCCGTTGTAGCCACTCCAGATTGTGACGCTTTCACTGAACCCAGCCGTGAAAAAAAACTGGATGCCAGTGCTGAAGCCAGCCGCAACATTGATGATGCCCGTCGCCGGCGCGCCCGTCACGCCATTGATAAAAATAATGGGCGACTGAGTCGGATCGGGCGCAAACGCTCCACTTCCGTTTTGACCCACCGGATGCAGCACGAGAAAGTTCGACGAGAAGCTAACTCCGCTGTAGGTATTACCCACCTGCTGCATGTTCTGCAGCCCCCCAAAGTTCAGGAATTCCGCCGACGGGTTGGAATTCGCCGTCGCCGAGGAAATCCCGAGCAGAAGCAACAGGCCAACCATCAACGTAGTGCGTAGAGAACGAAGCATGAAGTTATCCTCGCGGAAGATTCCCCTGGACAAGGGTGGCGGATGGTCCGGAACAATTATTAGCCGGAGCGAGTTACACGAATATCACACGAATGTTAACGGCAAGTTAAATTCGGGGCTTTAATCACAGCCAACCGGCTCCGGGCCGGAAAGATACGCTTACTGCTGTTGCAGGGTGAGGGTGCCGGCGTAGCCGGGGTTTGCGCTGTCGGTGGAATTCACAAAATAGACAGACGGAAGATTATGAGTCACCTCATAGTAGCCGTTATAAGTAACCGGCTGGCCGTTGAACTGGCCCTGCAACGCGAACGCGTTACCCGTCACCGGTCCGCTCAGGCTGAAATTCGTGACCTCGGGCGCGCTGCCCACAATACCGGCCGTCAGGACGCCGGAGCTCTCGCTTAAGGTTGCAGTAACGGTGTCAGCAGTGCCGTCCGGTAACGTCATCTGTCCGGTGTAGGTTCCCGTCAACTTGGGTACCAGCAAACCCGTCACCGAGCCGCTGTCCACGCAACCGCTGCCAGTCTGCTCCGCGTAGGTCCCGTTCACCAGGCTTTGACCGTCGGAACCCAGCATGCCGGTCACGGTGAATGCGTTGCCGCTTTCGGTATAGGTAAAAGTAAACGGACCCCCGATTGAGTCCGCACTACCGCTGAGGCTGTTGACTCCTGCAGCGGAACAGGTTCCCGACGGCCCGACGCAGTTTCCGCCGAACGAGGTGATGTCGCCGGTGCTTGAATTGATGCAGACAAAAGTGATCTGATTGACTCCCGTGGCCGAGACATTGCCGCTGGGCTCACTCATGCCGTCGACCAGAATTTCCCCTTCCTGCAGGGCCACTTCAACCCCGGTTGTGGCTCCGCCATTGTTGGAAATCGCGAGGAACTCCCAGGATCCGGCAACGCTCGGCGTGGCTGGGTTCCCCGTCGCCGCCTTGCTGCCCGAACAACTCACCAGGACCGCGCACAGGGCGGACAGGAAAATCGCAGCGATCACGCGCTTCATTTTGCCGACAACTCCAGAAAATGCTGAATGCAAGCGGGAAATTATGGCACTCGAAAATGCCGGCGAATGTTAATGGCATGTTAAAGTTTGATGAATCCAAATGGTGCGGGCGGGCCAAGGAACCCGGTCATCCTTCGAATTCTCCCACTCAACGCCAGACGCGCCGCAGTGTTATTCTGATTGCAATCTCACCTGAATGAGGCCGCGGTAACTTTCATGTCCAAAGCAAGCGCTCCCGAAGCTCAGCACAACCAAGTCCAGCCCAACGAGGTCAAGCCGAACGTCGTCCAGCCGAACGTCGTCCAGCCGAGCGTGGTCCCTTCAAACCAGCCAGCTGAAGAATCATTTGGCGCGATTTTTTCCCAGTACGAACAGAGCCACCGCAAAGGTAACGACGCGGGCCGAGGCCGGGAAGGCACGGTTATAGCGGTGTCTGCCGATTCCGTTTTCCTCGATATCGGTTTCAAGAGTGAGGGCATACTGCCGCTCGCGACATTTCTGGACGCCGGCGAAAAGGTAAAGCCCGGCGATAAGTTTCTGGTCAATATCAAAGGCCGCGGTCCGGAAGGCTACTACGAACTTTCCCGCGGCAAGGTGGTGCGCCCCACCGACTGGGAGTCGCTGGAGAAAGCTTTCACCGAGAAAGCAACGATCATGGGCACGGTCACCGGCATGGTCAAGGGCGGGCTGAGCGTGGATGTGGGAGTTCGGGCGTTTCTGCCAGCCTCGCGCAGCGGAGCTCGGGACGCTACGCAGATGGAGAAGCTAGTCGGACAGGAAATTCGCTGCCGCATTACCAAACTGGATGTAACCGAAGAAGATGTGGTGGTGGATCATCGCGCTATCGCTGAAGAGGAAGAACGCTCCACTAAAGAGCGCCGCTATTCGGCAATGAAAGAGAGCGAGCCGGTGCATGGAACGGTCCGTAGCCTGATGGACTACGGCGCGTTTGTCGACATCGGCGGAGTCGACGCTCTGCTGCACGTTTCTGACATTTCCTGGCAGCGCGTGAGCAAACCAGCCGACGTGCTCTCCGTGGGGCAGGAGATCGACGCCGTGGTTCTGAAAGTTGATCCTGACA
Organism: Candidatus Sulfotelmatobacter sp.; assembly: GCA_049675725.1. Taxonomy (GTDB): domain Bacteria; phylum Acidobacteriota; class Terriglobia; order Terriglobales; family Acidobacteriaceae; genus Sulfotelmatobacter. Next base: position 43,570 of record JBAUAN010000057.1, on the reverse strand, counting down.
AGAAGCGCATTTCTATCGGCATGAAGCAGCTTCAGCCGCATCCCTGGGATGCAGCGGCGGGAAAGTATGTCGCGGGAGAACGCGTGCGTGGCATCGTCACACGCGTTGCTGACTTCGGCGCGTTTGTGGAATTGGAGCCGGGGATTGAAGGCCTCATCCACATCTCGGAAATGTCGTGGACCAGGAAGGTGAGAAGTGTCGCAGAGGTCGTGAAGCCCGGCGACACTGTAGAGGCCGTGATTCTGGCGGTGAGCATGGGCGAACGCCGCATTTCGTTGGGACTCAAGCAGGCGCTGGGAGATCCCTGGGCAACGGTGGCGCAGCAATTCCCGGTGGGATCGACGATTGAAGGGCCCGTGCTCAGCCTCACCAAGTTCGGCGCATTTGTTCAACTCGTCGAGGGCGTCGAGGGCATGATTCACATCAGCGATTTCAGCGCCGAGAAACGCATTCAACATCCCGGAGACGTGCTGAAGGTTGGGCAATCCGTGAAAGCGCAAGTGCTCGAGGTTGACGCCGAAAAACGGCGACTGCGCCTGGGGATCAAGCAACTGGTTCCGACCAGCATTGACGAGTATATGGCCGAGCACCAGGAAAAAGATGTTGTGTCGGGTCGGGTGATCGAAATTCTGGGCCGGAAGGCGAGTGTGGAGCTGGGAGAAGGAATCCAGGGCACGTGCCACATTGCCGTCCAAGCTCCGGCAGCAGAAGAGAAAACAACCACGGCAAAAGCCGATCTCTCGTCGCTCAGTTCCATGTTGCAGAATCGCTGGAAGGGTGGAGAGAGCAACACAAAGTCGAAGCCGGAAGCGCTGCAGGCCGGTCAAGTTCGCAGCTTTCGCATTACGAAGCTGGATCGGGAAGCAAAGAAAATTGAGTTGGAGCCCGCACCTTAGCTCGGCCCAGAATGCCTCCGGATTTGGATTCGGACTAAGGTTGCGTGTAGGTCGATCGCTTAAGAAACTCGCCGGCCCCAGGTCGCCCCAGAAACTTTTCATTCTCGACAATCACGCGACCGCGGGAGAGCACTACGTCAGGCATCCCCGTGACTTCAATCCCCTCGAACATCGAATAGTCCACGCGCATGTGATGCGACTTGGCGCTGATCGTGTGCTTGCGGTTCGGATCAAAAATTACGAGATCGGCGTCGCTGCCTACCGCGATCGTTCCCTTGCGGGGATACAATCCAAAAAGTTTTGCGGGCGTGGTGGAAACCAGTTCCACAAACCGGTTGACGTTGAAACGTCCCCCGGCAACGCCGCCGGAATAAATCAGGCTCATCCTGTGTTCCACTCCCGGCCCGCCATTGGGAATTTTGGTGAAGTCGCCGATCCCCATTTCTTTTTGCTCCTTGAAGCAGAACGGGCAATGATCGGTGGAAACCACTTGCAGGTGGTCGCGCGTCAACCCCTGCCACAATTTCTCCTGATGCCACTTCTCGCGCAGCGGCGGCGTGAAAACATATTTGGCTCCTTCGAAACCGGGCACATCCATATTTTCGAGCGACAAATATAAATATTGCGGACAGGTCTCGGCATAGACGGGCAGGCCTCGATCGCGTGCCTCGCGAACTTTCTCGAGAGCATCATTGCAGCTGAGGTGAACAATGTAGACAGGTGCCCCAGCCATTTCGGCCAGCGCGATGGCTCGCGATGTGGCTTCCGCCTCCGCCGTCGTCGGGCGAGTGAGGGCGTGATACTTCGGCGCTCTCTTCCCTTCAGCCAAGGCCTGTTGCACGATCACGTCGATGGCGCTGCCATTCTCCGCATGCATGCAGACCAGCCCGCCATTCTTGGCAGTGGCCTGAAATGCCTTGAAAATGCTGCCATCATCGAGCATGAAGACGCCAGGGTAAGCCATGAACAGCTTGAAACTGGTCACGCCCTCGCGCACCAGGGCATTCATTTCTTCAAGCTGCGCGTCGGCAAGGTCGGTGATGATGCAGTGAAACGAATAATCGGCCACTGCCCGCGCGGAAGCCTTTTTCATCCAGGTGTCTAATGCAGTACGAAGCGTCTGACCTTTGTATTGAATCGCAAAATCGATCAGGCACGTCGTGCCTCCGAAGGCCGCGGCCCGCGTGCCGGTTTCGAAATCGTCGGCGCTGGTGGTGCCTCCGAACGGCATATCGAGGTGGGTATGCACGTCGATGCCGCCGGGAAAAACATATCGTCCTGCAGCGTCGATGATCTTTCCGGCGTTTTCCCGCGGCAAGCTGAGCCCCAGGGCTTCGATCTTGCCTTTCGTAATTGCTACATCGCCCGTGAACGTGTCGGTCGCCGTGACCACACGCCCGTTCGCGATGATGGTGTCAAAGCCCATGACGCTCCCCTCCTGGCCGTAGAGAACGCATTTTATGCTAAACTGCCGAACCTCTGGTGTTGATTCCGCTGCTGCTGATTCGGTTTGCTCATTCGTTTGAACGACGGGCGAGGAGGCAAGGTGAAATTTGGTTTCACGATCAAGCCTGACATGCCCGTGGAGCGCATCGTCGCGCTCACGCGCCAGGCCGAGGCCGCTGGCTTTGAATACGGCTGGGTCTTCGATTCGCACGTGCTGTGGCTGGAGCCCTACCCTCTGCTCACGCTGATGGCCACGAACACGACGAACATGCGCCTTGGCACGTGCGTGACGAATCCGGCGGTTCGCGACCTGACGGTTACGTCGAGCCTGTTTGCCACGCTGAACCTGATTTCGCATGGACGCATGCAGTTGGGCATTGGCCGCGGCGACAGCTCGCGTCGCGTCTTGGGCAAGAGGCCCGTATCGTGGTCACAGCTTGAGCAGGCGGTGAAAACTTTTCGCGATCTCACCGCCGGCCGCGAGACCGAGTATGAAGGCCAGCCCACGCGCATCTCCTGGGCGACTGGTTCGCCTCCCGCATGGATCGCAGGGTACGGTCCCAAAGTTTTGGAATCGGCAGGCAGAGTTGCTGACGGCGTCATCCTGCAGTTCGCCGATCCCGATCTGATTGAGTGGTGCCTCGGTTTCGTGAAAAAAGGCGCGGAGTCGGTGGGGCGAGATCCGAGCACGATCGAAGTCATGTCAGCCGCGCCGGTGTGGGTTTCGGATGATTTGAAGTTAGCTCGCGAGCATGTACGTTGGTTTCCGGCGCTGGTTTCAAACCACGTAGTCGATCTGGTCTCACGCTACAAGCCGGAAGAACTGCCGCCAGCGTTAACCTCCTACATCACCAACAAAGGCCACTACGATTACCATGAACACTGCGAAGTCGACAGCGACCATTCGAAGTTCGTGTCCGATGAAGTCGTCGATCGCTTCTGCTTAGTCGGCCCCGTCGAAGCTCATCGCGAAAAGCTTCGCAAGCTGGCGAGCGTGGGAGTGACGCAATTCAACATTTATCTGATGTGCGGCGAAGAGGAAGACACTCTGGAAACCTACAGGAAAGAAATTTTACCTTCGTTCAAGACGTAAGAGATGCTGTGCTGGACGCCGCGGATCAACCCGACGCTACGAAGATATTTCCGGCTGCAGAATCTTCACCTCACCGCGCAATCTCATCAGCGAGTAGTAAACCGCGAACGACACTGCGAAGCCCACGAACCACGAATAGTCATAAAGCACGCGCAGCGACGGAATCACCAGCCCCACCAGCGCCGTAGCTGCGCCTGCCGCCAGAGCGATCACCGCGAGCCAGTTGAAGCCGCGCGAGTATTCGTAGATTCCACTCCGCAGGTATAGATCGTCGACGATCAATACACGCCTGCGAATCACGAAGTAGTCGCAAATCATAATCCCCGCCACCGGACCGAGGAATGCCGCGTAGCCGCCCAGCCATCCGAAAATGAACGTTCCATAGCTCGCAAGCAGCTTCCACGGCATCATCGCCACGCCCATGAAGCAGGTGATCACTCCACCTGTGCGGAAACTGATTTTGCGCGGCCACAGATTAGAAAAATCGTTGGCTGGAGAAACCACATTGGCTCCGATGTTCACATTGAGCGTGGCCAACAGAATCGCGAGCAAGGACATCACAACCGCGAGTGGCGAATGGAACTTGCTGAGCAACTGCACCGGATCCCAGATCGCGGTCCCATAGATGACCACCGTCGCCGAAGTCACCAGGATTCCAATCAGCGAATAAAGCGTCATGGTGGTAGGCAATCCGAGCGCCTGCCCAATCACTTGCTGCCGCTGGCTTCGTGCAAAGCGCGTGAAATCCGGAATGTTGAGAGAGACCGTGGCCCAAAATCCGACAGTCGCGTTCAACGCCGGAACCAGAAACTTGAGGAACGCCGGGAAACTTGTAAATCGCGAAGGCGCAGCCAACATGGGACCGAAGCCGCCCGCAGCGTGGTAAGCCCATGCCAGCAGAAGCAGGCCGACACCCAGAAGAATCGGCGCACTGATGCCTTGCAGGAAACGAATGTATTCGATGCCCTTCAAAATCACGGCCAGGTTGATGAGCCAGAAAGCCAGAAAACAAATCGCCGTGCTATGCGCGAAGTGGGCCCAGCCAGGCGCCAACACTCCGACAAGAGTGCTGATCGCTTCTCCGCCGATCCAGGTCTGAATGCCGAACCAGCCGCACGCCACCAGCGCGCGCAGCACCGCGGCCATATTCGCTCCTAACACTCCGAACGACGCACGCGCCAACACTGGAAACGGCACTCCGTAGCGCGCCCCAGGATGCGAGTTGAGCAGCATCGGAATCAGTACGATGCTGTTGCCGAGAAACACCGTCACCACCGCCTGCTTCCAGTTCATCCCTCCCTGGATCAGGCTCGCAGCCAGCATATAAGTAAGGATGTTCACCGACATCGACACCCACAGCGCGGCAAAGTTGTAGGTGCCCCAGGTGCGGCGGTCGCTGGTCGCGGGCGCCAGGTCGGGGTTATAGAGTGGGCTGGATTCGATTCGAGAGGGCTGCGACTGTCGCGCGATCGTCGTCATTGGTAGTGGCCGCCGTGAATTTGCTCGCGGTCAGTCAGCGGCCGCCGACTGCCCGGTCTGCGCGGTCAGCGGGCCGTAGGTCTCGGGACGGCGGTCGCGGAAAAACTGCCAGACTCTTCTTACTTCCTGAATCATGTCAAGGTCGAGGTCCGCCGCCAGCACTTCATCTTTGTCGCGGCTGGCCTGGGCAAAAATCTTGCCGCGCGGATTGCAGAAATAGCTCTTGCCATAAAATTCGCCGATGTTCCAGGGTTTCTCTGTTCCTACGCGGTTGATCGCACCGACGAAATAGCCGTTGGCAGCGGCGTGCGCGGGTTGCTCCAATTCCCACAAATACTCTGAGAGGCCCGCGACTGTGGCCGATGGATTGAAAACAATTTCTGCCCCGTTCAATCCCAGCACTCGCGCCCCTTCCGGAAAATGACGGTCATAACAGATATAGACTCCCACGCGCGCGTACTTCGTATTGAAGACGGGATATCCCATGTCACCCGGCGTGAAATAAAATTTTTCCCAGAATCCAGGATGCACGTGCGGAATGTGATGCTTGCGATACTTGCCCAGGTAACGCCCGTCCGCGTCGATCACCGCTGCGGTGTTGAAATACAAACCGGGCATCTGCTCTTCGTAGACAGGGACCACAATCACCATGCGATGCTTCGCGGCAAGCTTCTGCATCAACTTTGTGGTAGGTCCTTCGGGCACTCGTTCAGTTAGTTCATACCAGCGGACATCCTGCTCCGCGCAAAAATAAGGACCGTAAAACAGTTCCTGCAGGCATAGCACTTGCACTTTGTTTCGCGCCGCTTCGGCGATCAACTTGCGATGCTTGTCGATCATTGCTTTCTTGATCTCTGGCAGCGAGTGGCTGCTGCCCAGAACGTTATGAGCCTGAATCAGGCCGCAGCGCACGATCCGAGACATGGAAGTGACCTCCGAGAGAGGCCAATATAGCAGAATGCGGCGCTCGCTCTCGCTTGAAATGCGAACCAGCCGCCGGACAATATCGACTCAGCGAAGCGCTCTACAAGTTTACGATCGCGCGGTGCAGACTCCGCACACTCTCTTCCAGCACGTGGAACCGAAGGTACTCGCCGTCTCGCGCCCCGCTCATACTCACTTGCGGATTTCGGTAACGCATCGCGCTCTGGACAGAACTGCGAAGCCCCGCATGAATTTCGCGCGCGCCAGTTTTTTGGATGAGATCAGCTGCGTTGTGCTCATGGATGCCGCCACCGGGCATGACGATAACTCTGCCGTTGGCCGCTCCCACCAGGCGAGTGATCATCTCGCGTCCGAGCACTGAGGTTTGTTGCCCACCCGACGTGAGAATCCGGTCCGCTCCTGCGGAGCAAACATCTTCGAGCGCCCGAAATAAATCCGCCGACATGTCGAATGCCCGGTGAAAGGTCGCGGTCAGCGGTCGCGCCAATTCAATCAACTGGCGGGTGCGCTCCACATCCACATGTCCATCTAGGTCCAGAATTCCGAAGACGACTCCGTCCGCGCCTGACTGTTTCGCGCCAATGATGTCGCGCCGCATGACTTCGAATTCATCATCGTCGTAACAGAAGTCGCCGCCGCGCGGCCGGATCATCACATGCAGACCGATTTCAACCTTTTTCCGCGCCAACTCAATGAGGCCGGTGCTCGGTGTTACGCCGCCCACAAACAGGCTGCTGCATAGCTCGATGCGTCCAGCTCCGCCGCACTCCGCGGAGCAAGCAGAGGCGATTGAGTCGACGCAGACTTCTATAAGAATCTTGCCCATTTATTGGGACCGGACGAATTCGCGGCGAGACTTCGCTCATTTCACAAAATGCAACCCATGAGGCACGAAGGCCTGGAACAGGTAGGCGTAGAGCAAAACGATAATTCCCACGATCGCCCCCAGCCCCACCGAATGCCACGCCACGAAGCGGAAAATAATGCCTTCGTTGCCGACCTGCTCGGTGGCTGCCGTCGCAATCGTAATCGATTGAGCATCCACCATTTTCCCCATCACTCCGCCCGCGCTGTTGGCCGCGCACATCAGAACTGGATCGATCCCGAGTTGCTGCGATGTAATGCGCTGCAAACTCCCGAAGAGCGCGTTCGAGGAAGTGTCGCTTCCCGTGAGGGCGACACCCAGCCAGCCCAGAAACGTCCCGAAGAAAGGATAGAACCATCCCGTGCGCGTAAATGCCAAACCCAGCACGGCGTCCAGCCCCGAATAGCGCGTCACAAAGCCCAGCCCCAGCATGAATGAGATCGCGACCATGGCCAGCCGCATACGCACCAGGGTCTTGCCAAAGATTTTCAGCAGCCGCACCGGGCCCAATCCAAGCAAAAGCCCGGAAGCAACGGCTGCGAGAAAACACCCCGTTCCCGTTGCAGAGAGCCAATTGAAATCGTAGCGCGCCGGCTCCGGGGTGGGTTTGCTCACAATCGGCGCGGCGCGATAAACGGCATTGTGCAGGTAAGGAACATCCCACCCCGGCGCGCCCGGCCGTACTTTGCCATCTGGAAGCACCACTCGGAACGCCGGCGTGGTCGCCCGGTTCATCGCGAGCTTGACCGAAGGCAATCCCCAAAGCAAAACAAAGAGCGACAGAACGGCAAAAGGCATCCACGCTTTCCAGACTTGTGCGCCGGTGTGGCTACGCGTCTTGACGTATCCATCGAATTGCTCGGCAGCCCATTCGCCGCCCATCTGGTCGCTGGTTTTTCCCGTGGGCGGCGGAAGCGCCGGCGCATTGTCGTCGTAATCGAAGCGCCAGATTCGTTTCGGCTTCCAGAAGCGGAGAAATGTGACCAGCGCGATAATCGATACCACGCCTCCCATAATGTCGACGAGATTGCTGTCCACGTAGTTCGACCAAAAGAATTGTGTAAGAGAAAACGAGAAACCAACCACCAGAATCGGCGGAAGGACTTCGAAAGTGTCCTTCCATCCCACCATGGTGCGCACCAGCCAAAAAGGAACGATCACCGCGGTGAATGGAAGGATGCGCCCGATCATGGCGCTGAGATCGGATTCCGGCAGCGCGGTCACGGCCGCCAGCGCGTGCACTGGAGTGCCGATCGCGCCCCATGCCACCGGAGCGGTGTTGGCGATCAGATTCAGCGCCGCGGCGTGGAAGGGCTTGAAGCCCAGTCCGATCATGAACGCGCCTGCGATTGCCACCGGAGCGCCAAAGCCCGCCGCGCCTTCAATGAATGCTCCGAAGCAAAACGCTACCAGCAGAACCTGCAGCCGGCGGTCCGGCGTAATTCCCGCGACCGACTCTTTCATGATCTCGAACTGCCCGGTCTCCACGGAAATGTCGTAGAGATACACCGCGGCAAGAACGATCCAGGCGATCTTCAGCAGACCGAATGCAACCCCGTAGCCGAAACTCACCGCAGCCAGCGCCAGCGGCATCTTGAAAAATACGATAGCGACCGCCATTGCGGTCAGAGCGCCGGCTATCGCGCACCAGTGGGGCTTCACTTTGAATCCAGCCAGCAGGCCGAACAGCACGATGATCGGCAAGGCCGCGATCAGCGTGGAGAGCCACCAGTGCCCGACGGGATCGTAGATCTGTGTCCACTGCATGACGAATCATTCCCAGCTCTTCGGAAAATTAACATAAGAACCGTCCAGCGCTGAGATCGATGAACAACCGAGCAGCTTGAGCGTCCGATCAAGGTCGGTGCGCAAAATCTCGATGGCGCGGTTGACGCCAGCTTCACCCGCCGCGGCCAGACCGTAGGCGTAAGCGCGCCCGCATAACACGGCGCGGGCGCCGAGGCAGATTGCTTTGATGATGTCCGTGCCGCGGCGAATGCCGCCGTCCATCCACACCTCGATCTGGCCGTTAACCGCCTTGACCACCTCCGGAAGTGCGCGCAAAGAAGCCGGAAGACAATCCAGTTGGCGGCCGCCATGATTCGAAACAGAAATTGCCGCCGCGCCCTCGTCGATCGCGCGACGCGCATCGTCCCCTGTCAGCACACCTTTCACTACGATCGGCCCTTGCCAGTGCTCACGAATCCAGCGCAGATCCGCCCAGGTCACGGTGGACTCGGCCAGCGCCGCACTGACGTCGACAAGCGGCAGCGGACCTTTGCCCGGAACAACCACATTCGCAAGCGTCGGCAGGCCACCATCCAGCAGATACCGCGTAAGCCAACCAGGACGCGAAAGGATTTGCGGAAGATACGGAATCTTTTCGAGCGGGCTGCCGCTGAGCAGTTCCTTCATCCCGTTGCGAAAGTCGCGTTCGCGGATTCCAGCCACCGGCGTATCGATCGTGACCACCAACGCCGAGAAGCCAGCCGCTCGCGCCCTTGCGATGCCAGCTTCGGCCGCGGCGCGCCCGCCCATGAGATAAAGCTGGTAAAACACCGGACCCGAAGAAGCAGCCTTCACATCCTCCAATTTGTGCCCGGAGATGGTCGAGAGAATGTAGGCGGTTCCAGCATTGCCCGCGGCGTGCGCCGCAGTCACTTCCCCGCCGGGATGCATCAGCCGGCTGTACCCGACCGGAGCCAGCATGAACGGCAGAGAAAGATCGAAGCCAAGCACGCGCGTGTGTAAGTCGCAAGCCGGAACCGCAACGGCATGGCGCGAACGGAACGTCACGTCCTCAAACACTCGACAATTCTCACGCAGCGTGACTTCGCCTTCGGCGCCGCCGTCCAGATAATCAAAAACGGACTTCGGCAGTTGCCGATAAGCAATGGGCCGGAGGTCTGCGATGCAAACTACGCGCGGCGAGGCCACGCGGCGCTGCGCGCTGGTCATTGGGATTTTCCCTGGCGGAACATGTTATCGGAAGTGCTGGTCAACCCCTGACAGCCGCGAGGCAGGCGTCGCACGACAGGCCAGCACTATAGCCCGCCAATGAAATCGGCGTCAATGCGGCGGGATTGAAGAAGGCAGGAAAAAAAGGCAGCTTCACAGCTTTGCGCCGCGACGCCCCTCGTCGAGCGATCCTGGCGTTTCGTCGGCGGCAGAAAAACTGGACCTGCAGGCCAGCCTTGACGAAGGAGACCTTTCAGCCGCGCCGCTAAGTGTCACAGAATCAACAGCGGGTTGATTTGTACATACACTTTAGTCTGTACACAATGTTCCTGAAGGAACACTTCTCCAATTTGTTGACCATCTGGTTTTGAGCAGCCTGTTACGGTTTGGCCTTCGGAAAGCGGCTGTCGAGTTCGAGGTTCAGCGTCAGGACATTCACGCGCGCTTCGCCGAGAAACCCAAACTGGCGCCCTTGCGTATGTTGAGCGACCAGGCTGCGGAGTTCGTCTTCGCTGATGCCGCGCGCTTTCGCCACGCGGGGTACTTGAAACGCAGCAGCCGCCGGAGTGATGTCAGGATCAAGGCCCGAAGCGGAAGTAGTCACCAGGTCGATCGGAACCGGAGTGTTCGGATTTTCCAACTGCAGAGCCGCGGCGTCGGCCTTCACGCGATCAGTTAACTGGTGATTCGTGGGCCCCAGTTGAGTTCCGTTGGAATTGTCCGCCTGGTAGCCGTAGCCCGCGGCGGACGGCCGCGAATGAAAGTAAGAGGGACCACCAAAGGCCTGGCCGATGATCTTCGACCCCACCAGTTTTCCGTTGGCCTTAATCAGCTGTCCGTTCGCCTTCTGCGGGAACAACACTTGCGCCAACCCGGTGACCACGAGTGGATAGATAATTCCGAGCAGAACCGTGGTGGCCAGCGTCATCAAGATTGCGGTGACAAGATTTTTTTTCATGCGACCTCTTACGCCAGCCCAACTCTGGTGATCATCATATCGATCAGCTTGATGCCAATGAATGGGATGATCACTCCGCCTACGCCGTAAATCCAAAGATTGCGCCGCAACAGCGCCGCCGCACCCATGGGGCGGTATTTCACGCCGCGCAAGGCCAGTGGGATCAAAGCAATAATGATGAGCGCATTGAAAATTACGGCGGAAAGCACCGCCGATTCCGGTGTCCGCAGATGCATGATGTTGAGTGCGTTCAACACAGGAAAAGTTCCCGCAAACATTGCGGGAATAATGGCGAAGTATTTAGCGACGTCGTTCGCAATCGAGAACGTGGTCAGCGACCCGCGGGTCATCAGCAACTGTTTGCCGATCTGTACGATCTCAATGAGCTTGGTCGGATTTGAATCCAGATCCACCATGTTGCCGGCTTCTTTCGCGGCCTGCGTTCCCGTGTTCATGGCGACGCCAACGTCGGCCTGGGCCAGCGCTGGCGCGTCGTTGGTGCCATCGCCGGTCATCGCGACCAACTTGCCTTCGGCCTGCTCGCGCCGGATCAAGTCCATCTTGTCTTTCGGCGTAGCCTGCGCGAGAAAATCATCCACGCCAGCTTCCCTCGCAATCGCAGCGGCGGTCAGCGGATTGTCGCCCGTGATCATCACCGTGCGGATTCCCATTGCGCGCAGATGGTTGAAGCGCTCCGTCATTCCGCCTTTGACCACGTCCTTCAATTCGATCACGCCCAGCGCGCCGCGAGTCTTCTCCGCAACCACGAGCGGCGTGCCGCCCGAGCGAGCAATCTGCTCCACGGCGGCTTTTACCTCCGGCGGCATCTGCCCGCCATTTTGAGAAATATAATTCTGAATGGACTCAGCCGCGCCCTTCCGGATTTCAAACCCGTTCAGGTCCACGCCCGACATGCGCGTCTGCGCGGTGAACGGAACGAAGCGCGCGTCGTGTGCACTGAGTTCCCTGCCCCTCAGTCCGTACTTTTCTTTCGCCAGCACCACGATCGAGCGCCCTTCGGGAGTTTCATCGGCCAGTGATGAGAGTTGCGCCGCGTCGGCTAATTCTTTTTCGCTCACGCCAGGGGCTGGAATGAATTGCGAAGCCTGACGATTGCCGAGTGTGATTGTTCCGGTCTTATCGAGCAACAGTGTGTTCACGTCGCCCGCCGCTTCCACGGCCCGCCCCGACATTGCCAGCACGTTGTGCTGCACCAGGCGGTCCATCCCGGCGATTCCGATCGCGGAGAGCAATCCACCGATCGTCGTAGGAATGAGACAAACCAACAATGAGACCAGAACAAAAACAGTTTGCGGCGAACCGGAATAGATCGCGAACGGTTGCAGCGTGACCACCGCCAGCAGAAAAATAATGGTCAACCCCGCCAGAAGAATGTTGAGCGCGATCTCATTGGGCGTTTTCTGCCGTTCCGCGCCTTCGACCAGCGCGATCATGCGATCGAGGAAAGTTTCGCCCGGGTTCGCGGTAATTCTGCATTGGATCTGATCGGAGAGCACGCGCGTGCCCCCGGTCACGGCCGAGCGATCTCCGCCCGCCTCGCGGATCACAGGAGCGGATTCCCCGGTGATCGCCGACTCGTCCACCGACGCAACGCCCTCCACGATCTCACCGTCGGAGGGGATGAGTTCACCGGCGGAAACCAGCACCAGATCCCCCAGCCGCAACTTTGAGCTGGGAATTTTTTCAACCTGATCTTTACCCAGAATGCGATTGGCGACAGTTTCGGAGCGAGCTTTGCGCAGCGTGTCAGCCTGCGCTTTGCCGCGGCCTTCGGCCATGGCCTCGGCAAAATTCGCGAACAGCACGGTGAACCACAGCCACAGAGTGATCTGCAGGTTGAACTTGAAATCCGTTCCGCCCTTGAACAGGAGCACGGTGGTGATCACGCTGCCAATCTCCACCACGAACATGACGGGGTTGCCCATCATCTTCTGCGGATTCAGCTTCACGACGGCGTCGAGAATGGCCCGCCGAACAATCTTCCACTCCCAAACCGCTCTGCTTTTCGTCGCCATAAGTTCAGAACACCTTCCCAGCGCCCATGAGCAGGTGCTCCAGAATAGGGCCCAAACTCAGTGCAGGAAAAAACGTCAGCGCGCCCACGATAATGATCACCCCAATCAGAAGGACTGTAAAAAGCGGCGTCGTCACCGGAAAAGTGCCGACCGAGGGCGGCACGTATTTCTTGCGCGCGAGACTGCCCGCGATCCCGAGCATCGGGATGATCATCAGGAAGCGCCCGGCCAGCATGGTGATTCCGATCGTCGTGTTGTACCAGAGCGTGTTCGCGCTCAGGCCACCGAAGGCCGAGCCATTATTGCCGGCACCCGATACAAACGCATACAAGATTTCAGTCAAGCCGTGCGGTCCGGCATTCGCGATCGCCGAGGTCCCGAAACCTTTGACGCTCGAAATGGCGGCAAACACCAGAATCACCATGGGAAATATCAGAGCGACCAGCATCGCCATCTTCACGTCGTACGCTTCGATTTTCTTACCCAGATATTCGGGCGTGCGTCCCACCATCAAACCGGCGATGAAGACCGCCAGCACCACGTAGATCAGCATGCCGTAAAGTCCTGCGCCCACTCCGCCGAAGATCACTTCGCTCAGCATGATGTTGACAAGCGGAACCATGCCGCCGAGCGGAGTGAACGAATCATGCCAGCCGATGATGGCGCCGCAGCTGGCATCGGTGGTCACGGTCGCAAACAACGCGGAATTCGCGATGCCAAATCGAACCTCTTTCCCCTCCATATTTCCGCCAGGCTGAAGAGCCGTGACATGCTGATCGGCGCCCGCCAACAACGGGTTCCCGCGAGCCTCCGCCCAATAAGCCACCGTTACGCCGACGAGGAACAGAATCGCCATGGCCGACCACACTGCCCAGCCGTGCGCCTGCGAGCCCGTCATTCGGCCGAGCGTGTAAGTGAGTCCCGCGGAAATCGCGAAAATCGAAAACAGTTCAATCAGGTTCGTGAACGGAGTGGGATTCTCAAACGGATGCGCGCTGTTCGCATTGAAGAAGCCGCCGCCGTTAGTGCCCCATTCCTTGATAATTTCCTGCGATGCCACGGGTCCCTGGGCGATGTTCTGTTCCGTCACCGTGTCCATCACCGGTTTGCCATCTGGCCCCGTGACCGGTTTTCCATCGGCGCCAACTCTTTGAACTTGCTGCGGCTCAACCAGCGTTGCTTTGTCGTAAGGCTTGAGATTTTGCACTACACCTTGCGACACCAGCAGCAGGGCGCCCACCACACAAAACGGCAAGAGCACCCAAAGACAGCTGCGAACCATGTCGACCCAGAAATTCCCGATGGTCTCCATCTGCCGGCGCGCAATGCCGCGGATGAATGCGATCGCCAGAGCGATGCCCGTGGCGGCTGAAATGAAGTTGTGATACGCCAGCCCGGCCATCTGGGTGAAATAACTCATCGTGCTTTCACCCGAATATTCCTGCCAGTTCGTGTTCGTTGTGAACGAAGCGGCGGTGTTAAACGCAAGATGCGTCGGCGTTACTGCGCCGAACTTCTGCGGATTAAGAGGAAGGAATCCCTGCACCCGCTCCAGAAAATACAACAGCAGCATGGAGACTGCGCTGAACAGCAGCATCGAAATCGCATACTCGGTCCAGCGCATCTCGTGGGTTTCGTCGACGCCAGTCACACGGTAGAGCAGGCGCTCGACTGGGCGCATCACCGGATCCAGGAATGTTCGCTCGTGGCTGAACACGCGCGCCATGAACACGCCCATGGGCTTGGTCACGGCGAAGATCAGCGCGAGAAAAAACAGAATTTGGAACCAACCGTTGGCTGTCATTTCAGATTTTTCTCGCCAGATTTGTCCCGCTGAGTTTCGCCCCCATCAGAACTTCTCCGGACGGAGCAAAGCGTAGATCAGGTACACCATGGTCAACCCGCTGACGATCAGCATAATCACAGATTCCGCGTTCATAATCGTTGCCTCACTTCACTCGATCGCAGAAATGCACGTACCCGATCGACACCGCAAAAAACGCTATCGTGACCGCAATCCATAAAAGGTCTTCCATCGCAGCTCCCTCGATCGTTTTTCCCTCCCCGATCTGCGTACCGATGATTGCACACAAATCTCCGTAAAGCCCCTATAAAGAGTGCATAAAAAAATCGTAAAGATTTTTCACCGGGCTACCGAAGACCGGGCAAAGCTTAAGAATTTACAGCTCTAAGAATTTACAGATCAAGGAAACAAAATACTTTTTCGCGGCTGCCGAATCGGGTTGGGTTTCTGCCCTCCGTCCAGAGCGCGAGCTGCCCAGACCGACCCGCCGCGCGGAACGAAGGCCTCAGAACTTAGCAGCCCCATTCCGCTTCGCCGGCCGGAGCGAAATACTTGTTGGACTCCTCGTCCCGGCCGTTGGTGAACTGAACGTGGGTCGAGTCCAGTTCCAATAAAGTCAGGCGCGCCGCCGCGACCAGGCGGCTCTTTTCCTGCTGCGGCACTTCCTGCCACGTTGAGCGGACGGGCTTGCCGGAACATCCGAGGTCGGGCCCCAGCGCCTGATGGTAGTGGTGGAAGAGTTCTGCCAACTGTTCAGCGGATACGTCTTGAAACGACATGGCCTCTAAACCCCTTTTTCGTGTTTATCCGAATCTGGTTGATCGATTTCTTGTTGATCCAATTCCCATTTGACTACTGTCTCGTTTGCTACCGTGGCCTCATCGCGCCTCAAGCGTCACGCGGCGCGCCGAGAGCCTATTTCCGCTCGCGCCTTCTCATACATCGATTCCTGGCGCGCAGTGGGCTCGAGACGTACGAGATAACCGATGCGCATGAAGCGGTACTCTTTGCACAACGCGACGAGAAACCGCAGGTAAAACAGGATGCCCATCGCACAAATCGCTGTCAGAACGAACCACATGGCGAATGCACCTCGTCCGCGACTCAACTCCTCGGCGCCTTCTAGTTGGCGCCGCCTCATCATCCACGTTAACTATTTGACGGGAGGCACCATAAAACGCGAATAAAAGGTTCATAAAGAAATCGTAAAGTCGAAGCAGTTCGGAATGGCCCGTTCACCGCAAAACAGATGCGCCGCGGATTCGCAGACGGGTTTAGTCAGCGTGGGGCGAGATCGGAGGAAGAGCAACGGGAAAGTGCGGAGGAACCAACGCAAAGATCTTGCTCAGTCGGCTAACCCAGGCTTCAGTCGCCGGGCTCAAATCGATATCCGACCCAGGGCTCGGTGAGGATGTAGCGTGGAGTTTCTTCGTCCGGTTCCAGTTTCTTTCTCAGGTGGCCGACGAAAACGCGCAAGTATTCCGGCTGCTCCACGCTGTTTCCACCCCAAACCCCCGCCAGCAGCGTACGGTGGGTCAGAACTTTACCCGCATGCCGGGCCAGGAAAATCAGCAGATCAAATTCCTTGGGCGTGAGATGCACTTCCCGGTCCCGAACCCGAACGCTGCGGGTGGCGATGTCGATGCGGAAGTCTCCCGCCTCGATCAGCGGCGATTCCGCCTGCTCAGGCGCGGCAGCGCGGCGGAGCGCGGCTCGCACTCGCGCCAGAAGTTCATGAACGCCAAACGGCTTGGTGACGTAGTCGTCGGCGCCCGCATCCAGCGCTTCCACCTTGATGCGCTCTTCTCCCTTCACCGAAAGCACGATGATGGGAATGCGCAACTTGGCGCGAATCTGCCGGCAGAGTTCCAGGCCGCCCAGGTTCGGCATGCGCAGATCGGTAATTACCAGGTCCGGAGTCCACTCTTTCAGCGTTTGCAGCGCTTCGTCCCCATCCGAAGCGGTGCGGACTCCATAGCCCTGACTGGAGAGTGTGGTTTTCAGAACGCGCGTAATCTGCGGTTCGTCGTCCACCACCAGAATGTTGCCTTTGCCGGCCGGCCCGTTCATGCGACGCTCACTTTACTTCCTGTGTCACGATGTGAACGTCGACCGGAGGCGCATCCCGAAGAAACTTGTGAATGACGGAAAGATAGAGATAGCGTCGCCATCCCGTCTGCGCCGACCGGCCAAACACTACTTGTGTGATGTGCTTCTCGCGCACCACCTTGGCCACTTCTTCAGCGACTTTCTTGCCCTTGGTCCGAACCACTTGCGCGCCCAGGTTCTCCGCGAACTGCACATTCTGAGCCAGCGAGCGCTGATCCTGCGGGTCTTCGTCGGCGCCGATGTCGACGTAGATCACAAATAGATCGGCATCGATGCGCTGCGACATGCGGGCCGCTCTCGCAATAAGATATTGCGCCGCCGGACTCGAACTGATCCCGACCCCGATGCGTTCGCGAACGCCCACGCTGCGTCCCGCGCCCTCCTTCTCCAAATAAGTCTCGAGGCTCCGGTCCACGGCGCGAGTCACCTGCTGCAACGCCAACTCGCGCAGGGCAATCAGGTTGCCGGGCCGGAAGAAGTTGTCCAGCGCCCGATCCGCGCGATCCAGCGGATAGATATCGCCGCGCCGCATGCGCGTCTGCAACGCCTCAGGAGTCAGATCGGCCAGGACAATTTCCGTCACCCGCTGCAACACCCAGTCGGGAACCGTTTCGCGGACGCGCACCCCGGTAATGTTCTGCACCGTGGGCATCAGACTCTCGATGTGCTGCACGTTCATGGTGGAGAGCACGTCGATCTGGGCGTCCAGCAGATCCATTACATCTTCGTAGCGCTTGTTATGTCTGCTCCCCTCAATGTTGGTGTGGGCCAGCTCATCCACCAACACGACGGCGGGCTTCCGCGCCAGGATGGCGTCCACATCCATTTCTTCGAACTGCGTGCCCTTGTATTCGATGTTGCGCCGGGGCACGGTTTCGAGCTTCGACGAAAGTTCAACCACCCCCTTGCGCCCGTGGGTTTCGATGATTCCGATAACCACGTCTTCGCCGCGGCTCTTGCGGCGGATTCCTTCACTCAACATGTTGTAGGTTTTGCCCACGCCGGGCGCATATCCCAGAAAAAGCTTGAATATTCCGCGCTCTTTTTTCGGGACCGCTTCTTCCAACCACTGTTCCGGCGTCTTGGGCATCAGAAATATTTCCTTGTGACGAAGCGAATCGCGAATCAGCTAGAATCGGCTCACTGTGAAACGACCGACACTCTATCAGATATTACGCTTCGCGGGTTCCGCGGCGATTGTGTCGATTGTCATCCTGATCTACTCCAAATGGCTGCACGTGAATCCGACAACCGTCGGCTTCACCTTCCTGCTCGTTGTCCTCATCGTCTCCGCGGGTTGGGGACTTCGTTACGCCATTTTCGTGGCCCTGCTGGCAACCGCCGGCTACAACTATTTCTTCCTGCCTCCGCTCTATCAGTTTACGATCGCCGATCCGCAAAACTGGGTTGCGCTGTTCGCCTTCCTGTTCACGGCGGTGGTGGCCAGTGAGCTTTCCGAGAAGGCGCGCCGCGAGGCCGCGCAATCGAATCAGCGGCGCAGCGAGGTCGAGCGTCTTTACGCGTTCAGCCAGCAGTTGCTGGTCAGCGACAACGTGTTCGGACTTCTCAACACCATTCCCAAATACATTGTCGGGTGCTTCGGCGTGACCGGAGCGGCCATGTTCGTGGAAGGAAAACAAGAATCTTATTTCTTCGATCCTTTCAGCCAATCTCAATTTCCCGTCGAACAATTGAAGGCCATCAGCAGCCGCGGCGAGCCTGTGCTCGACCGCGAGCATCGCGTCTGTTACATGCCGCTCAGGATGGGGGTTCGCTCCGTGGGAGCGATCGGGCTGGCTGGTTGCGATCTGTCCCGGGAGACGCTCGAAGCAATCGGCAGCCTCGCGGCGATCGCGATCGAGCGTGCGAACACGGTTGAAGCTCTCACTCGCACCGAAGCGGCGCGCGAGAGCGACCGCTTGCGCTCCATTCTGCTGGACTCGGTGACCCACGAATTCCGCACTCCGCTTACTGCCATCAAGGCCTCCGCCGAAACCCTGCTTGCCGCTATGCAAACAGATAAGTTGCAAACCGGCCAATCGCAACTGGACAAGCCGCAACTCGACAAGTCGCAACGGGCGGACTTGCTCACCGTGATCAATGAAGAAAGCGACCGGCTCAACCGCCTGGTAGGAGAAGCCGCCGAAGTCGCGCAGCTCGATTCTCACCAGCTCGAATTCCACTTCGAAGAGCATTCCATTCGCGATGCCATCGACATGGCCATGCGGCAATCGCGTACCGCCTTGCAAGGTCATCCGGTCGACGTCAAAATTCCCGACAACCTGCCGCCGATCAAGATGGACGTGGAGCGCATCTCCGAAGTGCTGGTACATCTCCTGGAAAACGCCAGCAAATACTCTCCGCCCGGCACGCCCATCCATGTCGTCGCCGAGCTGCGGCTTGGCGGCGAGGTGGTAACCAGCGTCGCCGACCACGGTCCCGGCATCGACGATATTGAGCAGGACATGATCTTCGAAAAGTTTTATCGCGGCCGCAGTCAACGCTCCAGCATTCAGGGCACTGGAATGGGCCTGGCCATCGCCAAGGCCATCATCGAGCTGCACGGCGGTACGATCGGAGTTCGAAGCCAGGTGGGACGAGGATCGGTCTTTTTCTTCACGCTGCACGCAGACTGATTCTGCGCACAATGACTTTTGCGCGGAATGATCCTATCGGCGATAGGTCCTCCCGGTCAGGACTGCTCCGGGGCTTTCGTCATAACAGCAAAACTTGACGCTGGAATAGAATACAGTTCGCGAACCAGAAACGCGGGGCACGACGCATGAACAATACGGAGGCATGGAAAACCTGGGAAGGCCGCACGGTCGACGGAAAATTTCCGCTTCGCCGCTGGCTCGGCGGTTCCGGTCACAGCGCCGTATTTCTCACTGACCTTGGCGGATCGCAAAAAGCCGTCATCAAACTGCTTGCTGCCAGCCTCAATGCGGACCGCCAGCTCTCGCGCTGGGCGATTGCGGCGAAATTATCTCACCCGCACTTGATTCGTCTGTTCGAGCTGGGACGCTGCCGTTTCGACGGCACGCCGCTTTTATATCTCGTGATGGAGTATGCCGAGGAAGATCTGTCGCAGATTATTCCGCAACGGCCCCTCACGCCCGCCGAAGTAGGAGACATGCTCCCTCCCGTGCTCGATACGCTCTCCTACCTTCACGGCAAAGGCCTCGTGCACAGCCGCATCCGGCCTTCGAACATTCTGGCGGTGTCGGATCAGCTGAAGCTTTCCACGGATGGCATTTCTTCGCGCGGCGAATCGGACGAGAAGCCCACGTCTCTCACTATCTACGACGCACCCGAAGTCGCCAACGGCGAGATATTTCCCGCCATCGATGTTTGGTCGCTCGGGGTCACCCTGGTGGCGGTGCTCACTCAAAATCCCCCCGCCATCCGCAGCAAAGAACAAGCAGAACAAAAAGATCCTGTCGTTCCCGAAACAATTCCAGAACCATTCCGCAGCATTGCCCGCGAATCTCTGCATCGGCAGGTCAAACAACGCTGTACCATTGCCGACATCAAAGCCTGGCGCCCGCCGCAGCAACCGTCGCAGCAGCCGTCGCCGACGCCCGTGGCAGCGCCCCAAGCACCGGCCAAGTACACGCGCACGACGTGGCGCATCCTGATCCCCGTCGCAGTTTTGTTAATCGCTCTTGGTGTCGTGCGCGTGGTCAGGAAGTTTCTCCCCTCTAGTACATCCAAGAGAGCCGCGGAGTTCACGATTGAGTCCGCGCCCGTTCCCAAGCCCCTTCCGGCTCAGGGTTCGGCAGCAGTCAATATCCCGCAAACTCGAACGACGATTCCAGGCGAAGTGATTCGCCAAGTCCTCCCTGACGTGCCGCGGAGCGCGAGCAACACGATCACTGGAAGAATTAAAGTCAAGGTACGCGTTGAAGTGGATGCTTCCGGAAAAGTCACGAATGCAACGCTGATCACTTCCGGACCGAGCAAATATTTTGCAAATCTTGCGCTCAAGGCAGCACAAAAGTGGGAGTTCGCCGCTCCTCAGTTGAACGGTCAACCAACTCCAAGCACGTGGAGTCTGGTCTTCGAGTTTGCCCGGACTTCGACAAAAGCGTTCCCATCGCGCGAACATCGCTAATGCGTTCGGGAACAGCACACCTTTAGAGGCTGCGGGAAAACTTACGAATGCGCGTAATAACGTGGAAGAGCGGCGCTTCCAGCGCCGCGTAAAGCCCCCAAAATCAGCGCGGGCTTTAGCCCCTGAGGACTTCGCTCGGGTCCGTGCGACCGCCTTGATCTCTATTTTATTCCCAGCTTCCACGCGATCTGGCGCAGCATGCTGAGCCACACCGTGGCCTCGCCGGGTTGCAAATTCATGCGCCGGACCAACCGCCGCGCCTTTTCTTCCATCACCACTTCCGTCCCTGACTTTACATAACCGCTGACCCGCAACGCGTCGAGCAGGATCGAAGTAATCAGCTCCACTTCGCCAGCCGTGGCTCGCTGGACTGCTTCGGCGGGCTGGTCGACATCAATGCTTCGAGCAATCTCGTAAAGACATACCGCGACCGCCTGCCCCAGATTCATCGATATGTGATCCTGCCGAGTCGGCACATGCAGCAACCACTGGCAATGGGTAAAGTCCGCGGTCGAGAGGCCGACTTTTTCCGAGCCGAAAAGCAACGCGACCCGCCCTGACGAAATTTCTTCCCGAATCACCCTTCCGCCATCTTCATCCAGCCGCCGCAGTGGATTCTGCAATACCCGGCGATGAACTGCGGTCGTTCCCACGACCAACCCACAGTCGGCAATGGCCTCACTCACGGTCGAATATTCTTCCGCTTGCAAAAGCAGCTCCGCCGCACCGACCGCAGAGCGAGCATCTCGAAATGCAACCTCATAGGGATTCACGACCCGCAAGCGCCGGAAACCGAAATTACTCATGGCGCGTGCAGCCGCGCCAATGTTGAGAGGATTGCGCGGCCGAACCAACACCACCACGAGTTCGCCAGGTTTGGAAGGATCTACCAAGACCGCGCAATTCTACGACACTTCGCGGTGTACATCGGCCAGCCCCGCCCCAGCTGACGCATGCAAGACGAGGGCCGCATCCACAACCACGTGATCCAGCGTGCCCCGAGAATTGTAAAATAATTGTCAAACCGCGCTGACCACCATGCCTAGCGGCGGGAATCGTTGTAAGCTGCAAGGGTATTTACAGTCCGACGGGTCCGGACAGCGAGAAATGCGCCCCGGAAGATGGATGGTTCATCATGGGTAACTTTGCCATGCCACTGGAAACGACCGGAACCGCCCCACATCCCGCGAACCAGCCGCGTCCCGCGGGTCGAATCCTGGTTGTGGAGGACGATCCAGCCGTTCAGAAAGCCCTGAAGCGATTATTTGAAACCGAGGGGTTCGCCGTTGAGGTCTGCGCCGACGGGAAGTCCGCACTCGAAAGTTTTCAGTCTTGTCATCCCGCCGCCATCGTGCTCGATCTCCGCCTGCCGAAGCTTTCCGGCAACGAAGTTTGCAAGGCGGTCAAGGCGCAAGCGCCCACGCTGCCCATACTCGTTCTTAGCGCTGCCGGTGACGTTTCTGACAAGGTTTTGCTGCTTGAACTGGGCGCTGACGATTACGTCACTAAACCGTTTAGTCCACGCGAGCTGCTGGCCAGAGTGCGCGCCGCCCTTCGGCACACCGCCCGCACTGCCAGCGTGGACGTCGTCAATTTCGACGGCATTTCGGCCGACTTCAAAAAAATCGAAGTCAAGCGCGACGGCCAGCCTGTGATTCTCACTGCTCAGGAATTCAAGACTTTTCAATTCCTGGTGCAGAACTCCGATCGCGTCATTTCCCGCGACGAGTTGCTCAATGAGGTGTGGGGCTATCAGAACTATCCTTCCACCCGCACGGTGGACAATCACATTCTCAAGCTCCGGCAAAAACTGGAGAGAGACCCATCCAGTCCGGTACACTTCCGCACCGTGCACGGTATGGGATACAAGTTTGTTCGCTGACTCTCTTGACATCCTCTACGGAATCCGCAACCGGCCCGCGCCCCGCTGAGTCGGGTGTCGCGCTCGTGTCGCGGCCGCGCTTGCGCACGCGATTCCTCCTGTCCATGCTGCTGATCACCGCCGGCCTCACTACAACCAGCCTGCTCCTGGTCCGGCGCAGCGTGCGGAGCAATATTCGCCAAGAAATCGCGGTGAACCTGCGCAACTCGGTTGGCACGTTCGGAATTTTCCAGCGGCACCGCGAACTTATGCTGACGCGCTCGGCGGAATTGCTGGCCGACCTCCCAATTACGCGCTCCATCATGACCAGCCGCGACCCGGTGACCATTCAGGATGCATCGCAGGACGTGTGGCAGATTGCGGGCGGTGATCTCTTCGTTCTGGTCGACCGCAGCGGCAAGGTAGTCGCCCTCCATACCAGAACGGCTGGATTCACGCGCGAGGATGCGGACAAATTCTTTCACCAGTCGCTCGACGAAGAAAGCCAGAGTCACTGGTGGTATGGCGCACATCATCTTTACCAGGTTTTTGTGCAGCCAATTTACTTTGGCTCGAAAGTTGACGGTCATCTTTTCGGTTTTCTGGTCGTCGGTTATGAGATCGATAATCGCTTAGCCCAGGACGTCGCGAAAGTTGCCGCCAGCCAGGTTGCTTTCTCCTGGGGAGACGAAGTGGTTGCCACGACTTTACCTTCGTCGCAAACCCAGAGCCGGGGTCTGCAGGACTTGCTGACCGCCGCGGCGCAAGCCGGGCCCCGCGATATCGACGTCGGCAACGAGCACTTTCTCGGCACTTCGCTGGAGCTTTCCGGCCAACAAGCCACCCCGGTTCGGCTCTGTGTGTTGGGATCCTACGACCAGGCGGCAAAGTTGCTGAATCAACTGAACCGCCTGCTGTTGCTGCTGGGCTTTGCCGCCGTTCTCATCGGCAGCGGGCTCGTCTTCTTCGTTTCTCACACTTTCACGCGCCCGCTCGCCAACCTGGTGGAAGGCGTACGCGCTCTCGAACGCGGCGATTTCCATCATCCTCTGGACTCGCGCGGGGGAGATGAAGTCGCCGACCTCACGCGAGTTTTCGACCGCATGCGGGCCAGCCTCCTGAAGAGCCAGCGCGACCTTCTCGAAGCCGAACAGCTCGCCACCATCGGTCGCATGGCAAGCTCAATCTCGCATGATCTGCGCCACTCCCTGGCCGCCATCGTCGCCAACTCGGAGTTTCTTTGCGACAGTCACTTGACGCCGGCTCAGCGCGAGGAACTTTACCAGGAAGTTCAATCCGGCGTGAACCTCATGACCGATCTCATCGACTCCCTGCTGGAGTTCGCCCGCACCCGCGAATCCCTGAACCCCGCATACAGCAATGCCTGTGACACGGTGCAGCGCGCGGTGCAGGCGGTGCGTCTGCATCCCCGGCATCATGACAGCTCCATAGATGTGCGCTGCAACGGCCTTTGTTCGGGATGGTTCGACTCTCGCAAACTGGAGCGCGCGCTATACAATCTTCTGCTGAACGCCTGCGAAGCTTCTCCTGCCTTGAGTGGCAGGGTCGAGGTCGCAGTCAGCGAAAATGCCGGCGCGATCGCGATCGAGGTTTCCGACAACGGTCCCGGAGTGGCCGACTCGATTCGCGACAAATTGTTCCATCCCTTTGTCAGTTACGGCAAAGAGAACGGAACTGGCCTGGGCCTGGCTGTGGTGCAGAAAATTGTGCAGGATCACCGCGGAGAGATTGTGGTGGAGCGCACGCCGAACGCCCAGACTGTCTTCAGGATCCTGCTGCCCGGGCGGTCGCGGGAAAGCCTCGGCGGCGCAGATCCGAGCGGCATACCGTCTTTCGTCCCGGCCAAGCGCGACGGAGCTGACCCGGATTCGATTTCCGCATCCGGACATTCAGGCCAGTAACTCCAGTTCGAACCTTGTAATCATCGGGGAGGTAGGTGTGAAAAGCCTTTGGACCCCTGCAGTTCGTGGAGCTTTTCTCGTAGCATTCTTTCTCTACGGCACGTCTGGCTTCTCGCAAACCGCGCGCTCGTCTGAGCCGGCCTCCGCGCCCGGCGCGAGCGCCGTGAGCGATTCAGCACTGCGCGATTTACAAGAGGAAGTGCGCCAGCTTCGCTCTTTAGTGGAGGAGATGCGCTCTGACAATGCTCAGTCGCGCACCGAGATGCTGGAACTTCGCCAGGAGCTGAAGGAGACTCGGAGCCTGCTCGGAAAAACCACGGCCACGGCCGCCGCAAGTCCACGCTCCTCCGAGGCCTCGCCAGTCGCATCCGCACCGCCGCAAGCTGTCCCTGCCGCGGAAAATGGCCAAATCCAAACTTCCGCCGCGACTGTTTCTAATGCTTCTGCTGCCCCGTTGGAGGAACGAATTGAAAAACTGGAAGAGTCCGCGTCGCTGTTGGGATCGAAGATCGACGAACAATATCAGACGAAAGTCGAAACTGCTTCCAAGTACCGCGCGCGCCTTTCCGGAATCGTGCTGATGAACGCCTTCCGCAATGTCGGAGCTTCGGACAATCTGGACCTACCGAACTTCGCCCAACCCCTTGCCGCGGGCACAAGCGTTGCCACGCTGGGAGCCACCTTGCGCCAATCCGAGATCGGATTGGAGATCTTCGGGCCCAATGTGGCGGGCGCGAAAACCGCCGCTAACGTCCAACTCGACTTTGCCGGCGGATTTCCTTCCACCGGAAACGGAGTAAATTTCGGAATCGTCCGCTTGCAGACCGCCAGCTTGCGCATGGATTGGGAGCATACCTCTATTGTCGCAGGCCAGGATTCTCTTTTTCTGTCGCCGCTGTCGCCCACCTCGTTCGCCTCTCTGGCCACGCCGGCTTTCGCCTTCGCCGGCAACCTGTGGGGTTGGACTCCGCAACTCCGCGTCGAGCACCGCTTCGAGTTTGCGGATCGGCAGACCCTCACCGTGCAGGCGGGAGTCCTCGACAACCTGGACTGGGAGTATCCCTACGACTCGTTCTATCGTACGGCGCAAGCCGGTGAACAATCAGGCCAGCCCGCTGCCGGCCTGCGGACGGCCTGGTCAAGTCCCGTCTTCGATCACCCGCTTACCTTCGGTGTGGGCGGTTACTACGGCCGCCAGAATTGGAATTGGGATCGCTACGTCGACGCCTGGGCCGGCATGGCCGATTGGCAGATTCCGCTAGCGCGCCGCGCCACACTCTCCGGCGAGTTTTACCGTGGCCGCGGCATTGGCGGTCTGGGTGCCGGCATGGGCCGCTCCATCGTGTATGGCGGCAACCAAAGCTACGCTTCCACTCCCATTCGCGGGCTGGACTCCGCCGGCGGATGGACTCAGCTCAAGTTCCAACTTACTTCCAAGCTGGAGGTGAATGGCGTCGTCGCGCAAGACGACGCATTCACCGCGAATATCCGCGGTTTCGCCACCGATGCGAACAACTACGGCCCGATCCTGGGACGCAACCGCGGCGCGCTCGCCAACTTGGTGTTCCGTCCGCGCTCAGACCTGTTATTCTCCGCCGAAATCAGACGGCTGCGCAGCTTCCCCGTCTATAGTGATAGCAGCGTCACCAACCAGCTCAACCTAGCTATGGGAATACTGTTCTGAACATGCGCATCGTTGCTCATGGCCGATGGACGTCGTTTCTGCTCCTGCTGATCCCGGCTCTTGCCCAGGCCCAGCAATCTCTGCAGGCGCGCGTGGAGATGATACGCAATGGCCACCGCTTGAAAGACGCCTCGCAAGCCGTGGTCTGGCTGAGCTCGGTAGGCGGCGCGTCCGTCGAAACTCCGCGCCAGGATGCATCGAAGATTCCGCAGCTGGTGCAGAAAAACAAAAGCTTCCATCCTTCTCTTCTCGTGATCCCGGTCGGTGGAAAGGTGGAATTCCCCAACCACGATCCTTTTTTTCACAACGTGTTCTCGCTTTTTGAAGGCAAGCGCTTCGACCTCGGACTGTACGAAAGCGGCACTACGCGTTTCGTCCAGTTCGATAAGCCCGGCATTTCTTACATTTTTTGCAACATTCACGCCGAGATGAGCGCGGTGATCATCGCTCTGAGCACGCCCTACTATTCGATCTCCAACGCGCGCGGGGAAATCAGCATCCCAAACGTTCCTCCCGGCCGCTATGAGCTTCAGGTTTTCCACACGTCCGTGCCGCCCGATAACCTGCGAACCGTAGCCCGCGAAATAACAGTCACTGCCGGAGACACTTCTCTCGGCACTATTACCCTGACCGAATCCGATCTCGAAGTAGCCCACAAGAACAAATACGGCCGCGACTACGACAACCCCAACCCAGACAACCCCGCCTACGCGCGCCCGTGAATTCCGCGGCCTCAACGAACCTCATTGCCGCACGCCCCCAGTAGAAAGAGAAAGGGCGTGCCGTTTAGCACGCCCTTCTCGCCTCTGACCTTCACTTCGTTTACAACAACCCGCAAATATCACCGCGCCGGCTGCCCCATTTCTCGCGTCTTTTGCGAGAAAGCCTGCCCTAAGCGAAATCGAAGGGTGGGGTACTTTGCCGGCACCCACGACCACAACTCTACCGACGACCTCCGCCACCAGAGTGTCCACCACCTCCGCCGGACGCATGCCCGCCACCACCGTAGCTCGGCGCACTACGCGAGCCACCACCGTAGCTCGGCGCACTACGCGAACCACCGCCGTAGCTCGGAGCGCGATATCCGCCCGAAGACCGCGGCTGCACGATCGGCTGCCGCATGTTCAGTTGCGGACGAGAGTAACCTCGACCGTAGCCGTCCGAATAGCCGCGGCCCTGGTACGCCGACGAACTCGACGCCGAGCGACTCCAGTAGCTACCGCTTTCACCTCCGCTCCTGCCCGAAGCTTCACCAGACCCGCTGTGCGAAGGTGGCGTGAATGGACGAAACCCGCCCCGATCACCGCCTTCCGCCGCACCCGCGCTGCGCTGCGTTTCCGCTTCCGCCGAGCGCGTGCTGCCATTCGCCGGCGCAGGGATTGATCTGTTTTCGCCGCCGGCACTGCGGGTTGCCTCGTTGTTCATCTCTCGGCCACCCAAAACTCGGCCACTCGAATTCGCACTCGCGCCCGATCTCGCTGTCGTCCCGACGCCGCGGCCTGCGCCAAAGCCAGACGCATTCATACCTCGCCAGGCCTGCACCGCCGACACATGACTCTGCTGCATCGATTGCCGCAGTTGTGCCGTCTGGCGCTGGAAAGATTCTGTGCGCGCCGTGGTCTGTGTCCCGAAAAAGCGCTGCGTTCCTCCGCGAATTGTCGAAGACGCCGCAGCCCGTCCACTTGCCGACAAACTGGCTCGCGATGGCACCACCGGAAGATTCCCGGCCATCATACGCGCGCCACTGAGTTGCTCGTGTGTAGCTGCCGATGCAGTCACGCGGTCTGCCCCGAAGCGGCCGGCACTCACGGTCGACATCGCACCGCCAATACGCGCGTCGTTGATGTGCGCCACATTCGAGTAGCGCGTTCCCGCGTGCAGAGGCGCGAAACCGCCGTAGCGCCCGAACCCACCGCGCCCCACCAGGCCGAAGCGCCCGCCATATCCGCCCCACCATGGATGAAAATAGTCGCACGGCCCGATCGGCAGCCAGCCAAATCCACCCCACCCGCCCCATCCAAAACCAAATCCAGATCCCCATCCATAGAACGACACATACGCCGGCGCCCAGAAAGGACGGTAAAACCCTCCGCCCCACACCGGTCCCGGCCACCACCCCCACGACCCGCCGTACATCATCCAGCGCCCGTAGTGATAAGGCGCCCAACCCCACGGCTCATAACCGACCCACGTCCATCCGTAGTAAGGCTCGTAAACCCAGTTTCCATCGCGATAAGGAGCCCAACCCTCGGGTTCGTTCGGAACCCAGACCTCACCGTAATCCGGAGCGCTCTGCCAGGTTCCGTTGGCGTCCAGATCCTCCGACCCTGTGTAGTAATGGTTCGTGTGTTTCCAGGATTGCGCGTCGCGGATCATGTGATCGCGATCGCTGTTCCACCGATCCCAGTTATCCGCCTCCGGCGCGGCAGAAATTTTGTATTGCGCATCATCCACGTTGCCGCGCACTGTCGCCATTTCTCCCTGATGAACTTCCGCAATTCCCTTCGGCGTGGAAATCTGCGCCTCACCTTTGCGCACGATCACGAGTGTGTCCCCATCCGACCTTACTTCAATCCGGAAAACGCCGTCCTGATGCGCGGGATGCACCGCCACGTTCGGCGTATCGATCTCCGGCTCGGTCTCGCTCTCTTTGAAAACTGAGAAATTGGCGATGCCCTGCCCAACCTGAATCTGAATTTTCTCCTTGGTCAGGTTCGCAATGTTGGCCTTCGAGTTCGAGCCCAATCGAAGAATGTTGGCGAAGTCGAGTTGCAATTCCGCCCGCCCGCCATCCCCCGTCGAAACCTTGTCACCACCAAGCACCGGCTGATTCAATATCGCCGCCGACCAGTCCCCCGAATCTCCGCGCTGCGTCGACACCGCCCCATGAATCATGCTGATCCGCGCCACACCATGATCATTCGACGCCGGCCCCTCCCCCGAAGGCCCACCCGGCTCCGCATCCCCCATCGGCCCAGCCTGCGGCGTCCCCGGAGGCGGCGCACCAGGTTGCGGCGGCGGCCCCGCCTGCGGATTCTGCGGCCCCTGCTGCTGCCCGATTTCCATCGGCGCGCTCGGCTGCTCCGACGGCCCCTTACCCTCATCAGTAGTCTGCGCCTTCGCGCTGACACACAAAATTCCCGCAAATATCAAAGCTAAAATTGCAAAACTCGCCAAGAATCTGCTTTTCATAATCCAATCTCCCGCCGAGCCCGCCCTACCTGGATTCGGCACTACAACAAAACGCAACTACCATGCCAAAGCATGGCCGCGATCGAACTTCCAAGCTGTGTGTTTTCAATGGAATAGAAGGCAAGCAGATTGAACGTCGCCGCCCGGTTCGACAACTCTGGCCCACCTAAGCCAACACTGGTGGTTTTCAGCCAACACGCAAGATCCCAAGGTGCCCCATTTCTCGCGTCTTTTGCGAGAAGTGGGGCTTTTTCTCCCGTCGACTCTCTCACCCAAAAACACGAAAGCCCCGATAGTCAGTCGGGGCTTGGGTCAAGAAGATACCGGACGCTGTCTCTCAAACATCTCAAGAATAACTCGGTCAACAACGTTGTCAACGTGACTTAGGTCGCATCAGTGCCGCAATTCATAGAGATGCTCATGTGGGGACAGCCGCCCTCGGATGTCCATCGAGCGAAGCTCGAGCGGTTTTTGCCTCCGCTACCTAACCCTGCGCCCCGTGCCAAATCGTGTTGATCGTCACCCGCTTGTTTGACTCACTGTGTGCGCTCACCGGGCTCGGCGATATCCTGAAGCTCGACCTTATCCCACCGCCCTCGGCTCTTTTCTTCAGGCGCGACCAGAGAGTAGATTTCGCCCGTCTCCTTGTCGCGATACCACTCCCGATTCGGAGCAAATCGGCGAGGCTTCATTGCGGGAACCTGCTCCACATACCCTCGTGAAATTGCCTCAGATAGCTTCCGACGCAGATCCCTGTACTCCCAATCCGAAGCAAAACTTCTCTGCTCGTACATCTCTCTAAATATTCCCATTCCCCCTACCCGTCCTTCTCCCCCTCATCCGCAATCCCAATTTTCGACAGCCGGTACCGCAGCGCATTTCGCGACAGCCCCAGCAGCCGCGCCGCCTGGCTCTTGTTGCCATGCGCCCGCCGCAACGCTTCCTGAATCATTTCGTCTTCCCACTGCTCCAGCGTCATCCCCGCCGGCAGAAAATGATTTCCCGCATCCGCGCCTTTCGCAGGATGCGAATCCAGATGAATATCCGTCACCTCGATCGTCGTCCCCTTCGCCAGCGCGCACGCCCGCTCAATAATGTTCTGCAGCTCGCGCACATTCCCTGGCCAGTGATAATTCACCAGCACCTTCATCGCCTCCGGCGAAATCCCCTCCACCGGCTTGCCCGAATCCCCCGCAAAGCGCGAAACAAATAAATTCACCAGCTCCGGAATATCTTCCTTGCGCTCGCGCAGCGGAGCAATATCAATGGGCACAACATTCAACCGGTAATAAAGATCTTCGCGGAACGTCCCCTGCTCCAGCGCCGCCCGCAGATTGCGATTGGTCGCCGCCACCAGCCGCACGTCCACCTTGATCGTCTTCGTCCCGCCCAGCCGCTCAAACTCGCGCTCCTGCAACACCCGCAACAATTTCACCTGCGTCGCCGGAGGCACATCGCCGATCTCGTCCAAAAACAGCGTCCCTTTGTCCGCCAGCTCAAACTTCCCCGGCTTGCTGGCCGCGGCTCCGGTGAACGCTCCCTTCTCATAGCCGAACAGTTCGCTCTCCAATAAATTCTCTGGAATCGCCGTGCTGTTGATCTTGACGAACGGCCCCGTCGCCCGCCGCGATTTCTCATGAATGGCGCGCGCGATCAAATCTTTGCCCACACCGCTTTCCCCGCCCAGCAGCACGGTAGCGTTGGTCGGCGCAACGCGCTCCACGGTCGCCAGCGTCTCCTGCATCTTCGCGCTCCGCGCCACAATGTTCGGATGCGCATACCGTTTCCCCAGCGCCTCGCGCAGCGATCGGTTTTCCTCGCGCAGATTACGGACGTCCAACTCCTTATGCACTACCATCCGCATCTCGGCCAGCGAAAACGGCTTCAGCACATAATCGCTCGCGCCCGCCTTCATAGCCTCTACTGCCGTTTCCACAGTTCCGAACGCAGTCATCACCACCACCGGCAGCGCCGCATTCTGCCGCTTGACCGCCTGCAGAAATTCCAGCCCATTCATCCCCGGCAGCTTCAAATCAGTCAGCACCAAATCAACCGAATTCTCCCGCAACAACTTCAGCCCAGCCTCCGCATCCCCGGCCGAAAGCGTAGTGAAGCCGTCCTCGCCGAGATTCAACTCCAGCAAGCGCCGCATCTTCGCTTCATCCTCAACAATCAAAATCGCCGGCATCGCTTATCTTTCCTATCTCTCAATCGCCTGCCCCCTAAGAGTCTGTCATTCCGAGCGAAGCGAGGAACCCAATGCAAGTCCGCACCACCACCAGCCTCGCAGGGAGTTCCACCACAGCCACGCTTTTGACTTAGTGCCCTCACGAAATCACCATTTGCGCCGCGTCCCTCCCCGCAACCTCCTCGGCCTCAGCGGGAAAAAACAAAATAAAACAAGCCCCGCCCGCCGCACCGTCAATCCGGATCGACCCTCGATGTCCATCCATAATCTTCGACACAATCGAAAGTCCCAGCCCCACGCCGGTTTTCTTCGTGGTGACAAAAGGATTAAAAATCTGCTCTCGCAGCGCAGCCGGAATCCCGGGCCCCGAATCTTCGATTCGCACTTCAATTCCCTCGCGGCCGCCAGCCTGCGACTTCTTCACGCTCGCCCGCAACACGCCCCCGGCGCCACTCACATTGCCACTCAAATTGCCGCCCATGGCGTCATACGCGTTCTGAACGATGTTCACAAACGCCTGCTCAGCCAAATTCTCGTCGAGCGGCAACTCCGGAAGATTCGCCTCATACTCGCGCTCCACGCGCACGGCCGCGCCCTTCCACAAAATGGCTACGTCATTCAGCGCGCGATCCAGCACAATGGTGATGCGCTGGGGCGTCAATTCCGTATGAAGCGGCCGCGCAAAATCCAGAAAGCGCGTGACCAGCGCGCTCAGTCGATTCGTCTCACTCGAAATATATCCCGCCAGCTCTGCGGCCAGAGGATTCGATTGCCCCAACTTCTGGGTCAACATTTCCGCCGATCCTTTGATTACTCCGAGCGGGTTACGAATCTCGTGCGCCAGACCCGCGGAAAGTTGTCCCAAAGCCGCCAACCGCTCCGAGCGCCGCGCTTCTTCCTGCGCGAGTTCGAGCCGGCGATTCGTTTCGGCAAGAGTCTCGGCCAGTTCCTGATAGCGCCGCGTTTGCCGCCGGTTTTCGACCACAAACCGGTTCACTACCATCGCCGCTAAAAAGAAAAACAGAATGCGGATCGCCAGCAGCCCGTAACTCTCCGCCGTGATCTCATATTCCGCAAGCGCCGGATAAAGATAGGAAGAGTAGGCGGCTGCCGCCAGCGCCGTCCAAAACAGCGTGGCCAGCGGCCCAAAATACTCCGCTGCCGTAACCACCGGCAGAAAATAAATAGGCCAATAGCTGCTGTTGATGGTCGGCTCCCCCGAGAGGGCGATCGTATGATCGAGCAGCAGCGTCGCCAGGCCAATCTTGAGTAGGACAACGTAAGCTCCGCCCCGCCGCGGCACCCGTGAAAGAAACCATCCCTCGCCCAGTTGCACCACCCCAAACGCCACCAGGATCAGCTGCTTGTGAATCTCCCGCACCGGCGGCAACAGGGCCAGCACGGCGAGAAGCGCCAGCCACAGCACATCCATCCAGTTGATTATGGGACGCTTGCTTTCGTTCATCTCTCGTTCATCTTTCGCTCATCTCTCGTGCACCGGCTTCAATCCACTCTCACCAAAAACCAGCGCCGGGAACGGAATCTCCCATCCCCGGCGCGGTCAACAACTGCTAGTTCCATCTCCCGCTCGCAACTTGAACCCCATGCGAACCTATCAGACCTCAGGAAACAATTCGCCGTCAATGTCACTTCTTTGCCGGCTTCTCCTCTTTCGGCGCAGGTGGCCGCGAGTTCTCCTTCGGTTGTGCTGCCGGAGCCGGACGCTGCTGTTGCCAGGTGCTGAACTTCTGCGCCTGTTGCCGTTCCTGCTCAGGACTGCGTTCCTGCACCGGCGGCGCCGGCCGCACCAGCGGATGCGATTGCGCCGGAGTTGCCATTGCGTTCCGTGGAGCAGGTTGCGCAGCGCGGGTCTGCGGCGCGTTTTGATTTTCCGACGGCGCGGTTCCCTGCTGTTCGTAGACTCGGGGCGCGGGCTGGGTCTGCCTCACCTGGCTGTTCGGCTGCTGTCCGAAAGAATGAAATCCCTCCTGCGCAGGTTGCGACGGCTGCGCCGCCTGACTCTGATAAGGCCGCGATGCAGGCTCCTGCCGCACCAGCGGTTGCTGGCTCAAATGCCCGCCGGCCTGCGCCTGCCTCTGCATCAGCGAAGCCGCAGGCGGAGGCGGAGTCCTCTGCGCCACCACTGGCCTGCTGATCACGGCCGCTGGCGGACGAACCGCCACCGGACGCCCCGATCCAATCACGCTCTGCCGCACCGGCTCCGCCGCTACCAGATGCGTGACCGGCGCCGCTGCCAGCTCTCTCGGTTCCACTCGCATAATGTTCTGCGCCACTTGACGCGCATTCACAAACGCATCGTGCGATACCACCGTCACGCCCCCGCTCACCCGCTGGTTCGCATACACTTCATTCACCGCCGTCTTGTTGATCACCACGGTGTTGTACACACTCGTCACGCGGGTGATATTCACCGCAGTGTTGGTGATGTTCACATTGTTCACGTAGTTGCGGCTCACGCGATAGCCCGGGATAAACACCTCTCCCGGCCCCAGCGGAAACCATCCCACACCAACTCCGGCGGAGAAATGAAATCCCGCTCCGCCGCCCACAAAGGCCACCATTGCCGGCGCCCATACCGGCCGCACCACCACCGGACCGGGAACCCAGAACCATCCCCCGTTCACATTCGCCCAGCGTCCGTAGTGGAACGGAGCAAATCCCCACGGCTCATTTTCCACCCAGGTCCAGCCCCACGGCCCCACCCAAACCCAATGCCCGAAGCGGTAAGGAGCCCATCCCACCGCTACGGCCCGCGGCCTCCAGCACTCGCCGTAACCGGCCACGTAGCTCCAGTCGCCGGAATCATCGAGATCCTCGTAGCCCGTCATCTCGCGCGAAACGTAGTTCGCGGAATCCGCCTGGTCCTCGCGATCATCCCGCTGAAACGCCCACTGATCGAAATCGTCCTGATCGGGAACCTGACCCAGTTGGTAGTCAAGCGTGTCGGAGCCGGTAAACGTCGCCGATTGTCCCGCGAAGAGATTGTAGGAATACCCTCCGCCCGTGGCCCGTCCGCGTCCGTGGAAAATCGTAACGATGGTCTGGTCGCCGTCGGCGCTCACATCAATCCGGTATTCCCCGGGCTGCACCAGGTTAAGAGCCAAGTTCGGCGTATCGATCTCGTAGGTGTCGTCGTCGTCCACATGCCGCACCCGCACCAGCAGCGAACCTTGCGCTAATCGAATCTGCGTGGCGTTGTCAGTGATATCGAAAAACGTGATTCCAGTCTGCGCGCCCAGGCGCAGCGCCGCTGAGCCAATGTGAACTTCCGCCCGCGAATCTTCATCCGCCCACAGGTTGTCGCCGGTCACCATGGGACGATTCAGAACAGCTGTAACCCAATCGCCTTCGCCTGCCGGCTGAAACGAAACCGATCCTTGCGCAAAATTCAGCCGCGCCACGCGCCCTGGAGGATCCTGATCGTCTTGCTGATCCTGTTGTTGGTCTTGTGGTTGGCCCTGCCGATCTTGCTGATTATCCTGTGCTCTCGCCGCAGTTGACGATTGCACGCTAGCTGCAAATCCCGCCAGGAGAAGTATCCACGCCCACCGCTGCCGTTGTGCTTTCATAAAGCTTCCGCCCCCAAGCAACAAGTTCTCTGGATGTCCTAATCTTAACCACAATACCTGCAAACCCGATAGAGACCCTTTAGTTTCCGGCGTGGCTTCTTGGTTACTCTTTGGTCGAGCCGCAGAGCGAAACCGGCCAACTGCAAGCTCATGTTTCCAAATGCCTTGCCCGCAATCGAATCCGGAGCAGAATCGCCGCAGCGGAATTGTTGAGCTGTATGAGCGATATGAGGGCGATTCAAGAGCGGATTTCCACGGATCACGCGGATGAGCCCGGATCAAGAACTACAAAGACGCCTCATCCGCGAGAATCAAATCCGCGGCCGCCAACTGCCCAGCCAGCAGACCGGTCCGGGCACACGACTGTTGATGGAATTGCCCAAGCAGCAACAATCAGGCGGGCGGAGACGGGCCTATCCGACGCTCAAGACAGGCCGTCTCCCCGCGTGAGTATCCGTCGCACGTTCCGCGTGCTCGTCGTCAGTTTTTCAACTTCGGCCGCTGGCAGGCGTCCACAATTTTCGTGGGATCGATCGCGTCTTTGTCCACCTGCTCTTCCATGATCTTCCCATCTTTTCCGATCAGGAAGTTCACACGGCGCGCGGCTTGATACTGATCTTTGTAGATGCCGTACTCGTGCGTCACCTTTCCGCCCCAGTCGCTCAGCAGCGGAAATGTAACCCCAATTTGGTCGGCGAAAGCCTTGTTGGCGAAGGCGCTATCCATGCTCACACCCAGGACCTGGGTGTCGGCAGCTTCCAGCGTTTTGAGGTTCTGCTGGAAGTTTTTCATTTGCTGCGTTCAACCACCGGTAAAGGCAAAAATGTAGAACGCGACGATCACATTCTTCTTGCCGCGGTAGTCGGCCAGCGAAACGTCCTTCAATGAGTTGCCGTCAAAATAATGCAACTTGAAGTCCGGAGCCATCTCTCCCACCTTTGGCATGCCCGGTGACGCATCCTCTGGCTTGGCCTGCGCCAGAAGCGGCGCAGTCGATGCCAAAACCAAAGCTCCCACCAGCAAACTCGACAGGATGTTCGGAAGTCTTCTGTGCACTGTGCTCCTCCAAAGGAAATCCAGTACGAGCTTACTCCGGCGCGACAGTCTCAGTAAACCCGGATTCGCGAGTACCCTTCTGCCAACCGTTTCACATTGCCGAACCTATGCGTAAACCAGTACATTCTGATCGGAACCAATTTCCACGACTGTCTGCGATCTGCGGCCACTATGGAATGGTTTTCACCTTGCGATGAGCATTGCCACCCTCAACGACATTTTCTTCGCCGCCGTCGAGCGCAATCTCGACCGGGCCATGCTGCATCGCGAAGGCGGCCAATGGCTGCCCGTGTCTTCTCAGGAGTTCGGCCGATCCACGGTTCGCACCGCCAGGACCCTGCAACAGTGGGGTATTCGAAAAGGCGATCGCGTCGCCATTCTCAGCGAGAACCGCCCCGAATGGCCGGTCGCGGATATGGCTACTTTGCTGCTCGGCGCGGTAACCGTCCCGCTGTACACCACGCTCACGTCCGAACAGACTGCGTTCGTTCTGAACGACTCCGGCTGTCGTGTGATTTTCGTTTCGTCTGACATTCATCTTCGCAAGGTTCTCTCGATCGTTTCGCAGACAAAGGTCGAGAAAGTGGTAGTCATGGATCGGATAGAGCTGGACCGCGTCGAGCTCACGGGCCGCGCATCCGGCGGGTCAGCCGCCAGTGTCGTCACGATGGACACGTTGGCACAGCTACGCCCATCCGATCGAGATCCAGAGTTAGGAAAAAAGATCGAAACCGAGTTCGAAAAGAAGTTCGAAGCGCAGGCCCGCGCCATCGGGCCCGATGATCTGGCGACCATCGTCTATACGTCGGGCACGACGGGGGCGTCCAAGGGAGCGATGCTCACGCACGGCAACATCGCCTCCAACATCTCCTGCTCGCTGCTCGGGTTCGACATACAGCCGGGGCAAATCAGCATCTCGTTCCTGCCGCTCTGCCACATCACGGCGCGGCACGTCGACTTTTCCATGCTTTACCACGGCGTAACCCTGGCCTACTGCTCTTTCATGGAGCAACTGCCCGCGGCCCTGCTGGAGGTGCGTCCCACTACGTTTGTGGCCGTTCCGCGTGTCTATGAAAAAATCTACGCGCAGGCGGAGCGCAAGGCCGGAAGATTTGCCCGACGAGCCATTTTTGACTGGGCGCTTTCCGTTGGCACCGAGCATAAGCCCGAGATCTTGGCGGGCCGCACTCCAACGTCGCAAGCTTGGAGACTGGCCAACAAGCTCGTCTTTTCGAAGATTCGTGAGGGCATGGGCGGACACATAAAAACATTTATTTCCGGCGGCGCGCCCCTGGGACGCGAACTCGCCGAGTGGTACGCCACCGCTGGCATTCGCATTCACGAAGGTTACGGCCTCACCGAAACTTCGCCTGTGATCGCGGTAAACTCGCCGATCAATCATCGCATCGGCACAGTCGGCAAGATTCTTCCCAACCTTGAGGTCCGCATCGCCGAGGATGGAGAAATCCTGGTGCGCGGACCGTCCGTTTTCAAAGGCTATTGGAATCGTCCAGAAGAAACACAGAACGCTTTTGTGGACGGCTGGTTCAAAACCGGCGACATCGGCAACATCGACGCCGATGGATATCTCTCCGTCACCGACCGCAAGAAAGATCTCATCAAAACTTCCGGCGGCAAGTTCATCGCGCCCCAGCCCATTGAGAATTCCCTGAAGCTCAATACCTTGATCGGAACCGCCGCCATCGTTGGCGACAAGCGCAAATTCGCCGCCGTCATCATCTCGCCTAACTTCGCCGCGCTCGAAGACTGGGCACGCACGAACGAGATCGCATTTTCTTCACGCGCGGAGCTGATCGCCGATCCCAAAGTGCAGGCACTCTACGAGCAAATCATCGAAGGGATCAATCAGAATCTGGCGCGTTTCGAAAAGTTGAAACGCGTGCTGCTGGTCGCCGACGAATTCACCCCCGAAAACGGCGCGCTCACCCCCACCATGAAGCTTCGCCGCCGCGTCATCGAAGACCGCTACCGCGAGAAGATTGACGAGGTTTACGCCCAGGCGGAAGCAGCGGTAGTGCCGTAGCACACAGGAAAGGCCGGCCTCGGCGTCTCGTCAACTCTTGGTTCGCTGGGAACCCACCGCTTTAACGATGAGTTCTATCGCGATTTACCGACAGTTGGGATCCATATCGAGCCTGAGAGCATATTGCGCCAGCCTCCCAACAGTTTCCTGTTCGAGAGAAACAGCAGGTGCGTAGTCCTGCGAGAAGCCAACGATAACAACGATTCCAGTAAGTTCGCGGCTGAGTTCCTCGAATACAAGTCTGTTTGCGTCGAGTTGATCGAGTACGTCTCTCACGTGCCGATCAACATCACCTGAAGACTGCGTACGTGAACGCAGCATCCAGAGGCTATTCTGTCTTTTGCGGTGGGTTTTCCCGATCGCATCACCCGCCCTCGCAGTTTCGGAAGGAGGCACTCCCAATCTACGAGTGACCTCGTCGGGGTCGAATGCGCCCCCTAGACAGAGGTATGCGTAGGGTTCCTGCTCAGGTTTGCTGGGGCGGTCGTATGTAATGTAGTGGATAGGTGTTATCCCAACATCAAGGGCAGACTGCATAAGTTCTGACGGCCAATCCAAGGCCACACCGGTGTCCGCCTCTTTTAGTTTGGCAATGTAGACCAGACCGAGGATGAATGCGCCCACCCCAGGAAATGCTGCAATCTCCCGAAGCTCATCGCGATGTGCCTTGAGATACGTGATCGCAATGCTTTCCTGATCGCGTAACTTCATTGCTCGGCCATCACCGAGGAAGAACTCCGCCCCGCTGGTTACGGGCGATTTCCGCCGCCAGACAAAGTCAGGGCGGAGCGTTGAGCTTTCCAAGAACCCGTCAACGTCAAATGTTTCGCCGTGCGCGATAATGTGTAGTCGTTCTTCGAACCGCTCTGGCCATTCCATAGCTATGCCACTTTACACCGCTCCCCACATACAGGCGACGAGATATGGGGTCGACATCATAACTGTCGCGATCAGATTACACTCACGATGGAACGGCCCGGCGTTTGCGCTCAACCGGGGCGCTACACTACGACCCAGGGCCATGTGCCGGCGGGCACCATTTTCATTACAATAAACCTATGTCAGACGCACTCATCATCGCCGGACGCTCCTTCCGCTCCCGCCTGATCGTCGGCACGGGAAAATACAAGTCGTTCCAGGAAACCGCGCGCGCCCTTGAAGCCAGTGGCGCGGAGATGGTCACCGTCGCAGTGCGGCGCGTGAACCTCGATCGCAGCAAGGAATCCCTGCTCGACTACATCGACCCGAAGAAATATTTTCTGCTGCCGAACACCGCCGGGTGTTACACCGCTGACGAAGCCATCCGGGCCGCGCGACTGGGGCGAGAAGTGGGCCTCTCCGATTGGGTGAAGCTGGAAGTCATCGGAGATCAGGCCACGCTTTATCCCGACGTGCAGGCCACGCTTGAAGCCACGCGCGTGCTGGTAAAGGAAGGCTTCACCGTTCTCCCCTATACCTCTGATGACATTGTGTTTGCCAAGCGTCTGATTGAAGCCGGTGCGGCCACCGTGATGCCCCTTGGCGCGCCCATCGGCAGCGGCATGGGCATTCAGAACCAGGCCCACATCCGCATTCTGCGCGAGATGATTACAGGCGTACCGCTCATCGTGGATGCGGGAGTGGGCACGGCCTCTGATGCGGCACTCGCCATGGAACTCGGGGCAGACGCTGTGCTGATGAACACTGGAATCGCTAACGCGCAGGACCCGGTGCTAATGGCGGCGGCTATGCATCATGCGGTGATCGCAGGGCGGCAGGCTTATCTCGCAGGACGTATGCCGAGGAAGTTGTATGCCACGGCGAGTTCGCCGCTAGAGGGTGCGGTGAGGTAGTGGCGGCTTTTGTGGGGACGGGCACTCTTGCCCGTCCGGGCCGAGCGAAGCTCGGCTGCTTTCTGCGAGTGATGAGGGGCTGCCGGCAAAGAAGGCGAGCTGCGCTCGCCGGACGGGCAAGAGTGCCCATCCCCACACAAACTGCCCGGCCCACAAAAATCCCTAAGAAATGATAGGGCGACCTGGGTGGCCGCCCTCGAAAAGCAATTTCCACAAATTGCAGGTCAGAGCATCTTCATGCTGTCTACGTGGATGGAATCGCCCTTCACCGCGCCTGTTGCGGCAATGTGGTGTCCCTCATGCCCTTTGAGCGCATCGGGATTATCGACCGTCAGAACCTTCTGATCACTGT
Source organism: Candidatus Sulfotelmatobacter sp. (assembly GCA_049675725.1). Lineage (GTDB taxonomy): Bacteria > Acidobacteriota > Terriglobia > Terriglobales > Acidobacteriaceae > Sulfotelmatobacter. Next base: position 3,146 of record JBAUAN010000057.1, on the reverse strand, counting down.
CGGTGACGATGACCATCTTCGCACCCGCAGCCAGGCACTTCTTGGTGCATGCTTCGGCCCCAGCGTTGGCGCCTTTGGCGGCACACTTACTGTCTGTCACCCACCCGTTGACGGTTGCGCTCTTCCCCATGTCATCGAACGCCATGGCCGACAGAGCAAGCAAAAAACAAAACGCGATACAGAACGAAAGAATCTTCTTCATAGCAGATATTCTCCTTTTTGTTCACGCTGCGGTTTTCGGCTGCGGTTTTCGGCCGCAGATTACGACGGGTGTTTTCTCGCGATTGTTCTGCCCGCAACAAAATCGCTCCACAGGACAACCCCGCTTACAGTTACCCCTCAGGGTTCACACATCCCCGCCCGAATGTGATACGAGACGAGAGAACTATACCACAGGAAAATGGGGAGATTGTCAGTAGAGAGTGCCGCAGCGAGACGGCGACCGTACACTTCGGCTTATTTCTTGGCCGTGTGATTCAGCGGGGGCGCGGGCTTGGCTGGAGTGGGGGCAACGTAGACATACTCGCCTGGCTTGGCATATCCGAGCTGCTCACGGGCTTCTTTTTCGATGGCCTTGTCGTCTTTCTGCAGCGCTTCAACTTCTTTCGCGTAGCGCTCGTTTTCTTCTTGCTCCTCAAGAATCTGCCGCTGCAGAGCTTCAAACTCCGCGCGCTTCTGCTTGTAGACGACCATGCCGTTGGCGCCGAACACGACGTGGGCGAACAGCGAGACTGTGACTACTACAACGAGAATTGTGGCGATGCGGCGGCGAAGAACATAGACGCTCATGAAGAGCGGACGGACGCGGTCGGCCCACGAAGCGGCCAGCGCCTCGGCCCGCGGCGCGCGCTCGACCACGGCGCGCAGACTTCGCAGGCCGTCTTCGGGACGCGGAAACTTCGGCAGATTTTTTACTCGAAAATCCATTGTTTGGCGGCCGCGCTCAATTTCTCAAGATCCGGTTCGCTGCGCGCTTCCGAATAGACGCGCACCACCGGTTCAGTTCCGGACAAGCGATAGCAAACCCAGGAACCGTCGTCGAGCACCAGCTTCAATCCGTCGATGCGGACGACGCTGAGAACCTTGCGTCCGGAAAATTGTATTGGATCAGAACCCAGCTTCTCAGTGAACTTCGCTTTCACCTCGGGCGTCAAGCGGAAGTTCTCGCGCCGCGGATAGTACGAACCAACTTGGTTACACAGGGCGCGCAACTGTTCTCCTAACGACTTGCCACGCTTGGCCACGATTTCGCAGCACAGGAGTCCGGCAAGCACGCCGTCTTTCTCCGGAACATGATGCCGGATAGAAAGGCCGGCGCTCTCTTCCCCGCCAATCGCGATCTTATCCTGCATGATCAATTCGCCGATGTATTTGAATCCCACAGGCGTTTCGTGCAGCGGCACGCCATGCGCGTGGGCCAGGGCGTTGATCAGGTTGGTAGTGGCCACGGATTTCGCCACGCCGTTTTTCCAGCCGCGGCTCTCGACCAGGTAATCGAACAGCAAGGCAATCACATAGTTGGGTTGCAGGAACGTTCCGTCAGAGTCGACGATGCCGAAGCGGTCGGCGTCGCCATCGGTCGCAATGCCGATGCTGGCTCCGGTCTCTCGCATCTTTTTTCGCAGGTCTTCGAGCAGATGATCGTCGGGTTCGGGGGCATGGCCTCCAAACAACACGTCGCGATTGTCGTGGACGGTCGCCACGCTCACTCCGGCTTCGCGCAAGAGTTGGTCTGAATATCCGCGCGCCGCTCCCCACATCGGGTCGAAAGCTACGCGGATGCCGGCTTTGCGAATCACGTTTAGATCTACGGTTTCGGCGAGGCGCTTCAGGTACATGGGCTTGGGATCGAGAGTCTGCCTGGCTTTTTCGGGGTGGGCGTTTGCCGACGGCCCCACGTTGTCCGCGGCGTTGTCCGCGGCGCTGTCCGCAGAAATGATTTCTGCCTCGATTCGTTTGGTGACTTCCGGCAAGGCCGGACAACCATCGGGAGTGGAGAACTTGATGCCGTTGTATTCCGGTGGATTGTGCGAGGCGGTGAAGTTGATCACGCCATCGGCTTTGGTCTGAATCACGGCGTAGGCAAATGCGGGCGTGGGCGCGGCTTCGGCGACTACGAGGGGAGTGATTGCGTGGGCTTCCAGAATTTCCGCAGCCATTGCGCAAAATGTCTCGCCCAGAAAGCGCGGGTCGCGGCCCACAATCACGCGGGCTCCCTGCGATTTCTGCGCAGCTACGTAGCGGGCAATGCCGGTCACGGCACGGCGCACGTTGGCGAAGGTAAACTCTTCCGCCATCACGGCTCGCCAGCCCGATGTTCCAAACTTGATTTGTGTCGGCATGTTTGACCTCGCTGCAACGCGAATTACGCGTGAAGTGCTACTCTCTCAATCAAGAAAAACGAGCGTTTGATACTTGGCGGCATGACGGTCGACGCATGATTCTATATGACTGACAAACGAATCGCCTTCACTACCACAAGCTCCGAAGATGAAGCCCGCAAACTCGCGCGGCATCTGGTCGAGCACAAGCTGGCCGCCTGCGTGAATATCGTCCCCCAGGTTGAATCCATCTATCGCTGGAAAGATAAGGTCGAGTCCTCGCAGGAGTGGCTGCTGCTGATCAAAACAACTGCCGAAGGATTTGTTGCGGTGCGCGATGCCATTCGCGAGTTGCATTCCTATGAACTTCCCGAGTGCGTGGCGATCGTGGTGGATGACGGCAGCCCGGAGTATCTGCAGTGGCTCGCGGATTCAGTGAGATCGGGCGAGGAGTAAGCATCCAGTTGTCATCCTGAGCGGAGTTGGGAAATGCGCGAAGCGCATTTCCCACGGAGTCGAAGGACCCCACACCCGCGGGAGCCACCCCGAGCCCGTCGGGGAATTCTCACACACACTCGGGCTCGCAGCAGCACACTTCCAGCAACAGGATGCACGGGGAGAATTCCCTGACGCGCGTCTACTCGCTCAGACGTTGGGGTCCTTCGACTACGCGAGCCCATTCGCATTCGCGAATCGGCTCGCTTCGCTTGATTGCATAACGACGTTGGCTCGTCGCGAGTAGATTGGTATGCGATGAAGAAGACCAAGGCTCGTGAGAGGAGCCAACGTCATGCTGATTATAGGCTGTGATTTTCATCCGGGTTT
>JBAUAN010000056.1:0-27373 GCA_049675725.1 Candidatus Sulfotelmatobacter sp. | reverse complement strand
AATTTCAGGCATAAACGGGAGTCAGTCGGACAAGCACCACTGCGCGGAGCACGCCCGGATGTTCAGCCGATTCCCCGCTGCCGGGCCACTTGGCCGGGCCCCTGCTGCCACACTGTCAGGCTAGGGCGTAATGCTCTGTATCAGCGAGTCTGAACTGCCGGTGAAGTCCGTGACGCCGTTGTAGGTCGCCGTGATATCGAATGACGCCACTGGCAGCGCAGCCGTCGAGAAGGTCGCCACGGTGCCGTCCAGCGGAACTGTGCCCAATACCGTCACTCCCGCGGTGAACGTGACCGTGCCGGTCGCGTGTACCCCGGTGGAGGAAGTCACGGTCGCCGTAAACGTAACGTTTTGCCCCAACGTGGAGGGGTCGGCCGAAGACGTAATCACCATTGTGGTCGAAGCCGGATTTACCACCTGATTCAAAACCTGAGACGCGCTGGCAGCGGAGTCGGCGTCTCCCTTGTATTCGGCCGTGATGGCATACGTACCCGCGTTGAGCCATTCCTTGGTGAGAGTGGCTACGCCTCCGCTCGAGGGCGCGTACCCGAGCCCGACAAAGTAGACCGGGCCGGTTGGTGGGTTGGGCCCGTTGGAACTAACGGTCGCAGTCCAGGTGACGGATTGCCCATAGACCGCCGGATTCAGGCTGGCGACGAGCGCCGTGGCGGTGACGCATTTGCCCACAACCTGCGTGACCGTGCCAGAGCTTTGTGCAAACTCCTCATCTCCGTCGTACGTTGCCTTGAGGGTATGCGTTCTCGCGGTCAGCGAGGAAGTCGTAAATGTTGCAATACCTGCCGCAGTGGTGGTCGTGCCGATCACCGCACCGTCATCGCGGAACGTAACCAGCTCGCCGTTCGGAATCGCGCCATAGATGGACGTCACTGTGGCTGTAAGCGTCACGGGCTGCCCGACAAAGGATGGCGACCCCGAAGTGGCCATGACCGTTTCCGACGGGAATCGTCCGTCCCTGGCTTGTTCCGTCAGCACAGCGGAAGTGCTTCCCGCATTGTTCGCGTCACCGGAATAAACCGCAGTAATCAAGTGGACGCCTTCCACTGCGTAGGACGTTCTGCACGTCGCTCGACCGCGGTCCATGCCAACCGTTGCCACTGTCACACCGCCGTCCTGGAAGGTTACTGTACCGCTCGGTGTAGCGCCGCTCTGACTGACCACCGTCGCGGTGTAGAAGACGTTTCTATTAAGACCGACGGGGTACGCTGACGATATCAGCGTGGTAGTGGTGGCGGCGCGGATACTGTTCAGTAGTACCGCCACGACGTCGTATCCGCCCGTTACCACCAAGTCTGGTCTGCCGTCTCCATTCACATCCGCAATCGCCACTTGCCAGCCGGAAAGCGCGCCGAAGTTGACAACTGGTTGGAACGTGCCATCGCCGTTGCCTAGCAGCATCCCCACCGATCCCGGTGAGCTGCCTGTTAGGTTGCTGACGACCACGTCCAGCCTAGCGTCACCATTCATGTCGGCGACCGCTGCCGATCCGGCGAGCCCCCCGGAACTGTATAAAAACACCGGCTGGAAAGTACCATCGCCGTTGCCCCGGAGCACGCCCATGTCGCCCGTGTAGTTGGCAACGACGAGATCGAGATTGCCGTCCCCGCTCAAGTCTGCGGCGACAACCGAACTGGCGAAGTAACCGGATGGCGCACCGGATGAATAGGCCACGGCCGGCTGGAAGGTCCCGTCCCCGTTGCCCAAGAGCACGTTCACGCCGGGTTGTCCGCCGATGATGCCGGCCGCCAGCAGATCTAGCTTGCCGTCATGGTTGACATCCGCGATGGCTACAGAAAAAATATTTCCGACGTTGCTATATAGCAACGCCGGCTGGAACGTTCCGTTGCCATTTCCCAGCATCACGGCTACGCCTGAGTTCAAGATACCCACAATTAAATCGAGCTTCCCGTCGCCGTTTATGTCCGCCACCGCTATCGCGTCCGGATTCTCCGCTGGCACGTCGTAGGTCACTGCTGGCCGGAAGGTTCCGTCGCCATTGCCGAGCAACACTGCCACCGAGCCGTCGCAGTCGCCGCTGGAGCACTCGCCGTAATTGTTCACGGCGATGAGGTCGGGTATGCCATCGCCGTTTACGTCCGCAATTGCCTCAGCATTAGTGAAGACCCCTCCGGAGTCGTAAGCCACGAATGTCTCGAAAGTACCATTGCCGTTGCCGAGAAGCACGCTCATCGACCCGTCGCCACACGTGACGCAACCCACATTTGCTACGACGATGTCAGGCTTACCATCGCCGTTCAGGTCCGCCATCGCGACGGATTCCCCGGGGGATGTACCGGCGGCGTAAAAACCTGGTGCCAGGGGAAAAGCGGACGTGTTAGGCGCGACGATCGAGAAGTACATCGTGTTAGAAACGCCGCCGCCAGGGCTAGGGCTGACTACCGTAATCGAAGCCGTGGACGCCTCAGCAATGTCGGATGCCGGCACGGTCGCGGTTAGCTGGGAGCTGCTTACAAAGGTCGTGGCTAACGGACTGCCGTTCCAATTCACCGTTGAAGACGCGACGAATCCCGCGCCATTCAAGGTAAGGGTGAACGCAGCCCCGCCCGGCGCTGTGGCGTCGGGGACGAGCGGCTGATCAATGAAGGGCACAGGATTCTGCGCCGCGGCTGGCGCGGCCAATAGCGCCAGAAGGCTGAAGGTTGCGATGAATACGGCGACGAACCTGAGACTGTGCAACTTGCGGGCGAAGCGGCGAGTCATGGGAAACCTCCGTCACGGCAACGGCAGGAGCCTGACTTTAATACTTCCAATAACGATTGCCTAGGATCATACGCTTCCACTGCTCCCGGTGGCGATGAATAGATTTATGAATCCGGCAAGGGCTGGCGCCCCAGCTGCCGCACTGAAGAACAGAAGGGAAGAAGAAAAGACTGCTCAGAACTTGGTCACTTCCGTAAAGTTGAACTCCCGCACCTTCATGGCTGGGACCACCATATCGAACGACTCTTCCCCGCTGGCGCGCGCCGGAACGCTCATGGCTTCCACATTCGCCAGCATATGAATCACGCTTTCGTTGAAACGGAAGTTGCGCACGCCGTGCTGCACGCGGCCATTTTCCACATAGAAAGTTCCGTCGCGAGTCATTCCGGTCAGCATCTTTTCGAAAGGTTCGACTTCGCGGATGTACCACAGCCGCGTCACCAGCACTCCGCGCTCGGTGGAAGCGATCATCTGCGCGACAGTTTGAGGATTCTGCGGCGCGGCGAAGACGATATTTTGCGGCAGTTCTCCCATTTCGTTGGGCAGCGCGAAACCGTGGCCGGTCGCCTCAACCGGGCCCACGGAGTCTTTGTATTCGGAGTGCTTCACTCTTGCCGCGGTCGCGCGCGCGTAGACCAGGCGCTTCACGACGCCGTTTTCCACCAGCGCCACACGCTCGCGCTTCACACCTTCGCCATCGAACGGAGAGCCCGTCTGCAAGGGATGCGCAACGTCGTCCCAGATGGTGACGTTCTCGCCGAAGAGCTGCGTGCCCACGCGTCCGTTGAGAAACGAGCGCTGGTCGAGAATCGCCATGCCGGCAAAGTCCCAGAACATGAAGCCCACAATGTCGAGCACGGCGGAAGGTTCGAGAATCACCGTGTACTTCCCCGCCGGAATCTGCTGCGGCCGCGCCGAATCCAGCGCCTTGGTGGCCGCAGTTTCGGCCAGCGCCAGCGGATCAAGATTGGCTACGTTGGGCGAATTCGCCTTCCGCCATCCCGAAGAATCCGCACCCAGCATCGTGATCGAAATTTCAGACGACGTCTGCGTGTGCCAGTTGGCCAGCCCGCGCGAGTTGAAAATACCGTCAATCGATTCGCCGCTCGAGAAAATACCCGCCGTGGTCAGAGCATGCTTCTGCGCGACATCGACAATTTTTTTAACGCCGTCAGCCCGCAGTTGCGGAGTAACCGCCGCAGTCTCAGCAAAATGCCGCGATGGCAGTGCATGTGTGGAGACGGGCGCCTCGCCCGTCAGGTTTTGATCCAAGCTGCCGGCAGCTTCTCGAGCATCCGGCATCGGCAAAAGATCCGGATCAGGATGTTGCACCTTCGCCAGTTCCTCCGAAGCCGCAACCACCCGTCGCAAACTGTCGTCATCAAACCTGTTGGTCGAAGCCCGAGCCGTCCGCCCGCCAAAGGCCGTGCGCACCGAAACCGCATAATTTTCTTCCGCGACATTCTGGTGAATCGTGTTGTTGGCAAAACGAGTCAGCGCAAACTTGCCGCCCGAGAAAAGCACTTCAACCTCGTCGGCAGACGAGAATCGCTTGATACGATCGAAGATGTCGGAGGCAAGGTCCTGGGTAAGCATTTAGTTGACTCTTGGTTTCTCAGTGTCTCTGTGCCTCTGTCGTGAGATCAGCTCTTGAATGCCGCCCCCACTTTGATCCCGCTGAACCGCGACGGCGACGCCCCGTGCCCCGTCCCCATCACCTGCTGCGGCTGGCCTTTGCCGCAATTCGGCGTCCCCCATAGCGTCCACTCGTCGCGCGAACAGATCGCATCCAGCGCGTTCCAGAATTCCGTCGTGATTCCCGAGTAGGAGGGATTCTTCACCATGCGCGCCCGCTTGCCATTCTTGATCTCCCACCCGATCTCGCAGCCGAACTGAAAGTTATAGCGCTTGTCGTCAATCGACCAGGAGCGATTCGTCTGCATCAGGATTCCATGGTCGGTCGAAGCAATCAATTGCTCAAGAGTCAGCGGCTTCTCTCCCGGCAGCAAACTGATGTTGGTCATGCGAATCATGGGCAGCCGGTTCCACCCTTCGGCCCGCATCGTCCCGCCGGAACGGCTCTCGCCGATAGTGTGCGCGGTTTCGCGCGAACTGAGATACCCGGTAAACAGACCCTTACTAATGATGGGCGTGCATTGCGCCGGAACGCCTTCGTCGTCGAACCCGAACGTACCCAGCCCTGGACCATGCTCCTGGCGGGCATCCGCAACCACATTCACCAGATCGCTGCCGTAGCGCAGCGTACGCAACTTCTCAAGCGTGAGAAATGAAGTGCCGGCAAAGTTCGCTTCCATGCCGAGCACACGATCAAGTTCGATCGGATGCCCGACCGACTCATGGATCTGCAGACCAAGCTGCGAGCTATCGAGAATCACGTCGAATACGCCTTCAGGACACTGCTCGGCCTGATGCAGCGCAACCGCTTCCTCGGCGATGCGCCGCGCGTTCTCCACCAGCTTCAATTCTTCCACCAGTTCGTAGCCCTTGTTCTGCCATTGCCCGCCATAGGAAGTTGGATACGATCGCTTCTGAATTTCGCTGCCGGCAAAGGCGTAGGCCGCGTAGCCGGCGCCGGTGGAATACTTGGTTTGATGAATGTCCGCGCCTTCCGACGATACGAACCACTGCTCTTCGCGATTGAAGTTCAGATTGGTCTCGGCCAGCGTCACTCCGGCGACGGCTCGCAATTCGGAATCGACGCGCAACAGCAGGTCAATATTCTGTTCGACGGGAATGGTGAACGGATCAATCCTGTGTGGAGTGGTCCACTCAGCGGTGACGGCTTTCTCGGCAGCCAGGCGCACGTCGTGCACCTTGACTCGAGATGACGCGCGCGCGATTTCGACCGCCTGGGCCGCGGTAGCTTCAACGCTGGTGGGGCTTGCATCATCGCTGGCCGCAAATCCCCAGGCGCCGTCCGCGAGCACGCGCACGCTGAATCCTACGGATTCGGAGTCCGACGCGCTTCCGACTTTCCCGTTCTTGGTGGTCAACGCGCGACTGCGATGGCTGACGATGCGCGCATCGGCATAGCTAGCCCCCCGCATCGTCGCAACGTTCAAAGCCCGACTGGCAACTTCCTTCATAACAGAAATTTAAATCTATCACGGAGAGGGGCATTCGGTTGTCAGCACAGGCCAGGCTTGGACCGGGGAAGGTTAACAATAAACGTTCGTACCGGCTACCGACCACTGGTCACTGGCCACTGCATTTCAAGGCGTAGCGCGCGCCACGTCCAGCGCTTTTCTAACTGCCAGCAATTCTTTCAGCACCCCGCGCAGATTGGTAGACTCCAGTGCATTCGCCCCATCGGACTTGGCTTCCTTCGGATTATCGTGCACTTCCATGAACACTCCGTCCACGCCCGCGGCCACCGCAGCCCGCGCAAGCACTGGGATAAATTCGGGTTGGCCACCACTCACCGTCGGGCCTGTGTCGTCCGCTTGTGCGGAGGGCAGTTGCACGGAATGCGTCGCGTCAAAAACCACTGGAGCATAATTCCGCATGATGGCCAGCGAGCGCATGTCCACCACCAGATTGTTGTAACCGAAACTCGATCCGCGCTCGGTGAGAAAAACCTGCGTGTTGCCGGCATCGCGGCATTTTTCCACGACGTGCCGCATATCCCACGGAGACATGAACTGCCCCTTCTTGATGTTCACCGCGCGCCCGCTCAAAGCCGCGGCCACCACCAGATCCGTCTGACGACTCAAGAACGCCGGAATCTGCAGGACGTCAACAGCGTCGGCGACTGCGCCCACATCTGCGGCGTCGTGTACATCGGTGAGCACCGGAATGTTGAGTTCGTTCTTGATTTTTTTCAGAATGCGCAGACCTTCCTTAATCCCCGGTCCACGAAAACTGCGGATCGACGTGCGGTTCGCTTTGTCGTAGCTGGCTTTGAAGATAAAAGGAAACCCGAGCGCTCGCGCCACGCCCTTGATAATTTCCGCCATGCGAATGGCGTGCTCTTCGCTCTCAATCACGCAAGGCCCGGCGATGAGAAAAAGATTGCCAGAACCAATGCGCACATCGCCGACTTGGAAGGAGTTCAGTTTCAAGTTTCCGGTTTCAAGTTTCTAGCGTTCGAGTTGCAGCCCAGAGACCCCTGAAAACTAGAAACCGTGCTTTAGCGGCCCGCCACTCTCTCCGGCCGGTGGAACATTTCCACTTCCGCCGATACCTTTTCCGCGCGCCGCTTCGAGCCATGCTCGTAGGCCGCGCCCACAAAACTACGGAACAGCGGATGCGGCTCCAGCGGCTTCGACTTGAACTCAGGATGAAACTGGCAGCCGATAAAATGCGGATGATCCGGAAGTTCGACCATCTCGACGTAAGTCCCATCCGGAGTCGACCCGGAAATGCGCAATCCCGCGGCCACCATCGGCTCTTCGTACTCGCGATTGAACTCATAGCGATGGCGGTGGCGTTCGCTGATTTCCAGCTTGCCGTAAATCTTGTGCGCCAGCGTGTCCGGCTCAATCTTGCAAGTCCACGCGCCCAGTCGCATAGTGCCGCCGAGTTCTTCCACGCCGCGCAACTCGCGCAATTTGTAGATCACGCGATGCGGAGTCGCCGGATCGAACTCGCTGGAATTCGCATCCGCCAATCCCACCACGTTACGCGCAAACTCGATGCAGGCTGTCTGCATCCCCAAGCAAATGCCAAAGTAAGGAACGTTTTTCTCGCGCGCATACCGAATCGCAATCAGCATTCCCTCAATGCCGCGCTTGCCGAACCCGCCGGGGACCAAAATGCCGTCGTAATCCTCCAGCTGCGCTTCGCAAGTTGCGTCACCGGCTTCCAGACCCTCTGCCTCAATCCAGTTGATCTGCAGCTTCAGATTGTGCGCCAGCGCCCCATGTACCAGCGCTTCCTTTAACGATTTGTAGGAATCTTCATACTCAACGTACTTGCCCACAATGCCGATTGTGACCGTATCTTTCGGGTTGTAGACGCGGTGCACAATGTCTTCCCACTTGGAAAGATCGCGGTCTTTCGCTTCCATATGGAGGCACTTCAGAACCAGCGTGTCCACGCCTTCATTCGCGAAAACCAGCGGCACTTCGTACACCGACGCCACATCTTTCGCGGTGATAACCGCTTCTTCCCCAACGTTGCAGAACAACGCGATTTTCGACTTGATCTCCTTCGCCAGAAAACGGTCCGTGCGGCAAAGCAGAATGTCAGGCTGAATTCCAATGCTGAGCAGCTCTTTCACCGAGTGCTGGGTCGGCTTAGTCTTGAGCTCCTGCGCTGCCGCAATGAATGGCACCAGCGTCACGTGAACGAACAATGTATGCTCGCGCCCCAATTCCTGCCGCATTTGCCTTATGGCTTCCATAAAAGGCAGCGACTCAATATCGCCGACCGTTCCGCCGACCTCGACGATGGCGACATCCACGTCCTGCGCAACTTTCTTCATCGCGGCTTTGATTTCGTTGGTGACATGGGGAATCACCTGCACCGTCTTGCCCAGATAATCGCCGCGCCGCTCCTTGGCGATGATTTGCTCGTAGAGACGGCCCGTGGTCCAGTTGTTGTCGCGGGAAAGTTTGGCGTGGGTGAAGCGTTCGTAGTGTCCGAGGTCAAGGTCAGTTTCGGCGCCGTCATCGGTCACAAACACTTCGCCGTGCTGAAACGGCGACATCGTTCCCGGATCCACGTTCAGATACGGGTCAAACTTCATCAGGTTAACCTTCAGACCGCGGCTCTCCAGCAAACAGCCAATGGAAGCCGCGGCCAATCCCTTGCCGAGTGAAGACACAACTCCGCCCGTTACAAAGATGTACTTCGCTGGCATCTCTTCCTCGCTCTAAATTGTGTTTGAGAAGTTGTGCAGGTGGGGTGCACAATCAATTATGGCAGAAAAGCCTGTGGAAAGAAAACGAAAGAAATTCAAAATGTGCAGCGCGTTGACTATCCCGCCACGGTAAGCGAGAATAGTTAAGGTTCCCTCCTGAAACTCCGAACTCTGGGGAATTTCTCTCTGTAAAGTGGGCCTGTGGCGCAGCTGGGAGCGCGCTTCCATGGCATGGAAGAGGTCGCCGGTTCGATCCCGGCCAGGTCCACCATCATTTTCAATGGATTAGCTTCAATCGCCATTTTGATCCCGCAGTTCTTACCTGTGATTTCTTACCCCGCTTCCTGCTCTTAAGCCCAGCGATAGCGACATTGTCACAAAGTGAGGTGGTTTGTGACTAACGGACACGAGCCTGCGTGACGATCCGGGGCCGGCCACGAAGTGGCAGAACCGGGGTCGAAACACCAACCGCGGCCCTTTTATGTCAGATTTCTTATCCTGTAGAAATGAACTGGCCCTATTAAATTCCCGCCTTGATTCTCCCAACGCTTTGTGGCATTGTAGCGGCAACTTTGGGAGGCTTCCCTATGGACCAATGCCGTCGAGTGTTTAGGCTGTCGTATTTAATCGTTTCAATACTCACCTTTGCCTCGATCGTAGCGCGTGCGGATGTGACTGGTTCCATCACGGGCGTGGTCCATGATCGTGCACAAGCAGTCGTAGCTGGCGCTAAGGTGCAGGTCACGAATGTGCAAACCAACTTCAGCCAGGTAGCGACCTCGGCCGCAGACGGCTCATACCACTTCCTCGCCTTGCCAGCAGGCACCTACCGGATCACGGCAACCTTCGCTGGTTTCACGCCCTACATGGCGAACGACATCACACTTCAGGTGAACGATCAACTGCGCATCGATATTACGTTGCAGGTTGGCACGGTGAAGGAAGAGATCAGCGTTTCTGCCGACGCGGTCCACGTGGAAACCGACAGCACGCAATTGGGAGACGTGATCGATTCGAAGAAGATGCTGGCCCTGCCGCTCAACGGGCGCAGCTATCTTGACTTGCTGGGGCTACAGGCTGGCGTGGCGCCGAGCGGATCAGTGACTATCGGTGGCGACCGGCCGGTCTCGGGCTACCTTGGAAACGCTGGCAATGTCTCAGTGAATGGCCAGCGCGAGACCGCCAACGCGTTTCTGGTGAACGGGGGCGATGTCAGCGAGGGACGCAACCTGGGCGCAGGGCTGGTTCCAAATCTTGATTCGGTCGAAGAATTTCGTCTTATCACCAACAGCTTCGATGCGGAATACGGAAAGTTCAGTGGCGCGGTGATGAACGCCATCACCAAGTCCGGCACGAACGGCTTCCACGGCGATGTCTTTGAGTTCCTTCGCAATGACGCGCTGGATGCCCAGAACTTCTTCTTCTCTGGCCAGCCTAAGTCCGAGCTGCGACAGCATCAGTTCGGTTTTACAGCAGGAGGTCCATTCTGGAAAGGCAAGCTGTTCTGGTTCACGGATTATCAGGGAACCAGAATCTTGCAGAGCGCGGAGGTCAGCGACGTTCCCACGCCGAGTGCTGCCGAACTTGGCGGCCAGTTTGATCCTGCAACCTTGACTGGTACGGTCGATGGCGGTCCCGGTCCCGCCGGCAGTTGTCCCGCGTCTGCCGCGCCGCCCTGCCTCGACTGGCCTACGGTGCTTACAAATAGATTGGGGTACACAGTCACAAACGGTGAGCAATACAGCTTCGCAGGCTGTAACTCGACGGCGAAGTGCGTCTTTCCAGGCGGCCTGATTCCGCAGACGTCGCCACTCACTCACCTGCCGGTATGGTCGGCACCCTCGATTGCAATTCTCCCGTACATCCCGGCTGCTAATAACAGCAATGGCACATACTCGAACAATAGCCAAAAGAATACGATTACTGACAATAAGATCGGAGAGCGGGTCGACTTTAATAATCTGAAGACGGGCAACTGGTCTTTCTATTATCACTATGACGACTCGACGGTGAACAGCGCCCTACCCAGTGGCGGCGCAAGCGTGCCCGGCTTCCCCGCGGTAACGCCAACTCGCGCGCAAGAATTCGTTATCAGTAACAATAAGACCGTCGGACCCACCTCTGTGAACGAGGCGCGGATTACCTTCTTCCGTACGTCCACCCACCTGGACAACCCCAGCGGCGGCAAGGCGTCGCTGAAATCTCTTGGTTTCGCGACCGGCGCCGGGTCACTCGGCATCATTCCCGAAGCTACGCCCGGATTTGCAGAGTATGTTCCTCAGATTTATTTCAACAACTTCGCTATCGGCGCCCCGTCTCTGATCACATTCCAGCCCAACAATACCTACACGGCGTCGGACGGGTTTTCCAAAGCGATGGGCAAACATACGCTCAAGTTCGGCGGAGAGGCCCGCTATCTACAGGTGAACGAACGAAACTTAGCCAGCCAGGATGGTGCTTTTGTTTTCGATGGTACGGTGACCGGCGTCGATTTCGCGGACTACCTGCTTGGAGCGACAACGGGAGCCGGGAATGGCTATACTCAAGCGGCTGTACAGCTGCTTGATTCGCGCACGCGGTATGGCGGCGCCTATGTGCAGGACTCATGGAAGGCAGCTCCCAATCTGACGCTGAATTTGGGTCTTCGCTGGGAAGTGAGTATGCCCTGGTACGACACGCAGGGAAGGATTCAGACCTGGGTTAAGGGCGAGCAGTCAACGGTCTTTCCGACTTCCCCCCTAGGCCTGGTATATCCCGGCGATCCAGGCATTCCCAAGACACTGGCGCCTACCCGATACAACAACTTCGGACCGCGGCTTGGCCTAGCATACTCTCCGAGCTTTAGCGATGGAGTGTTGGGCAAAGTTTTTGGCGGACCGGGCAAATCCAGCATCCGTGCTTCGTATGGCTTGTACTACACGTCGGTCGAGGATTTGAATCTCTTCTATGAAGTGGGAGACGCTCCCTTCGGCTTGTACTGGACCAGTCCGGGTTCCGTTGACTTCTCCGAGCCCTTCCGAAATCGGCAAGACGGAGGTACCGACGGCGAGGGACAGCGCTTCCCGTTCACCGTTCCGGTCGCCGGCAGCCCGGCAAATAAGACGCTCAATTTCGGGATTTACGAGCCGATGTCCTATTTCCCGGGATACGACATTCATAATAGGCTCCCGTACGCTGAGCACTTCAATTTCTCGATCCAGCGTGAGTTGTCCAAATCCACCGTCTTGACTGTGTCCTACGTGGGCACGGAGGGTCATCGGCTCATCGCGCAGACCGAAGCGAATCCGGGCGACGCCGCGTTGTGTGAACAACTCACCGCGCAAGGGTATACCGATGCATCGAGCGGTGCATCCGGGTGTGGACCGAACGCTGAACAGGACACTTTCACTAAGGGTGCAAATACGGTTTACGGCACCAGGGATAGTCTGCTTAATCCGAACGTCTGCAATAGTCCCACGGGCCAATCCCTATGCTTTGGTTTTGGCAACACCTTCACCAAGCTGGTGGCGAATTCCGTTTACCACTCTGGAGAGGTAACGGTCCAGCGTAACGCTGGCGATGTAACCTTCCTGGCTGCGTATACGCTGGCGAAAGCCATAGACGATTCCTCTGCCTTCGGCGAGATGATCAACTTCACAAACGCCAAACTTAGCCGTGGCCTCTCGTCGACGGACGTGCATCAGAACTTTGTGGTCAGCTATGTCTGGGAGATGCCGTTCCATCGAATTTTCCACGGCCCGCCAAGGCTTACGAACGGATGGCAGCTGCAGGGTATTACCCGATTTGCGACGGGATTTCCGATTCAGATGGGCCAAGGGAATCCCGTGACCAACCCAGTCCTGTGTCCGGGGTTGACGGAGGCCACACCGGTGCCGTGCTCGTCAGATAGTTCCCTTGTTGGCAGTCCCTCCACCGATATGCCGAATATCTCGGGAAAGATTCACATCTACAACCCTCGCAAGTCCCCTGGCACGTTCGAATATTTTGACGAGAACGCATTTGTCGCGACGAACTGCTATTTCACCGGGAACGTTCCAAGCCCCGACTGTGGATCTTTCGGGACAGCGAACCGACGATTCTTTCACGGCCCAGGATTCAACAACACCGACTTGGGCATGTCGAAGATGATTCCACTCAATGAAGCGATGCACTTCGAGATTCGAGGTGAATTCTTCAACATCTTCAACCACGCGCAATTTAACAATCCGGCCGGAGACATTAGCAGCGCAAATTTCGGTAACGTTACGAGTGCCCGCGATCCCCGCATCGGTCAGGTCAGTGCGAAATTTGTCTGGTGATCTCGAAAGCAATGATTCGGGCAGAGCTGAAATCGCTTCGCCCGCAGCTTTCGGATTCCCCCAGCAATCAACGGAAATTGGTTTGCCGCCAGACCACACATGCTAGGCTGTGGCCATGAGGGCCCTGCTGCTTTTGCTATGCACATTCGCGGCGCCGTGCTTTGCTCAGACAGCTGAGGGCTACCGTCAGCAGGCCATCGAGGAGTCCCGCCAAAAATCCTGGGACCAGGCAATCGCGAATTATCGGAAAGCTCTAGAGCTCGATCCCAAGGATGCCCTCACTCATTACAACTTAGCTCTTGCTCTTAAATACAAAGGTGAAGCGAAGCAGGCAGTGGACGAGTTCGAGGCCGCGTTGCGCCTCAAGCCGAAATGGGCCGATGCCCAATACGCATTGGGCGCCGCCTGGTACGATCTCCACGACTTGCCTGCCGCGGAAAAAGAACTGCAGACTGCCATAGGGGTCGCCCCCGCAAACGCCGAGGCACATCGGCTGCTGGCGCGCATTTATCTGGAGCAGAGCAATCCTTCGTCCGCCAACACTGAGCTTCGCCGGGCGATCGCATCGAAGCCTTCGGCAGAACTTTACACGGAGTTGGGGCTGACCGAAGGACAGCTTGGCAATCTTCCTGGTGCAGCAGCAGCCTTTCGGCACGCCCTCCAGTTGAATCCGCGCCTTACGACGGCACACATACTTCTGGGCGTGACGCTGCGCCGCCAAGGCGATCACGCTGCCGCCTTGGCGGAATTCCGCAAAGCGGTGGCTGCCGATCCTGGTGATCCCCGAGCACAATTCAACCTTGGAAAGGAGCTGAAAGCCGGCGGCGACTTGGTAGGCGCCATCGCAGCCTTCCAGCGCGCCATCGAGCTTAAACCTGACTACGAAGACGCGCATTACAACCTCGGTATCGCGTTGCGTGCACTGGGCCAGACGGAAGCGGGACAAAAGGAATTGAACGAGATCACCGGGCTACGGCAGTTCCGTGCGCGCCTGGCGGAGGCGAAATTGCTTACCCTTCAGGGCGTTGGGGCACTGCGGGACCAAAAACTCAACGACGCTCTTGGTCTCTTTCAAAAGGCAATTGAGAAGGGTCCCGAGTTGCCGACCGGCTACTACTACCTGGGCCTCACGTGGGAGCGCAAGGGTGACGCCCAGCAGGCTCTGACAGCGTTCGAGAAAGCACTGGAGCTGAAGCCGGACTACGCGCAGGCCCACTCGAGTCTCGGGCTGCTGTACTGGCGTCAGAACGAGCACACGCACGCGCTCGAGGAATTCCGGCAGGCAACCATGTGCGATCCTGACCTGGCGGAGGCGCACTATAACCTCGGTTTGGCCCTGGCGCAATCGGGCAAATTGGACGAAGCCATCAGCGAACTGAAAGACGCCATCAGCCTCAATTCGGAGTACACCGACGCGCAGGTTCAGCTGGGATTGGCGCTCAGCCAGAAAAATGACACCACCAGCGCTGCAAATGTATTCCATGAGCTCGTGCGACGCGATCCGAACTTTGCGGAGGGTCACAACAATCTTGGGTTAGTGCTGTTGCAGGCGGGCAAGGTTCGGGCGGCACAGAAGGAGTTTGGTGATGCGGTGCGTCTTAAGCCGGGGTACGCGGAAGCGCACTACAATCTGGCGTTGGCGCTACAACAGGAAGGAAACGAAGCAGATTCGCGCGCAGAATTCAACAAAGCCTACGCGATTGCACCGGATTTGAAAGACGCGCCGCACCCATAGCGGTTGCCCGGTTTCTTGAACCGTAGGTTGCTGCATTACGTCCGTCTTAATTGCGTCCCTCTTAAGTTCTGCAAGACCGATTGTGCTTCGAACTCCATGAGGAGAATCGCCCCCCGACGACTCTCCCTACGGGGCACAGCGCTTTCGCCGGCACCGCGCCGAGTGAGCCGCGGATAACCGGCGCCTGTATCCATCGCGACAAACGTCACTTCTGGCTACCAGCCGCAAAAACTCACAAACAACGGGCCCGGAGATAAGGGTGGAGGGCCAACTCCGTCTGCACAGACCGGACCCTCGTTCCTAATCCATCGTGCGAGATCGGGAGAGAGCGTTTCGGGAGGCCCTGCGTCAGGACCTCCCTATGCTTCCTTGGCGCCGGCGCCAGCGGAACCCCAATTCCGCCGTCGGGCTTCAAGAAGCTCTACTCTGGTTCGCATCCCACGTTGCCGCTGTGGCATGCGCCCCCCCCAATGATCGTGACTCTCGCGCAAGAGAGCGGAAAAAGCAATGGTTCGCAGATGAAACGTGTGTGAGTCGGAGGTGAGCCGCTAACGCCATGAAAGATAAGGAGTTAATGGCTGCGATTGAAGGCGGGCGGGAACGGCCCAGGGATCGAGACAGAAACCTGGGTGGTGTCCTAGTTAGTGCAGTATCAGGACACTACCGAAATTTGCATGCTGCCGAGTTGTTCCCGGTTCCAACCGGGGTTGCAGTGGTAAAATCCCAACGCAGCGCAGTGTTGGCGGGGATTCTTTGGGGCCTGGGGAAAAATACCGGTTCGGCCCGTTCGAAGTGCACGCGGGTGCGCGTGAGCTTTCCAAGGGCGGGACGAGAATAAAGCTTCGTGGTCAGCCTTATCTGATCCTTGAAGTGTTGCTGAGTCGCGCCGGGGAGGTTGTAACTCGGGAGGAAATCCGGGCCAAGCTCTGGCCAGCCGATACGTTCGTCGATTTCGAGCACAGTCTCAACACCTCAGTCAAGAAACTTCGGCAGGTGCTTTGCGATTCCGCAGAGGATCCACGCTACATTGAAACCGTGCCGCGGCTGGGCTACCGCTTTATCGCTCCCGTCGAGGTCGTCACAGAAACGCCCAAGCCGTTCACTGCGGCGCCTGCGCCTGAAGCAGCCGTTCCTCCGCCGCCCACTCGAATCGAGCCTCAGCCCGTTCCGTCGACTGCTCCACCTACTGCTCCCCCATCCGCTCCACAAAGGTCCCGCGGGAAGCTCTTGCGGGTCAGTCTTGGCGTGCTGCTTCTGCTTGGCCTGGTTTTCGTTGGGATGGTTGTGAAGTTGCCGGAACGGATGCGTTGGCCCTTTGGTTCATCGAACGCCACGGTAAATGCGTCCTTGTCCGCGAAACAATTCGGCTCCCTCGCAGTCTTGCCCTTGGTAAATCTTTCTGACGATCCGGAACAGGAGTACTTTGCCGATGGGATGACGGATGAGCTTATTGGCGATCTCGCACAGCTGGGCAGTCTGCGAGTCATCTCCAGGACATCCGTCATGCACTACAAAGGTGGGAAGCAGACAGTCCCCCAGATAGGCCGCGAGCTGGGGGTGGACGCTGTGATCGAAGGAACGGTGGAACGGGAAAAAAATCGGGTCAGAATTCGGGTGCAGGTGATCGAGGCCGCCAGCGATCGTCATCTTTGGGCTCGCAGCTACGACTACGAAATTAAGGATGTGTTGCTCCTGCAGAGCACGGCCGCGCACGACATTGCCACGGAAATCCAGGGTCGAGTCGTGCAGCGACCTGCTTTCTCGCGCTTGAACAGCGCACGAACAGTGGAACCCGATGCTTATGAAGCGTATCTCAAGGGCCGCTATTTCTGGAACCTGCGCACGGAAGCGGGGCTCAACAAGAGCATCGAATTTTTCCAGGACGCCATTAAGAAGGATCCTGCCTTTGCCGCCGCTTATGCCGGGTTGGCGGGGAGCTATTCGCTCCTTGGCTCTGAATCGCTGCCTCCCGAGGTCGCGCGAGCCAAGGCGCGTGCTGCCGCTAGCAAGGCATTGGAACTGGATCCGGCCAGCGCCGAGGGCCACGCGGAACTGGGGTTGATTGAGTTCTATTACGACTGGAACTGGGAAAAGGCCGAACAGGAGTTTCAGCGCGCCATCGAACTGAATCCGAGTTATGCCACGACCCATCAGTGGTATAGCCATTACCTGCGGGCGATGGGTCGCCTTCCGGAAGCTCTGCAGCAGGCCCAGCAGGCCCAGCAGTCAGACCCGTTATCGTTGTCCATCAACACGACGCTGGCTGCGCGACACCGCGACCTCCGCGACTTTAAGCAGGCCCTCGATGCGATCCAGCGGACGCTGGAACTCGATCCTAATTTTGGCCCCGGACATGAGCTTTTGGCTTCAGTCTACGAACAGCAGGGAGACTTCAGGTCGGCCATCAGTGAGTGGAAGAAGGCCAGCACGCTTTCAAAAGACAATCCCACTCCACTGGCCCACCTCGGTCGTGCATATGCCCTTTCCGGAAATCAAGCCGAAGCGCGTAAGGTCGCCGAACAGTTGAAACTGACCGCCAGGCAACACTACGTGCCCGCGTGGGATATGGCGGTGCTTTTTGCCGGTATGGGCGATGCCGACACTGCATTTCGATGGTTGGAAGAGTCTTACGCGAAGCGGGAGAGTCAAATGCCGTTCCTGAAAGTCGACTACCGGATGGATCCTTTGCGAGCCGACCCTCGCTTTCAAAAAATGCTGCGCCGGGTCGGCCTGCCCGGTTAGAGGACAAACAGATTGAACCCCTGGCGCGGTTTGACGCTGCTCTCCTTCTGTCTTTACACTGAAGTTAACGGGGTGTGAAACCGGCTGGTTCCTTTGTCTGAGGGATCCACGTCTCGAAGGATCCACGGTTACGAACCCGACCGGCAGCCCTGAAAGGCAAAAGTGAGTCCCACAGAAACAGCAGACGCGAAGAACGACGCTAAGAATGCTGCCG
Source organism: Candidatus Sulfotelmatobacter sp. (assembly GCA_049675725.1). Classification (GTDB taxonomy): domain Bacteria; phylum Acidobacteriota; class Terriglobia; order Terriglobales; family Acidobacteriaceae; genus Sulfotelmatobacter. The sequence continues at coordinate 9,821 of JBAUAN010000056.1, read as the reverse complement.
CTAAGAATAATGACGGCGTCAAGCGGGAGATTTCCGTGGAAGTTCCCGCCGATGAGGTCACTCGCGAGACTGAAGCCATCATCCTGAAATATCAGAAGGTGGCGCGGCTTCCGGGATTTCGCAAGGGCCACGTGCCGGCGTCGATGATCCGGCACCGCTTTGCCGAAGATCTGAAGAGTGACGTGGTGGAGGCTCTCGTGCCCCGCTATTTCCGCAAGGAAGCGGAGAAGCTGGGCATGATTCCGGTGTCGCAGCCGCGCGTTACCGAACTGCACATTCATGATGGCGAGCCGCTGACCTTCAAGGCCAGCTTTGAGGTGATGCCCGAGATTCGCGTCGAAGGCTACAAGGAACTGCGCGCCGAGCATCCTGAGATTACAGTCACAGACGATGACGTGGAGCAATCGCTTGCCAGCGTCCGCGAGCAGCATGCCACGTTCACATCGATCGAGGGAAGGCCGCTGGCCGATGGCGACTTTGCGCAGGCCTCATTTGACGGGCAGCCCAAGGACGGCGCAAAAGACATCCCGAAAAGCGGCAAGAGCGGGTCTGATGCTAATCCGGTGCACATGGACGAGGTCCTGATCGAGATTGGCGGCAAGAATACCGTGCGCGAGTTCACGGAAAATCTGCGCGGCGTTTCAGCCGGCGAGGAGCGTTCGTTTGAAGTGGCTTACGCCGCAGATGCTCAAGATAACCGGCTCGCAGGGAAAACTTTTGTTTACACGGTAAAAGTACAGGCTATCAAGCGCAAGGATATGCCCGAACTGAACGACGAGTTCGCCAAGGAGTTGGGCGAGTTCACCAGCCTCGACCAAGTGCGGCAACAGATTCGCGAAAACATGATCGCAGAAAAGCGGCACGCCGCCGAACATGAAGCCAAAGAAAAGCTTACGGCGGAGTTAGTGCGGCGCAATGATTTCGAAGTGCCTGAGTCGCTGGTGGAGCGCCAGATCGATCTGCGGCTGGAACGTGGTCTGCGCGCGCTGGCCGCGCAAGGCATGAAGATGGAAGATATGAAGAAGATGGATTTGCCGCGGCTGCGGGTTGGGCAGCGGGAGCAGGCTTTGCAGGATGTGAAGTCGTCGTTGTTACTGGATCGCATTGCGGAGCTGGAAAATATCGGGGTTGGCGAGGAAGAGTTCAACCGGGAGATTGCCTCGCTGGCCAAACAGAGCAAACAGACTCCGGAAGCGGTTCGCGCCCGTTTGACACAGGATGGGGGCCTCGATAGAATCCGAAACAGAATCCGCAGCGAGAAGACCCTCGACTTTCTGTATCACCAGTCCGCGTCGTGACCAACTGAAGGACGCGGACCACTTTCGACCCTCCCCTGGCGACACAGACGTTGTATAGGGGCGGAGTGTGGCAGGTGAACGTGAAACCCAAAGATTCCAATACGAACGACGCACACATGATGCTCGTACCCATGGTCATCGAGCAGACCGGGCGGGGCGAACGCGCCTACGATATTTACTCCCGGCTGCTCCGCGACAACATCATTTTCATCGGGACGCCGATTGACGATAACATCGCCAACCTGGTGATCGCGCAGATGTTGTTTCTGGCTCAGGAAGATCCGGAGAAGGACATTCAGCTTTACATCAACTCTCCCGGAGGTTCCATCACGGCGGGCATGGCGATTTACGACACCATGCAATACGTCAAGAACGACGTGATGACGCTGTGTGTTGGCCAAGCCGCGTCGATGGCGGCGTTACTTTTGGCATCAGGCGAAGCCAAAAAGAGATTGGCACTGCCGAATTCGAGGATTCTAATACATCAGCCGTCGATGGGAGGATTATCTGGCCAGGCTACCGACATCGATATTCATGCCCGGGAAATCCTGCGCATGCGGGAGATAACTAACCAGTTACTCTCCAAGCACAGTGGGCAAAAGCTCGATAAGGTGGAGAAAGATGTGGAGCGCGATTTCATTATGAACGCGCAACAGGCTAAGGAATACGGAATCATCGACGATATCATCTATAAGACCGGAAAAAGCGTATGATCGGCCTTCGCGCGCAGACCAGCGACACCGCTGGTTAAGGAAGATGCAGGACGGCAGGCGAGGCGAACGACGCTGGGACTCGTTCCTGCCGGCACACAAGGAGTAGAGTGAAAAACAAATCCGGCTCTGACGAGATTTTGCGTTGTTCGTTCTGCCACAAGTCGCAGGACGCCGTCGCCAAGCTGATCTCGTCGCCCAGCGATTATCCACGCGCCTACATTTGCGACGAGTGCGTTGCGGTTTGCAACTCCATTCTCGAAGATGACCGCAGCGCCACTCCTCAGGCCAGCGTTCCCAACCAACTGCCAAAACCGCAGGAAGTGAAAACCTTCCTCGACGAGTACGTCATCGGGCAGGAACAGACCAAGAAGAAGCTGGCGGTTGCGGTTTACAACCACTACAAGCGGATTTTCATGAACCGGCAGAAGACCGGAGACGGCATCGAGTTAACCAAGTCGAACATCATGCTGATCGGTCCGACCGGTACGGGAAAGACGCTGCTGGCGCAGACTCTGGCCCGCATGCTCGACGTTCCCTTCGCCATTGTGGACGCAACCACGCTCACCGAAGCCGGATACGTCGGCGAGGATGTGGAGAACATTATCCTGAAGCTGCTGCAGGCAGCCGATGGAGACGTGAGCCGCGCTCAGACCGGCATCATCTACATCGATGAAGTCGACAAGATCGGGCGCAAGGACGAGAACCCCTCGATCACACGCGATGTTTCGGGCGAGGGCGTGCAGCAGGCGCTGCTGAAAATTCTGGAAGGCACCATCGCCAACGTTCCTCCGCAGGGCGGACGCAAGCATCCGCACCAGGAATTTACTCCCGTAGACACCACCAACATTCTGTTCATTTGCGGCGGGGCATTTGTTGGCCTGGAAAAAATTATCGCGCGGCGCGTCGGCAAGAAGTCGCTGGGGTTCCGCGGGGGCGAGGACGCCGAGAAAGAAGATATGGCGGTTTCGCGCAAGCGCAACTACGAATTGCTAAGCGAAATCCAGCCCGAGGATCTCATCAAGTTCGGCCTGATCCCGGAGTTTGTCGGACGGTTGCCGGTGGTTGGCATGCTCGAGGATCTGGACGAGTTTGCTTTGATCGAAATCCTCACCCGCCCCAAAAATGCGATCATCAAGCAATACCAGCGGCTGTTTGAGTTCGAGAACGTGCGCCTGAAGTTCAGCGACGAAGCCCTGCGCGCCGTTGCCCGCCAGGCCATGGCTCGCAAAGTAGGAGCGCGCGGCCTGCGCATGATTCTCGAAGAACTCATGCTCGACCTGATGTTCAACCTGCCCAGCCAGAAGAAGCTGAAAGAGTTCGAAGTGACGCGGGAAATGGTGGAGAAACGCAGCGCTTCATTCGCCACCGTGATGGAAAAAGCGGGTTAGCAAACACGGCGGCAAGATGTTGTCGGCAAGGTCTCTCCGGCGACACGGCAGGAGTAGAATCTAAAGGTAGGGCCCAGGTGACCGCTGGGCTGGTTTTTGGGACTATTGGCTTGACCTGTTTGCTTAATCTGGTTTAGTTGATCTGGCCTTTCAATTCCCCGGGGGAAATTCTTTGACCACATCCAAGGAAAAATTCGAAAGCAAGAAGCTGCCGATGATGCCCATCCGGGACGTCGTGATCTTTCCGTTCATGATGACGCCGTTCGTGGTGGGCCGCGAGTCGAGCGTGCGCGCACTGGAAGAGGCGCTGGCGGCGGATAAGAAGATTTTCCTGGCGACCCAGCACGACGCTTCCATGGATGAACCCAAGGCCAACGAAATTTACCAGGTGGGCACCATCGTCAACATCGTGCAAAGCCTGAAGCTGCCCGACGGCAATATCAAAGTTTTGGTGGAAGGCATCGAGCGCGGCAAGATTCTGCAGGTCACCGACACCGACGGTTACATGCAAGCTTCTGTGCGGGTGGCACGCTACGCCACCGAGATGAACCCGGCGGTCGAAGCCAGCATGCAGCGCGTGACTTCCCTCTTCGAGCAATACGTGAAGCTGTGCCAGGCCCTGAATTACGAGACCATGATTTCGGCTGTGCGGATGGAAGACCCTGCGAAACTGACCGACGTGATCTCCGCCAACCTTCAGCTCTCCATCGAAGAGAAGCAGGAACTGCTCGAGATTTTCGATCCCGCGGAGCGACTGACCCGCATCGCCGACGTGCTCGATATCGAAATCGAAAAGTTGAACGTCGACCGCACCATCCAGTCGCGCGTGAAGCGGCAGATGGAGAAGGCGCAAAAAGAGTATTACCTCAACGAGAAGATCAAGGCCATCCAGAAGGAACTCGGCCGCGGCGAAAAAAGCGAGTTCGACGAGCTGAAGAAAAAGATCGAAGCGGCGGGCATGCCAAAAGAAGTGAAAGACAAGGCGATCCAGGAACTAAAGAAACTGGAAGCCATGCCGCCCATGTCGGCGGAATCCACGGTGTCGCGCAACTATCTCGACTGGCTGCTGGCCGTGCCGTGGAAAAAGCGCTCCAAAGAAATTCGCAATATCTCGCGCGCCGAGAAAGTTCTGAACGAAGATCACTACGGGCTGGAGAAGATCAAAGAACGTATCCTTGAATTTCTTGCGGTCCGGCAATTAGTGAAAAACCCCAAGGGCTCGATTCTGTGCTTCGTTGGCCCTCCTGGCGTCGGCAAAACTTCTCTGGGCATGTCAATTGCCAAAGCCACCGGACGCAAGTTCGTCCGCATGTCTTTGGGCGGCGTGCGCGACGAAGCTGAAATTCGCGGCCATCGCCGCACCTACATTGGCGCCCTGCCCGGGCAGATCATTCAGATGATGAAGAAGGCGGGCACGAAGAATCCGGTCTTCATGCTGGATGAAGTCGACAAAATGTCGATGGATTTCCGTGGCGACCCGTCGGCCGCTCTGCTCGAGGTGCTCGATCCCGAACAGAACTTCATGTTCGTCGATCACTACCTCGACGTGGAATACGACCTGTCGCAGGTATTTTTCGTGGCCACGGCCAACGTGATGCATACGATCCCGCCCGCCTTGCAAGACCGCATGGAAGTGCTCCGCCTGCACGGATACACCGAGCAGGAGAAAGTGGAAATCGCCAAGCAGTTCCTGGTGAAAAAGCAGATGCTGGCCGCGGGCTTGTCGGAAAAGAATATCAAGTTTACCGACGACGCCATCACCGGGATCATCCGTTCCTATACCCGTGAAGCGGGCGTCCGCAACCTGGAGCGCGAAATCGGCAACGTTTGCCGCAAAGTCGCCCGCAAGGTGGTGAGGGAAGGCGAGAACTATTACATCGCAGTCACCGGCGAGAACGTCAACGACTTCCTGGGCGTCATCAAGTTCCGCGACACGTTGGCACATGAAAAGAGCGAGGTGGGCCTGGTCACGGGCCTGGCCTGGACGGAGGTCGGCGGCTCGATCCTGAGCACCGAAGCCACCGTCGTGGACGGTAAAGGCAAGCTCACCCTCACCGGCAAACTTGGCGACGTGATGCAGGAATCGGCGCAGGCTGCCATGTCTTACGTGCGTTCGCGGGCCCGCAGCCTGGGCCTGAGTCGCGACTTTTATCGCAACCTTGATCTCCATGTGCACGTGCCTGAAGGCGCCATTCCCAAGGATGGCCCCTCGGCGGGCATCACCATTGCCACGGCAATCTCAAGTGCGTTAAGCAAGATTCCAGTGCGCCGCGACCTCGCCATGACCGGCGAGATTACGTTGCGCGGCAAGGTGCTGCCCATCGGCGGCCTGAAAGAGAAACTTCTGGCCGCGCACCGCGCCGGCCTGTTTGAAGTGATCCTGCCCAAAGACAATGAAAAAGATGTGGCCGAGGTTCCCGAAAATCTGCGCAACGCCATGAAGCTCCACTTCGTCGACACCATGGATCAGGTGTTGGCCATCGCTCTGGAATCGCCGCTGCCAACCATCGATGCAGAAGTGGCGCAGCCCATTGCGCCTCTCACTTCGGATAGCGTTGGGAGCCCGACGGCACATCAGTAAGCTTGGGAGTGTTTCGTTTTGGGGCATGGTCATGTGGGGACAGCCGCCTTCGGCTGTCCGGTCGAGCGAAGCTCGACGGCCCCTTCACTGCGGTCGACAACTGAGACACTGCCGGTTCCTGACTTGACACATTTCCTCTTGCATCCTTACAGTTAAAGCACCTTCCAGCCAGCGCACAGCATTCCTCGTCAAGAGAATCGACTGTCGCACTTCGTCCAGCCTAACAAGGGAGTCTTGAAGATGTCCGCGTCCAACCAAGGTCAAATCGCTTTTGAGAATGGCTCCGAATTGCCCGCCGAACAGGCTCGAACCCGCACCACGGGAATCCTGCCTTCCCAGGAAATCACCAACCTGATCGCGCGGGGAAACATCAGCGCCCGGCCTGCCATCAATCCTGACCACGTCCAACCCGCGAGTCTCGACTTACGGCTGGGCGACATGGCGCACCGCGTGCGAGCCGGCTTTCTACCGGGACCAAACAGCACCGTCGAAGCCCGAATCAAAGAACTGCGCATGACGCGAGTGGATCTGACCGGCTCCGCGGTATTTGAAAAAGACTGTGTCTACATCGTGCCATTGGTCGAGGAACTGAACCTGCCGGAAAATATTTCAGGCAAGGCGAACCCGAAGAGCACCACCGGACGCCTGGACATCTTCACACGCCTGATCACCGACTACGGTACAGAATTCGACCATGTGCCGCCGGGCTACAAAGGCAAACTCTACGCCGAAGTTGTGTCCCGCACATTCACGGTCGCCATTCGCGCCGGCATGCGGTTGAGCCAGCTGCGGTTTGTACAAGGCAATCCCGTCTCCGGCGACAAAACCATTCGCGATCTGAATCAGGATGTACCGCTCGTCTACATGGAGGACGAGGACAGCCCCGGCAAAGCGAAAGTTGAGCGCGGCCTGAGAATCACCGTCAATCTGGAAGCCGCGGAACCGGGCGAGATCGTTGCCTACCGGGCCAAGCGCTACGCCCCCGCGATCGAACTGGACCGCATCGACTATTATCCGACCGAGGAGTTCTGGGAAGTTCGCCATCAGAATCCAAATAAGAATCTGATCCTCGAACCCGGAGATTTCTATATCTTGGCGTCGCGCGAGCGCGTGCGCGTTCCTCCGGAGTTCGCAGCAGAAATGGTTCCGTTCGATCCCGCCGACGGCGAATTCCGAATTCATTACGCAGGGTTTTTCGATCCTGGCTTCGGGTACGGGTCTAGCGACATCAAAGGCACCCGCGCCGTGCTTGAAGTGCGAGCCCATGAGGTTCCGTTCCTGATCGAGCACGGGCAGTTTGTGGGACGGCTGAACTACATGCCGCTGCTGTCCCGACCGGGCAAGATCTACGGCACGAATATAGGATCGTCGTATCAGCATCAGGCCCTTACGCTGAGCAAGCAGTTTCGGCGCGGGTAGAGCGGTCCTCGGTTCTCGTTTTCCGCCGGCAGCTGTATTCGCTCCCCTTGCCAATCTCCCGCTCCCCATTGCACACTTGAGCATGAGAGTGATGGCGCAGTTTCTGGCTGCGGCGACCGACGCGGCTCACTTCCCTGAGCCCAGCTTGCCGGAGATCGCGTTCCTGGGCCGCTCCAACGTTGGGAAGTCCAGCGTGATCAACTCTCTCGTCGGCAGCAAGCTGGCCCGCACCAGTTCTACTCCCGGCCGCACCCGCAGCATCAACTTTTTCGGAATCCGCTGGGCAGGAAAGCCGCAGCCCGAGCTGATTTTCACCGACCTGCCCGGATACGGCTACGCAAAGCTTTCGCGCGAAATTTCCGCGGAGTGGCCAAAGTTCATCGAGCCTTATCTCAACGACCGTCCCACGCTGGCGTTATGCCTGGCCCTGGTGGATGTGAACGTGCCTCCCCAACCAGCCGACCGCCAGCTCATGGATTTTCTCACTGCCTCGGGACGCGACTTTCTCCTGGTCGCAACCAAGAGCGACCGGCTTTCAAATAATCACCTCCACAGCGCTCTGAAAACCTTGGCCAGGGAATATCCCACCGCCCACATCGTGCCTTACTCGGCCAAGACCGGAACCGGCCGCGAAGAATTGTGGAAGCGAATTAAGCAAGCATCCGAGCAAGCAGGAAGCGTCGAGTCATTACCCTCCGATTAGAAGATTCTCATCCCGATCGGCTGAGCGTCGCTAAATCTTCCCCGCAAATCTCCGATAAGCAAAAAGAGAGCCCGGATGATGCCCTGGTTCCCGGGTGAGCCGCGCTTCTGGAACAGAGCGCAGTAGCTGGCTGCCTCGTGAATGTTATGGCGCAAGAAACTGACGAAGGGTTGGCCTATTTGCAGGCGCTGAAGCAGTCTGCGCCAACTGCCGCTGCCAGCGCTCCGGCTGCCCAGCCGAATGTACAAGGCGCTCCGGCGTGCGCCCCCACACAGAATTCTGTCGGCCCGCAAACTTTCGTCGTGGAGAAGCGTCGCAGCCCGCGTTACAAGTGCGAAAGCAGCGTCGAGCTCTGCCAGGAAGGTTCCGAATTGCGCACCTGGGCCACCTGCACCGATATGAGCATGCACGGCTGCTATGTCGAGGCGCCGACCACCTACCCAGTGGGGACCAACTTGAGCATGAAGCTGCAGGCCAATGATTTCCAGGTACAGAGCCGGGGATGCGTGCGCGTCACCTACCCTTGTCTCGGGATGGGAATCGCCTTCGTCGAAATGTCGGAGGAGAATCGCTCCCGCTTGCGGCAATTACTGCGAAATATCTCGCGGCCCTCTGTGATTCTCGGGCTCGCGACCGCGTCGCCCCTTTCGGCAGCCACCACAATGCTCTCCATCACACTGCCATCGGATCCAGCCGCGGCCATCCGCGCGCTGGTTGAATTCTTCGAAAGCCGCCAGTTACTCATGCGGGACGAATTCTTGCGCATCCTGCGCAAGAGTCAAGCAGACGGCAAGCTGCCGGGACAAGTAGAAGGGCCTGTCTAGACTCCCGGCGTTCGGCCCGCTCAGCGTTCTTTCCATCAATCCCTCTTGAATTGAGTCACCTGGCACCTGGGATCACGAGCGTAACTCCACCGCCCCACAGAGCTCCCTTCGTTGGCTATGATAGGAAGCCTATGGCTCTTTATCTCATCACAGGCATCGGTGGTTTTATTGGATCTTCGCTCGCACGGGCGTTGCTGGCAAAGAACGAGCAGGTTCGCGGCATAGACAATTTTGCCACGGGAAAGCGCGAAAACCTGCAGGAGATTCTTTCTCGAATCGACTTCCGCGAAGCCGATATTCTCGATCTCGACGCCATGCACAAAGCTTGCGCCGGCGTCGACTACGTTCTGCACCAGGCCGCAATTCCCTCCGTGCCCAAATCGGTGGTCGACCCCGTAGGCAGCAATCGGGCCAATGTAGATGGCACCGTCAACGTGCTGGTGGCAGCGCGCGATGCCAAAGTGAAGCGCGTAGTCTACGCCGCCTCGTCGTCGGCATATGGCGATACTCCAACCTTGCCCAAGCACGAAGCCATGACGCCCGATCCCATCTCTCCCTACGCGGTCGCGAAGCTGGCCAGCGAACGTTACATGATCTCGTTTTTTCGCTGCTACGGACTGGAGACGGTCTCGTTGCGATACTTCAATATCTTCGGACCCTACCAGGACCCATCGTCGCAGTACTCAGGTGTACTCGCCAAGTTCATCACCCAAATGCTCCGCGGAGAGCAGCCCACCATCCACGGCGACGGCGAACAAAGCCGCGACTTCACCTACATCGACAACGCAGTCGAAGCCAATCTGCTGGCCTGCCACGCCGCTTCGCAAGCCGCCGGGAAAGTGTTCAACGTGGCCACGGGACGCCGCGTCACGCTGAACGAAACCTTCCAACTCCT
>JBAUAN010000055.1:0-41147 GCA_049675725.1 Candidatus Sulfotelmatobacter sp. | reverse complement strand
CGTGACTTGTGCCCGCTGCTCCGCCGCGGTTCATGCCGCTGGCTCCGGTGCGACTCGCGCCCGCCGCGCCGCCGCGGTTCGTGCCGGCCGTTCCGGCGTGACTTGTGCCCGCACCGGTGTTACGGCTCGCCGTGTTGCTATGACTTTGCGGAGTGGAATGAGACGTAGAGGCGCGCGACTGAGGCGCCGCCCTCGGCGCGGCTTTCGGTGCAGCTTTCGGCGCCGCGTGCGCCGCGGGCGCGCTGTGCGTCTTTTGTCCCAGCGCGAACACCGGCACGACCACCACTAACAGAAGCGGAAAAAACTTCCGCAGAATGTTTGCTTTCTTCTCGCTGAACTTCATTGCGGCCTCCTGACCATCAATGCTCTTTCAAATATGGGTGAACTATATTGGCGCACGCTATTGGCAAAATGCCGCACGGGCGAACTGTCACTCTGGCGAACTTCCCGCTGAAATCTGAGGGCCCGAAATAACCATTCACACGCAAACCGCGCATCGCAGACCGGCAGTGGGGGAACTGCTCTCGCAAAGTTGTACTCATGAGCCCCGGACGAAAAGTCTCCGCCAGGCAATCGCGCGCCCCAGCAGCGGATTTCGCGCAGCCTGCAGGTCTCGCTCGGGGGGCGGAAGAACGTTACCAGAAGTTGGCCAGCCACGCAATCGTTCTGTTGCTGCCTCTTCCCGCGGCAACGTTTTTCTGCTGTAATCTGGTGAGGCTTCCCGGAGGACCCTTGCGCTACCTCGAACGCTTGCAGCCACTTGCGCTTCTTCTGATGCGTCTTACGTTGGGTGCCATTATGGTCGTGCATGGCTACCACAAAGTTTTCGGCGGCCTGCATCACCACGCCGACTTCGTGGCGAGTCTCGGTTTGCCGCGCTGGACGGGCTACGTTTCCTCGTTCACCGAGTTCCTGGGCGGCATCTGCATATTGGCGGGATTTTTCACCCGCGTCGCAGCTTTCGCCATCTGCGTGGACCTCTGCGTCGCGATCTGGAAAGTGCATCTGCACAATGGTCTGACCGGCGACCACGGGTTCGAGTTTCCCCTGGCCGCTGCCACGCTAGCTTTTGCTTTGATCTTTTTCGGCGCCGGCCCGGTCGCTCTGGACCATATTCTCCGCGGCGGAGGATCGAGTACCCGCGGAAAATAGAACCTGACCGCCGAAACAGCAACTTCGCCCGCCAGGGGAAACCCACCCAATGTCTGGAAGTTGCGGAAAACATTACTTTTTTCGCCTCGGCCGCAGCGAAACAAATTTCCAGTTTCCGGGTTAACTTAAAGCTGGCTTCGCCAGGCCGGGAAGAGCCGCCACGCGCAAGCGGAACGGCTGACACTGTTGACACCTCTTCCCCGGCCCCATTGAATCCGGTGCACGCTGAAACTATGATGGGTTTAGGTTTCTGACAATTGCATCCCAACGAGTTAGCGGGCGCATCTAATCGCCTGCCCGAAAGGACTGGAGGTCCCTCTTGAGAAAGTTAACGTTCCTCGCAGTGATTTGTGGATTATTCTTCCTCCCCAGCCTCGCCCAAGCCCAACAAGGGGACGCCATGTTCGGCTTCGGCACGATCATGTCGCCCGGCGCAGACTCCTGCAACAACGATTCGGGCTGTCCCGAAAAGGGGGGGCTATATCCCAGCGTTGGAGCTGACGTAATTCTCCACCGACGTATCGGCTTCGGATTTGATGTGTCCTGGAAAGCCACCCAGGGACTCTACGGCGGGGCGGGCGGCACTCCGTTTCGCCCGATCCTGCTTGACTTCAATGGCATTTACCAACCCAAGATAACGAAGAGGGTTGGCCTTGATCTCTTTGGCGGCGTCGGCTTTCAGTCCACTCGCTTCTACACCGGCAACTACACGTGCAGCTACGTTAGCTGTACCGATTTCAGCAGTACGCACCATTTCCTGATCGACGCGGGAGGAGGCATCCGTTACTACGTCTGGAAGCATGCCTTCGTGCGGCCCGAGGTGCGTTACTACTGGATCGACAACAATATCAGCCAGTTCAGCGGCAACAACGTCCTGCGCGTAGGGGCTTCCATCGGCTATACGATTGGTCCGGACTAATTCTTGACCGTGCGCGTGGGGCAGATTCCTAGCGCCCAAGGCAGCCCGTTCCGACCGCCGCGAGTTCTGTTTGCGGCTTTCGGTTCGGGCTGACGCGCCAAACGCTACCCATCGGGAGCGTTTACAATGCCTGATCAGGCTTAATCAGACTAAACAGGGGGATGTATTGAGAACGTTCGTGCGGATCGCGGCTGCGTGTGTGCTGGTTCTATTCGCCACTTTTGTTTCGGCGCAGCAGGTCGACGTGATGGCCGGCGGCAGCACACTGCTATCTTCTTCACCGGTTACAGCCACGCAGAATCAGCCTGTGATTGCGGAAAAGGGCTCGCCTTACCCCAGCGTCGGCGGCGACGTCCTTCTTTACCACCGTTACGGCTTGAACTTCGAGGGCGCGTGGAAGTGGAAGCAAGGCGTTTATCCCGGATACGACCAGACTTACCGTCCCATCCTGCTCGATGTCAACGCACTGTTTCAGCCCCGTTTCGGTAGGAAATTTGGCGCAGACATAATGGTCGGAGTGGGCGCCGAAAGTGTCCGCTTTTACCAGGGGTACAGCGGCGCCTGCGGCTATTCCAGCTGCAGCAACTTCATCAGCAGCAATCACTTCATGGAGCACCTGGGCGGAGGCGTCCGGTACTACTTCTTTCATCGGTTATTCGTGCGGCCCGAGGTCCACTATTACCACATTCAGAACAACATCGAGTTCAACTCCGGCAATGTAGTTCGCGCCGGAGCCACCGTGGGGTACACGTTCGGCCGCAGATAAACTTCTTCGCCAGGGACCTCGCCACGGATTCACACGGATTTCCACGGATAACGGATTTCCACGGATAACCCAGGGCGAGTGAAATTTGGAGTTGTGGTGCGCGTGTAGCGCGGGATTCTCACGGGTCTTTTGAAGTCAGGTTCAAAGATTTATCCGTGGAGATCCGTGAGAATCCGTGGCCGAAAACCCAGCCGAAAAATAAGGCAGCGTCTCGACGACGCTGCCCTTTGATTTTTCGACAACTGCTTCAGCGCAGAAAACTACGGTTCCTGCATGCAAATCTCAGCTTCGTGGATGGCGGCGTCAATGTGCCCGATGGCCTTGTCGCGATGACCATGGAATTCGCCTTCCGCGTGGGCCATGTGATCTTTGGCGCTGCGCAGCGCTTCGAGGGCATGTTCCACGCGCGGATGCGGGGGCATGGGCGCTGCCGCGGGACTGGCAGGGGCCGGAACTGCAGCAACCGGGGCCGCCGCGAGTGCTTTCGGACCAGCCGCTCCCACCGTGAAGGTGAGGGTTAGCACCAGCGCCACCATGATGAATAGCGTCAGGATCGCGTCTTTTCTCATACGTTTCCTCCTCGTCCGCATTCCGGCCCGGACGCAGCCGTTCTCGTCTGGAGTGGCACAACCCTGATTCGGGGGAGCCGACCCGCGACTCCGCACAGTATAGTCCTGCTCGCGGCAAGTAAACCGTGCATCAAGTTGACTTCGCAGGTGCGCGCTAGGTTTCTCTCCGGCCGCGCCACCAAAAGTAAAACGCAGTCAGCAGAATCAAGATTGCTACTGTGACGTCGAACCACTTCAAGTCCTGCACCATCCGCGCCCAGTGTCTCCCGAACAAATAGCCCACGCCGGCGATCACGGTGACCCACAGAAAAGCTCCCAGAAAGTTGAACAGCAGAAACTTTTTCCACGGCATGCGCAGAACCCCAGCCAAAGGACCACACACGATGCGCAAGCCAAACGCAAAGCGGGCAAAGAAAACCGCGAACGCGCCATACCGCGCGAAAATCCGGTCGCCCAGTTCCAGCGTCGCGGGGCGGATGCGAAACAATTCGCGGTAGCGTTCGAGCAATGGGCGACCGCCGCGGTGCCCAATCGCATAGCCCAGGTTGTCGCCCAGCGTGGCCGCGACGGTGCCCACGGCAATGATCCATGAAAGCTGCAGGTTGTGCCCGGAATAGGCCAGGAAACTCGCCAGCAGCAGCACGGTTTCGCCCGGGACTGGTATCCCTGTGTTTTCCAGCAGCAGCGCAACCGCGATGGCCCAGTATCCGTAGTGGACGATCGCTCCGCGGAGAAGATCGACAATGTGGTGGGCCATATTTAGGGAATGCGCGAAGCGGAACCAGGTTACGCGCAACAGCTTAGGCTGGAACTCGCGTTCTGGCCAGAAACTCGATCACCGCCTGGTTGAACTTCTCGGGACATTCTTCATAAGGCAAGTGTCCAACTCCAGGAAAAATAAGCGTCTGCGAATTTGGAAAGAACCGCGCCAGCGGGCGCGCGGACGAAGCATACACCGCCGGATCATTACCACCCCACAGCAGCAGCGTGGGAAGACTCGCCAGCTTCGGCAGGATCGTTTCCAACTCCACCACGTCCTGCTTCCAGGTGCGGACAATGTTGAGCCCGTGCTCGAACAGCCCGGGGATGGCCAACGGAGCCGTGTAGCCCTCCAGGGTTCCCGGAGGAATCTTGTTACGATCGCCATACATGCGCCGGTGCCAGTAGGGAAACAGAAATGGCATGCGGGGAAAAGTGAGCCGGAATAAAGCCGCGCCCAGCGGAGTTCCGAGGAACGGCGCCAGCCTCTTTCCATGGGAAGAATACGGATTCACCGGCGCGACCAGCACCAGGCTGTTCAGCCTCACGCCCGAACTCGCAGCCAGAAATTCGTCCGCGGCAAACATGGCGACGGCGCCTCCGTGCGACGTGCCCAGCAGGTCCAACGATGGAAGGCGAAGCTGCTCTGCGAATCGCACGACGCGGGTTGCGCTGGCTCGCATGCTGTGGTCGAGGGCATCGGCACGATCGGAAAAGCCGGCCCCCAGCATGTCAGGCGCGTAGACGGTAGCGAAGGGCGCCAGCGCTGGCATGGTAAATCGCCAGGAAAAAGAATATCCAAGCAGTCCATGCAACAGAATCAACGGCGGACCGGAACCGGCGCGCAGGTAGCGCATGCGGGCGCCCTCGAACTCCGTCCAGCACTCTTCGACGCCGGCACCGGCACTGGCAGCGACCCGAGCAGAAATTTCCTGGATGCCTTCCCCCACCACAAAATCTCCCTGCTTCGAGGACAACTCTTTCACCGCTGCCGGATTCTATCTAAAAGAAATATCGCCTCTGTCGCTTCACTGGGGAGCTTCGGCTCCCCGATTTTTTCGGCTTGCCATCCTGAGCGGAGCAACCATTTCGCGAAGCGGAATGGTTGTGGAGTCGAAGGACCCCGTGCTCCCGTGCAGCGAAATTCAGCCTCGCTGGGAGTTCTCTCAAAACATGCATGCCGGGTACCCCACGTCTCGCGTTTCTTCCGAGAAGTGGGGACTTACGAAGTGCGGGCCTACGCCGCCTTCTTCCGCTTCTTCCCCAGCAATTTTTTCAGGACGCGAATTCCTTTATCCACGTGCTTCTCTTCGAGCAGAAACGGAGGCAGGAAGCGAACCACGGTATCCTGCGTGCTGTTGAAGAGCACACCTTCCGCCAGCCCTGCGTCGACAATTGGCCGCGCGGGAATCTCCAGCTGAATCCCCTGGATGAAACCGCGGCCGCGAACGCCGCTGGCCGCAGCACTCTTCTCCGCCAGCGCCTTCAACTCCTGCTGCAGATACGCGCCGACCTTGTTTACATTCTCCAGCAACTTTTCTTCTTCCACGATCGCCAGAAATTCCAAAGCGACGCGGCAGGCCAAGGGTCCTCCGCCGAAGGTTGTGCCATGCTGTCCGGGGGAAATCGCCGACGCAAACTCTTCCTTCGCGATAAACGCCCCCAGCGGCAGCCCGGCTGCGATCGGCTTCGCGATGGCCACAATGTCCGGCGTGACGCCGAAACTCTGGAACGCAAAAATCGTTCCCGTACGGCCCAGGCCGCATTGAATCTCGTCAAAAATCAGCGCGGCGTGGTGGCGGTCGGCCAGCGCGCGGCATTCCTGCAGAAACTCCACTGAGCACTCATAGATGCCGCCTTCGCCGAACACCGGCTCGAGAACGATGGCACAGGTTTCGTCGTTGATCGCGGCCCGCAAACTTTCCAGGTCGTTCTGCTTCACAAAAGTTACTTCTTCCAGCAGCGGCTCAAAGCCCTTGCGATGCTTGTCCTGCCCGGTCAGCGAGAGCGCTCCAAACGTGCGCCCGTGATAGGAGCCATCCAGCGCCACCAGTCGGCACTTCGCCGCTCCGCCCGCGCGATGCCCCGCCAGCCGCGCCAGTTTGATCGAGCCTTCGATGGCCTCGGTGCCGCTGTTGGAGAAAAATGCGCGGTTGAGTCCGGAGAGCTTGCATAGCTTCTCCGCCAGGGGCCCCTGATATTCGTGGTAGTACAAATTCGAAACGTGGACCAGCTTGGCCGCCTGCTCGCGAATCGTCTTCACGATGCGCGGATGCGCGTGCCCCAGCGCATTCACGCCCAACCCGGAGACGAAATCCAGGTAGCGCTTGCCCTCCAGGTCAAACAAAAACACGCCCTTCCCGCGGCTGAAGGCGATGGGATAACGGTTGTAAGTCTGGAGCAGATACTGCTTCTCGAGGTTTGCGATTTGTTCAAGGGTGTTCATAGGAATGATTCGATTCTATAGGAAGACGTGCGGGTCAAGATGGCCCGGGGCTGACCCAAACTTTTGTGGGCCCTGTTCTTATACGTCACAACGAAAGAGGCTGCCCCGGTCTTCGCGACTTTCGAAGGGTGGGTACCTCGGACGATGGTATTAAGGACGCGTTGCGCGAACCATCCCGCGCAGCAGAAGGACACTCTAGTTATGGCAGCCGAAATCCCCGGCCTTCGACGCGAAGACCGGGGCAGCCTCAGTTAGCAGGGTGTCCGCAAGAACAAGAAAGGGTGCGCTAGCCGGCCGGGTACGGAATTGGAGAAGTGTTCCTTCAGGAACGTTTTGTGCTGGCGGAATTGTATGTACAGTTCTATGCATACATGCAAATGAAACGGAAGGCAGGAGTTACCAAGGCTGGTGCGGCGAAGGCCAGGCGAACGACTCGGCGGAAAACGATCACTTTGATGACATGGGCGTTCTTCGGCTCCTCCACTGCAGGCCATGTGATTCCCGGAAGGTGGGCAGTACAGGCCTCGACCCCAAGGTTCATTCTTTGGCCTCTGACCCAGTCATTCTCCGGGGAAATCCGACATTCCGGCGGGCAAAGTCGTCCGATGCGATCGTCTGTGGTGCCCACCCTTCGAAAATCGCGCAGGGTGGGGCAGCCTCGGTCGTGGTTGCGCAGGCATGGGCCAGCCCCCGGAGTGATGTGGGAAGAGGAGAGAAGAACGTGGAAGTGAGGAACTGCCCCACTCAAGCCAAAACCGGGCTTGAGTGGGGCACCCGCCACTGCCCGGCTGCCACCCCGATTGACTGAGCAGGCAGCGCGCGCTTACGATGTTGGCCCACCACGAGATGCCTCGCTGCCATGCCCACGGTCAATGAATTCTGGAAAGTTGCAGCACAGGTCGCTTCGGAGCGCGGTGGCCTGGTGGTTGGATTCGCGAAAGATTCCGAGCAACCTGAACTCGGTTCAGCGCTGGACAACGTATTCGGCTTTGCGCCCCAGGCGCCGGTTACGGTGGTCGGCCTCTCGGATTGGGCGGATTGGGTAGAGCAGGTGGAAGCATTTTATCGCCTGCGTCCCGATTGGGGCCGAGGCAAGCGCGGCGCTGCCGACGCCAATTACTATCGCGTGAAGTTCGAGGGGAAGTTCGACGAAGTCCCCGCGTCCGTGAGTTCCGCTTCGAGCGCCGGCTTCGGCGCGAGTTCGCCGTTCTTTACAGCCCTCGATATCCGCTCGTTTGCCGGCTATGCTGCGCCGGTCAGCGGTTTTCAAGGGGTGACGTTCTGGCCTCGCTCACTCGCTCGCGTCATCGATTTCGTGGTTCACCGCCTCGTCTTATTCCTGGCCGGATCACTGTTCGTTTTGATTTTGGAGATGGCTGCCGGAGGCCGGCCTCCGGCGTGGGTTATACATCGGCTCACTGAAATCCATTTCTCCGGCCTGGTTGCGGGAGTGTTAGGACTGTTCGCCTACAACGTGATTTGCACCAGCGTCCATGGAAGCACGCTGGGGAAACTGCTGCTGGGGATGCAAGTGATACAGGACGACGGCTCCCCGTGTCGCCCGAAGTCGGCGATCGTCCGGGAACTCGGTTGGTATGTGGACGCGCTGTTCTTCGGGTTAGTCGGCTACTTCGCTATGCACGAAGATCCCGAGCAAAAGCGGGTTGGCGACGGATGGGCAGACACGGTCGTTTGCAGCGAGCCCAGGTGCCATCCACCAGCAAGCGGGCTGGGATGCGCTTCGTGTTGGGGCTTTTGCTGGGAATCACAGCCGACATGGCCTTGCTGATGACAGGTTGGCTGATCCAGATGAATTCCTGAATGAATACTGCGCATGATCGCCGGGCACCACGGACGTCAACCCTAAGGTTCATAGGTTCGACTCCGACCGAATGGGTTCCACCGGATGCCGAGTCAGTTAAACAAAACCGTCTGATGCCGTCGTCCGTGGTACCCACCCTTCGAAAATCGCGAAGGGTGGGGCAGCCTCGGTCGTGGTTGTGTAACCGTAAGCCAGGGCCCCGCATGCGGCCACGGCTCGACCTGGAGCCCGAAACCTGAGGCCCGAAGCCTGCACTCAATACAGCGGCGGGTCTCCTGGGGGACGGGCTTTCCATCTGCGATGGACCCAGAGCCACTGGTCGGGATACTGGCGGACGTAGTCTTCGATTATTTTTGTGAACTTCTGGGTGTTGGCTTGAATGTCGGCTTCGAGGTCGCCGGTGCGGATGAGGTCTACTCCGGGGTCGAAGCGCAGGCGGTATTTTCCCAGCGATTTGTCCCAGATGGTGAATCCGGGGATTACTGCCGCGTCCGTGCGCAGGGCGATTCTCGCCAGGCCACTCGCGGTGCAGGCGGGGATGCCGAAGTAATCTACGAACACTCCTTGCGGCGGAGTGACGTTGGTGTCCATCAGAATGCCGACTACCTCGTTGGCTTTCATGGCCGAGAGCAGGCCGCGCACGAACTCATCTTTCGCGACCGTTTTGTTGCCGTGCATGGTGCGGTAGGAGGTGATGAGGCGGTCGAGGTAGACGTTGTCCATGGGGCGGACGACGATGTGCATCCAGTGGCCGTGCAGGGAATGGGAGAAAGCGGAAAGCTCCCAGGCGCCGAAGTGGGCGGTGAGGAATAGAACGCCTTTGCCGCGGGCTTGCGCATGTTCGTAGTGCTCGAAGCCGTCGTAAACGACAACCTTCTCGACGTTCTTCAGGGTGTAGCGCGGGAGCTGGCAGACTTCGGCGAGTTGGCGTCCCAGGGAAGTGAATTCTCCGCGCAGGATGCGGGCGCGCTCGGATTCGCTTTTCTCGGGAAAAGCCATGGCGAGATTGCGCATGCCGACTTTGCGCAGGCGGGCGTGAAGAAGATAAACCACCTGGGCGAGGGCGATGGCTACGGCCCGGGCCAGGGGGCGCGGCAGGATTCCGAGGATTTTGATGAACGGCCAGGCTGCCGCGTACTCAAGTCGCTGCCGCATCGGGGGAAGCGTGACGGTATCACTGGGGAAAATTGGTGTCAAACGTGAAGCGGGCTTCGGGCTTCGGCTATCGGGCTTCGGGCTTCAGCTTTTGGGCTTTGGCAAGAGACTAGGGGCTATCTCGTAAACCTTCGTCGGCGGGACTGGAGCTAAACCTCAGAGGCTAAAGCCCGCATCTTTATCGGCTGTGTTCGGCACGGCTGGAAGCCGTGCCCTTCCCGAACCCATTTTTGAGACGACTTCTAATTGCCGATGCTACGCGAAACGATGCTTGCCGTTGCACGAGCGTTTTGCCGAAGCCCGAAAGCTGAAGCCCGAAGCCCTTACTTCGCGGCTTGCTGCGCCCACTTTGCCAGCGTGGTTAGGAACGGGTTCGCGGCGGGCGGTGGCTCGACTTCTCCGTTCAGCAGCGCTTTGAAGGACACCATGCGGCCGTAGAACTCGCGGGTGCTGTCTTTGTCCTGCTTGACCACGGCGCCGTTCAAGCTGATGCCGGCAAACACGCCGCGGGCGCGAGAGTAGGTGAGCACCTGCGCGCGCATTTTCCAATCGGTGTTGCCCTCGGCATGGCGGCCGACTGGGCCCGCCGCTACGGAGGCGTCCGCGCCCAACTCAAACTTGCTGGAGAGCAGGTTCCTCATGCCATTGTCGTTCATGATGAGCATGACGAGATCCACGGCTTGCCCGCCGATCTGAAATCCCACGCCGCCACCCGCGACGATGAAGAATGCGGGAGCGCTCCATCCCTTGGGGGTGCGGCAACTGGCCAGTCCGCGGCCATAGTTCGCGGCTACGATGAAGCCGCCCTTGAGCATCGACGGCACTACCGCTACGCATTCGGCCGAGCCCAGAACTTCCTGAGGAATGCCGGAATCGGGCGCGCCCTGAATTTCATTCAAGACGTCGGCGGCGGCCTGGGCGCGATCGGAAGCTTTCGATTCGCGCGGCTGGTCATCTCCATTGGCGGCGAAGCAGAGGGAACAGACAGACAAGATTAGGGTCGGCAATACGAACTTTCTCATGGTTCCTCGCGAATGCCTCATAGCGCAAATAGTTTTACGGGAGCACGCCTGTTTGGATTGTAAATGAAACCGGGGGTGTCGAACGTGGCTGGGCTTCTGTCAAGAAAAGGAACATTGAAATCGCGGAGGACGCGGAGAGGGAGCCGCAGAGGGCGCGAAGAAAATCGGGACTGCGGAATCGAAAATCTTATGCTTTGAATTTAGGAGTAGTGATTCGGGAGCAGAGTGCTGCTCAGCAAGAAGGGGTTGGAGACAAAAAAATCGGGGCTGAAAGTAGTGACCCTAATCGCCACTCTCAACCCCGTCTCCCAGGTTCTGTGGTAGGTGAGGCGAGTATGCGTCTGGCTCGAAAATCGCGCAAGATTACCGAGGTCACTGGCTAGAAGTTACGGTGAGAACGGCGGTGGACGGGGGCTGAAGCGCTGATTTTGGGGCTTTACGCGGCGCTGAAGCGCCGCTCTTCCACGGTACCGCACGCATTTGTGAGTTTTTCCGCGACCGCTGAAGCCGTGCCCTACCCGAACCCAATTCACTGCACCTATTTCACTTACAAGGTCACTTCGCAGATGGTTCCTGAGGGCTAGCAGCTGGCGACTGCATTACTTCGTCGTGACCAGCGAGTGCGTAATCGCGTGCACCGACAATGCAATGCGGTTCTGGACGCCGACTTTGCGCATCAGTTTGGCGACGTGGGCTTTCACGGTGCGCTCTTCGATTCCGAGCTGAGCGCCAATTTCTTTGTTGGAACGTCCGGCCACCAGCATCTCCAGCACTTCTTTTTCGCGGTCGGTGAAAGTCACGCGGCCTGCGGGAAAAATTCGTCCTGGGGTGGAGGAGACGCGCTCGATGAACATGGAGAGCACGCGGCGCGGCGCCCATACCGAGCCTTGATTCACGATGCGGATGGCTTGCGCGAACTCCGCGGGTGAAGCGGCTTCGTCGACATAGCCTTTTGCGCCGGAGGCAATCGCCTTCAAAATGGTCTCTTCGTCGATGCCGGAGCCGGTCACGATGATGCGCAGATCCGGACGCGTCGCCTTGAGGCTGGCCATCACGTCAAACAGGTTCTGGCCGGAACGGTTTCCGAGAAGGATGAGATCGATGTTCTGTAACGTGCTGATCTCGGGCAATGCCGCGGAAATTAGTTCAAACTCAGGTTCGGAGTCGAACAAGGCGCGGAACCCCACGAAACGCAAGGGATCGCTTTCCACCACGGCGATTTTGATGATCGGTTTTCTGGCAACTGCTGCTTTCATTAGTTTTCCCTGTACAGTGTGAATTCTTCAATCCAGCATAGAGACATTAGCGGCCAATGGAAAGAACTGATGACCGTAGATAAATTACGGGAGTAACATGGAAAATTAGGGCTGTGACCTGTCCGGAGCCCGATTTGGCAGCTTAGTTCGGGCGCGGCCTATTTAGGGACAGAAACGGCGAGAGGACTGACGATGAGACTCGGGATCATTTTGGCGATGCGACAGAAACAAGAAAATCAGCGATCTTTGCGGAGAATCTCCGCGCATTTTCTGGCGGCCATGCTGATGTGCTTCCTGGCAGCGTCGTTTTCGTCCGCGTGGGGGCAATCTGCCGCCACGCAGGATTCGACGGCCTCGCCCACGCAGGCCGCGCCCGCAACGGCTCCGGCCCAGGCGCAGCCGCCGGCTGAGCCAGCCTACAAACCCAAGTTCCCAGGAGACCCCGCCCGTTCTGAGTCCGAGGCCGAGGCGCTGGCCTACATGCGCGTAGTGCTTCGCGCACAACGCCAATTCAATAAGCAGTACAACCATTTCGCCACCACGCTCGGAGAATTAGTCCACAGCGGATCGTTTACCAAGCGCATGGTCAACACCAACCGCGGCGATTACACCGCCAGCTTCCAGGGCAAGAAAGACAGCTTCGTGCTGACCATGACACCCAAACAGCTCGACGCGCAGCACCGGTCGCTCTACGCTGAAGATGACTTCAAGATTCACGCCGACGAGACCAAGCTCGCGGATGGGAATTCGCCGGTGGTGAAATAGGTCGTCGAACGCTGCGAAGCGGCAGGCCTTTCGACCGTCCTAGAGGAAGACCACCCTGAACTGCGAAGTCAGCTATGATTGTCATGTCATTGTCATTGTCATTGTCATTGTCATTGTCATTGCATCTTGATCCTTTCAACTAGAACCCAGTTTCGTGGAGGCTTTATGTCAGCATCGGTGGGGGCGCACGCACCTGAATTTTCTTTAAAGGATCAGAACCAGCAGGAAGTGAAGCTGAGCGATTTCCGGGGCAAAAAACGCGTGGTGCTGGTTTTCTATCCGCTGGACTGGAGCCCGGTTTGCACCAAGGAGCATGCCTGCTTCGTCAACGACATGAAGCAGTTCGAACAGCTCGACGCGCAGGTTCTGGGCGTCAGCGTGGATAGCGTGTGGTCGCACCAGGCTTATGCCGAGAAGATGCATATCCACTATCCGCTGCTTGCTGATTTCCACCCGAAGGGCGCAGTCGCCACAAAATATGGCGTGTATCTGGAAGAAAAAGGCATCAGCGGCCGCGCCATTGCCATTATCGATCGCGAAGGGAAACTCGCGTGGCACAAGAATTACGAGATCCCTGTGGTGCCGGATATTGCGGAAGTCTCGAAGGCGCTGGCCGGCGTGAAATAAGCATTGACGCTCAGGGATCGACCCAGGGAGAGGTTGCGGAAAAGCTAGTTGTGGGCACGAAGTGCGACCACCGGGGCTGGAAGCCCGCGCTGATTTTGGGAGCTTACGCGGCGCTGAAGCGCCGCTCTTCCACGGTAGTGCACGCATTTGTGAGTTTTTCCGCAGACTCTGTAGCCGTGCCCTTCCCAAATCTACTTATCAGACGACTTCTGCGGTCACATTACGATGCGGGAGTCCCGGGCTTAATCTCGGCGGCTTTGCCGTCGTGGTAGACCACCACGAGGGGCTTTCCTCCATCCGGATAACGCACGGTTTTCTCGTAGGATGTATCGCCCGAATCCGGGACGCCCATACCCACGGCGAAATCCGCCTGCAGTTCATTCATGCCGGGCTTCACCTGGTGCTGATCGACCGCCTGCCACACGTCCGCGGACCAGTGTTTGTACAACACGTGCGGATCTTCGATGAATAACATTTCATCGGAATAGATGGTGTACTGCTCGTCGGCTTCGAAACCGATGGGCACCGCGTAGGTCTTGCCATCTTTCTCGAATACGGCCAGCATCTGCCGGCGGCTCCCCTTTTCGGGCGGAGTGTCCGTGATTACGTCTTTGATCTCCAGTCGCTCGATGGGCAGCAGCAAGCCAGCCTCGTGCGCGAAGTCCACGCGCTTGTGCGCTGCATCGTAGGGATAGTAAGTGTATTTGTATCCTTCTTTGGCCCACACCGGCTGCTGGGTGAGCTGCTTCGCCGACTTCAGGTCATAGGGATAAAGCTTCTTGGGGTAAACGTAGTAGTCGGGATTGGAGTATCCGGCGTTCTGCGTCTTGATTTTGTTCGCCCGGGCAACGTCGTCAGCGTGTCGCTCGAAAAGAATGACGCCGACACGCACTGCGGCGACTGCCATCGCCAGGATCAGGGCAATCTGAATTCGATGTTTCGCCTCAGGGCTCAGCATGGGCAAACTTTACCAGATCGATCGGCTGGGTCGAAATTCATTTCCTGAAGCCCGGTAGCCGAAGGCCGGCCTTTTCAACCGCCGATCTCTTCCCAAGCGTTCGCCGCGGACTGTCCGGCCGCGTCGGTAATCCGTTTGCCGGCGCGCGCAGCCATCTCCATCACTTGCATGCCTCCGTCAAAATAATCCGGCAGCGATCTGCGCACTTTCTCGAACTTTTCCGGATATTCCGACGCCAGCAACGCCAGCCCAACTCCCGTGGCCAGCACGCCAGCGGGATACTTCTTCTTCACAAACAGAATCGTCGCCACGCCAATCGAACCCGCCACCAACGCCTTTTTCCAGCCGTCCATGCGACCCCCAACAAACGGAACTTTCATAAATCGATTGTAACCCAGCGCACTACGCGAAGCCTGCAGGCGCTGCCGTCGAAGCCGATTGCAGGCCACGCGTCCCGGGGCGGCGCCAAACGCCACACTTCCCCTCCCGGTCCTTGTATACTTCCTCGTTCTCCGGAGGCCCCATGTCCGAACGTCGAATTGCGCGCGTCATCCTCTCTACGTTCATTCTCACTTTCTCGTTCGCCGTCTCAGCGCAAACCAAGCCGCGGGCTCGCGATCTCGGCGTGCCCTTCGATGGCGCGCCCGGCCCCAACAACGCCATCACGGACGTCACCGGAGTTGAGGTGGGCCACACCACACTCATCTCCGGCGAAGGCAAACTCGTGGTCGGCAAAGGACCTGTGCGCACCGGCGTCACCGCGATTCATCCCCGCGGAAAGGCCAGTAATGACGCCGTCTTCGCGGCGTGGTTCACGCTCAACGGCAACGGCGAGATGACCGGCACAACGTGGGTTGAGGACTCCGGCTTTCTCAACGGCCCCGTGATGATCACGAACACGCACAGCGTCGGCGTGGTACGCGACGCGGTCATTGCCTGGAAAGTGAAACACAATACTCCCGACATGGAAGGCTACTGGTGGTCCCTGCCGGTGGTTGCTGAAACCTGGGACGGCTGGCTCAACGACATCAACGGATTCCACGTGCATCCTGAAGACGCATTCCACGCTCTCGAAGTGGCGCACTCCGGCCCGGTGGAAGAAGGCAACGTGGGCGGCGGCACGGGTATGGTTTGCAATGAATTCAAGGGTGGCATCGGTACTTCTTCCCGGGTGCTCGACGCTAAAGCTGGGGGCTATACCGTCGGTGTATTGGTGCAGTGCAACTACGGCCGCCGTGATCAGCTGCGCATCGCCGGGGTTCCCGTCGGCAAGGAGATTCCCGAGCATCCCGCCTACGGCAACGATACTGGCTCTATTATTGTGGTCGTCGCTACGGACGCTCCACTCATCCCAACTCAGCTCAAGCGTGTCGCCAGAAGAATTTCGCTAGGGCTGGGCCGTGATGGCAGCTATTCCGGGGATGGTTCGGGAGATATTTTTATTGCCTTTTCCACGGCGAACCCGGGCGCGGTCGGCGCAAAAGGACTGCACCATCTCACCATGCTTCCTAACGACTCGCTCGATCCCATCTTCCTTGCCACCGTCCAGGCCACCGAAGAAGCCATCGTCAATGCGATGGTCGCCGCGGAAACCATGAAGGGGATCGATGATCATGAGGTCATCGCCCTTCCACACGACCGCCTTCGAGAAGTGCTCAAGAAGTACAACCGGCTGGCAAAGTGACGATTTGTGGCTACACAAGCAGCAGATTCCTCGCTGCGCTCGGAATGACAAAACTTTCTGTAATGTCGTCCAGACGCTCGCGTCCTGCCCACGCCGGGTCTCTATCGACTTTCGACTGAGCGACTTTACTCATTCGCACATTACCTTCGCCGCCCAACTCTAGTGCGGCTTTTTTGGTGCGTTTCTGCTGCGATTTCGTTGCCCGGGGCTACAATCAAGCCAGTGAGACACTACACCATCAAACGAATCGCGGGCGGCATGCAGTTCACCTGCGTGCGCTGCAAACATAGCGTCACCACCACAGAGTTCGACGCCCGCAACGGCAACCTCCGCACCCAAGCCGCCGGGGCACTGAATCAACACGCCGCTCAGGTGCACCACGAGCCCGTGATGGTTTCTTCGCTCGACGTTCAACAACGCATTTGGCGCGCTTAGCCCTGAGCCTGCCTGGGCTGAAGTTAAATTAAGACCGCACAAGAAACATTTTGACGCTGATGATTTCGGGGCCGACTTTTAGTCCTTCACGGCTTTATCGGTGATCTCGAGGCCTTTGTCGATGATGGCGAAGGCCTCGCGCATCTGTTGCTCGTTAATGCAGAGTGGCGGGTTCGTGTAAAACGTGTTCCAGCGCACCAGCGTGTAGAGACCCTGTTCGCGGAAGAAACGGCCGAGCGCGGCCATTTCCTCGGAAGCGCCATTGAACGGAGCCATGGGCTGGCGCGTCTTGCGGCTGCGGATGAGTTCAAGGATGCCGAACAGCCCGATGGAGCGCACCGCTCCCACGGACGGATGCTTGGCCTGCATTTCGGCGCCGAGTTCTTTCATGATCGCACCCATTTTCCTGGCGTTGTCGATGAGATTGTCTTCCTCATAGACGCGAATCGTGGCCAACGCGGCGGCGCATCCCATGGGATGGCTATTGTAGGTGAGGCCTCCGTAGAAAACTTTATCCTGGAAATGCTGCGCAATATGATGTCGCATGCCCACCGCGCCTAACGGCAAATAGCTGGAAGTTAATCCCTTGGCCATCGAGATCAAGTCAGGCACGACCTTCCAGTGGTCGATGGCAAACCACTCGCCGGTACGGCCGAACCCGGCCATCACTTCGTCGGCGATCATGAGAATTCCGTATTTGTCGCAGAGCTTGCGCACGCCCTGCATGTAGCCGTCGGGCGGGATGAGAATTCCGTTGGTGCCGACGACAGTTTCCAAAATAAAAGCGGCGATCGTGTGCGAACCTTCAAGCTGGATGATCTCCTCGATCATTTGCAGCGACGTTTCGGCCGATTCCCAGCCACGCTCGATGCCGTGATAAGGATCGAGCACACGAACCACCCCCGGAATGCCTGGCTCTGCCGCCCACCTGCGCGGTTCGCCGGTGAGACTCATGGCTCCCGCGGTCGCGCCGTGATAAGAGCGGTAGCGGGCCATGATCTTTTGGCGTCCGGTGAAGAAGCGCGCGATTTTGATGGCGTTCTCGTTGGCTTCCGCGCCGCCGTTGGTGAAGAAAAACGTGTCGATATCACCGGGAGTGATTTCGGCGAGCTTGGCGCCGAGGCGGGCGCGGGGCTCAGTTGCCATGAAAGGATTGGCGTAGCAGAGAGTCTGCGCCTGCTCGTGAATCGCCCGGACGACGCGTTCGTCGCCGTGGCCGATGTTGACCGACATCAACTGGCTGTTGAAGTCGATGAAGCGCTTGCCCTCCGGCGTCCAGAAGTGGATACCCTTGGCGCGAGCCACAGGGATGGGGTCAACCTTCGATTGCGCCGACCACTCGAAGAGCGTGTGCTTCTTGGTAAGGTCGACGATTTCCTGGCCGGACATGGACGGACTTGCAACGGTAGTAGTCATAATCTCCTCTCTAAAACAGTTCACCACAGAGTCACAGAGACACAGAGAAAACCTTATAGAACTCTACGGATGATTCCCTGCGTCAGCAATGACGTGTTGAAGTTGATGAGCAGACCGACCCTTTTTACCTGAGAGTTTTAGGTATGTCAGGAGTTGGGCCTCATGGACTGGAAGAATTCTCTCGACGGACTTCAATTCGACGACAACTTCATTGTCCACGACGACGTCGATTTTATATCCGCAATCCAGCTGCAGGCCTTTATACGAGACAGGGAGATCAACCTGGCATTTGAAGGGTAACCCACGAAGATGCAATTCATGGCACAGGCACTGTTCGTAGGCGGATTCCAGCAGTCCAGGGCCGAGCTGGCGATGCACTTCGATCGCCGCCCCGATGATCGCAGCGGTTCGAGGATCTCTCTTGTTTTCGCTTTCTCTGTGTCTCTGTGACTCTGTGGTGAGAAGTTTCATTGTTTCTGCTGCGGCTCTTAGAACTTTCTGCTGTGCTCTTTGGCCCAGCGTTCGACGACTACTTTCTTGTCGGTGTAGAACTCGATTGCGTCGCGGCCCTGGCCGTGGAGATCGCCGAAAAAGCTATTCTTCCATCCACTGAACGGGAAATAGGCCATGGGCGCGGCGACGCCAATGTTAATGCCGATGTTGCCTGCTGGTGCTTCATAACGGAAACGGCGTGCGGCCGATCCGCTCGAGGTAAATAACGATGCCTGGTTGCCATAGGCGCTGCGCTCGAGGAACGCGAGCGCTTCGTCCATGTTATCGGCGTGGACCAGACTGAGAACGGGCCCGAAGATTTCAGTGTCGGCGAGGTCGCTGGTGGCGGGAACGTTATCGAGGACCGTTGGCCTCACGAAGTTTCCCGATTCATAGCGCGGGATTTTCGAGTTGCGGCCGTCGAGCAAGATTTTCGCGCCTTGTTTTTCGCCGAGGCCGATGAGCGATTCCACGCGCTCTTTACTCTGCGGCGTAATCACAGGGCCCATCCGCACGCCCTCGTCAAGACCGTTACCGACCTTCAGTTTGGACGCGGCATCGGCGATGGAGTCGCGAAAAGTTTTCTGCGCTTCGCCGATGGTGACGGCAACGGAGACGGCAAGGCAACGCTGGCCGGCGCATCCAAAAGCGCTGTCGCTGATGATCTGCGTGGCCATGGGCATGTCAGCGTCGGGAAGAACCACGACGTGATTCTTGGCTCCGCCCTGGCACTGGCAGCGCTTCCCTTTTTCACCGGAGCGCGCATAAATGTAGCGGGCGACCGGAGTCGAGCCAACGAAGCTGATGGCGCGGACTTTGGGGTGGTCAATGAGAGCGTCGACCACGGCCTTGCCGCCGTTGACGAGATTCACCACGCCTTTGGGCAGTCCGGTTTTTTCCAGAAGTTCGTAAATATACCGCATGGTCAGCGGCACGCGCTCCGACGGTTTGAGAATAAAAGTGTTGCCGGTGGCGATGGCGTAAGGCAGATACCAGAACGCGATCATGCCGGGGAAATTAAATGGCACGATGGCGGCGGTGACGCCGATGGGCTGGCGGATCATCATCTCGTCGATGCCGCGGGCAACGTCTTCGAGGTTGTAGCCCTGCATCATCATGGGAATGCCGCAGGCGACCTCAACGTTCTCGATAGCGCGGCGCATCTCGGCTCTCGCTTCGGAGAACGTCTTACCGTTTTCCTGGGTGATGATCCGTGCAATGTCGCCAATGTGATCTTCGAGAAGCACCTTCAGCTTGAAAAGCGGCTGGATGCGGTCTTCCGGCGGTGTGCGACGCCATTCGGGAAAGGCACTGGCGGCGGCCTCGACAGCCTGGTTTACTTCGGCGGCGTCGGCGAGTGGCACCTGAGCCAGCGTCTCGCCAGTCGCAGGATTGACTACGTCGCGCCATTCGGAAGCGTGCGAATCGGTCCACTGACCGTTGATGTAGTTGGTGAGGCGGGTGATGGGAGGTGCGGCGACTGACGTCATGAGATTGCCTCTGCTATCGCGAAGAATTCTAGAAAATCATACAACCACGAAGGCCACGAAGATACCCTTCCGGGTGTCTACACCAACTGCGCAACCGCGCCTTTTTTGTCGCAGACGGTGGCGATCGCGGATTCGAGCACGTCGAGGCCCTCGTCTATTTGTTCGTTGGTCGCGACGAGCGGGACCAGAATTCGAATCACGTTGGAGTACGATCCCGCGGTTATCGTGATCAGGCCATGCTCGTAGCAATACTGCGTGATCTGCTTGGTTTCGTCTGCCGCGGGAGTTTTGGTTTCCGGCGACTGCACCAGTTCGATGGCCTGCATGCCGCCGAGACCGCGCACGTCGCCCACAAGGGGCCAGCGCCGCTGCCACTCGCGCGCCCGGCGCTGGAAGCGGTCACCGAGTTCGTTCGCTCGGGCCAACAGATTCTCCTGCTCGAACAAGTCGAGCACAGCCAACGCCGCCGCACACGAGAGCGGATTGCCCGCAAATGTTCCGCCAAGACCGCCGGGGCCGGGTGCGTCCATGATTTCAGCGCGGCCGGTAACGGCAGCAAGCGGCAAACCACCGCCCAGAGACTTCGCAGTAACCAGAAGATCAGGCTCAATACCATAACGCTCGCTAGCGAACAAAGCGCCAGTGCGCCCAAAGCCGGACTGAACTTCATCGGCGATGAAAAGAATGCCGTGCTTGTGGCAGAGGTCGATGAGAACTTTGAAATAGTCGGGCGGCGGAGCGATAAAACCACCCTCGCCCATCACCGGCTCGGCGATCACCGCCGCAACTTCTTCATTGGCCACGACTCGCTTGAACGTATCTTCGAGATGCCGCGCGCAGTAGAGATCGCACGAGGGATACTTCATCGAATACGAACAGCGATAACAGTAAGCGAATGGGACCCGGTAAACCTCACCCGGAAGCGGCGCAAATCCAGCCTTATAAGGATGCGTCTTGCTGGTGAGAGCCAGCGTCATCATCGTGCGGCCGTGGAAAGCGTCTTCAAAGGCGATGATGCCAGGGCGCTTGGTGTAAGCGCGGGCGATCTTCACCGCATTCTCGACCGCCTCAGCCCCGCTGTTCACGAAAATAGTTTTCTTCGGGAAGTTGCCCGGCGTGACTTCATTCATGCGCTCGGCGAGCCGGATGTAGCTTTCGTAAGGCGTGACCTGCACGCAGGTATGCAGAAATTTGTCGAGCTGGCCGCGAATGGCATCGACCACGGCTTCCTGCCGATGCCCGACGTTGAGGCAGCCAATGCCCCCGGCAAAATCGATATAGCGATTGCCGTCGACGTCCTCCAGCCATGCGTCTTCGGCTTTGGCCACATAGATGGGCGTGCCGTGAGAGAGGCCGCGAGGCACAGCTTGTACGCGGCGCGCAGAGAGAGCCTTGGATTTCGGGCCGGGGATTGGAGTGCGTAATTGAATTGTGGACATCGTGAGTTCTCAGTTCTCGGTTCTCAGTTGCTTCAAGTCGCGCCAGAATCGGTTTCCTGGCAACTGACCCCTGGCAACTGCTTTTCAATACCAGCCGATTGGCGCTTCGTTCAAATTGATGTAGACCTGCTTGGTCTCGAGATATTCTTCAATGCCCCAGGGGCCAAGTTCACGGCCGAAGCCGGACTGCTTGTAGCCTCCCCACGGCGCCTCGACGTAAGTGGGTTGCATGTGGTTGACCCAGACGATTCCGGTCCGCAACGCCTTCACGGCGCGCATGGCCTTGAAAATGTCGCGCGTCCAGACTGCCGCGGCCAAGCCATAGGGAGAATCGTTGGCGATTTTCAGCGCGTCTTTTTCGTCCTCGAACGGAATCACCGCCGCGACGGGGCCGAAAATTTCTTCCCGCGCAATGCGGGAGGAGTTGTTGACATCGCTGAAAATTGTGGGTTGCACGTAATAGCCTTTGGCGAATTTTTCCGGGCGTCCGCCGCCGGAGGTGAGTTTGGCCTCCTTCTTGCCAATCTCGATGTAAGCGTTAACGCGGTCGTATTGCTCTTTGCTGACCAGCGGACCCATCTTGGTTTCGCGTTCAAGCGGTGGACCGAGCTTTATTTTCCTGGCCTTCTCGGACATGGCCTCTACAAATTTCTTGTAAATCGATTTCTGCACCAGGATGCGGCTGCCAGCGGAGCAGACTTCTCCTTGATTAATAAATACTCCAAACAGCGCGCCGTCGATGGCCGCTTCGAAATCAGCGTCGGCAAAGAAAATGTTCGGCGACTTACCGCCGAGTTCAAGAGTGACGCGCTTCACCGTGTCGGCAGCCTGTTTGACGATGATCTTGCCGACTGCGGCGCTACCCGTGAATGCGATCTTGTTCACATCCGGATGCTGCACCAAGGGAGCGCCGCAGGATTCGCCAAAACCCGTGATCACATTGACGACGCCCGGCGGCAGGCCACAATCCGCAAAATGTTTGGCAAGTTCCAAAGCGGTTAGCGGAGTCTGTTCGGCGGGTTTCAGAATGCAGGTGCAACCAGCGGCCAACGCCGGCGCCAGTTTCCACGCGGCCATGAGCAGCGGGTAATTCCAGGGAATGATTTGTCCGGCGATGCCGACTGGCTCCTTGAGTGTGAGGCTCATGGCGTTGTCGGGCACAGGATTCACGTAGCCGACTACTTTGGTGGCGAGGCCGCCGTAGTATTCGAAGCAGGTGGCAGCGTCGTTGACGTCGAACTCAGCTTCCACAATGGGCTTGCCGTTGTTGCGGCATTCGAGTTCTGCAAGCGCGGGTAGATTGGCACGAATTTTCTCCGCGAGGCGGAATAGCACGCGGCCGCGCTCCTGCGCGGTCGTGGCCGCCCACGGGCCATCTTCAAATGCGGCTTTGGCCGCGGCGACGGCGCGATTCACATCGTCGGGACCCGCGTCGGGAACCTGAGCGATCACTTCTTCCGTCGAAGGATCGTAGACCGGAAAAGTTTTCGCCGACTTGCTGTCGACCCATTCGCCGTTGATGTACATCTGGTAAGTGCGGACTGCGGTTTGGACTCCGCTAGGCATGTGATTTCTCCTGCATAACTCAGGACCTGAAGGCCCGATAGATTTCGCTCACAGCGGCACGACTAAAGTCGTGCCCTTCCCAATTTCTCTTGGCGCTTTGTGACGGCCATACACAAAAAAGAAAAATGCTGCCAGACCGACGAAGAACAGCGTGCCGCCGATCATCCAAACTTCATACCAGAACAGCGACGTAATCTGCTGTGCCGGGAAAAATACCAGCGCAATGCCGAGAATTGTCGTCAGAAATCCGCTGGTACCAGCCAGAAACAGCGTGGTCCGCCCATACTGGCCACGCGGAACAGTCTCAGTCACCGCGAATTTCACCAGCGCGCCGAACACGTAGACAAATGGCACAAGTTGCAGAACCACTGCCAGCGACAGCAATTTCTGGAATGTCTCCTGCACTCCGGCACCCGCAAAATTCAGAATCACCAAAACTCCGGAGACTATGCCCTGCACGATCAACGCGGCGTACGGCGTGGCGTAGCGCGAATGCACTTTGCCGAGCCACGAAGGCATGTAAGAATCGAGCCCAGCGACGAACGGGATGCGGGAGCAACCGCCAATCCAGGCCGAACCGATGCCAGCAATGGCCAGACTGAGCATGAGCGCAAACGGAGCACTGATCCAGTTCATATCCACGCGCGCCGCCATTCCAGTCACCGCCTGGACCACTCCCTGCAACACGTTGACGTTCTTGCCGATGGCAACGAGTAAAGTCAGCGTAGCGGCGACATAAAGCGTGCCGGAGATCACACCGCCCCACGCGACAGCTCCAGGCAGAGTACGGCTGGGATCCTGAATCTCGTCGCCCATGACGGAAGCGAGTTCGAGGCCAACCAGGCCGAAGCAGATGACGCCGAAGGAATTGAGAACGAACCGCGGGTTCGCAGGTATCTTGAAATCGGCTGCCGTGATACCAGTCCCGAAGCGCGACCAGATGACGATGCCGAGACCGACCAGGACAAACGCGGCGATGAAGGTTCCGATTGCGCCGAGGTTGTTGATCCATTTTCCGACGCCCAGACCAAGAATGTTCAGAACAGTCAGCAGCGTAAGCAACGCGAGAGAAACGCAAGCAGCGAATAGTTTGTTGTCGGGAAGATTTTGATGGCCGGGACCGAGCACGTAAACTGACACGCCGACGAAATAAAGCATCACCGTCGGCACGTAGAGCATGTTGTTCGTCCAGTAGCACCAGCCGGAGAGGAATCCGTGAAAGTCGCCGAACACTTCCTTGGCCCAAAGATAGACGCCGCCCTCACCCGGATAGCGGTGGGCGAGTTCGATCACGGCGATACCTTGTGGCCAGAAAAACAAAAGCAGAGAGATGATCCACAACCAGATGGTGACTCCGCCGTTGGCCGCAATCGAGGGCACGACGTTGAGATTGAAAACCGCGACGACGAACAGCAACACCAGATCGCGGCGCCCGAGGGCGCGAATCAGATGCGGCTGAGTGGCGGGTTGGGCGGCGGTAGTGGACATGGATCAGGGGCTAGGGCTTAGGGGCTGGGGCTGAGTCCGTCAATGTTGTGCCGTCTCAGACTGCCAACTGATCCCTGGCCCCTGACCCCTTGTTTCAGTGCGCGGCCAGCGCAGGCTGGCCAACTCGCTCCTGCTGCGCTTTCGCCAGCGAAGCGGCGATGTCGTCGAAGGCGGCGAGATGCTGGTCGATATCCGCCTCGGTGTGCTGCACGGAAATCGTCCACTGCTCGTCCCACCAGTAAGGTTGCGCCATCACGCCGCGGTTGACCATGCCGAACCAGTAATGCCGCCACAGGTCGATGTCGATCGTGGTCCAGTCACGGTAGTTGTGAATCTCCTGCGGGTAGAGCATCAGTGCGCCGTTGGCGCCGGATTGCGCAATGTACGCCTGCAGTCCGGACTTGGCGATGATCCTGCGGTAGCCCTCCGTCAATTTCTTGCTGAGCTTGTCAACGTGCGTGTAATTCTCGCGAGTCAGGACGTGGCGAAACGTAGCCAGGCCTGCGGTCATCGATACCGGATTCGTGTTGTATGTGCCGCCATGGAAAACCTTATGCTGCGAAATTAAATCCATCACGGACCGGCTGGCGCCAAAAGCAGCCAGCGGAAAACCGCCGCCGATCGATTTCGCCAGGCAGATCACGTCAGGCTGCACGCCAAAATACTCGCTGGCGCCGCCCCATCCCAGTTTCGCTCCGGTCTTCACTTCATCGAAGATCAGCAGCGCGCCATTTCTCGTGGCAATGTCGCGCAGACTTTTGAGGAAGCCAGCCTGCGGCATGCACAGCCCAACATTCATGAGAATCGGCTCAAGAATAATCGCGGCAATCTCGCCGGGATTTTCCTTGAACCGGCGCTCCACCGTCGCGAGATTATTGAAGGTAGCGATGAGAACGTTGGCAATCGCCGACTTTGGCACTCCGAGGCCGCCGGTAACCGATATGGGATTGTCGATATCGCCGAAGTCAGGCGCGTGCGGCTTCACGCTGACCAGAGCGGAATCATGCAGCCCGTGATAAGCGCCTTCAAATTTCACGATCTTGTCGCGACCGGTAGCGGCGCGGGCCAGGCGAACGGCGTGCATCGTGGCTTCCGTCCCGCTATTGCCGAAGCGGCACATTTCAATCGGGAAGCGGTTGCAGATTTCTTCCGCCAGTTCCCATTCCATGTCGTGCGGCATGCCAAACATCGTGCCCGTGGAAAGGCGTTTCTCCACGGCCTTCATCACCGCGGGATGGCAGTGCCCGGCCATGAGCGCACCGAACGTCAGATTGTGATCGATATATTCGTTGCCATCGAGATCTTGGAACTTGCTGCCGCTGGCCTCTTTCACAAAGATCGGCCAGGGATCGTAATGCCGATAGTTGCTGGCCACGCCCAGCGGGATACGTTTCAAGTTTTTCTTGTGTGCTTCGGCCGATTTCGGCGTGCGGCGCTCGAACGTCGAGAGCTCTTTCTGCAGTTCGGGGTACATCGAGATTGCTCCAGGGAAACTCAAGCCGGCGGCGTTTCTTGGCAGGCCCGCAAGCCATTAGAATGCCGGAACGGCGGACCGTCCCGGTTTTGTTAGTACGATTTTACTCTTCTAAACTAGAAGAAAAATTTCAAAGCAAATTGCAGCAGCCGCGGATCGCCAGCCGTTGTGATCTTGCCGAATTCCGTCGGACCGTCCGAATAGCCGCCGTCGGGGTTCGAGAAATTAGTCCGGTTGAACACGTTGAAGATCTCAGCCCGGAACTGGAAGTACTTGGTCTCCGTCAGATTGATCTTCTTATGCACTGAGAAATCCCAATCAATAAGGCCCGGCCCGCAACACAGCGTGCGTTGCGTGCCGTTATTGAACTGACCGAGCGGTGGATCCGAAAACTGGTTGTAGTTCAGGTAGAACCCACCATTCGTCTTAGGATTCTGAATCTGCAGAGGACCGTTCAGACTGGGAGCCTCGGTACCCAGGAAGAACAGGCTGTTAATCAGTTCGTTGTCGTCCTCGGTGTTCAGGCGGATCGGAAACCCGCTCTGGAACTGGGTTATGCCCGATATCTCCCAGTCATCCAGCACTTTGCCGGTAAACCCCTGGTACTTGCGGGTGGGCAACTCCCAGTCGTAGCTGACCACGAAACGCTGCTTCGAATTGAACAACGACAGCCCGCGGCTGGCCCGGTAGTTGAACGGATCGAGCGTTTCCTCAAATGTGGATTCGTCGTCGAGCGATTTGCTGAGCGTATAAGCAGCCTGGAACTGCAAACCATGAGAGAAGCGTTTCTGCAGCATCATCTCCAGCGCGTTGTAAGAAGAACTGGCGATGGTGTCTTCGGCGAAGATGTCGGTGAAGAC
Source organism: Candidatus Sulfotelmatobacter sp. (assembly GCA_049675725.1). Lineage (GTDB taxonomy): Bacteria > Acidobacteriota > Terriglobia > Terriglobales > Acidobacteriaceae > Sulfotelmatobacter. Next base: position 14,587 of record JBAUAN010000055.1, on the reverse strand, counting down.
CGGGACTCCGTCCACCGGGCAGCCGGTTCCGGGCGTGAACGCAGGCAGCGCTGAATTGCAGTTCGGGGAGGAATATGGACGCAGGCCAACCAGGTTCACGGTTTGTCCGCCGTTGGCGTAGCTGCCATTGGGCATGTGGAACGCGTAGCCAGGCGGAATGGTCACGCTCCATTGCGAATCCTCCACCGTCGGTCCACAGGTGGCCTGCGACCCGTAGGACGTCACGTTCGCCGGATTCATCGCCGCAATGTTGATGATGTCCAAACAGGTTTGCGGATTCGATGGATTAACGTCATGCGTAGCCAGCAAGCGATGGCCCTGCGATCCCACGTAGCCGATCTGCAGCATCATGCTCTCGCTCAGTTCGCGCTGGATCGTGAGATTGTATTGGCTTGTGTACTGCGCGCGCAGGTGCGGCTCGAATTCGCCGTAAAGAAGAATCGGACGAAACAGCGACAAATCGGTCGGCTGCCCTTTCGTCGGAGTAATGATTCCGTCGAAAGGATTGGGAGCTGTGTAATCGCCCTGATTCACGAATGGCGTGTTGAAAAACACATCGGAGAGTGAAGAACTGCCTCCGAATGGCGGCTCGGCTCCGAACTGGGCCAAAACCAGCTCTTCGATCGGGTTGTAGAACAGACCCCAGCCGGCGCGAATGCTGGTCTTGCCATTGCTGCCGAACACGGCCGCCAACGGTCCGCTCTTGAAGTTAGGACTATAGGCGATGCCAACCCGCGGAGCAAAGGCCTTGTAATAGGTTGACGTCATGCCCGCCGGGACGCCCGAATCACCCGGAACAACCAAGCCTGTAGGCTCAGAACCGGTGTTGGCACAAGTTGGATTCGTCACACCCAAGCTCGTCCAATAACTGTAGCTCGCCCCGGGTCCGCTCTGGTTGATTCCGCACGGGTATACCGTCGAGTTTTGTCCGGGACGGAACGTCTCCACGTGCCCGCTGATGTCCGTCGGAGGCGGTGTAAGTTCCCAGCGCAACCCGTAGTTCAAGGTCAGCGTGGGCTTGATTTTCCAACTGTCCTGGACGAACGGATACACCGCGGTGCTCCGAACATCCTCGCGCTGACCGGAGCCTTGGGTATAGGTATCCGCCATTCCCAGCAGGAACTCCGCATATTGATCGCCGTCGCCCGGAACAATCGCGTTGGGCCCGCTGTTGTCAAACGTGTATTCGCCGTTGACATCGAAGTAGTAGTACTGATCGAAGCGAGCGCGCCGAATGTCAGCGCCAAACTTGAACGTGTGGCTGCCCTTCACCCAGGTTAAACCATCGGACCACTGAAAACTGTTTCCCACCTGGGGCAGAAACCCCTCGAAATTGTTGCCGAACGATGCACCGCCCGAGACGTTGACAAAAGGAACGCCGGTAAGGCTCGAAGGCAGCCCCGGCGTGATGCCCAGATTTGCGGCGGTGCCGAACACACTCGTGATCGCCGAAGAATCGGAGGTGCCTGTAAAACAGAACGGCACCGCCGATCCGCTGCACGATGACGTGACGGCGCTTGTCGTCTGCGGCTTGATAAATCCCAGCTCGCCTTCCCGCATGTAGGTGAAGTGGGCCTCATTCACCAAGGCATTGTTGATGGTCCAGGTATGCGTGAGGTTCCACTGCTGGTTGCGGAGATTGTTGTAGTTTCCGAACCCGGGCACGGTGGCGCCAGACGCCTCGAAGGTATCGTAAGGCTGGAGCGCGCGGCCATCGTTGAAATAGTAATACGCGGTGAAGCTCTGATGATCATTGATCTTGTGATCGAAGCGGAAAGTAAACTGATCGGCGTTGTCGGTCGCAACGGGCGTCACCTGGTATTGGTTCGTGCCGGTGTTGGCGCCGGGAACGAACTTCTGCAGCAAATTGGCGGCCACCGGATCCTGGCACTTCGCCGGAATTACATTGTTAGGAAAAACCGAAGACCAATCCGTGAGACCATCCGCGTTAGGCCCAAGACCGGAGACGGTGTACCCCAAAGCAGCATCACACCCGGGACGGCCGTCAAGCACATTGGCGATAAATCCCCCGGGCTGAATTCCTCCCGCAAAGGCCCCCTGATCTGAAAAATCTCCTCCAAATTCCTGCGCCGACGGAACATTCAGCAATTGTCCCGGCTGCCCGGCACGAATCCGCCGTCCCTCGTACGAAGCGAAGAAAAATGTCCGATCCTTCCTGATCGGGCCGCCGAAGGTTCCGCCGAACTGGTTCTGGTTGAGCTGCGGCTTGCTGGTGTCGGGGTAACCGCGCGCATCCAGAATGGTGTTCCTGAAGTATTCGTACAAGTTCCCGTGGAAAATATTGCTCCCAGACTTTGTGATCACATTTACCACGGAGCCAGAATTGCGCCCGTACTCGGCATCGAACGTATTGGTGATGACGCGAAACTCTTCAACCGCATCGGGAGTGGGTTCGATTGTGGGCGTATTGACGAACTGGTCGTTCGCATCCCCACCATTCACGCTGAAGTTGTTGGCGCGTGTGCGACCGCCGTTGACGGAAACCGAACCGGGGTCATCCGAGCCGGCAAACAGACTTCCGCTCGATCCCAACTGCGACTGCACACCGGGCTGCAGTTGCAGAAACTGGTAGGTATCACGGGTATTGAGCGGCAATTCGTTCACCGAACGGTCGTTGATGACCGCGCCCAGCTGAGTGCTGGTGGTATCCACCTGCGGAGCTTCCGAGGTTACTTCCACTGTCTCCTGAGATCCGCCAATTTGCAGCGTGGAGTTCAGCGTCACCACCTGGTTCACATCCACGATGACGCTCTTCTGCACATTCTTCTTGAAGCCTGTCAGCTCAAACTGAACCGTATAGGTGCCGGGGACAACATCCACGAAAGAAAAATCGCCGCTGTCGTTGGTTACTCCACTCCGGCTGACATTGGTCGCTTCATTGACCAGAGTCACTTTCACGCCGGAAAGCACCGCACCTGTAGGATCGGCGACGCGGCCCACGATGCGGCCGCTTGCGCCTTGGGCAGAAAGTAAAGCGGGCATCCATAGGCAGGTCGTGACGACCAGGCAAAAGGCGGTCCAGCGGGCTCGCAGTGACAGCATGGAACCTCCAGCATCCTCGGTGGATTTTTCTTTGATAGCGACTGCTTGTGTCTTGCCACAACCTTGCTATAATCCCGCAAGGTTAGAGAAGGAGGACGCGAGCTGTCAAGAATAAAAAAACGCGTTCTTCCTATAGAAAATGCGTATCGCAGGCGCGATCGGAAAACGACCGCAGGTCATGAACTCTCGCAATCCTGAACCGTATTTGAAGATCGGAGATGTGGCGCGCCAAGTGGGGGTCTCGCCGTCGGTGATCCGCTCGTGGGAAAACCTGGGGCTCACGCGCCCGCGGCGCACCGAGAGCAAATACCGGCTCTACACCGCTGAAGATGTGCGGCTGTTGAAGCGGGCGCGCTTCCTGCGCAAGGTGCGGGGATTGAACGCAGCGGCGATTTTACAGTTGTTGAAGCGCGAAGGGCGGGTGCGGCCCGCCGCCGATGGCAATGCCGCCGCGGTTGGAACGCATCTTCGCCAGCTACGGGCCAAGCGGCGCCTGTCTCTGGCCCAGGTGGCGCGAGCGGTGGGCATTTCCGTCGGCTTCCTGAGCGCGCTCGAGCGTTCGCAAATGAGCGGCTCGGTGGGAACATTGCGCAAGCTGGCGCGCTTCTACAAAACCAGCATTCTGGATTTTTTCGACGCCCGCGAGCCCCGCAGCTTGCAAGTGCGTCCCGACCAGCGGAAAGTTCTGGACGCCGGCCCGGGCGTGCGCATGGAACTGCTGGCCTGGGGCAACACTGTGATGGAGCCGCACTTGTTCCGGGTGTCAGCGGGTTCCGGCAGCGGCGACTCCTACACCCACGAGGGCGAAGAATTTCTCTACGTGCTACGAGGTGAGCTCGCCATCATCGTGAACGAACACGAATACCGTCTGAAACGCGGCGATAGTTTTTATTTTGAAAGTGCAACTCCGCATCGCTGGAAAAATCTGGGTCGCGCCGAAACTTGGGTGCTGTGGGTAAACACTCCGCCGACGTTTTGAAGCTGCGACTTCCGCAGTGCGGTTATGTCCGAGGGATGGGATTGGAGGGCAGAATGAATTCGCGACCGACGAATTGGCGCAGCATGTGTTGGCGAAGTAAGACGGCTCTCTTGCCCCTGCTCGCGGTGGCCCTGCTTGCCGGATCGTGCGCCAAAAAAACTCCGACCTTGAACCTGCTGGTGTGGGAGGGCTACGCCGATCCCAGCTTCGTGAAAGCTTTCGAAGCGCAGCATCACTGCAAAGTCACCGCTTCCTACATGGGATCCAGCGATGAACTCATGGCGAAATTGCGCGGCAGCAGCGCCAGCAACTACGACGTAATTTCTCCTTCGAGCGATGTCGCCACATCCATCGCCGCAGGAAATCTTGCCGCCCCGCTCGATCTCTCTAAAATTCCCTCCTACACCCAGCTTTCCCCGCAACTCACCAACCTCCCACTCGTGCGTGTGAACAACCAGGTGTATGGCGTGCCCTTCATGTGGGGACCCGACCCGCTCATTTACGACACCACCGTTTTTGCCAATCCTCCTGACAGCTGGAACGTTCTGTGGGATCCGAAATATAAAGGCAGGATTTCCGTCTGGGACGATTTGTCGACGGTGTATATGGCCGCACAGGTTCTGGGGTTCGACAAGCCCGATCCGTCGCAGCTTTACAACCTGAGCGACGAACAACTCGAAGCAGTGAAGAAAAAACTCCTGGAGTTAAAACCGAACATCCGCAAAATGTGGGCGACCGGCGGCGACCTGACCAATCTTTTTCAGAACCATGAAATCGTCGCCTCCATGGGATGGCCGCTGAACACCGTCGAATTGAAGAAGGTGAACTTCCCGGTAGGCGAGACCATTCCAAAGGAAAATACAACCGGCTGGATCGATCACCTGTTGATCACGGCGGGAAGTGAAAACAAGGAACTTGCCTACCAGTTTCTCGAGTACATGATCGAGGCGCAGACGCAGAAGAAAGTTACGGATGTGACCCAGTACACGCCTGCGAATCCGCAGGCCGCGCAGTTCATGACCGCAGATGAAGTAAAGACGCTGCATCTCGACGACGTCGACAATTACCAGAGGCGGCTCTATTTCTGGCAGAATGTGCCGCGCCGCGCCAAGTACACCGAAATTTGGAACGAGGTAAAAGCCGCGCAATAAAGTAGACGGTGAACACTTTAAAGATCACCGCAACAACATAAGAAGGTGATGGCCACCATTTCCACTTCCGCCGATGCACTCACGCACGCGAACGCCACCGCTAAGTCCACTTTGCTCAGCATCCGTAACGTCGCCAAGAGCTTTGGCAAGAACGTGGTGCTACGCGAGATTTCCCTCGACATTGCGGAGGGCGAATTCCTCACGATTCTCGGCGAAAGCGGCTCCGGCAAAACCACTTTGCTGCGGATCGTCGCCGGCTTCGAGAGCGCAAGTTCCGGCGAAGTCTGGATGGGCGAGGAACGTCTGGATCGGCAACCGCCTTACCGGCGCCGCGTGAACACAGTATTCCAGCACTACGCGCTGTTCCCTCATCTCACCGTCGAACAAAACGTCGCCTACGGATTGCGCGTCGCCGGGCGCCCCGAAGCCGAGATTGCGTCGCGCGTCGCGGAAGCGCTGGAAAAAGTAAGAATGACGCAGCACGCAAAATCCAAGCCCTCGAAAATCAGCGGAGGCCAGCAGCAGCGAGTCGCGCTGGCCCGGTCGCTGGTAAACCGCCCGCGTTTGCTGCTGCTCGACGAGCCGCTCTCCGCGCTGGACGCCAATCTTCGCCGCCAGATGCAGGTCGAACTAAAATCTCTGCAGCGCGAAGTAGGAATCGCTTTTGTCTTCGTCACCCACGATCAGGAAGAGGCCATGGTCATGTCCGACCGCATCGCTCTTTTGCGCTCGGGCCAACTGGAACAAATCGCAACTCCCCGCGAAATCTACAGCCAGCCCGCGACGGCCTATGTCGCGCAGTTCATCGGACACACGAACCTGCTGCAGTGCGAAGTGCGGCAAGGGATCGTCCGCTGCCATTCGCTCTCGTGGGCCGCGCAGCTTCCGGAAGGCTCGGCGCTTTTTTCCTTGCGTCCAGAAAATATTCGGGTAGTGTCGGCGACGACGCCCGCAACGTCCGGCCAGCTTCGACTTCGCGGCCGCGTCCTGCAGCAGGCATTTCACGGCGCAACCGAATTAATTCGCGTGCAGTGTCCCGGCGGCCTCGTGCTCACCGTGCGCACGCCGAGCGGCGCCGGAATCCCCGACGAAGTTGATTTGGAATTTTCCCCGGCCAGCGCCGTGCCGGTGCGGCAGTCCCCCGGAAGAAACTAGGAACAGAAGACCCGTAATGTTTTCCCGCGCTTACAAAACGATCGTGACTGTTCCACCTCTGCTATGGGTCACGGTGTTCCTGCTGGTTCCATATCTCCTGATGTTCTGCTACAGTTTCTGGTCAGTTTCTCCGGCGCAGACCATCGTCCATTCCTGGGACCTCGCGAACTACCAGATACTTTTCAGAATCAACGTCTACTGGCAAACTCTGCTGCGCTCCATGTGGATCGCGGCGCGCGTCACAATTTTCTCTCTTTTGCTGGGATACCCGCTCGCGTATTTCCTGTCGTTCTACGCAGGCAAACGAAAAGATCTTTTCTATCAACTCGTGATCATTCCTCTTTGGGTCAGCTATCTGGTGCGCGCCTACGCCTGGAAAACGATCCTCGGCTCCGACGGCGTTCTGAACACGCTGCTGCAATATGTTCACCTCACCAAACATCCGCTGGAGTTCTTGCTCTACAGCCCGTTCGCCGTTGTGCTAACGCTGACGCACATCTATACCCCTTTCGCGTTTCTGCCCATTTATGCCGCGCTGGAGCATATTCCCCGCAATCTAGTCGAGGCTTCGCATGACTTAGGCGCGACCCCGGCACAAACCTTTTGGAAAGTAATCTTCCCGTTATCGATTCCCGGCGTCGTGGCAGGCGCAACCTTCGCTTTCGTTCTCAGCCTGGGAGATTTTCTCGCGCCCCTGCTGCTGGGCGGCCCCAGCGGCATCATGATTTCGAACATCGTGGTCAGCCTGTTCGGCGCGGCTTATAACTGGCCGCTGGGCGCGGCGATTTCGCTGTGCATGCTGGCCCTTGTAGTCAGCCTGCTGTTTCTCTCCGAGCGGCTGGAAAAGAAATGGAGCTTCTCGTGAGCGGCGCTCCGTCTACGATTCCGCGTTCGCGCTGGCTGCTGGCCCATTCCGTAATTGTTTTTGCATTCCTTTATCTTCCAATCGCGATCCTCATCCTTTATTCATTCAACGGCGAAGGCGTCGGCGGGTTCCCGCCGCGTCATCTCACGCTCGATTGGTATCGCGTCCTCTTCCAAGATGCCCCCATCTGGGATTCCGTGTTCAACAGCCTGCAAGTCGCGTTGGCCGCGATGGTGATCTCGCTGACCTTCGGCGTCCCGGCAGCTCTGGCCCTCGACCGCGCGCAGTTCCCAGGAAAAGTTCTATTCCGCCGACTCGTTCTGCTGCCGCTGATTCTGCCCGGAATTATCACCGGCCTCTCGTTGCTCATGTTGTTCAACGTGGCCGGAATGAAACTAAGCTTGCTCACCATTGTTCTCGGCCATGGCACCGCTCTCATCTCCGTGGCCACAACCGAAGTTTTCGCAGGCTTGCAGAAGCTCGACCGCGCTCAGGAAGAAGCGTCTCTCGACCTCGGCGCGAACTATTGGCAAACCTTCTGGCGCATTACGGTACCGAATTTGAAACTGCCCATCGTCGGAGCGGCGCTCTTGATCTTCACCCTCTCGATGGACGAAATCGCCGTCAGCTTCTTCCTGATCGGCCGCGACAACACCCTGCCGCTCGAAATCTGGGGACGCCTGCGGCGCGGCATCACCCCTGAAATCAATGCCGTCTCCACCATCATCTTTATATTTTCGCTGATCGCCATCGTGTTCTGGTATCGCCTGCGCGTCCGGGGCGAAGGTCGAGACAGCGACGCGGCAGGAACCGAAATTGCAGACGCAGCCGAAGGAGGCCTGGCGTGAACGGAAGTGATGTGAACGGCAACACCAACGGGAACGGCAAAAACGGGAACAGCTTAGACGCGAATCGCAGGGACTTCATCAGGTTCGTGGTCGCCGGCGCGGTCACCGCCGGATGTCCCGTGGACATGTCACTACTGGCTCAATCGGGGGCTGCGGAAAACGACGCGCAGAAAGACGCGTCGACCTCCGCGCCCACGGTCGATGGAGAAGACAACCGAATCTGCCACCAGGTTCGCGATGGCAAAGTGTTCTCGCGCCCTCCCGCATCGGCCAAGCATGATGTTGTCATCGTCGGGGGCGGCATCAGCGGGCTCACTGCCGCCTACCGGCTGCCGCATCACGATTTTCTGTTGCTCGAAAAAGAGCCGCACTGGGGCGGCAATGCTTATGCCATGGAATTCCAGGGCAGCACCTACGGCACCGGCTCGGCCTTCATCTCCAAGGACGAATACTCCTACAACTTTGCCAAAGAAATCGGCATGCACATGCTGCCCATCGACAGCCCCGACGCCACCATCATCGGCGGCGAACTGATCCCCGACACGTGGGGCGACGGACTCAACAAGCTGCCTTACCCTCCATCGGTGCGCGAGGCTTTCAAGAAGTTCAAAAAAGAATTGATGGCCATCGATCTCGAAAAGCGCGGCCAGGAACTTGCCAACGTCCCCTTCACCGACTTCACAAAATCGTATCCCGTGGAGATTCGCCAGTGGTGGGATGCCTACGGCCCATCCAACTGGGGAGCGACGAGCGAAGAAAGCGCAGCCGCAGTAGCCATCGGCGAACTCCAGGAAATGGCCGCGGAAAGCCGCGCCGACACCCGCTATACGTGGCCCGGCGGAATCGGAGCCATGTCCAAAAAGCTGGCTGATCTTCTTCTGCCAAAGTTCGCCGACCGCATGCATACCGGAGCCACCATCGTCGCCGTCGTCCCCGGAAAAGACGAAGTCCAGGTCACCTACATACTCGGCGGTGAGCTGAAAACCGTTTCAGCCAAAGCAGTGATCATGGCGACGCCCAAGTTCATCACCCGCCGTGTGCTCGAGGGATTGCCCGAGAAGCAAAGCGACGCCATGCACCAGATTCGCTACATCCCCTACCCCGTCGTGAATCTCATCTTCGACAAGCCTGTCTTCAATCACGGCTACGATACCTGGTGCCCGGGCAACACTTTCACCGATATCGTGGTGGCCGACTGGGTCATCCGCAAGCAAGCCGGCTACAAGCAGAAATACAACATCCTGAGTTGCTACACGCCCATGAAAGAAGAAGATCGCGGCTACCTGCTCACCGAAACCAGTGCGCGGAAAATCGCCGCCAACGTGCTGCGCGATTTCCAGAAGCTGATGCCCGGCCTCGATGTCGATCCCGTCGAAGTGCACATCTACCGCCGCGGACATCCTCTCTATATGTCAACCCCTGGCCTCTTCACCCAGGTTCAGCCCCTGGTGCGTCAACCCATGGATCGCGTCTTCTTCGCCAACACCGATTCGAACGGTCCAGAGTCCACCGCCAGCGAAGGAATCCTGGCCGCACAGCGCGCGGTGAAAGAAGCGGAAGCGCGGCTCGCAGGGACGCCTATGCCGAAATAAAGCCGGTATCCTTGCTGAGCGAAGCATCGCGGCGAACCTTTCGCTAGTCCTTGATACTCCGTGCCTCGGTGTCTCCGTGGTGAATTCTCGTTCGCGCATAGTAAAGTAGTAGTAGAGCAGAATTAAGGAAGGACCTTTTTGAGTTCAGGTATTCGCAATATCGCCATCATCGCCCACGTCGACCACGGCAAGACCACGCTGGTCGACGCCATGCTGCAACAGAGCGGCACCTTTCGCGCCAACGAGCATCACGTTGAACGAGTGATGGATTCGAACGAACTGGAGCGCGAGCGCGGCATCACCATCCTCGCGAAAAACACGGCCATCTTCTATCACAACGTAAAAATCAACATCGTCGATACGCCCGGCCACAGCGATTTCGGCGGCGAAGTCGAGCGCGCCCTGAAAATGGTCGACGGCGTCATGCTCCTGGTAGACGCCAGCGAAGGTCCGCTGCCCCAGACGCGCTACGTGCTGAGTAAGGCGCTTGAAGCCAAGCTCCCCCCGATCGTGGTTATTAATAAGATCGACCGCGCCGACGCGCGCCCTCAGGAAGTGCTCAACGAAATCTACGACTTGTTCATCGATCTCGACGCGAAAGAAGATCAGCTGGATTTCCCCGTGCTCTACACCAACGCCAAGACGGGCACAGCTTCGACCGACATCAAAGGCGGCGGCGAGGATTTGCGTCCGCTCTTCGACGCGATCGTCAAGACGATTCCACTGCCCAAAGGCGATCCCTCGGGTCCATTGCAAATTCTGGTCGCGAACCTCGACTACAGCGACTATCTGGGCCGCCTGGCGATCGCGCGCGTTTTCAACGGCACCATGCACACCGGCGAGGAAGTAGCCATCGCCCGGCTCGACGGCACTCTGCACAAAACCAAGATCACAAAACTGTTTTCCTTTTCCGGCTTGAAGCGCACCGACATTACGGAAACGGAGTTGGGCGACATCATCGCAGTCGCCGGCGTAGAGGGAATCACTATCGGCGAAACGATCACTGATGTAGAAAATCCTGCGCCGCTTCCGCACATTGCCATCGACGAGCCCACCATCGCGATCCTGTTCACCGTCAACAACTCGCCCTTCGCAGGAAGAGAGGGAACCTACGTCACCTCCCGCAACTTGAAAGAGCGCCTCGCGAAAGAGTTGCTCACCAACGTCTCGGTGCGCGTGGAAGACACCGGCACCACAGACTCTTTCAAGGTGATGGGCCGCGGCGAACTTCAGCTTTCTATCCTTATTGAAATGATGCGCCGCGAAGGTTTCGAACTCATGGTGGGCAAGCCCGAAATCGTCACCAAGCGCATTGACGGCAAACTGATGGAGCCGGTCGAGCACCTCACGGTAGACGTCCCCGAAGAATTCGTCGGCGTGGTGATGGAGCAACTCGGCTCGCGTAAGGGCGAAGTCACCAACATGCACAATCATGGCTACGGACGCGTGCGCATCCAATTCCGCGTGCCCAGCCGGGGCCTCATCGGCCTGCGCAGCCAGCTGCTCACCGATACCCGTGGCACGATCGTCATGAATGCGCTGTTCGGTGGCTACACCGAATGGCAGGGCGAAATTCCGCACCGGCTCACAGGCGCTTTGATTGCCGACCGCGCTGGACCTTCCACCGCCTACGCTCTTTGGGGTCTGCAGGAACGCGGCGAACTTTTCGTGGGGCCGGGCGTGGAACTGTATGAGGGCATGATCGTCGGCGAGAACGCGAAAGACAACGACCTCGACGTGAATGCCGTACGCGAAAAGAAACTCACCAACATGCGCGCCTCCACGGCCGACGAAGCCATTCGCCTGGTTCCCTTCCGGCAGTTGAATCTGGAGCAAGCGATCGAATTCATCGCCGACGACGAATTCGTGGAAGTCACTCCCAAGTCGCTGCGCCTGCGGAAAAAAACTCTGCAGTCCAACAGGCGCAAGAAGCACCAGCTCGCGGCGGTGGAAGAATCGTGACGCGGCGGCGGCAAACCAAGTCGCCCCGCGAAGTGCAGAGTGAAGTTCGGCGTGAAGTTCAACATGACGTCCCGCGCGATCAGAAACGCCAGCCCGCACTGAAGATGTTTCTCGTCCCCTGCAGTTGCGGCACAACCTTCGCTGTCGCCGAAAACTACGACCGCCAGGGCACAGCCTGGGGTCGGTACCTGCCTTGCCCTACTTGCGGCAAACGTCACGATCCCAAAAATCGCCTGCTGCAGATGGGCTATCAACGCGACGGATTCTGGAAAGTCGACGAATGTTGAGGCGACTTTCGTCATGCGGAAACGGCCGATTTCCAGCTTGGGCCCGGCAGATTGGATTTACAGGCGCAGGTAGGGAAACCTGCTATACTTCTGGCCGCACTTGACTGTTCGCCAGCTCCGGTCCAGATTTTCAGGAAGGCCCTCCCGACCTGCCAGTCCGCCGAACTGAGCTTGCACTTCGACAGCTCAATGCAGAGGCAGACGCGTGAAGAATATTTTTGTCGGAAATCTGAGCTTCAGCACCACCGAAGACGAGCTGCGGCAGCTGTTCGAGCCACACGGGCAAGTCGATCGGGTCAGCATTATGACCGACCGCGATACGGGACGCTCGCGCGGGTTTGGGTTCGTCGAAATGGCCAGCAACGAAGACGGAGAAAAAGCCATCGCCGCGCTCAACGGCTCGCAGATCGGCGGACGCACCTTGAACGTGAACGAGGCTCGGCCCAAGACCGAGCGCAGCGGCGGCGGTGGACGCGACCGCGGCGGTGATCGCGGTGGCGACCGTGGCGGCCGTGGTGGTGGTGGCGGCGGACGCGGCCGCTATTAAGAACTCCAACCTGGGAATTCATGGTAGACAAGACGCCGCGTTCTAAGTGTGGACGCCGGTGGAGGGCATGCGCCTGTCCTCGTTCTGACGGTTTGTGGTGGTCACTTCGACGCTCGGTACCGCAGGCAAAATTACAAACGAAATAGATCCTGCTAACAAAATCCTTCGTGATACTTCGTGCCCTTCGTGGTGAATGGTTTTCTGTCGTCGTGGTCAACCGGAAGCTGCGACATTGAAGCCCTTCGACCCGCCCGTGTAGACTAGCCATCTGGCGTGCGCCCGTAGCTCAGCTGGATAGAGCGGTTGCCTCCGGAGCAACAGGCCGGGAGTTCGAATCTCTCCGGGCGCACCAGATTTCCTTGTCGCCACTTGATAAGATCCTCCAAGACTGCTTGATTACGCACGCCCGCCGGGTCTAGAGTTCAAGCATTCCTAACAAACCGCTGCAAGTTCTGAGCCGGAATCGGGGTACACCGACGGCATGTTTGAAGGAGAGGCAGTGACATTGCTCGCGAAGGGCCTCTTCCATTTGACCGAAGAGGGGCTTGGGAGGCTGGACCTCTTCTGGCTACGAAAATTTGGCCGACCCTTGAGCGGGCGGCTGGCCAAACTCGAAATCCAAACCCTCTTTCACGGAAATACGAAAGACGAAGATCAAATCTGAAATCGTCGCGCGCGATAATAATTGCTCGCCAGGTTCCAGGCACCCGCTGCGCCGCGCACCACACTCGTTCCCTAAGACGAACTTGATAGCAGGATTTCCCGGCCCGCGCCTGATTATCCGCGATGCATTTGCGGCGATTTCAAAATAACCAATCATGACATACGACGCCATCCTCGTTGTCTCCTTCGGCGGACCAGAATCGCGGGACGATGTAATTCCCTTCCTCGAAACTGTGCTGCGTGGGCGCAACGTGCCGCGGGAGCGCCTGCTGACCGTGGCCGAGCATTACTACCACTTCGACGGCAAGAGTCCGATCAACCAGCAGACACGGGAATTAATCGCCGCGCTGGAAGCTGAACTCGAAAAGCGCGGCCCGAAGCTGCCAGTGTACTGGGGAAACCGCAACTGGCATCCGCTGTTACCTGAGACTTTGCTGCAAATGAAGAAAGACGGCGTGCGGCGGGCGCTCGCATTCGTCACGTCAGCCTACAGTTCTTATTCCGGATGCCGTCAATACCGCGAGAACATCGCCCAGGCGCAGCGGGAAGTTGGCGAGGGTGCACCCGAAGTAGATAAGCTGCGCGTCTTCTTCAACCATCCTGAATTCATCGACGCGAAGGTAGAGCGCGTCGGCGCGGCGCTGGCAGAGGTACAGTCCGGTCTGCCGCAGGATGCCCAGCAGAACGTTCAGGTCGTCTACCTCGCGCACAGCATTCCTATTTCCATGGCGGCCACCAGTGATTACGTGCGGCAACTGGAAGAAGTGCGGCGGCTGGTCTCGCAGAAACTTGGCGTGGGCAACGACGCTCTGGTGTATCAAAGCCGCAGCGGATCTCCGGGCCAGCCCTGGCTCGAGCCCGATATTCTGGATCACCTGCGCACGGTGACAACGCAGAATCTGGCCAGTGCCGTGGTGCTCGCACCGATCAGCTTCATCTCCGACCACATGGAAGTCCTCTACGATCTGGACGTGGAGGCGCGCCAGCTTTGCGATTCTCTGCCCCTGCCGATGGCGCGGGCAAAGACGGTGGGAGTGCATCCGAAATTTGTCGCGATGATTCGCGAGCTGATCCTGGAGCGAGTGAATCCGGGATCGGAGAGACGATCCCTGGGGACACTCGGGCCGCGGGCAGATGTTTGCGCCGAAGACTGTTGTCCCGCGCCGCGGATGGGGCGACCGGCGGGCGCGAGGCCGGAGTCTTGAAACTCGTGCCCTGAAGTTCGTGGCCTGATTTTCGAAACCTTCTGAATGGAGAATTCGGAGATGCGACGAGCACTGGCACTTTGTTTGGCATCCGTGATGATCTTTTCCCTGCCTCGCCCGCTTGAGGCGATCGTCATGTTCGTGTCGACCGTCAGCGTTCCGGTGAGCCGCCTCATCAACAACACCGCCAGATACGTCAAAGCCAACCCAAAACATTCCGCAGGATATTATCTGCTCGGACGCCTGCATAGCTTTGCGTTTGCCGGGAAC
>JBAUAN010000054.1:0-3122 GCA_049675725.1 Candidatus Sulfotelmatobacter sp. | reverse complement strand
AGATGTCTTCTTGCTTCTCCCCGCCGCTCCTCTTGCTCATCGCCATGCGCGCATTCTACGAACTCTGCTTGTGGATCACACCATCTTTTGTTTCAGGTACCCAGACTTGCACCACGGGCTGCTAGGGTAGCGTTGTCTTGCAAACAAAAATCGGCGCGGCGGTGAATGCTCATCGCCGCGCCTTTTTTGTTGCATTCATCACCCAAGTTCTCTTCTGGTCCCCATCCTCAGTTGTGGACTGTCAGAACCGGGCATTTGGCGTGGCAGATCACCTCATGGGTGAGGGCCCACGGCATGTGCGCGGCCATTCGCGGGAACGGCGTTCGGTTTGCGCCCATAATGATCAAATCAACTCCGCGCATCGCCGCGGCGTCCAGGATCCCTTCTGGCAGGAAGTCCGTCCCGGCCACACATTCTGGCTTCTCCACCAGATTCGTGCAGGTTGGAACCAGTTCCCTCAGTTTTGTCACGCTCTCTTCTCGCATAGTTCGCCGCCATGCTGTAACTTTTTCAGCAGCGTAGGAAGATGGGCCGTAAGTGGCGGGGCCAAGGTCAGCAATCGGCATGGTCGGCATCATATGCAGAAGTACAAGTTTCGCATGGTAGTCTTCCGCCAGAGATAGGGCGTACGGGAAAGCCTTGGCAGACGCTGGCCCGAAATCAGTTGCGAAGAGAATCCGCTTGAACTCTAAAGCCCCCGAGTCTGCAAGTGCCGCATGCGGACCCACGGTAAGCACCGGACACGGCGCCAGGTGCAAGACCTCCTCGGCGACTGATCCTAGTGCCAGCTTCTTCAGTCCGCCTCTTCCGCGTGTGCCCAGCACCAGGAGGTCGGCCTTTTCACGTTGAATCACCGATGCTAGAACGTCCCACACAGGACCCTGTTCAAGCAGAAGATCATGCTCCAGATCACTCAGTCCTGCCTTCTCGCTCAGGTTCTTCATCTGCTGCTCTGCTTCGAACCGGCGACGATTTAGTTCCCTTGGCAATGGTTCCATCGGGATCTGTTCGCGCGGTTCCGGCTTAATTGCGTGTACGACGGAGAGCGCGCAACCGTACCGGTGTGCAATGGCGAGAGCGTATGCGAGGGCTCGGTCTGAAGCGTCTGAAAAGTCTGTGGCAATCAAAACATGCTTGAAACCAGTACATTGTTGTAGAACGTGCCCCTGTGCAATCGTGGACATAAATGCCTCCTTCGTGCGCCGAGCGCTGAAAATGCGACGATGCAAATCGTTCCCAAACCGCTACCAGACCGGCGTGCCATCCTTGGCGCGGAAAGTGAAGGTATCAGTGCCGCGGGTAACTTCACGGGCAAAAATAGTCTCCACCCCTTCAAATTGCACTTTGACGCCGACTACTGTGACCACATCGCCCTTATTGAAGACGAGTTCGTAGTTCTTGACGAACTTAGCCGTCGCCAGATGCACTTCGATAGTCTTGTTCGGGGACAATCTCAAAATCAGATGCGAACCGAGATGGGATGAGTTCTACATGGCGCGCAGCGCCACAACGATTAATGAAAACGGGAAGCATTGGCAGTATGCTGTGCCGAGGCGTGTGGTCCAGAGGTCTTCGACCTTACTGGTGCTTGAGAGCCCGAGGATGAGTTTGACCCGGGACGCGCTTTGGCACAACGGACTGTAGCCTCTTCGTGAGAGGAGAGCACGTGAGGGAGATTCACCCTATCAGCGCGTCCTGGATCACACGTCAATGGAGGTGTAATCATGGACGTGCTGCATCCGAGATGTTGCGGTTTGGATGTACATAAGAGCTCGATTTCTGCCTGCATTTTGCTGCGTGAAGCGGGACGTGTGCAGAAACACCAGCGTCGCTTTGGCGCGATGACCCGAGAACTGCAGGAGCTTGCCGAATGGCTACGGCAGTTCGGTGTGACTCAGGTAGCGATGGAATCCAGCGGCGTTTACTGGAAACCAGTTTGGAACATTCTGGAGGGACAGTTCACGGTAGTTTTGGCGAATGCGCAGCACATCAAGAATGTGCCGGGTCGCAAGACCGACCAGAAGGATGCGGAATGGATTGCGCAGTTGCTGCAGTATGGTCTTCTGCGGGCCAGCTATGTACCCTGCGAAATCATTCGCGATCTACGCGACCTGACCAGAATGCGGGCCAGTCTGTCCCAGGAAGCTTCCCGCATCAGTAGTCGAATTCAGAAGGTACTGGAAGACGCAAACATAAAACTAGCGAGCGTGGCGACCAACGTTCTCGGCAAGAGTGGACGGGCAATGCTGGAGGACATCATCACCGGGGAAGATAATCCCGAGCACCTCGCCTCCCTCGCTCTGGGTCATCTGCGCGTGAAGATTCCGCAATTACGACTGGCTCTAGAAGGAAAGATCCGTTCCCATCATCGCTTTCTGCTTCGGCGTTTACTGGATCAAATACAGTTTGTGGAACGCGAAATTGCATTGCTCGACGAACGCCTGGCGGACATCGGCCGACAAAGACCGGACCTGGCGCAAGCGGTTGCTCGCTGGGACACGATACCGGGGATGGATCGAGTGGCTGCGTGGGCTCTTCTAGCCGAAATCGGTAACGACATGGCTCAGTTTCCAACAGCTGAGCATCTGGCCAGTTGGGCCGCGCTATGCCCCGGCAATCACGAAAGCGCCGGCAAGCGTTTGCGCGGCACAACTCGTCAAGGGAGCCCCTGGTTGGGCCGCATGGCTTGTCAGTGCGCCTGGGCTGCCGCGCGAACCAAGAACACTTACTTGTCCTCGCAGTTCAGACGCTTAGCGGCGAGACGCGGTAAGAAAAGAGCCATCATCGCGGTGGCACACACCCTCATCGTCATTGCCTATCACTTGCAGAAGAACCAGAGCAACTACGACGATCTCGGCGGAAACTACTTCGATCGCATTCACTCCGACGGTCTAAAGCGCTACTTGGTGAAGCGGCTCCAACAACTCGGGCACAAGGTAACTCTAGAGCCGATGGAAGCTGCTTAACCCACCGCTTCCCGCAGTTGTTTTCGAGGGAGAAGGCCGGTCTCCGACGGGATGCTGTACGCTCCCAAGTTATCGACGTGCTTTGAGCACAAGAGATAAAGGAGACCGGCAATGAAGAAGGTTAGCACTGCGGCGGTAAAGACGACGAAGAATTTT
>JBAUAN010000053.1:0-1639 GCA_049675725.1 Candidatus Sulfotelmatobacter sp. | reverse complement strand
GTTCCAGGGGTCCCGGTTTGCAGTTTCGGGCCGATCAGGGACGCGGTTCTTGGCGCTGTACACGACGTGGAGAAGGTTCAGCGTGTAGGTGTGGGACACAGATTAATCTCGGGCAGGTCATTCAGGGATGTCCGTGAGCGCCCTCACATCGCACCGTGCCGCCGCTGACGCGGCTCGTGTCGTTCTTCGCACACCACCCGGCGTTGACACGTCGGGCTAGAGCGATGAGCAGCCGGTTAGGTTACGCCATCGCCTGTTCTATATAAGGGGATGTCAAGAACATTTTTCTCCCTCCGCCGGAGGCGCGGGTTGGTTCGCGACTTCCAGCCCCTCTGACCATAGAAGACGCTCGTGTGCTGTCGTGCCCCTGGGTCATTCCATCTCAGCAGCTGCATCTCGTTAGTAGCGACGACGCCAATCAGTTTCGAAACGGAATCAAGCCGTGCGGTTGTACGGTGTCAACCATGGGTCTATCTGAGGCTCGGGGCCTAGTGCTTTTTCGGGTTATCCGAGGGGGCATAGGGGTTACACAGAGACTGGGCGCCACAGGCACCGTGTCGTCTACAGGCCATTGTCATACTCACCCTCGAACCCGAGCGTCTCCAGAACCGACTGGCCACCACCAGAGAAGATCACCGGAGATGGAAGGGCTCTTCACTCGAGACGCTCAAGCGGCTTGCGATTTTAGTTTTTCGGCGTCGAAGTTTTCTCCCTTCTTCCACAGAGTCAGCGTAATCGCTGCAATCTTGCGCGCTAGCGTCAGACGCGCCATGGTCGGCTTGATGCCTTTGGCCAGCGCAGCTTGGTAGAAGTCCTGGAACGGTCCGGGACGCACACTGGCCATAGTGGCCGCCCCTTTGAATAGACCCTTCAGATCATGGTTGTGGTCTTTGTTCAGGCCCCGAATGGAAAGCAGTTTCTTGGAACGCCGCACTTGACCTTCGACCAAGCGATATTCCGCACTGATGCGGGTTTCCAAGGCCAGTCCGCTATACGCCCACAGTTGTCGCTTGCTGCGGAAACGATGGGGAGTCTGCATCAGCGCCACGGCCAGCACCGAGCGAATCGGTCCTAGATAGGGAATCTGTCGCAGCTTCGCGGTGATGGCATGCTTGCGACCTTCCGCTAGCAGCTCCCGCCGCGCTTGCTGACGCAAGTGTTGCAACATGTCCAGTTGCTCATAGAGTCGTTCCGCTCGACGCCGCACGCCGGCTTCCCGGATCTTGTCCAGCCACTGAGCTCGATGCCGACGATAGTAGACATCTCTTCCCGCACAGGGAATCGCCCAGCTGCGATACACCGCTTTCAGCCGGTTCATCACTCGCGACAAGTCCTTGACGATGGTCAGATAACTTCGCGACAACTCCCGCAGCATTCGCACGCCGGTCTCGCCGTGGTAGACCGTTTTGAGCTTGTTCAGGTACAACAGTTCGGCCAGCTTGCGGGCATCAATCCGATCACTCTTGTTCCCGTCTTTGAGCAGCGCGTTCTTCCGCGGATTGCACACCACTAGTTTGTCGACGTGAGGGTTGAGCAGATCGTACAGCCAAACGGACCAGGTTCCTTCTTCGAAGGTCACCGACAAAGTTCCGCGTAAGCCGGCAAAAAATTGAAGAATCGTCGCCGCTTCCGTCTCGAG
>JBAUAN010000052.1:0-15390 GCA_049675725.1 Candidatus Sulfotelmatobacter sp. | reverse complement strand
ATGCGGAGGTTGCCGCCTTGAATTTGAGGTTTGCCGGCAGGGACGTCCGCAGCTACTGCGAGTGAACAAGACGCAGACACAGCGGCGAGAACAATCCAAGCCCCGATCACAATCAAGGATCGAAGCTTTCGAAGGACGCACATGAAGAAGACGCACATGAAGAAGAGTCGGATGGAATCGAACGCAAGCATTCGTAATACAAGGAAAGGTTTCCAAAGTCAAATGATTTTCGGGCTAAGAAGGGGAGTCTGCCGCCAATCTTTGCCGGAGCCCTTTGCATTCCTCACGGTCTGTCCTAGATACCTTCGTAGCCGTTCCATCCGACTGACATTTAGGAAAATGCTGAACCAGGAAGATGCTGAACAAAATATTTGTTGTCTTCTGCTGGACAAACGAAATAAAACGATATAAATAGTAATTTTCCGATAATCGCGGAAAGTCTGAATCTCAGATCGAAGTTGGAGTTCCAGGCAGTTTCGCCGAATGCAGTCGGATGAGTGAGGAGATAATTTCCATGCAGCGCAGAGATTTTCTAAAAAGCACCTTCGCGGTTGCCGTGGCTGCAGAACTTGGAGTGGGTAAAGCGCAGGCCAAGGTTCCCGCTCACAACTGGGGCAAATACGATTTCGGCTCCGGCCCGCAGGTGACCGATCGGCTCAATCAGGGTCCGTTTCCGCAATACCCGCCGGATGCCGTAATTCCCACTGACGACGTGGTGATGACCACGACTTCTTCGGAAGACGCCGTGCCGAACTATGGCAAGGGATTGGTCACCTATATCACGGCAGACAGCGGCACCGAGGAAATCAAGTCAGACAATATTCCGCAAGCGATCGAGGATTTGGTCCGCTTTCCTTTGGGCCAGCAGCTTTACATCCGCCCGACGTGGAGAGAAGTGCAGCCGCGTCCCGGACGCCTGGAGCTGCCCGGCTACGTGAAGCAAGTTTTTGAATTGGCGAAGAAAAACAACAAGCGGGTCGGATTGCGAATTCAAATGTGCGCGCCTGACTATAAACACGAAGCGGCGCTGCCGGATTTTGTCCTCGAAAAAGTGCCAAAAGTTGATCTCGTGGCGCCCAGCGATCAGGAGAGCATCGCTGCAGGGAAAAGATTCCTGGAGAATCCGCACTCGCGTTATCAGCCACGGTACGACGATCCTTTTTTTCAGCAGGCATTCAAAGACCTCGTGGGACAACTCGCGGCGGAATTCGATGGCAACCCGCTCGTCGAGTTTATCGACACCTTCATGTACGGCTTCTGGGGTGAAGGGCACACTTGGCCATTCGCCAACAATCCTTTCCCCGATTACCTGACCGCAGAGCGCACCTGGATGAATATGCTCGAAGTGCAGCTCGAAGCGTTTAAGAAAACTCCTCTGCTGACCAACACGCAACCGGATTTCAGCCGGGTTGGCAATTCGGAAATGCTGGACGGCACGGTCCGCAGCAACAATTGGATTCGCAGTGACACCATCTTCATTGAGAACGAGCAGATTGAAGCACTCAGCAATCGCCCACCCTGGATCGCGGCGCTGCTCGAGCAGGGGATTCCCGGGAAACCTCCCGATCCGAGCGCTGCACACGAAGGAATATCCTCGGCAGAGAACATGATCGATCATGTGATTGATATCGGGGCGAATTACTGGTCGCTCTGGAACTTTCACCAGATCAACGCCAAGAATCTGATGAGCTACTACCAGGCGTATCCGGCAGCGTTCGACCGGATCAATCGCCGCATCGGCTATCGGGTAAGGCCGTCTTTCATCTGGAGCTATACGGATGGTAGTTACTTGGGATTGATTATCGGCTTCGCTAATGACGGCATCGCGGGCGTGCCGGGCGTATTGAGGGTGACCGTTGAGACCCAGGACGGAAAGGCGCTCAAGAGCGGTTGTCTGGACGCCGGTTACCCGTTACCGGGCAAGATTCGGCAGGCACAGTTCGTGATTCCGAACGTCACCGATTGGAAAGGACTGAAACTTAGAGCTGAGATTGAGGTAAAGGGAATGCGCTATCCCGTGCGCTGGGCTTGTCACCAAAAGCTGAACGACGACGGCTCGCTCACCCTCCGCCCCAACCTCCGTCAGCAGGTCTAGGCTGCCGTTGTTATGCTCCCGGACTCGCGCGAATTCCATGGACATAACCGAAACGTCCGAATGCTTCAAAGTCCAGGAAGGGCTCCTTGTGCGATCGGGATTCGTGACGGGAAGTCTTAGCGCCGGCATGGGTAGGTTAGCCGACCATGCACCCAGAATCTCAACCACTTCAAGAATGTCGCCCATTTCCAGTAAACTGGCTGTCCGATGAAAGATAGCCACTTCCACAAACTCAGGTCGTGGGTCCACTGCGGCATCGTCACGCTCTTTTTTCTTTTGCTGGCTGTGTCAGCAATTGCCCAACCAGTTCCTTCGGAACTTGTGAACGGGCTCAAATGGCGCATGATTGGGCCATTCCGTGGCGGCCGGGCAGTTGCCGTCGCCGGCGTGCCCGGCGACTCTACTACTTTTTATTTTGGCGCGGTCAATGGCGGAGTCTGGAAGACCACCGATGCCGGTACGGTGTGGACTCCGATTTTTGATGGCCAACCGGTTGGCTCAATCGGCGCGATCGCCGTGGCGCCCTCCGACCCCAAGACGATCTACGCCGGAACCGGCGAGTCCGACATTCGTTCCGATCTGTCTTCCGGCGATGGCGTCTACAGATCTTCCGATGCGGGCGCAACCTGGACGCACCTGGGCTTGGAAGACACCCGCCAGATCAGCCGGATCGTGGTTGATCCGCAGAATGCGAACGTGGTTTATGTCGGCGCGCTCGGTCATGCTTATGGGCCAAATGCAGAACGCGGCGTCTACAAATCTGTCGATGGAGGCACGCATTGGACCAAGGTGCTCGATGAGGGACCCGACATCGGCATTTCCGATCTGGCGATTTGTTCTGGCAACCCACAGATTCTGTTTGCCGGCACATGGCATACGCATCGTCCTCCATGGAGCACTTATGCTCCCATCGATGGACCAGGCGGCGGGCTCTTCCGCTCACAAGACGCCGGCAAGACCTGGTCGCGCCTCAACATTAATGGCAGTGGATTACCCGAAGGCGATTGGGGACGCGTTGGTGTCGATGTTGCGCCGGACGGCAAGCGCATCTATGCCCTCATTCAAGCTAAGAAGTCTGGCCTGTATCGTTCTGATGACGGAGGCGCTACGTGGGTTCTGGAAAACGCGGACCCGCGCCTCACCAGCCGCGCCTGGTATTTCAACGGCATCACAATCGATCCGCACCATCCGGATGTTATCTACATCCCGAATGTCGCGCTCTACCGGTCCGAAGACGGCGGGAAGACAATTTCGGTCGTCCGCGGCGCACCCGGTGGGGACGATTATCACCAGATATGGATTGATCCGAAGAATTCTACCAGCATGGTTCTCGGAACGGATCAGGGCACTACGATCAGCCTTGACCGCGGCCGGACCTGGAGTACGTGGTACAACCAGCCTACGGCGCAGCTCTACCACGTGATTACAGACAACCAGTTCCCCTATGTCGTCTACGGCGCTCAACAAGATAGCGGAAGCGCTGCCGTCCTAAGCCGCACCGACCACGGGCAAATCACTCCACGCGATTGGTTCCCCTCAGGCGGAAGCGAAAGCGGATACATGGCGCCCGATCCCAAGAATCCGGACATCGTTTATCTGAGCGGAACTTACGGTGGCGTTGACCGCTACAACAAACGAACCGGACTCAGCCAGGACGTGACTCCGTGGCCGGTATTCACATTTGGTTCCGAAATTAATCAACGTAAATATAGGGACCCCTGGACTCCGGTCCTGCTTTTTTCCCCAGCCGACTCGACCACGCTTTATTTAGGGACGCAATATGTGATGAAAACCGTAGATGGAGGTCTGCACTGGCAGATCATCAGCCCTGATCTCACGGGAGCGGCGCAACCGCCAGGAGATAACAAATCTCAAGATCCGCCCACTATCGAAAATGCGAAACAGCGCGGGTATGGCGTGGTGTTCACGATTGCGCCGTCCGCTCTGAACCGTGATCTGATCTGGGCAGGAAGTGACACGGGGTTAATTCACCTCACGCGCGACGGCGGAAAAAACTGGAAGGACGTGACACCTCCGGGCCTGAGCACCTGGAGCAAGATCTCGTTCATCGAAGCTTCGCATTTTGATCCTGCTGTTGCCTATGCCGCGGTGGATCGCAGCCGGCTCAATGACCAAACTCCCTATCTCTATCGAACCCGCGACTATGGCGACACCTGGCAACTGATTACGAACGGCATCGCGGCCGGCTCTTTTCTGCGCGGCATTCGCCAAGATCAAGATGCTGCAAATAAGGGACTGCTCTTCGCCGGAACCGAATTCGGCCCTTACGTGTCGTTCGACGATGGCGACCACTGGCAATCTCTGCAACTCAATTTACCGGTCGCTTCTGTTCGCGATCTATGGGTTCACGGCGATGACCTCGTAATTGCTACGCACGGCCGCTCCTTCTGGATTCTCGACAACATCACACCTCTACGCCAGGCGTCTGAAGCCGCAACGGCGAAGACATTCTGGCTTTACCATCCCGCGCCGGCATTTCGCATTGATAACGATTCGTTTCCGGGCACTCCACTTCCGCCCGAAGAACCGACCGCCGAGAATCCTCCTGCTGGCGGGCTTGTGGATTATTTCCTCAAGTCTGCAGCCAGCAGCGTTACGCTGGAGATTTTCGATGCGCAGAAAAACCTCGTGAGCAAGTTTTCGTCGGAAGATAAGCGCCCGGAGAAGCATCCGTCGCTTCCTATCGCGGAGCGTTGGTTTCCCGTGCCAGAACGCCTCCAGAAAAATCCCGGACTGCATCGCTTTCTCTGGAATCTTACCTGGGGCAACGCTGGAGCCACTGTGGCGGATGAAGATTCCGAATACCGCAATCCCCGCGGTCCGGAAGTGGTACCGGGAATCTACCAAGCCCGTTTGACGGTCGATGGACAGACGCAGAGTCAGACTCTGAAAGTCGTAATGGATCCGCGCTCGCCCGCCACTCCCGAGGAGCTTCAGCAGCAACTGCAAATCGGTCGACAAGCCTACGCAGAAACGTTCGAAGCCCGCCGTGCCCTCGCGGAGATCGGTTCGGTTCAGAAAAAACTGGCTGACGATGAACAGAAACTTGGGGAACAAAATCCAACCCTTAAGTCGGCCATCGCAGACGCTCAAGCGGAAATCGAAAGAATTCTTACCGATAAGCAGGCCTCTCCAGGGCAGCCTGGCGGACTGCAAAACGGCTTTAGCGAACTTACCTCAGCTCTGCGTGTTGTCGAAGGCGGAGATCGTGCCGTGCCTTCCCAGGCGATTGCTCTTTTCCAGGAGTCCAGCCAGCGCGTTAAGAACGGTGTCGCGGAGTGGACGAGATTCAAGCAATTGAAGTTACCCCAGCTAAATCAGAAATTGCATGAAGGAAGTTTTGATCCGATCTCGATCTCGGAACTTGAACAGGAAGTGCAATTTCTTATGTCGCTCTAAAATTGTGGTGGCCGGAGTTGATCGTTCGAAAGAGATTCCCGCAGTTGCCTCCTGAACTATTTAGAATGTTAAATATGATGTAAAGTTGGGCCCGTAGCTCAGCGGTTAGAGCAGTGGACTCATAATCCATTGGTCCAAGGTTCAAATCCTTGCGGGCCCACCAAGCATTTTCTGTCGTAAGTCCCTTGGAATCTACAGTCCCTCCGCGCTCTGGAATCAGCGCTGTGGTCAATGCCAGGAGCAAAGCGAAGGAAATTCCTGATGATCCAGCGCCTCGATCCAGTGCTAGGACGATCCAGTGTTAGGACGACCCGGTGCTAGAATGAACCGCGCCGGCGCAGTATTTTCATAGAAATCAGGAGAATGAATCATGGCCAGCAGGGTAAATTCCCTCAAAAGCATCTTCGAGAACAAACAGAAGGACCTGATTAAGGGTGATCAGCGAGTTCAGGCCGGTCTGGCCGCGACCAAGGCCGTCGGCCAGCGGCTTTCCACTGCGGCGCTCGTCGCAGCAGGCTGCGATCACAGCAGGAATCCCGTGCTTGTGTCGCTCTGGGACGCCGTGAAGGATTACAACGCCGAATGGAAACATCCGTCGACGATGAACAGCGATCAAAGTCTTCATGCCATCGCGAACCTCGATTTTCTTTACCAAATCTGCGCCACCTACATGACTTCCAAGTCCATGAAGACGTTGAATTCCGGCGGCGGGCCCGCGAAACGGAAAGCGCGTTATGAGGCTTTCACGGCCCTGATCGGAGAAGTGGCGAAGGAGGTCGAATCGTTCGGCGGCAAGATGCTGTCGGGCCCAGCGAACTTCCAGGAGAAAAAACGAAACTATTGGCTGGAACGGCTCGATCCGGAGCACCGGGCCGGGTACCACATTTCGGACAAATATAACACCTGGGTGCGGTCGTTATCGACGGATACGTTTTGGGTTTGGCTCCAGGCAAACGGCGCCACGACATTACCATATAGCAACGTGGCTGGTTATGAGAATCCCGAGGGAGCCCAGTGGCAACACTGTTATTACTTCGACGGCGGATTGCTCTGGAAAGCACAGGATGACTCGCCACTCTGCACCGCGCTGATGAGGACGGAATTCTCCGAGAAAGGCTGGGCCGTCTTCGTTTGCAGTTTGACCATGCCCGATCCGGGGGGAACTCTTGGCGAGTACGTGTTCTCCTATACGCACCGGGCCGGGTTCGACCACCATTCCAGCTTTCTGGGAGGCGCGCCCGTGATGGCCGCCGGTGAGTGGATTGTGGATGCCACCGGCAAGATCCGCGTCTTGACCGGAAAGAGCGGACACTACATGCCTAAATGGGAGAATCTCCACAAGTTCGTCACCCGGTTTCCCGACATCCCCGGCGATGCCATCATCCGCCCCAACATGCTCGATCACAAGAATGGCACGGACACCATCAAGTATTACCGCGTCAGTGATTTTCGGGCCAGAAGGCTGCTGGCCACTCCTCTTCGCCGACGGGTTGTCATAGACGCCATCTCGGCGACTGCGGCGAACTTCGCGATTACGGAGCATCTTCCAGGAGGAGTCACGAAAACCTTGTTCCACTTTGCTGCCGGCGTAATGCGCACTCCTGTGTCACGCCGGCTTCACGCAGGAAGAATCGCTGCGAGCAAGTTTTTTGGCTTTGGGCCTCTTAGCTGCCGGCGGCGAAGCCGCCATCGTGGGCGATGGTGATGCGGAGATATTTGTAAGGATTGACCGGGGTGTCGTTGATGCGCACTTCGTAGTGCAGGTGAGGACCGGTCGAGCGCCCGCTGGCCCCAACATAGCCGATCACGTCGCCGCGGTGAACGTGCTGCCCGGGTGCGACGGCGAAGCCCGAGAGATGGCCGTAGCGGGTGGAAATCCCGTGGCCGTGGTCGATCATCAGAGCCTTGCCATATCCGCCGAGAAAGTCGGCGAACGTAACCACTCCGTCGGCCGGCGCGATAATCTGCTGCCCATAATTGCTGCCAATATCCACGCCGCTGTGGAATGCGCCTTCCCCGTTGAATGGATCAATGCGCTCGCCGAAGCTGCCAGTGATCTGGCCTTCCACCGGCCATAGATTCGGGGCGGAGTTGGCGCGGAACCAGTCGGCTGTGGTGGCATTCTTGGTCAGGCCCATGGTGAGTCCCACCATGGTGGCGCCGGTTAGCGCCGAAGTCCGCAGCGCGTCCAGTTGGTCGATGGAAGAAGTCACATCGGCGTTATGAATTTGCTCTTCCGTGGCCGTGACCAGCGTAGGCTCCGACTTCAACCCGTAAAGCGCCGAAACTTCCCCGGCGATCGAGGCGAGCGAGGCAACCTGAACGTCGCGCTCCTTGGCCACTTGCGCCAGGCGGGAATTATTGTTCTCGAGCTGATCTTTTTCCGTGCGCAGCTGGTTATAACGGGAAACCTTCAGCAGCATGCGGGTGTAGGAACTGGCGATGCCGGTGAGGCTGAGGAATCCGATCGCGGCCCCGACTACGAATACATACAGGTAATGAACGGGGATGGAAATCTTACGCAGCTGGCCGTCGTCCCCGCGGGCCACAAAAAGGATGTAGAAACGTTTACGCAATTCGCTCCTCGTTATATTTAAGAATCAGGCCCGGAAATCCAGGGTGGCTCTGAGGTTGCAGAAACCCTGTACGGTGCGCCTGACCGGGCAACGCTCCCTATTCGGGATAGAAACCGCTGCGTGCCCTTCTACCTACCGGAACCCGGCCAGAGCCTAAACGTGTGCCTATCTGCAATCCAAACTGTTTGCAGAACTTAGCTCGGCCAAAAGGTCTTTGTGAATGCCTGGTAAAAGGTAGCAAACCAGCTTCCCCCTGTCAACGACGCCTTAGGGCATTCTCAGTTACTGAAGCGCCTGTGACGGTAGTGACCGGAGGGAGGGTTACGGGAGTGTCCCTAGAGACAGCCGGAGTTTGGGCGGAAGCACAGTAGTAAATCGGGCGTCGAGGCATGATTTAGCGGCGGCGAGTCCGCTATAGTGTTGACGCCGTGCCTGTTGCCGAAAAAGCGCTGCTTGCAGAGATTCGCCGCCTGGCGCGGGAAAGTCAAAACCTCGCGGGCAAAAGTGCCCGCGCCACACCTTCGCATCGTTCCATTGTGGCCGGAATCGGCGACGATTGCGCCGTGCTGCGGCTTCCGCCCGGACGTGAAACTCTGGTCACAACCGACTTTTCGCTCGAAGGCATCCACTTCCGCCGCGACTGGCATCCGCCGGAGTCGGTTGGTCACCGCTGCCTGGCGCGCGGCCTCAGTGACATCGCCGCGATGGGCGGAGATCCGGTTGCCGCCTTTCTTTCGCTGGCCTTGCCTCGAAATTTGCCCCAGGCGTGGGTGGAAAAGTTCCTGACTGGCCTCATCGCCCTGGCGGAGAAATTTGACATAACCCTCGCGGGCGGCGATACCGCGGAATCTCCGAACGGAATCCTGGCCGACATCATCGTGGTCGGGACCGTCCCCAAAGGCAAAGCCATCCTGCGTTCGGGCGCGCGGCCGGGCGATCGAATCTATGTCAGCGGAGAGCTGGGCGGCTCAGCCGCCGCACTGCAGCAGATGACGTTGCGGCAGACGACGAAAACGCCCACGCGCAAGCCGAACCCGGCACAGTATCCGCAGCATTTCTTCCCTGAGCCACGAATTGAGCTCGGCCGCATTCTGCGCGCACGTGGCCTGGCGTCGGCCATGATCGACACCAGCGACGGCCTTTCCACCGACCTCGCCCACGTTTGTGAAGAAAGCGGTGTGGGCGCCGAACTGGAAGCCGAACTCATTCCGCGGGCCAGCGTGGGCAAACCAGCGCGCGAGGTAGCTCTCGTATTCGCCCTGCACGGCGGCGAAGACTACGAACTCCTGTTCACCGCGCCCCGGAATCGAACCATACCATCGCGAATCGCCGGAGTACAAATCACCCAGATCGGCCACATCACCCGCACTCGCAAAGTCCTCCTGCGGATTTGCAGCGGCGCCGTGCACCAACTCAAACCGCAAGGCTGGGAACACTTCCGCGACTAGATCGGTCCGATCGCCCTTCCACTTGCCCTGCAGTACCGTCCTTCCACACGCGTGTAGTACCGTGGAAGAGCGGCGCCTTTAGCGCCGCGTAACGCGAAAATCGACTTGGGCTTCAGCCCGGGTGGTCGCGTTTGTGTTTCTTGGCATCCTGGAGAATGCATGCGCCCGCCGCTCGACCGATGAACGGCTACTCTGTCCCGCGGTGACTTTGGTGTCGCGGTCACCATCTCGGTATCTACCCTCAGCTACATGAACGGGAATAGAGTAACAACATGTCGTATCCTCGATTTCTTGACCTCCCCGTTCTGGTCTTGCTGGTGCTCTCGGCTGGATCTTCGACCTTCGCCGCGCAGAAGAAGCAGCCACCGGCGCCGCCCGCGCACGCTCAAACGCCGTCACCTGCGATCACAGATGAATATGTGCACAAGCAATTCGGCGACAACTGCTCAGTGCTTGCCGATTTTCCGCAATATACCGGAGACCTCGATGGCGACGGCGTCGACGATCTGGTCATCGCCGCGCGCTGCAAGAATCCCATGGCCGATCGGGACGAATATAGTTTTCAAATCTCCGATCCCTATGACGCCTTTCTCGGCTTCGGCGATGTAAAGGTTACTTCCACTTTCGGCTCCGACGAACCGGAACGGCGCGGCATGTGCCTGCTGATCGTCCATGGCGCGGAAAAAGACGCGTGGCGCTCGGCCAAGCCCAAGGCCAAGTTTATGCTCATCAACCTTCCCTTCAAGGCTCTCACCGTGAAACGGCTGGCTTTGAAAAAGAGCATCGTGCTCGGAATTTACATGGAAGAAAAAGGCGAAGGGGAGAACACTTCGTCCGTGATTTTCTTTGACGGCAAGAAATACAAGTACCAGCCTCTCGGCTCGACCATGGAGTAAGGAGTCATGGAGTAGAAGGAAGCTCCACTGATACGACCGACCAAAACCACACCGGCACGCCCAACTACTGGATTTTCCTTCCTGCGCTGATTTTTTCCGCCGGTCTGATCTGGGCGAGCAGAGCGTCAACCCATCCTTATCACTGGCTCATCTGGCCGATTCTCAGCACCATTTCCATTCCCGCGCTCGCGGGGGTCATCTTTCGAAAACTGGGAATGAGACTCGCTGCTTCCGTGTGCACAGCGATTGTCGTGGGATGGTACTGGATCCCGTTCTTGGCCGCGCTTCTGCTGCTCGTGATGACGACCGGGTCAGGGGGACTTCTTCTCTTCTTCTATTATTTTTTCTACGGGTTGATCTACCTCACCGCTGCTTTGACGCTCGCGATCGTTCCCACCTTGTCACTGGCGAAAACGCTTGGCTCAATGTGGCCCTTGAGTGCCTTCTGCATCGGATTTCTCGGCACCATCATCTTGGGAGTAACGCTGAGTCCACGACCCAAGGGTCCGCCGTATGTGGCGCCCCTCGATCCTCTCGTTCTCGGACCCGATCTGCTTGCCATCGACAAGTGCAGCCAGCAATTTGCCGAATCTCATCCGGATGCGGGTTATCCTGCCTCGCTTGACCAGCTTGGACCGCAAGGAACGCGATGTCTCACACCGGACGAACTGAAGCCCGCGGACAAAGGCTTTACCGTCGGTTACGAACCCGCTCCAAGAGATGGGAATGGGAGGCTGGTCGGCTACAAAGTAATTGGGAAAGAAACATCGCCGAAGAGTGCGGATACGAGCCGCCTGTTCAGCGACGAGTCAGGAATGATCTGGTATCGCTTTGACGGGCCGCACGGCCTGGGCAGCACTAGCCTTTACCATTCGCCTGAGTATGTTCTGCATAAAACTTTGGGCTGCCTTGGGGATAGCGCCCTACATCCAAGTGTGCTATTCGTCGATGGACAATCACAGACGGTGGTGACTGATAAAGACGAGATGGTGCGACGTTGCCTGGGAACGGAAGCAGTTACGGGACAACGAGTTCACCAGTTCAGCCTCGGAGCTTATGATTTCGAATACGATTTCACCCTTCAGGATGGGAAGGTCAACGGTTACCGCCTGATCGCGCGGCCGCGGTCGTACGGAATTGACGCCCTGCGAAGTTATCTGGCGGTGGAAACAATGTCTGGAACCCATGGCACGCTGAAAGTCTTCGTCACACCTCAAAACCGTCCCGCGACACCAGAAGACCCTCTCGCTCTGGCCCAGGAAATCGGCATGACGGGCACAGGCGGGTTGGCAAGCATCGAAAACTAGAAGCACCTGATCGCGGTCACCGCTTCCACCCCGCTATAATCCTTCCGGCATGAATCTCGAACAAAAACTTGCCGAACTCAAGAAGCGCAACCAGCTCGCCGAAGACGGCGGCGGAGCTCAGCGCCGCGAACGCCAGCACAACGAAGGAAAAATGTCGGCCCGCGAGCGCATCGAGTTTCTGCTCGACGATGGCACCTTCGAAGAAACCGACAAACTCGTCACTCACCGCTGCAACGATTTCGGCATGGCCGAACAGAAAATCTACGGTGACGGTTTCATCACCGGCTATGGCCGCATCGAAGGCCGCCTGGTCTATGTCTTCGCGCAGGATTTCACCGTGTTCGGCGGCTCGCTCTCCGAATCGAACGCCGGAAAAATCATCAAGATCATGGACCTCGCCGCCAAGATGGGCGCGCCCCTCATCGGGCTCAACGATTCCGGCGGCGCACGCATTCAGGAAGGCGTCATGTCGCTGGCCGGCTACGCAGATATTTTTCTTCGCAACACGTTATACAGCGGAGTGGTACCGCAAATTTCCGCGATCATGGGCCCCTGCGCCGGCGGCGCCGTATATTCACCCGCGATCACCGACTTCGTTTTCATGGTCGACAAAACTTCTTACATGTTCATCACCGGCCCCGACGTGATCAAGACCGTCACTATGGAAGATGTCACCAAGGACCAGCTCGGCGGCGCGCTCACGCACAACGAAACCTCCGGCGTGGCGCACTTCCTCGCGCATGACGACGCTGAGTGCCTCTCGATGGTGCGCGAGTTGCTGAGCTTTCTGCCCTCGAACAACCTCGACGACCCGCCGCGAAAAGCCACCACCGATCCCGCCGATCGTAACGACGCCCGAGCCGACGCCGCGCTCGACAACATCGTCCCCGCGCAATCGAACCAACCCTACGATATGAAGGACGTGATTCACGCCGTCGTCGACGACGCCTATTTCTTCGAAGTGCAGGAGCGCTTCGCGAAAAATATTGTCGTCGGCTTCGCCCGCCTCGACGGCCGCTCTGTCGGCATTGTGGCGAACCAGCCCGCCGTGCTCGCCGGCACGCTCGACATCAATGCGTCCATCAAAGGCGCCCGCTTCGTAAGGTTCTGCGACTGCTTCAACATTCCGCTGGTCACCTTCGAAGACGTCCCCGGATTCCTCCCCGGCACCGCACAGGAATACGGCGGCATCATCAAGCACGGCGCCAAGCTGCTTTTCGCGTTCGCCGAAGCCACCGTCCCGAAGGTGACGGTCATCACGCGCAAGGCCTACGGCGGCGCCTATTGCGTCATGTCGTCCAAGCACATCCGCACGGATGTGAACTACGCCTGGCCCACTGCCGAGATTGCCGTAATGGGCCCCGAAGGCGCGGTCGACATCGTCTACAAACGCGAACTGGAAGCCGCGAAGAACGGCGATGCCAGCAGCGAATCGCGCGATACCGTTCGCCATAACGAGAATCGCGAAGCTCTTCGCCAAAAGAAAATCGAAGAATTCCGCGACCGCTTCGCCAATCCCTACGTAGCCGCCGACCGCGGCTTCGTCGACGCAGTAATCCAGCCCAGAGAAACGCGGAAAAAGTTGATCCAGGCCCTGGCCATGCTGCAAACCAAGCGCGACAAGAACCCACCGAAGAAGCACGGGAATATCCCGCTGTAGGAGGACGTTGATGTCATTCTGCGCTCATCTGCGTAAGTCTGTGGTCCTTCTTTTGTGGATGCTAGTCCTGCCGGCTTTGGGGCAGAGCCCACGATCTGAGCTCACCGATCTCCCCCAATCCAAGGACTGCGTTCAGCACCGCTCCTCCAGCTACGATCGGAGCGGGGGCAATGCTGACGCTCGCGTCATCGCTCCCGGCGAAACGCTCACGCTGCTCGACGAGGCCGGCCCCGGACTGATTACCCACCTCTGGGTCACCATCGCCAGCGAAGATCCCCATCATCTGAAGGCGCTGGTCCTGCGCATGTATTGGGACGGCGAGCCCGCTCCCAGCGTGGAAGCTCCCATCGGCGATTTTTTCGGCCTGGGACTGGGGGATTATTTTCTCTACCAGTCCGTTCCACTTGCGGTCGGCTCCGACAAGGCCTTGAACTGTTTCTTCCCCATGCCGTTTCAAAAACACGCCCGCGTCACCGTCACAAACGAAGGCGCGCAGAAAGTCGACGCGTTTTATTTCAACCTCGACTATCGCGCTTACACAAAGCCGCTGCCTGCAGACCAACTCTACTTCCACGCGCAATATCGCCAGGCCGCGCCCGCGAAGGGATGGACTAATCAGTGGCGTTCCAACGACGATCCCATCGTCAATGACAAGAAAAATCTGAACGGCGAAGGCAACTACGTCTGGCTGGAAGCCACGGGCCGCGGACACTTCGTGGGCGTGACCATGTCGGTGCTGCAGAATCAGGATGGCTGGTGGGGCGAAGGCGATGATATGTTTTTCGTTGACGGCGAAGCCTTGCCCTCGATCAATGGCACCGGCTCGGAAGATTATTTTCTAGGCGCGTAGGATTTCGGCGGCCACTCGTTCGCCTACGGACTATTCGGCGCGCCCGTGGTCGGACCCGAACGCGCCGGCGGCCGCTGGTCCCTTTATCGGTTTCATCTCGATTCGCCGATTCCATTTACGAAATCGCTGCGCGCCACCATCGAGCACGGCCACGCCAACCACCGCTCCGACAATTATTATTCCGTTGCATACTGGTACCAGACGGAACCCCACGCCAGGTTTCCCCCGCTGCCGCCGCTGGAGGAAAGAATTCCCAGACTGCATGCAGTAGGAGGCCCAGGAATTGTTGGGAAGTAATAAGCGGAGGAATGGTTCCAGAAATTAGAAACTAGAAACCAGAAACTGAGAGCTGAGAGCTGAGAGCTCCCAAAAAATAAGAGTTCCGAGGTGGTGTTGGGTCCATTCGTCTCGGCCAGTAGCTCGCGTTTAGACCCTTGCTTGACCTGCTATCGCTGCTTCCCTTGCGGGGCGCTGCGCGCGATCTTCACTCGGGCTCCGGGCTCACCGCCAACCGGATAAACCTACCCAACGCCTCGGAACTCTATCTTGCCTTCGACTGGGCTTCTCGTTCTCCTCGACCAGCGCTTGGCTATAGACCCTTGCTTGCCCTCCCTGCCTCACTTTTCAGTGTGGAGGGTGACTTCGCTTGAGCCCCGGACGCCGCACCAACCGGAAAAACTTAAGAAACTGTCTCAGAACGATTACTGTTCTACTCCTTCTATTTTTTTCGTCAATGAAAAATCGCCGCCTGCAACTCACGTGTTTTCAGTCGAGTGCAGCCAGTCCACAGGCTGGTGACCGGAATTAGTGCAAACGCGTCCGACCATTTCGCGCAGAACCCGCGCGGATCACGGCTTTCCGCGATCTAAGCCGGGATTGGTGAGAGCTGCGGCCTGACCCGTGATTGTTTGCCAATTGTGAAAAATCGGACAGAATCCGCGCCGGGCAAGGGATTCGCGGCGGTGCGGCGAGCGCGTTGCCAGACCAGGTTACTGCTTTTGCCAGGTTTGGCCGCCGTCGATGGTGGTCCAGAGTTCCTGTGTGGAAGTTGTGATCTGTCCATGCTGGTGATCGCTGAACGCGATGCCGATAATGTCCCCCGTCAGCAGGATCCCGGAAGCTGAGGGAACAACGCGAG
>JBAUAN010000051.1:0-41484 GCA_049675725.1 Candidatus Sulfotelmatobacter sp. | reverse complement strand
AAATTCGCCGCTGGGTTGAGGGCGATTATCAGGGGGCGGCAGCAGTGATTACGGCGGCCTATCGCGGGCACGTGGACGCGCAGATCAATGATCAATATCACACGCTGAGTGGATCGCTGCGCTTTCTGAATAACATCGTGCGCTTTCCGGGATGCGGCTTGTTCGACGCCGAATCTTCATATGTCGCTCTGGATCGAAAAGCCAAGAGTTTGATCGGATTGATTCTGTGTTCCCGCGTGCGCAACGACGTGGGTCACGTGACCCAGATCTGTATTCTGCCGGAATATCGCTCCCGCGGAATTGGCGAAGCTTTGCTGGCCGCCACGGTCGCGGAACTCAGGAAGCGAAAGTTTTCGTTGCTTTCGCTGACTGTCACCGAAGCCAACGCTCGCGCGGTGGATCTCTACCGCCGGCTGAATTTCGATACGAAGCGCATCTTTGATGCATTTGTGTGGCAGGGATAGTGAGGTCGAAAAATGCGCACTGCATCCGCGTCGTTACTTTTACTACTTTGTGTCCTCCCGGCGCATTCGCAGGGCGCTTCCGACAAGCACTCTCTGTTCGGATGTTCCGAGAACGCGGTCGAAGTGGCCGTAGACAACAAACCGCCGCTGCGTTTCACGCCAGTCAAGGGCCTTCCCCTGCCCTCCGGTAACGAACGGCCTGCGTTTCGCTTTCCGGCGCTCGGACCTTTTCTGGTGAATATCTATCTATTCGCTACGCTGCCAGAGGCCGGAAGAGGAACTAAGGCAACGCTCCACATTTATGCTGAAACGACGGATTCGGCCGATGATCCTCAGAGCAAGCGCGTGCAGTGGTGGGAAGTCGAGCCAACCGAGCGCGTCGATCCGTTTAATGGCAGGAGCTCGACCTCGCTCTCGTTCGATACCAGCCGCATAGCCAGCTGTTTCGAGCCGGATGGCCAGTGTAGCTTTGCCGAAGTCGCGTTGGCCACGCCCGACCCCAATGTGCCTTTGTTGGTAATCAAGTTCGGCGAAAATCTCGGTGGCGCAAACGCTCTGAACTGGACGGAAGCGAGTGTGCTGCTCGACTTCCGGCGCACACCGCCGCGCGTGGTGGCCACTGCCGATTGTGCCTACAACGAGGGCGGCGGCGCCTGCACGGCTTTTGACTCGGAACAAATGCTGCGATCGGGACTGCAATGCGACTGGGGGTCGGAAACACAGGACTTCCTTTGCTCGCAAACCACCCAGAGAGACGGCTACCTCGACTTTTTTCTGCTCAGTGACAAGCCGGCGCCCTTGCATCCCGGCGAGGTAGCGACGCTCGCAGATGCCATTCAAGAATTCAAGTCCAAGGGGACAGCAACTCCGGTAAGGGTACGTGGAATCGGCCCAGTCTCCTGGATCGACGAGGTAACGCTGGATTCCGGAAATAAAATTATCGTTCTCGGATCGGTTGGTCTCTTCCATCTCGTGGCTGAGACCAAGACCTCACTGGGGCCTTCGACGCAGATCGCCGCGCATCCACTCATCGTGGATCCCAACGAAGTTCGGCGACCCACCTCCAGAATCGAAGATCCCGGGTGGACGCTTGAGGAACGGCGGTCATTTCGTGCACGCCAGATTTACAAAGAGAAAGATCTGACGGTGTTGCAAGTGGTCGAAAGCCAATTGCCTGACTCGCGGAACCTTTATTGGCTCGGAATGCAAGGCGATGGCGCCGACGCGAAATTCGACGCGGTTGTACTCGTCGGAGGCGGGCATTACGCCTCCTGCGGGAATTCCATCGTTCCGGAGAATGTCGTGTCAGTCGAAAGGATTGCCAAGCCATTTTTGGCTCAAGTACGCATCCAGCCTGCCACCTCGTTCTCTGAAGCCGACGAGTTGCAGCAGCAGGAGTGGGCTGTGCCCAATGGGGAAGAACAGAGCACCAACTGCATTCGTTCCGGAAGCATCACTTGGGCGAACGGAAAATTCACGGGCGATATGGATGACAAGAAGTACACTTCCCCGGAACAGCCGAAAGATATTCGTGTCGAGGCCGACGGGAAAATCAGCGTAAAGGACGTCGTCGCAAAACCAGTCAGATGACGACTTAGATCGAAGGCGACGCCGAAACTATCTTCTCAACACCCACATGGCCCAGCCCGCAAGGATGGTCCCACTGAGGAACACGGCGAAGCAGTAGAGGCCGTAGCGCACCATGGCGCGGGTGTTTTCGCGGTGTGTGATGCCGAAGACGATGGAGGCGAAGAGGGCAAACACCACTGCCGCGCTGAAGTGGCCGAGGCGCAAAATCATAATTCACTCCCGGAACAGCCAGTCTTCGCTGACGGCTGACAGCTGAGGGCGGATAGCTGAGTCATTGTTTCTTCCCGATCGCAATGTGGTAGGCGTCGGCGACCGCAATAAAGTTCAGCAGTCCGGCGACGATCATGAACTTGGTTCCGTAGTCAGCGGTGGCGAATGCGATCGCGCCCTGGCCCCAGTCTTGCGCGAGAGTGACGATGTAGAGCCCACCTGCTCCCATGTCGCCGATGAAGCCGAGGATGTCGAGAATGTCGCCGCCGTTCGCCTTGTAGATGCGGCCCTGCATCAGCAGCCCCAGCACGAACAGAGTTGCGATTGAGATCAGCAGCAGGACGCCGCGGATCCAGCGCTTCTGGATCATGTGGCCGGCGCCGGGAATCAGCCATCCGACCGCGGGAGCGACCACCGCCATCATGTTGACCGGCGCCTCGTCTGTTCTTGTTCTTGCCGTGGAGTTTGCCATTAAATAGTCACGATCTCGCGTTGGATTTTTCCTGTCACTTCCGCTGACTTCGCGCGCACCAGCACATTCACCTCGCTGCGCACGCCAAACTCCGGCAGGTAGATGCCGGGCTCAATGGAGAAACAGGAGTTGGGAAGAAGCTGGCGCTCGTCATGGATTTCGAGATCGTCCATGTTGGCGCCGTTGGCATGGACATCAGTGCCGATCGAGTGCCCGGTGCGATGAATAAAATATTCGCCGTAGCCTTTTTCCTGGATGTGGCCGCGCGTGGCCCGGTCCACTTCCCAGCCGGCGATGCGGCGTCCGGCTGCGACGGCGTCGATCGCAGTTTTCACTCCGGCATCTCGCGCGTCGCGTACGATCTGAAAAATTTCACGCATGCGCCCCGAGGGCGCGGCGCCAACAAAACCCATCCAGGTAATGTCGTAGTAGACTGCGCCGGGAGCGTTCTTTTTTCCCCACACATCGAGCAGCACCAGATCTCCTTCGCGAATGGGCATGGGATGATCAGCGCGTGGCTCGTAGTGCGGGTTGCCAGCGTTGGCATTCACGGCAACGATGGGCGGATCAGCGGCCAGAAGACTTTCGCGCTGGAACGCTTCTATAAACCATTGCTGAATTTCGTGCTCTTTGGTTCCGCCGTTCCGTACCCGCCGCCCAATTTCCTGGAAGGCCGCCGCCACAATCTTATCGATGCTGTCGCGCGCCGCAAAGTGAGTCTCGATTTGCTCTTCCGTCCAAGTCGATTCGAACTGTGCCACGAGGTCTGCAGAACTCAACACATTTTTTCCCAGTCCGCGGATCAAGTCGATGGTGCCGCCATCCACCAGCGAAATCGTGAAGACAATGTTGTTGGGTGAGTACTGCATGGCGATGTCGCGATAGGAAGCAAGGATGGTCTTGAGCTTGTCGAACAGTTCTTGCCAGCCTGAATAGAGATGCTTGCTGCCGGGAAGCGTGTCGAGATGCCCCGCCTCAATCTTGTGTACCAGTTTCACGGGCTCGCCTTCCGCGGGAATCAGATAGAACCAGCGGCGCGTGACCATCAGGCCGGGCGACAAACCGAGCACGCGATAGGCAATGGGATCGCGATGGTGATGGTCGTAGAACAGCCAGGCGTCGATGTTCCGTTCGCGCAGCGCAGCTTGGATGGCGGGCAGGTTCATGGGCAAACTTCTATTGTAAACAACGCGGGTGACTTTGGGCGAATCGGACGTAAGAGAGGGTTCCTCAAGAGGCCAGGATCCGTTTTCGGACGGCCAGAGCCAGAGTTTCGCACCCTGTGCGCAACACTAATCGCGGTGCGCGCCGGCGAATCTTCATCAAGTATGGCATGGTGCGTTTGGCATTGAACTTTGCGGTTTCGCGCAGCAGCCAGCCCAGGCCTTTCTGCACCATGTCGTCCTGGTCGGCGAGAAGTGAGTTGGAGAGCTCGGTAATCTCAGAGAAGAACATTTTCGCGCGTGCGCCGCGAATCAGGGCTACGCAGGCGGCGCGACGATGCCAGCGATTTGATGACTTTGCCCAGCGAAACACATTCTTCACGCGCGCAGGACTGGATGCCATCATGGGCCCGATCAGGTCGTGTACTAAGGCGTCGTGGTCGGCCCAACTGCTTATGCGGTCGAGCCAGGACTCGAACAGTTTGAACTCGCGGTCGCCGAACTCGGGATCGACCTTCTCCAGCAGGAACACAGCGGCGATTTTTTCTTCCAGCACGGTCCCCGAAAAAAGTTCATCGGCAACAGCTACAAGGAAATCGAGTCCGAACTCTTTCCGAATCTCCCGGCGGAAACTTCGCGCTGCCCGGCGCAGGTCGGCCGTATACCAGCCATGCGACTTGATCTCGTCTTTGAAGAACCACTGCACGCCTGTGGCATGCTTGGGCGATCCGCCCCTTTTCAGCGTCTGGCGAATCTGCGCGGCGAGTTCTTTGGCGGTCGGCGCGTGAGTGGAGTTGAGTGGGGACATAAATTTCAACAGTCCGAAAGTGAGCGATCAGCAGTGAGGTTTAACTTTGCTCCATCAACAAAGGCGGCCGCAAGGGCCGCCTCTGGTCGTTCTTTATTCTTGGCCGACACTTATGCAGCGCGCGCGGGAGCCGATGCGGGCCGATACCCGCATTCCCCAGCCTTCTTCAGTGCCTGCAGCGCTTCTTCCGGGGAAATCAATGGAGTGGTCTGAACCGACTTGCAGGCCCCGCCGCCCGCAAACGCCATGGCGATAGCCGCAGCGCTCACGTTGTCGGGGAGTTGCGCAATCACGATCACGTCGTAGTCTCCGAACGAGAACCATGCGGCTTCGATGGTGCCGCCGAGTTTCTCGATTGCCGGCCGCACTGCCTCAATGCGATTCTGCGGATTCGCCAGCAGAGCCGACCAGCCTTCGCGCGAATAAGCTACTTGATGCAAGTAATGTGGCATAGAACCTCCTTCTTAATTCGCTTGCTGGAGGCGAATGATTCCAGAGGTCCGGGCCCAAGTCAAGCCGCGCGTTCCACTAACCGGCCGGATTGGCGGAGGGAACTCTTGCGTACTTGTCGTAAATCCAGAGCAGCCCTGCCGTCGCCACGCCGACTCCCGAAACACACCACCAGATCATCTGAGGCGTATGTCGGACCTCGCCAAAATGATGAATGAGGAATCCGCCGAACCATCCCCCGATCAGCGAGCCGATTCCGATGGGCAGAAATGCAAAGCCCATGTACGTGCCTTGCTGTCCCGAAGGCGCGAGCCGGGAAATGTACTCGTAATACCGCGGCTGCTGCGTGATCTCGCCGATCGCGACCATGATCAGCGTAGCCCACGCCATGGCAACGGAGGGATGAATCACCAGCAGCATCCACGCCAGGCCCGAGATGAGCGTTCCCAGTGTGATGCCGCGAAAGGCCGCCATCTTCTGCGTTAGGAAGCTCACGACCAACTGCAGCGAGATCACGGTCAGTGAATCCGCCATCAGGAGCATTTCGGTATCGCTCTTGGGATTGATGTAATCGTGAATGTAGATGGGAAGGATGATGAACTCTTGCCAGAACGCGATGTAGTATCCAGAAAAAATCAAAAGAAACAGCATGAACCGGGGGTTGGAAACGACGGTCAGGAAGTTCTTCGCGACCTGGGCCAGGTTTGCCGTTTGCACTTCACCCGAGCGGCGCGGCTCCTTGAAGAACAACAGCACAGCGAAGAACATCAAGAACACGCTAAGAGCGGCCATGCGGAAGACATTTTCCACGCTCACGTGCTGATGCACCCACGACGCCAGAAAAGGTCCCGCGGCCCCGCCGATGTTCACCAGGGTGTAATAGATGGAATATCCAATCGAGCGGACATTTTCTTTCGAAGCGCGGGCCGTGGTTCCCACGACGCAGGGCTTCACCAGGGCAATGCCGAGCGCGGGCAACATTAGAACGAACGCCACCAGCGCGACCAGCGGCACAGCATTCCGCACCGGAGCCATCCAGGGGGCTCCGATGGATCCGAGCAGGAAGTAGGACACGCTCAGAATCAGATAGGCCAGGGAAAGCGCTCGCCGGAATCCCATGCGGTCGGCGAGGGCGCCGCCGAACGCGGCCAGAATCCACACCAGACCGCCGAAAAATCCAGCAAGGCTGCTGGCTCGCTCGACTCCGAAATTCAACGTTTCGTGGAGATAACGCGCCAGCGACGCGAACGCGGCGTAGTAAGAAAGGCGCTCGAAAAGCTCGCTGATATTGGCGACCCAGAAGGGACGCTCGAAACCGGTGCGGATATCCTGCAGTCGATCAGAAAAAGTCAAAGTGGCTCCTCAGTTGACTGGTGCTACTCGACGATGCGCTGGCGAACTTCATCGGCAGTCAGCCCTGCCACGCGTACGACTTTATTCCGGCTGCTCTGGCCGGAGGCAATGGTAACGGAAGATCGCGGCACCTTCAAAAGTTTCGCGAAGAATTCGATGCAGGCCTGGTTGGCGCGGCCGTCGACGGGAGGAGCAGTCAAGGAAAGTTTGAGCGCGTCGCCGAGTTCGCCGGTGATGGCATCTTTCTGGGCGCGGGCGTGAACCTTGATGGCGAAGGTGGCTCCATCGTGTGATTCGTGGATAGGGATCACGCGTTTTTGCGCAGCGAAAATACAGTTTCGATTAACAGCAGCCCTGCGACCAGAAGAAGTTGCGGGTTGCGCAGTGTGGTCGCCTGTCCTATGCTCGCCATCAGTGCGGCGAAGAAAACGGGCATGGTGACGTTGCCCGCGATGCAGAACATTCTGAGTCCGCGCACCGCGTATCCGTTGCGAATGCGCAGCACGTTCAGCATGGCGGTGAAGAGCAGAGCCAGGTACGTACCCAGGATCCAGATTCTGCCGGTATAGGTTTTCGGCACAAGCAGGCACTCGACGAGGGCGAGCAGAAAAAGAGCTCCCGCGCAAAGGCGGTCGAGAAGCTTCATGGCATTTGTGTCCCTCTGTGCTTCTGCGGTTAAGTCTTTGTCCTTTCTCCGAAAATTGCCGTGCCTACGCGCACGCAGGTTGAGCCTTCTTCGATGGCCACTTCAAAATCGTGCGACATGCCCATGGAGAGGATGTCCATGCTGACTCCCGGGAGTTTGCGCGCGGCGATTGTGTCGCGCAGTTCGCGCAGATTGCGGAAGTAGGGGCGTGCGGCTTGCGGGTCTTCGGTGAACGGAGGCACGGTCATGAGGCCGCGGAACTGCAACCCTTCCAGACGGGGCGCTGCCAGGAGCAGTCCTTCGAGTTCTCCTGAATGCGGCGCTGTGCCGCTCTTGGCTGTTTCGCCGCCGACGTTGATTTCGATTAGCACGTCCACTTTCTTGCTGAGTTGCTGTGCGGCTGCGTCCAGTTTTTCTGCGAGCTTCAGAGAATCGACCGAATCCACGGCGTGAAATAACTCCGCGGTCTTGGCGGCTTTGTTGGTTTGCAGGTGGCCGATCATGTGCCACTCGGCGTCGGGCAGGTTCCGAAGAGCGCCGATCTTACTTGCGAATTCCTGAACGCGATTTTCTCCGAATAGTCTAACCCCGGCCTCATAGGCTTCGCGGATAAGTTCGGGCGGGTGCGTCTTGCTGACGGCCATCATGGCGATCTCATTGGGATTGCGTCCGGCGCGGCGGGCGGCTGCGGCGATTCGTTGGTGGATCGATGCGATATTTGCGGCGATGGACATGGGGAGGGGCAAGAATAATGCAGAATTAAAAAGTCAGGATGCAGAAGTTACGTCTGATCCACCTTCAGCATTCTGCCTTCTCACCTCTGCATTCTGCCGCTACATCATGGCCGTTGGCGGCGCGGGCTCGCTTGGATCGCCGGCGCTGGTTAGCGGCAGCAAGATCAGTAGCGCGGCCAGCGCGGCCATCACGACGATTCCCATAATGTAGAGCGGATGATTGAAGATCTGCGCGGATGTAATGCTGCGGGCCCAGCCTTCGAGCAGTTGCAATACCCGCTGTTGGGAAGTGGCAAGTCCGATCGCGATGAACCCGGCCCAAACCAACCCAAACACTGACTCGCCGGCGATCAGGCCGGAAGCGGTGAGAACTCCGGCATTTTCCACGCGCGCCCTCTGCGCGTCGTTGAGTCCACGGCGTTTGGCCATCCAGTCGCCGATGGCGCGAAAAACTCCGCCGATGAAAATGGCGAACGTGGTTTCGAAAGGAAGATACATTCCGACCGCAACCAGCATGGGGCTGCGCACCTGCATCATGATCAGTCCAATGCCGAAAAGGATGCCAACCACCACCAATGGCCAGGGCATGTCTCCGCCGACGATGCCGATGGCGAGCGTGGCCATCAGGCCGGCCTGGGGCGCCGAAAGCTGCCGGCTGCCGAAACCGAACGCGGTGTTCAGCAGGTAGAGCGGCCAGTACATGACCAGGCTGGCAACCACGACGGCGATCAGTTCCGCAACCTGAATCCGGCGCGGAGTTCCTCCCAGGATGTAGCCGACCTTGAAGTCCTGCAAGAGTTCTCCGGCCACCGACGAGGAAACGCATACGACTGCAGCTACGCCCAAGACCACTGCGACGCCCTTTTCCCCAGAGACGCCGAGAGAGACCATCAGCAGCGCAGCGATCAATAGTGTACACAGCGTCAATCCTGAGACCGGGTTGTTGGACGAACCGATAAACCCAACCAGGCTGCCAGAAACCGTGGCGAAGAAAAAGCCGACCACGAGCATGACAACCGCAGCGAGCACCGCGGGCCAGATCAAGCCGGAAATATGGATGTAAAGGGCACACATCAGGATGAACATCAAACCGATCAGGCCGAACACAACTTTCGAACTCATGTATTGCTCGGTGCGCGATAACTTAGCTCGCTGGTCGGCGGTTTGGCGAAGGTCGCCCAGAGCCTTCCCGATGCCGGCGGTGAGGCTCTTGCCCATCTTGAACAGCGTCCAGGCTGCGCCGACAATCATGCCGCCGACAGCGATGGGGCGAACAATGAATCGCCACACCGCGATGGCCATGGTGGCCCAATCGTCAGGCGTATCGGCCGGAAGATAGTGCTTGAGCTGGGGCCCGAGGAAAAAAATCAGCATGGGAACCAGCAAACCCCAGGCCAGCACGCCTCCGGCGAATTGCAGCGACGCCAACCGCAAGCCAATGATGTAGCCCACGCCGAGATACGCGGGGCTGATGCTGGGCGCGGCGAACGTGCTGGTGCCGCCCGCAGCTACCAGGTTGGTGCTACCAGTGGTGCCGAGGCGCACTTGGCTGCGGCCCAGACTGCCTACGGTGAAGTGAATGTCCTTGTCGGCCGCGAATAATCCAAAGCGGCCGAGCAGATACACCACGCCGCCTACGCCGATGTTCCAGAAGAGATATTTCGCGGCTTGAGCCCCGCGGCGTCCGGCTTTGTGAATTTCTGCCGCGGCCACGGATTCCGGGAAGGGAAGTTCGGGGTCCTCCACCATGACGCGCCG
This sequence comes from Candidatus Sulfotelmatobacter sp., assembly GCA_049675725.1. Lineage (GTDB taxonomy): Bacteria > Acidobacteriota > Terriglobia > Terriglobales > Acidobacteriaceae > Sulfotelmatobacter. The sequence continues at coordinate 31,836 of JBAUAN010000051.1, read as the reverse complement.
CACCAGAGAAATAAACAGAACTCCCAGGATGCTGCCCACCATCATCAGCGCGGTGGATTTCCAGTAGGCGTCGGCGGGGCGGAACGACGGCCACGCTTTGGACATCACGAATGCAGGGATGGTAAAAATTGCGCCCGCCGCCAATCCCTCGCCGATCGTGCCCGCCGTACGAGCGATATTCTCTTCCAGCAGAGTGCCTTTCCAGGCGCGCAGCACGGCCATGGCAATCACAGCGGCGGGATAGGTGGCCGCAATGGTGATCCCGGCGCGCAGGCCGAGATAGGCGTTGGCTGCTCCCAAAACCACCGTCAGCACCAGCCCGAGCAGCACGGCGCGAAGCGTGAACTCCTTCATCTCCATAGTTTCGGGAACGAAGGGAACGTGTTTCTTGGGGTTGCTTACCGGCGCGCTAGGGGCGGGATCGCTCATCGTTCAATCCTTTGTGCCGCGTGGGATGGACGCAGCTTTCTTGCGGAATCCACTCGAACTTATTCCAAGCACGGGAACGGCGCACCTTAGCACGAGGAGCGCAGGTTTACAAGTCCGCGCGGGTCGGTCCGCGCGGGTCGGCGAGCCGCAAGTCACCCCGTATCAGGAATGTTGCGGAGATCCCCGGGAACATCCGACCCGCGGCTCTCCGGTTGGCGAGTTCTGCAGTGGCGGCGTAGAATGGGGTTACTGGTTTGCTCTGCCCCTTCGTTGTTTCCATATCCCCCGAGGTGCAGTATGTCTGACGAAAGCTCTTTTTTGTTCCCGACGTTCCACTGCAGTGATTGCGGCTGCGAGGTGGGATTTCGTTCGCGTCGCCGGACGTTCACGGAACGGTTCATTCTGCCGCTTTTCCTGCTGAAGCCGGTCCGTTGTGGCGAATGCTTCCGCCGGGATTACCGCTTTATTTCTATGCCGGTGAAGGACCGGTTGTCGGAGGCCAGCGGACTGCGTCCGGTGGCCAACCCGCCGGCGCCCCGCAGTCGTAACGTTGCCTAGCGGCCGGTCGCGCCGTTATACTGCTGAGGTAGCGAAGTTTGAGGAAGCAAAGGCTTAGGATTTAGGATAAGGAACCGCCCGGGCAAAGTTGGCCCGTCGCGGCGCGCAAGGAGGCCGTCTTCAGCAGTAGTAAGGACCGAATCCGGGCTAGCCAGAGCAGTGTCGCGGGGGCGGGGCTATCTGTTGTCCCGCGCAGGACTTCCACCTGGGCTAGCCGCGCTGCCGAAAGTCTTTTCGCTGTTCTGTTTCCCGCCGATTGCCGCATCTGCGCGGCGCCCCTAGTCAACATTTCCCGGCTTCCGGTGTGCTCCGAGTGTCTGGAGCAGATCCTTCCCGTGCATGGCCAACTGTGTTCGGTGTGCGGCGAACGGATGCTTTCGCCTCACATTCCCGCTGCGTCTGATGGGCAATTGCTTTGTCCTGTTTGCCAACGCGTCGAGCAGAAATTCGCGAAAGCTGTGGCCTACGGCAGCTATCAAGGCGGCTTGCGGGAGTTAGTTCACCTGCTTAAGTATAGCGGCGTGCGGCCTGCAGCTGACGTTCTCGGACGCATGCTGGCGGAAGCGATTTCCACCCGCGGACTCTGTGCAGGGACCATTTCGGAATCGTTTCCCGTAGTGGTGGTCCCGGTGCCTTTGCATCGCTCGAAGCGGCGCCAGCGTGGCTTCAACCATGCGGAGTTGATCGCCCGTGCAGCGCTGAAATTGCTTACCGCCGAGCGGCGCGTGGTTCGAAACGAAATGCTTCGGAACGAAATGGTTCTTGGCCAAGACGTTCTGGAGCGGAAACGCGAAACGAAATCACAGATCGGGCTGACCATTCATCAGCGCCAGGAGAATGTGCGGGGAGCGTTTGCCGTGAGGCGTGCCCAGGAAGTTAGCGGCCGCGAGGTGCTTCTGGTCGATGATGTCTATACCACGGGAGCAACGGTTTCCGAATGCGCCCGAGTGCTGCGTCGCGCGGGGGCGACCAAAGTGTGGGTCGCCACGGTCGCGCGCACGCTGAAACTGGCATCTAATTATGGGGAGATGAAGCCAGTGGTCGGCGTGACTGCGGACGTTGCGGAAATGCCGCCGGCGAAAGCTGTAAGCTAGGAAGGTAAGGACTTAAAAGGAATCAGCGGGCAGAGTTTTATGTCACCGAGGATGGAACAGGAATTCGGACCACCGGGCCGCTTCGCCGCCGGCCTGTTCTCGCCGGCGGTCACTCACCGGGCGGGCGATGGTCATGCCCTGCTCGCCCCTGTCCTGGTGTTGAATGCGTCGTATGAGCCCATCAATGTCTGCGCCGCTCGCCGCGCTTTAGTGCTGGTACTGAAGGGCGTGGCCATGACCGAAGAAGAAAACGGACACTTCCTGCATGCCGCGCGCATCGCCATGCGCGTGCCCTCGGTGATCCGCCTGCTTGAGTACCGCCGCATTCCGCATCAGAGCCGGGCGTTGTCGCGCAAGAACATTCTGCTGCGCGACCGCAACACGTGCCAGTATTGCGGCGAAGTGCTGCCTTCGAGCGAACTCACGCTCGACCATGTGATCCCACGCTCGCGTGGAGGTTCGTCCACCTGGGAAAATCTGGTGGCCTGCTGCCATCCCTGCAACCGCCGCAAGGGCAACCAGTTCGCCACCGAAGCCGGCATGAAGCTGATGCGCGAGCCCCGCGCCTTCAACCTCCACACCAGCCGACACATCATGCGTTTGATGGGACGGTCGGATGATAAGTGGAGGAAGTATTTGTTCTACTAAGGTTTCAAGGTTTCGAAGGTTTCAAAGATGAAGCCGCGGCACGCGTGAATTGCAGAAACGTTGAAATCGTCAGTTTATCGCTCGCTCCTATCGCGAACTCTTAGTCTGGCAAAAAGCCAAGGGTTTGGCGGTTCAGGTTTACCAGGCCACAGAACAGTTTCCCAAAGCTGAAACTTACGGCTTGAGCTCGCAGATCAGACGGGCCGCGGTTTCAGTGGCCTCGAATATCGCTGAGGGCCAAGGCAGACTGACTTCCGGCGAGTTTATGCATTTCTTAGGGCAGGCGCGCGGCTCTCTGCTGGAGCTCGATACCAACTTGCCATCTCGTTAGACCTGAATCACCTCAAGGCAGATAGGTATGAGGTCCTAGATCACGAAACCTACCAGGTGCTGGGTCTCCTAAACCGTCTTATCGAATCCTTGCGCAAGAAGCCTTTGAAACCTTGAAACTCTGAAACCTTGAAACCTGTTTACTGCGGTTTCTTCTGATTCGGAGTCTGACCCGGCTTCTGCTGATCTTTCGGCAGTTCCTTGCCCTGGTAGAGAATCTTCACGTTCGAACCGAACCGCTTGTAGTCCTCATATTTCACAATTTCTTTGATGTGTACGTCTTGCAGCTTGAAGTGCAATTCGTCGTCCGCCTTGGTGTAGGTAGGAAACCAATATTTGCCGTCGATCTGCTGGCGCCAGGTAGTGAACTTGGGGAACAGGTTCTCGTCGCTGCCATTGCCATGTTTCTTGCGGATGTCGGGAACGGTCTTGCCGTAAGTTTTCACGATCTGGAAGTCGTGATCGTCGACCCAGACGCGACCCTGGAAGTAGCGCTTCTTGCCTTCGATCTTCTTGGGAGCAATGTCGAAAACGTAGCAATGTAAGTCGTCTTCCTGCTGCTGACCCACGTAGAGCACGTTGTATTCAGGCAACTCCTCGGTAGTGAGCACAAAGGGCAGCCGGTGGCGGATGTCCTCCATGTCTTCCTGCGTCATGGATATCTTGGTAAGGGTCGACTGCGGGGCGAACACTACGTTTTCCGTGCGCTGGCCTTTATCGTTGAAGATTACGTCGAACACTTCGCGGTACTCACCATCGGGAGTATCGCCGTCGAGGGTCTGCACTTTCACATCCTGGCGGAAAGTGTATTGATCGCGGGCCTGAGCGAATTCCGTTTCTTTGGCGGCGAAGCGCTTGATGATTTCATCAGGCGTGACGTTTGCAGGGAGCGCGGTGTCGAGCGGGCCCTCCTGGGCAGCCAGCGGCAACGCGGCCAGCCCACAGGCCGCGAGCGTGAGACCAAACAACAAATTCCGGAGCGCGCATTTCATGAACTCTAGTCTATCGCTTTGCCGCCGGATTGGCAGCGAGAGGTTGCGGAAAACGTGCTTCCCCCAGAGAAGCGCGGCAGACTTTCCGCCGGCAAAAACGGCGGCAGCAACCCCGCCTCCGGCCCCTTTCCGCTCACCAAGGCCGGAGGCGGATGCTGCAGTTCTCTGCCAAATAGTTGGATGCCAAAAAGCGGAATGGGTTGCCGGGACGGGCACCGGGCTTCGGGCTTTGGTTTTCGGGCTTCGGCGGGTTCCGAGTGCTCCGCGTCACACGTGCTCGGCCCGCGCAACGGAAACCCTGCTACACTTTTGCGTTTGCCGTAGAGACGTTGCTTGCAACGTCTTGCCGCCAGAGGCAGGCGGCCAGGCGGTGTGAAGAGACGTAGCAAGCTACGGCTCTACGGTTTAAATAGGGATTAATTTCGAGGAGGCTTCCTCATGCGCCGTTTCTTCATGGCTTTTTTCGCTGTCATCGCGCTCGCCCTTCCCGCCGCCGCCCAGGCGAAGCATCCCTTCACGTTCGAGGACATGATGAAGCTGAAGCGCGTGGGCGAGCCCGAGGTTTCGCCCGACGGCAAGTGGGTGATCTTCAGCGTGGTCGATGTCGATCTCGAAGCCAACACGAAGACGCCGCACATCTGGATCGTGCCCACGGCCGGCGGTCAGGAGCGGGAGATCATTGCCGATCAGGATGGAGACCGCCCGCGCTGGTCGCCGGATGGCAAGCGGTTTGCGTTTCTCTCGACGAAGGAAGGTGGATCGCAGGTCTGGATCGCGGAGTTCGAGGGCGCGGCTGGTACGGTGACGGCGAAACATAAGCTCACCGACATCGTGACCGAAGCTAGCGGGGAATTGTGGTCGCCCGATGGCAAGAATATTCTCTTCACCTCGGACGTTTATCCCAACTGCACGTTCGACGATCGAGGAGAAGCCAATTGCAACAGGTTGACTCTCGACGCGGCTCAGAACGGCAAGGTCAAGGCGCAAATCTTCGATCATCTGCTCTATCGCCACTGGAACGCCTACAGAGAGGGCAAGCGCACGCATTTGTTCGTTATTGCGAGCATGCCTCGGGCCAGCGCGCAAAAGCCTAACCCGCCCCAAGGGGGCGTGATTTATGAACTGGAGGACGGTACACCCCGCGATCTCACGCCCGGCGACTACGACGCGCCTGTGTTCTCGCTAGGCGGGCAGGATAACTATGCCTTCTCGCCCGATGGGCAGGAGATTTGCTATACCTCGAATCACGACAGGAATCCGGCGGCTTCCACCAACAACGATCTGTGGATTGTTCCGGTCAGTGGGGGCATAGCCAAGAACATCACTGCCGACAGCCCTGCCAGCGACTCGACGCCGCTGTATTCGCCTGATGGCCGCTACATCGCTTACCGGGCGCAGCAGCGTCCGGGATATGAGAGCGACAGATTCCGACTGGTGCTCTACGACCGCAAGACGGGGGAGAAGAAAAATCTGACGGACAAGCTCGACTCTTGGGTTGGCACGTTCGTGTGGTCGCCGGATTCCAAGCGAATCTATTTTGCGCATCAGTGGCAAGACGAATCGCCGATCATCTCTTTCGCGATTGATCGCCCTTGTGATCAAACAATCACAGTCGATGGCGACCCAAAGGAAGCCAACGGCTTTAACGCTAGCATTGTCGTACGGGACGGATACAACGATGACATAGCCGTAACGCCGGACGGAACAACTATCGTCTTCACGCGAATGTCGATCTCGTTCCCAGGCCAGATCTACAAGGCCGGCTCCGAGAGAAGCATCGCCGAACAGCTTGATCGTCCGCCCGGTGGTCTGACTCACATCAACGATGCTGCGCTCTCCGAGGTCGTCATGTCGCCACTTGATTCCTTCTGGTTCAAAGGCGCTCACGGCGACAAGGTCGAAGGCTTCCTGGTCAAGCCGCCGAACTTCGACGCCAACAGGAAATATCCCGTGAAGTTCCTCATCCACGGCGGGCCGCAGGGTGCGTGGGGAGACGACTGGAGCTATCGCTGGAATCCGGAACTGTTCGCGGCGCCAACTTCATCGACGAGCAGCGGATATGTCGTCATCATGATCAACTTCCACGGCTCGACCGGATACGGGCAGAAATTTATCGACGCCATCAACGGCGACTGGGGCGGGGCTCCGTTTGAAGACTTGATGAAGGGACTCGACTACGCGGAGAAGACTTATCCGTTCATCGACAAAAACCGGGAGTGCGCGCTGGGCGCCAGCTATGGCGGATACATGGCCAACTGGATCCTCGGCCACACCGATCGCTTCAAATGCATTGTGACCCACGATGGCATGTTCAACGCGGAGTCGGCCTGGGGCACGACCGAAGAACTGTGGTTCAATGACTGGGAGTTCCAAGGCACTCCCTACGATAATCGCGCGAGTTATGAGAAGTGGTCGCCGCACCAGTATGCGAAGAATTTCAAGACGCCGACGCTGGTGATTCATGGCCAGCGCGATTACCGGCTGGATGTGAGCGAAGGCTTCCAGCTTTTTACCACGCTGCAGATGGAAGGCGTGCCCTCGAAGATGCTGTATTTCCCCGACGAAGGCCACTGGGTGCTCAAGCCGCAGAATTCGCAGCTCTGGTATAAAACCGTGAACGACTGGGTAGATCAGTGGACAAAAGGTCAGGAGACGAAGTGATGCGGCGTCGGCTTCTAATCCTCGGGTCTCTACCTGTTCGGCTTGCGTTGCGTCCCGGAGGGATGACCGACAACAGCCCGGCGTTTTAGCCGTGCCTCCGGCACTTGCTCTGCCTCCATGGTCGATCCCGCCAGTAAACTGCCGGCTATTGTCGACGGTCCCTCCGGGACCTGCGCCTTTCAGAGTTAAGGCTCCTCAGTTCGGGGCGGCTGGAAAAGCCTGCAAAACATTCTGCAGAGCTGCGCTCGTTCCCGCCGTCGCTGAAACCTGGATTTCCAGTGGACCGGAAAATCCGCCCGTAGACGGAGTCACGCTGGCCATCCCATTGGCATCGCTTTGTACGCTGGTCTGGCTCACGCTAAGAATCACTGGCAGGGCCGGGCTGCCTGTGCCATCGACTCCAGAGCCGCTTGCGGAAGCGCTTCCTGCCGGACGCATCACGGTGGTCTGAAAAGCGACTACCGCGCCGAGTACCGGATCGGGCGGCGAGGCGGAATCCGTGACACGCACGATCACGGGCTGAAACGGCTGGCCGAGCACGATTGCCTGCGCGGCTCCCGCAACCGGCTGCAGATTGAGCAGAGAAGCGGCCACCGGCGTCACAAAAAACGACTGGCAGGGACTGTCCGACGGGGCCACGCACGCACTCACCTGCACCTGGGCGGCGACGTTGGTGAGCGTAAGTGTGACGCCGGCGTAGCCACTGCTGTTGGTTACAGCGCTCGAAGAACTCAGCGTGCCCGAGCCCAAGGCCACGGTGAAGTTCACGGTGTCGCCGCTCAGAGGAGTGGCGTCATCCATGACGCGGGCGGTTAATGGCAGGGTAACGCTGCCGCCTGCAACGACCCAGGAATACGGCGACGTGAGCCCGATCGCGACCGATGCTTCCGTTCCCGTGACGGTGGTGGAAATCAGCTTCGAGGAAGAATAAGCGCCGGGAGCCAGCGTTGCGGTGAGTGTGGAACTTCCGGTAACGGCCGGAGTGATCCAGGTGGAGGCGTTGCCGCTCTCATCCGAGACCACAGAGCAGGCGGAAGCTCCGTTGCAGGCCGAGAGCGCTGCGCCGTTGCTGGCGCTCCAGGCGATGGTCGCGCCAGCCACGGGAATGACGCCGCCGGAAGCGACTACGCGGACAGTGACGGGATTGTTGGCCTGCGTGCCGACGGTAGTGGGCGGGTTTGTCCCTCTGACCAGGATGATGTTGTCAGTGGCCGCCGCACCGAAAGTGATGGTTCCGGTCATGATGGAAAACGCCCCGCTGACCGGATCGCTGATGGTGATCGTCTGCACACTATCTGCTCGCGGGGGTAGAGCCACGATCATGTCGCCTGCTCCCACAGCTAAAGGCGTGGCGTTGGCGCTGCCTACGGCGACCGCCAGTCCCGGTGCAAAGCCAGTGCCACTCACCACCACTGCGCCGCCGTTGACGCCGACTCGCGCGGGAACGACGGCGTCCCCATAGAGCACGTGCGCGTGGTAGTGATAGTCGGGACGGCCATCGCCGCGCCAGTCGGAGATGCCGATGAGGAAAGCGCCGGGGATAAGAATCTGAGCGTCCAGACGCGTCAGGCCAAAAATTCCAGTGTTAAACGATGACGGAGTGAAAGCTCCGGGAGGCGATGTCTGCGGGGCTGAAACCGGCCACATGCCAAGCACTGGCTGGAGTTTGCTTGAGCTGGGATTGCCGCTTTCGTCCAGTGAGGTGATGGCCACCGACAAAGTGCGGTTTGCCTTGGTTGAAAGTGAGAACCACGGCAGGTCGCCGAAGCCGCTGATGGAACCCACCCAGTCACCGGCCGTCGGGATGGCTGCGGGATTGGCCCAGGTTTCCGACGCCGCCCACTGCGGTACGGGCTGGGCGCTGCCGAGCATCAGAATGTCCTGCTCCAAATCGACTCCTGGTGCGACCGTCAAGACGATCGGTTGAGCACTGCCCGAGGGAGCTACCTGCAGCGGCGCGTAAGGACCCACGCCGATCGACCAGGTCGGGTCCAACCCTTCCACGGTCAGTTGATATTGGGCACTGCCGGCGCCGCCGGGAAACGGCAAACCGCCGAGATCGAAGAAGCCTTCCACGCCCTGGTTCGGCGAGCAGAACTCGCTGTAGGGAACGCCCAGAGGATTGTTCAGCCCTGTAACCGGGTTGCCGGCGTCGCCGCAGAAGAGAAAGCCTGAAACGGAAGAAACAGCGAACTGCCCGGAGGCTAGCCCGGTGGAAGGATCGATCCAGCGCGCGACGACATTGACTCCCTCCATGCCAGAGGTGGCGCTGCCCGAGGAATCGACGAAGTAGACCGAGCCATAGATTCTCGCCGTGGTGGCCGAGAAAATCTGCGAACCGGGAAAGCTGGACTGGTTCGCCGCAGTCACGGGATAGAGGCGCGAGATCGCGGCCTGGTCGTCGCTGGCCAGTTCATTAGGGTTGGGATAACAGAAGGTGATGGGTACGCAATTCAACGGGTCGATATCGTGCATTAGGGGGAAACCGGCGAAGTCGTCGGGAGTCGGTGACGTTGGGTTGCCCGTGATCACATTCAGATTCAGCTGTGACCATCCCAGCCCGAACACGCTGCCCAGCACGCGCAACAGACGGTACTCCACATCGGGGAACTGGGAAGACTGCAGCGCGCACTGGCCGTTAATGACCACAAGGGCGTGGAGAAAGTAAGAGTCGGTGCCGAAATTATCGACCCCACCGTAGGCAGCGTTGACGAAACATTGGCTGGCGGCGCCGGCGCCACTGCCGAGCAGGGCGTCGGTGACCGTACCGTCGTAGTCGTAGACGATGCCGACGGGTCTATCGGTGGCAGAAGGCGTGATGTCGACGGGAGCGGTGATCACGCCGCTGCTGTTCACCGCAATATTGGTGCCGTTTACGTCTTCGGCGAGCTGGCCCCCGTTTGTGATGGCCAGCGCCGCGGTGGGGACGGCGGTCCAAACGCTGAAGGCGGTCGCGACGAAGGCGTTGGCGTCGGCGTTGTCCAGCACCGGGCTGAGGTCGCCTTGATCCGTATAGTAACTGACCTGTCCCTGCGCCCAGGTTAAGGGCTGGCCCGCGACTGTGGAGCTGAAATAGGTGGTCCCGGCGACATACTTCGGCCCTCCGGCGTGGGACAGAAGCGCGAAGAAGAAGATGATCGCCAGGGCGATCGCCAGCCTGGAGACGAGCAGGCGAACCGGGCCTAACGACCAGGTCTTTGCGGTCGTTGCCTTTCCGTTTATTGTTTTTGCGCTCATTCGGGGTCCTGCCCGCCAGTGGCGTGGCGCAAAGCTCTGGAAAAATCGTTTAGGGCGACGCGCGATCGGCCTGCTAGAAGCGGCTCTGCCTGGAAAACGGCCAATTGTTGGTCGGAAAGCAGAATTCCGCCCGCCGCATCGACCCGGAACTGTCCCAGCGAGCCTCCGACAACACTGGTAAGGCCGAGCTTGCTTGGGGGATACAGGAAGAGAAGCACATGCTCTCCAACCGCGTAACGCTGGCCGCTCGACCACAGGCCAAGCCATTCCAGAATCGTCAGACTCCCTCCTGGAACCGTTCCGCGGAGGGGACGTTCGACGTGGAAGGTGATGGCTACGGTGGGCACAGCGGAACCGCCGGCGGCAGGGCCGGCGTCAATCTTAGTGACCGTTCCCGCGAAGATCGTCCCCGCGGTTCGGGCAAGCTGAGGGAACGTAGGTGCACGGCCGGGAGGCAAACTTCGCCCCGAGCCTGTCCCGGCGAACTGTCTAGGTGCCTTCGGGTGGAAAGGCGTAGAACCAGCCCAGGCTGGGGGCTGCAAATGCACTGGAGCCGGCCGGTCCACAGCTAGCGGGTCCACTAGCGGATTCACGCCGGCTTTCGCGGAAATCGCGGTACTTTGAGCCCACAATGCGGCGGGTGAGCACAACGTCAGCAACCAAACGGCGAGCAGAGAACCACAACTTCTCCGTTGCATGGAGAGTCACCTGATCAGGAATGTCTGCTCGGAGGAACCGGGGAAACCGAGTTGATGCTAGCTCGTGCGAAAGGCGAAAGCTGTGACGGATGTCACAACCAGCCTGTGGATATCCGCGTGAAATAGAAAATGGAAGGCGGGCCTGCCTTGTCGGACCACCTACTGGCGGTCTAATACTCCGAGCCGGAACCGCCGATACGCACAAGTAGGGACCGAGGAATACGTGAGAATCCTCTTAGCCGACGATAGCAAACCCATCCGGCGGGCAAACGAGTCAGCCCTGCTCAAAGCTGGATACGAGGTGATTTGCGCTGTGGATGGCGAGTCGGCGCTGCGACTGGCTCAGGAGCAAAAGCCCGACCTGATTCTGCTGGACATGATCATGCCCAAAATGAGCGGGGTAGAAGTGCTCCAGAGTTTGAAGAGCGATGCCGCAACGGCCAGCATTCCCGTGGTTGTTCTGAGCAGCCTCACCGAGAAAAACCGGCAAAAATTGATGGAGGCCGGCGCGGAAGAATACCTGGAAAAAAGCTCCCTGATGCCCATGCCAGGAATGAATCTTCTGCCCAAGATGCTGGAGAATGTGATCTGCCGGATCAATCGCCGGAGGGGAATCGCATTTTCGAGCATTCCGGTGGAAAAATAAACCGGAGCGTTTCTTCCCAGAATCTGTCACCCCAACTACAGCGCGCGGCCGAGATGCTCCTCCGCCGAGAGATTCGCTCCCGCCAACAGCAGCAAACCTGACAAGAAGGCCCAGAACATCAGGCTCACGGAGAGCGCGAAGGGACCATAGACTTCCTGGAAGTTGAGCCGGGGCAGCGCCATGATGTAGGCGTACTTCAGCGCTTCAGAGAGCAAGCCCATGATGATGGCCGTGGGCAGCACAGCGCGCGCCGGAACTTTCCCGTTCGGCAAAAGCCAGTAGATCAAGAAAAAGATAGTGATGCTGGCGGCCACGGCGAAGACCTTCATCAGCACAAAGCCCACCAACCGCAGCAGGCCGGTGGCGTGGCCGTGCAGCAGAAACTCGAACAACGCCACGTTACCCGCGGTCATGCCGATCGAGACCAGTGCCAGCACTCCGCATCCAAAGGCCAACCCGAGCGAGACCAGCTGATTGCCTAGGTAAGACCGGTTGTCGGGAAATCGCCAGATCCGATTCAGCGCCACTTCCAGGGGCATAAACACACCCGAGGAAGTGACCAGCAGGATAGCCAGCGAAACGATTTGAACCTGATGACGCGTCTCCACCATGGCGTTGAGGTTACGAATTACGAAGTCCTGTCCGGCAGGAAGATAATCGCGCAGTAGTTGCACCACCACTTCGTACATGACCCGCGAATGAAACACGCGGCGGATCAGCGTCATCAACAGAACCACAAACGGAAAGAAAGAAAGTATGGCATTGGCCGCCACCGAAAAAGCGAAGGTGTGCACCTCAGTGCGCAGCAGATATCTCGCAGTAGCAGCGACCAGGCCGGAACGCCGGCGACGCGGGGTTCGCCCCGGAGGGCTCCCCAAACCGGGGCCGGGCCTTGCCGGGACGGCAACGGCCGGGGTAACAACAGGCGCAACAATAGGAGGAGTGGACACTGGTTTCTCATTAAATCCTACCAGAGGGCCCGTCGTTCGCCGCAGGCGGCCGGAACCTAAGTTTCGCAGGTGGTTACCGGCCTATTTCTTTATCTATGTTAAAGTTATCTAATAATGACCTCTGGTCATGTTACGATTCCCTTCGAATTCCTCTTGCGAATCGTTTTAATACTGCTTATTATCTTGTGCTCATAACCGGACCGAGGGTCCGGTGGTGAGACCAGCAGGGCAGGTTGACGTTGAGTTGGGTGGCAGAAGCACACCAATTATCGGGCTCCGTAGGTTCCCGCCGCGAACACAAATCGCGGACGAGAACTGAGGAGTCCTTTCTTTTTGGCTGCGCTTCTTCCGCGCAAATAAAACGCAATCAGGTTCGACGAGCTTCCGCGGAGCCCCTCAATCGATTCGAGGTTTCTCAGTCGGAAGTGCGGAGAACAAATTAATAGCGACTAGGGGGAAAGGAGTTTTTCCGTGAGAGAGAAGGGTACAGTCAAGTGGTTCAACGGGGCGAAAGGATATGGGTTCATCCAGCGCTCCACGGGAGAAGATGTGTTCGTGCATTTCTCCGCAATCCAGGAGAACGGCTACCGCACGCTCAACGAGGGAGAGACCGTGGAGTTTGATCTGCTCAAGGGCCCCAAAGGCTTTCAGGCGGCAAACGTCATGCGCGCCTAAACGCGAAAACAAACCATTCGAGAACCCTCCCGGTCCCAGCGGGAGGGTTTTTTTATTTTGAGGCCACTACCATGCCCGTGCGGTTTCTGCGTATGGCGGCAGTTTCAGAAATCCTGAGCCTGATAGCTCGAAAAGTCCGCCGGTGGCGCCACATTCACGTCCGGGCTGCAGCTTCGGTCGGGCGTGACCGGCCACTGCGTCAGGTAAAGCACTTTCTGCCCCGTGGTGTTCGCGGCCTGCCGCTGCGCTGCGGCCTCAGCCGCGTCGTTGTAAAAAGCTTCTCCGATAATCCATGGAATCCCTGAATAGCCCTGGCTGGTCAAGGCGCTGAAGGCGGTTGCAAAGCTGCTTCCGGTCTCGTCGTAAATATGAACGTCGAACACTTGTGGCGCGCCTGAATTCCCATATGCGCTTGGTCCATACACGGTGCTGACCTGGCTCACATGGGCCGAATCGGCGATGATCGAAAAGCCAAGTGTGTCCGTGCTTCCGAACATTGACACGTAATCGTTCCACAACATCTGGTCGTACTGGAGCATCGGCGCATATCCCATTGCTGGAGGAATGCCTTCGTTCAGCAGATCGAGGTGATGGGGAATGCCCGACGCCGCGATGATGGGATGCAGATTCTGAACCAGGCTCCAATTTTCTTGGAAATAGTCTCCGCTGAAGGTGGTCCATTGCGTGGGATCATTGTTGGATTGTGGATGAAAGCTGACTTCAATCTCCACAAATCCCGCCGCTTTGACCGCCGCTAACAGGTTCGTGAGGTTGCTGAGAAACTGCGGCGCGAGGGTGCCGCCGATCGAATCCATGATGGTTCCGGAGTTGATACCCCTGGCGTGGTAAATCGGGATGCGTAGCCGCCGCTGGCCGCTGTTGTACATCTGCGCCAACTGGGAATCAATCGTGGCGGCCGCGGTATTGTAGTTGTAAACCACGCCGTAGGGCTCGCGGTTGCAGGGCGGAGCCAGGTAATACCAGCCGTAGTTCGAGCCTCCCAAACCCGCTGGCGCCGGCGGAGGCAGCGTGGTTTTGGAGGGGCCGGAACCTGAGGACGAACAGCCGGCGAAGTACATGCTGGCAGCCAGGGCCGCTGCCACGAGGAGACGACTTCGCCTAGGAAGATGGGTCAGGCCGATTCGCAGCGCGGCGCCTTGCGACATAAAACCGCTTCTCCTCGTTCAAGCGCTCCAGTTTACGCGGTTGAAACACGGCGATCCAAGATCAAGTTGCGAACTTGCATCAATGATTTGTCAAAATTCGAGGCGAGCCACTTCAGCGCAGAAGCCGCACGGATTCGGAAGCAGGAAGCCGGAAGCCTCACCGCACTTCCAGCGACACCACATCGCCGTCCGCCGCGCCGCCGGGCTTGTAGTTCACCGCGACTCTCCGGTCGTGCCAGTCGCAGGAAAATTCGTCGCTGCCCACCAGCACCAGTGACTTGTAATCCGGCGCGCGCAGCTTCAGCACGCTTCCTTGCGATGTGACAGTCAGGATGGCAGACGGCGCTGGAGTGCAGTCCACGCTCACCAATTCGCCTCTCAGGAATTTGGTGGGTCTCTTGTCGGGCGTTCCGTCAGCTGTAATTCCCGGGGACGCGGAGTTTTCCGCCTTGGCGCGCTCGGCGGCGTCCTGGTCCAGCACGTCGAACGGGGACTTCTGCGGCGCGAGTTTCGGCGCGGCTGCCCCGGAAGCCACTGGAATGCCATACTTGCGTTCAGTCGCGATCTGATCGACTTTTTCCCGCGCCAGCGCCGCGATCTCCTGATCGCCGCTCGCCTTCAGGCGTTCCAGCAAAGTTTTCGCGGCTTCCCACTGTTTGTTCGCGATGTAGATTTGCGCCATGTGATAGACGTAGCGGGGCTGACGCGGGTTCAGTTGCAGCGCCGCGCGCTCCGCCTGCAAAGCGGCGGTCGCGCCTCCGCCTTCCATCCGAGCCACAGCCATCAGGTCATAAGCGTCGGCGAATTCCGGATACCATTCGAGCACGCCGCGCAGATCCTGCATCATATTGGCCAGACCCTGAATCTCCGCGTGCTTGGCTTCCGCAATGCGGTATTTGAGCACCGAGACGTAATACCGCAGCCACATGTCGCGAGGATTGATAGCCGCTGCCTTGCCCAATTCGGCGGAAGCCTCTTCGAACTCGCCACGTTCAATGTGATCCCAGGCCAGCGCCCGATGCGCCACTTCATTGCCGATAGCAGCGACGACGATCTTCTTCTCCGAATCGTCATCCGATAGTTTTTCGGGCGCCGCCGGCGTAGCGGAAGCATCCTCGGCGAGCTTCTGTAATTCTTTCATTCCGTATTCCCGGCGCTCCGGAATACGGATTTCGACTTCCGCATACAGGGCTTGGGCATCCGCTTCAGGGAACGGCTTCGCTATGATCGCCGCATCCTCCGGACCCACCGGAACAGGGAACTGGTAAACCTGCGCGGGATTGGCCGCCAGCTCCGGGTTGGGATTTTCCTGCCGGGCACCGTCGAGCGCGGTGAAGAGCACCGTCTGCGCATGAAAGTAATCTTTCACCGCTTGCTCCAATTGCGCCGAGGTCATGCCATACGCTTGTTGAATCGCTTCTTCCACCGGGATGTGCTGGTTCAGCACTAGGTTAAAATACGTGCCGGTTTCGGGCAGCTTTTTCTCGTGCAGCAGGTAGTGCATCGTTATCCAGGACTGCGCGTAGTAGAGCGTGTTGTGCGTGCCCTCGTTGTAACTCGCCGTGTCATGCGTCATCGTGAAAAGGTCGGCCATGGAGAGCCAAACCTGCGCTCCCAGCAGCTCGGTGAGTGACTGCGGCGGATGCGTGTCGTGCTGTTGCTGCAGGGCGTCCGTGGTGACGGAAGCGTGCAACTCCGGGTCGGAGCCGATCTCCACCTGTTTGTTGTCGACGCGGATGGAGCTGAAATATTCCGCCAGTCCTTCGTCGAACCATCCCTGGGCCGCGGGATAGTTGGCGTTCAACAGCATGTGGGCAAGATCGTGGGCCACCGCCCGCCAGGATTCCTCTTCGAAAACGTTCAGCACGAAAAAGTCCTGGTCTTCCCCGGGCAGGAAAAACCCCGGCGCATCAGTCGGCTGCCCATTTTTCAAAGGCGCGACCTGGTAATAAGACTTGTCGTTCTTGAAAGCCAGAATCGTCGCCGGCAAGGGCTGGTAAAGCTTTTCTTTGGACAGTAGTCCGGCGAACACGGAGCGCATCTGCTCGAAGCGCAGCGCCACCTCGCGTCCTTTTTTTTCGCCCGCGTCGGTGATGACCGTGAAATGCGTGGAGCGGATCTCCAGCCATGGAGACTTTTCGGCAGCGGGAGCGCACAGGCACACCACAACGGTCAGCGCAAGTGCAAGGAGAAACCGAATCGGGATGAAGCAACCGCGGACCATGCGTGCTGCCGAAAAAAGGGAAGAACGTGCCTACACCCAATGCTAACACGCGTCACATGACCCTAACCGTATAATGCCCAGCAATGCTCCCCCGCTCAGGAAATCATCTTCGCATCCTGTGTGTCTTGAGTGCCTTGGTTGCACCGTCGCTGTCGCACGCGTTCGCAGCCGCGTCCTGGAGCGGAACTCTGACTGACGGTGCGGGCAAGCCAGTCGTCCAGGCAATCGTCAAGCTGCACGAGGCTTCCGGAAAGCGCGACTATACCGCCACAACCGCCGTCGACGGCAGGTTCGTGTTCGCAGAGATTGCCGCGGGCACGTACGAAGTCTCAGTCACTACCGCTGAAAAGAACTGGAGAGCCGTAACCCCCGTCGTTGCCAAACAGGACGACACGCTCACTTCGGCGCTGCAACTCTCATCCGAAGGACAAGACCTGCGCGTCATCCTCGCGCCGATCTCGCCTGCCAGCGAGAAAGCCTCCGCCAGCGGCGGCGGGCACCTTTCCAGCACCGAGGTTTCCAGCCTGCCGCTCAACGAGCGCGACTTCAGCAAGTTGCTGCTCCTCGCCGCCGGAACCATGACCGACACCAACGGCGCGGCCAACTTCACGCAGCAGTTCGCCGTGAACGGACAACGCGGGGCGGCCACCGTATTTGCGCTCGACGGATTCGATACCACCGACCCGGAGATGGGTGGCGCGACGTTTTCGAACTTCAACGTGGACGCGATTCAGGAAGTGCAAGGCAGTTCCGGCGTGATGCCCGCCGAGATCGGACACGGAGCAGCCAGCTTCACTAACGTGGTCTCAAAGTCGGGCAGTAACCAGGTCCACGGCAGCGTTTTTGAATTTATCCGCAATGCCGCCTTCGACGCACGCAATTATTTTGATTATCCCAGCCTCGCTGACAACTTCCGCCGAATACCTCCGTTCGTGCGCAACGAGTTCGGTTTCGCCAACGGCGGCCCGGTGGTGCTGCCGCACATTTATGACGGCCGCGATCGCACCTATTATTTCGGCGAATACCAGGGATTCCGCCAGGTGCTGGGAACCACGCAGGTGATCCCGGTGCCGACTGCGGCCGAGCGCCAGGGCATCGACACGCAAACCTATCCCGGCGACACGCTCACGGTTCCGGTGAACCCCGCGATTCTTCCCGTACTGCAGGGTTATCCCCTGCCCAACGATCCCGCGGGAGCCTACGGCGACCGCACCTACGCGACGTCGTCAAAGGTCTCGACCACCACCGACCAGTTCTCAATTCGCATCGACCACAAAATCTCCGACAAAGCCACGCTGACCACGCGCTTCAGCCTCGATCAAGTCACTGGACCGCTGACCAATCCCGACCAGACCACGATCAACCCCAGCTTCGCAGTGCAGTTTTTCGATCACCAGCGCAGCGCGGGCGTGAAATATACGCGGACAATTTCTCCGCGCTTTACTTCCGAAACTTCGCTCGGCTACATTCGCAGCACGCCGTTCTTTCCCGCGGATAACCATACCCAGCCCGGCCTGGCCTTCGGCGACGGCCTGTTTCAGGGTTACAACTCTGCGGCCGGTTCCATCTTCGGGTCGTTCGGAAATCTCTACCAGCTCAAGCAGGATATGAGTTATACGCATGCCGCGCACTCGTTCAAGTGGGGGCTCGAGATACGCGCCAATCGCGACGACACGATTTTCGGCACCGATCCCAACGGACTCTACGCCTTCGGCGGAGGCACGGCCTATTCTCCGGTGCTGATTCCCTCAGCCAGCGGCACCCACAACATTCTGCCGGGAGCTCCGCTCCCCGATTCGCTGACGGGACTACTCACCGCAACTCCCTACTCCTACAGCATAACCGTGCCCTCCCCCGAAACTCCGGGCGGGAATCGTTTCGACGAAGCCGCCGTGCGCCGCGAAGCCTACAACTTCTATTTTGAAGACACTTGGAAAGCCACTTCGCGCCTGACCGTGAGTTACGGCCTGCGTTACGAAGTGAACAGCCGTATCCATGAAGGGGCGGATCGCACATCTCTCCCAAGGTTTGTGGGGGCAAGCGGCCAGAACGTCCCTTACTGGGACCATAGCGCGCAGCAGATTTTTCTCTACAACCCGCAGCCTCCCTACAATCAGGATTGGAGCGGCTGGGGCCCTCGGCTGGCGCTCAGCTACGCTGCCACCAAACACACCACGCTGCACCTGGGTTCCGCGATCAATACGCTTCTGCCCAACCTGTGGCAGGACAATTTCGTGACCGGCGCACTGCCTTTTGCCGTCGCGCTATACGAGAGCGCTTCGCCCACCGTTGCCCTGCCGTTCCAGAACTCGCCCATCTTGGTGAACCTCCCGCCCATCTATTCCACTAGCGGCCAACAACTGTTCGCCAATGGCAAAACTGCGGGAGTTCCCGCGAACACTCCGCTGAACCTGCCGCGTTTTCAATCCGACTTGACCGCGCTTACGCCGGGAAACGAAGTGCAGTTGTTGTCCATGGTTGGTTTCGCCAAGAATTTCCGCAACGGCTACATCGGCAGCTACACGGCCGGCGTCGACCACGATTTCGGCGACGTCAAATTCACCGCAGCCTACGTGGCCACGGCCGGAGTGCATCTTTCGAGCGTCTACTCGCCCAACAGCTACGGAGACGCGAGCCCGGGCTTCGCTCCGTTCACCCAGTTCGATTCCGCCGGGCTGCCCACCGGAGGCTTCGGCCCGGAAGCCGTCATGACCAGCGCGTCGCACTCGACGTATCACTCGCTGCAAACCAGCATCAGCAAGAATTCCGCGCGCGCCGGTTTGGGACTGCAAGGCAGCTACACCTATTCCAAATCGATCGACGATACCAGCGCCGTGCTCGGAGGACTCTTCGGAACCGCCGGAGTCGTGCTGCAAACCCTCCCGCAAAATCCCTGGGACCCGCAGGCGGAAAAAGGCCCATCCACCTTCGACACCGCTCACGCCTTCAACCTGAGTGTGATTCAACTGCTGCCGATCGACCGCATCGCCTTCCTCGATCCTCTGCCCAAGCCGCTCACCAAGGGATGGCAGCTTCTGAACATCACCACGCTAACCACGGGATCTCCCTTCAGCGTCTATTCCGGAGTTCAGCAAACCGGCGCCGGCGACGCCGGAACCGACCGTCCCGATCAGGTCGGCCAGCCGCATTTTTCGACGAGCCGCGAAGTCCGCGACGATTATTTCGGACTGGGCACAAACAACGCGTCATTCTTCAATATTCCGATCAACATCCCCGGCGGCACCGGCCCGAACCAGGGCCGCTTCGGCACCCTCGGCCGCGACACGTTTCGCGGCCCCGGCTACCATGACTACGATTTCGCCGTGATCAAAGACACTCCCGTCGGACATCGCGGCGCCGCCGAATTTGGCAACATCGAATTCCGCGGCGAGTTCTTCAACGTCTTCAACATCGTAAATTTCGGTCTCCCGTCGAACATTTTGCGCGGCACCGGCTTCGGCATCATCAGCAAAACCGCCGGCACGTCGCGCCAGATCCAGCTCTCGCTGAAGCTGATTTATTGATCGCGCTGGCGGGTAGTCATGCGAACGTCTAACGTCCGGCCTGAATCCTCGTTTTTCTGGCAACGCTGCATAAATAAGACAAGTTTTCGCCGAGGGGGGACTTCTTGCGCTTAGACCGCTACTCGAGAGGTTATGTCGACGCTGCTTACTCGCATCGCAACGCTGTCATAGGATCGACAGCCAGAGCTCGTAGCGCGGGGACTAGACAGGCGAGACCGGACACCACAATCACCAGCAACGAGACTCCAAGCACCAGCAGCGGATCGCGCGTCCCGTTTTCTACCCAGCGCCTGATGACGCTGCTCAGCCCGAGGCTCAGCACCAAGCCGAAGGTGAGGCCAAGCCCAATGCTTGCGCTTGCCGATAGCGCCACGATGCGCAGTACATCCCCACGTTGCGCACCCAATGCCATGCGGATGCCGAACTCGCTGGTCCGCTGCACCACGCTGTAGGACACGACACTGTACAGGCCCACCCCAGCCAGCACCAGGGCAAGCCCCGAGAATGCAGCAAACAGAACGGAGATCAATCGCGAATTCGCAAGTGCGGGTTCGCGGCGAATCCACGTATCGAGATCATCTACCTGCGAGTAAGACTGCTGATCGGGGTTGACGGCAGCAATTTCCTGGCGAACGCTGTGCAGCATAGCCAGCGGTTCGCCCTGCGTCCGGACCAGAATTTGCGTTCCCATAAACATGTTCACGGTGTAGGGGAGATACACTCCCGGCAGGATGGGCTTGTTGAGCCCGTCGTCGAGCGCATCGCCGACAACCCCGATGACCTGGAGCCAGCTGTCACTGCCGTTGGCGTCCAGCCGGAAGGGTGGTTGGCTGGTCAACCGAGGCAGGCGAATTGAGTGGTTCAGCACGTCTTCGCCGGGAAAGTAGCGGTGAACGAACGCCTGGTTGACGACGGCAAGCGTCGCGCCGCGCGAGATCTCGCTCGGTTCCCACAAACGTCCTTCGACCAGCGGGATGTGAAGGATCGAGAAATATTCCGGACTCACAAAATTGGCCCGCGCCTCCTGTTGTTCGGACGCGTTCTTGCCGAGGACATCGAACGGTTGAGTCCAACCGTTGCTCGGGGGCGTTGCGTTTGTGGAAATGCCTGCCGAAACCACTCCGGGCATGGCGGCGACTTGCTCGCGCAGATGCGTGATGTAGGCCGCGCGCTCTGCCCATGAGTTCAGAGTGTTTTCGTGGATGGGGATGCCGACTGACATCACATTATGAGGGTCGTAACCGAGCGGCCGGCGCATCATGCGGGAAAATCCCCGGATGGCGGCTCCGGCGGTGGTGAGTAGCAATAACGTCAGTGCAATCTGCGCCGCGATCAGTCCGGTATGCATTCGCTTGCCGCGCAGGCTGCCGGCGACTTTGTGCGAGCCGGCCTGAATGGCCTGATTGATTTCACGCCCCGCCGATTCGAGCGCGGGGAAGATACCGAAGAGCACACCTGACAACACCGCGAGGCTCACGCTGAAAAGCAGCACGGGCAGATTGACGTGGAAATCAGCTTCATGGGGAAAAGAGTATTCGGGCAGACGCGCCACGATGAATCCCAGAGCCTGGTACGCGAGCACAACTCCTAAGCCCGCGCCGAGCCCAGCAAGCAGGAGCGATTCGGTCAGCAGTTGCCTCACAATCCGGAAGCGGCTGGCTCCCACCGCGGAGCGGATCGCCAGTTCGTGCTGGCGCGCGGCGCCTCGAGCCAGAAGCAAAATCGAGACGTTGCTGCAGCCGATCACGAGCAAGAGAGACACGGCTCCGAAGAGCAGGAAGAGCGTGCCGCGAAGGTCGCGCACGTAGTAGTCACCCATTTTTCGGACGACGACCCGGAACTGCGGTGGATAATAGTTGGGCCTCTCCTTATCGAATTGTTCGAGCAAGGGCCGAAACTCAGCCGCGGCGGCTTCGGGACGAACGCCCGGCTTGAGCTTCAGCATGGCCCCGTAGGTGACGTCCTTGTCCTGCGACATCCTGAGCGGGAGATAGACGTCGGCGTCCCCCCAGGTGAAACGAGGCGGCAAGACGCCCAGGACGGCGTAGTCCTTATGAACGAGTTGAATCGTTTTGCCTACAATGTTTGGATCGCCGTTGTAGTGACGATGCCAGAAGTTGTAGCTCAGGACCGCGACAGGCTGCGGGTCAAGAGTATCGGGCGCATCCGAAGGCTGGATATAACGGCCGAGAATAGCCGGCATGCCAAAAAACGGAAATGCGTTTCCCGTAAAGTAGATGGCCTTGATGTCTTCTGGAACGTCGCTGCCGGTGATCATCAGGTTCCAGTTATTCGTAGCGATCACGTCTTCGACCGCGTGGGTCTGGCGTAGCTGCCGAATCTGAGGCCCCGTAAAACCTGGCTGGCCTTCGTCGCCGGTCTTGCTGATGGTGTTGATCTGGCAGACTCTGTCGAACCCGGCATAGGGCCACGCGTTGAGAATCGCACTGTAGATTACGCTGAATACGGAAACCGTCGCGCCGATCCCAAGTGCCATAGACAGAATCGCGGTCAGCGCAAAACCTGGAGTCTTCGCCATCTGGCGAAAGGCAAAGCGCGAGTCTTGCAAGATGCTCTGCATTGAATTCTCGCTGGGGCAAGCCAGCCGTTAGTCCGTTATTCGAAAGCAATTCCGACACCGCTGTCTGAATGGATCAAGTTGCTCATTTTATTAGGAAAGCCGTCGACAGAGCAGGGCGGGACTGTCCGCTTCCCACATTGGCTGTTCGAAAATGGACAACTTGTTTTGAGTGACAAGAATTGGCATTTTACGCAAACTGAAGAATGTGTCGTGGTGGAGGTTTTCGAGGAAAGATCCGGTGACCTCTTGGCGAGCGGCTAGTCGCCGCTGGCGTGGTTCTGCGTAGGCACCAGCACCAGGCGCGGGCGCGCCGGCTCCGGCTCGGATTTATAGCCAACTGCGTGCAGAATGCCCATGAAGGCCGCATATGCGGCGAGAACGCCAAGACCCACGGATACGATTACCGTGACGCACAGAACCAGAGGCATGAAGAGCGAGATCATCTTTCGTCAACCTTTTTCACTGGCGCTTGCGACGCCACAATTTCCACAGTCACGTCTCCGCACCGCTAAGTCGCGAGTTATGCGTTTCTTCTCAGAACTCGGGTCTCGGGTCTCGGGTCTCGGGACTCAGAACTCGGGACCGAATTTCCCAGCTTCTCACCGCGTTGACTCCCGGCCCCAGTGACAACTAAGATACGGAGTAGAACTGTGTACTCCCACTCTCGGACAAATCTGATTACCTGTCGACGTTACGGAAGGGAAATCCGCCCCGGTTTTTGGGACAAGGGAAGTTCGGACCAGCACTAAATGGCTATTACCAAGATTTCCGTCCGCGGAGCCCGCCAGCACAACCTCAAAAACATCAACGTGGAGATCCCCCGCAACAGCCTTACCGTGGTCACCGGCCTGAGCGGGTCAGGCAAGTCATCTCTAGCATTCGACACGATTTACGCCGAGGGCCAGCGCCGTTATGTGGAGACGCTTTCGGCTTACGCCCGCCAGTTTCTCGACCAGATGGAGCGTCCCGACGTTGACGCCATCGATGGCCTGAGCCCGTCGATCTCTATCGAACAAAAGACTACCAGCCGCAGTCCACGTTCCACCGTGGGGACCATCACCGAGATTTACGACTATCTTCGCCTGTTGTTCGCTTCCATCGGCGTCCCGCACTGTCCCAAATGCGGACGCGCCATCAGCCGCCAGTCCGCCGAGCAAATCGTGCAGCGGGTGATGGCGCTGACTCCCGAAGACCGCGTGATGGTGCTCGCGCCCATCGTGCGCGGCCGCAAGGGCGAATTCAAAAAAGAGATGGAAACGCTGCTCAAGCACGGCTACTCCCGCGCGCGCATTGACGGCGAACTGGTCAATCTGGATGACGACCTCAATCTCGATAAGCGCAAGAACCACACCATCGAAGTCGTCATCGATCGTTTGCTGGTGAAGCCGGGGATCGAGCATCGCCTGGAAATGTCAGTGGGACTGGCGATGAAGTTGGCAGGCGGGCTGGTGCAGGTTGCCGTGGTCGGCGGAGAAGAGCAGCTTTATTCCGAGAAGCTGGCTTGTCCCGATTGCGGCATCAATGTGCCGCAGCTGGAGCCGCGCTCGTTTTCGTTCAACAGCATGTATGGAGCTTGTCCCGAGTGCCACGGCCTGGGCAGCAAATATGATTTCGATCCGGCGAAGGTCGTCACAGACTGGTCGAAGCCGCTGCTCGACGGCGGTCTTGGCCCCGGTTCGGCGTCGCAGAATCTGTTGCACATGCTGCAGATTTCTGCGGCGGCGTACGGCATCGATCTGAATACGCCGTTCGAAAAATTTCCCGAGAAGACTCAGGACTTCCTCCTGCACGGCGAGCCTGGACGCGGCGGTAAGACCGGATTCCACGGCATCTTCGGATACTTGAAACAGAATCTCGACGAATCGACTTCGGAAGGCTACCGCGACTGGCTCATGGACCACATGTCGGCAACGGCGTGTCCAGCGTGCCAGGGCAAGCGCCTGCGGCCGGAGAGCCTCGCCGTGAAAGTCAACAGCATGTCGATTGCAGATTTCACTGCGCTGCCGATTTCGAAAGCGCTCGAAGTGGCGCAAAGCATCAAGCTCGCGGGGCGCGAGGAAAAGATCGCCGGCCGCGTCATGCATGAAGTAGTCGAGCGTCTGCAATTCCTGAATGCCGTGGGACTGAACTACATTTCGCTCGACCGTTCGGCGGCGACATTATCCGGCGGCGAAGGCCAGCGCATTCGCCTGGCCACGCAGATTGGGTCGAAACTGCGCGGCGTCTTGTATGTGCTCGACGAGCCTTCCATCGGCCTGCATCATCGCGATAACGGACGACTGCTGAATGCGCTCGAAAATCTGCGCGACCTCGGCAACACCGTGCTCGTTGTCGAGCACGACGAAGAAACCATTCGTCGGGCAGATTATGTGATCGATCTTGGCCCCGGCGCAGGCCGCCATGGCGGAAACCTGGTAGCCCACGGCACGCCTGACGAAATCATGCGCGAGCCCAATTCGCTGACCGGGGCTTACATTTCCGGCAAGGCTGCGATCGCGATGCGCGCCGAGCGCCGTCACGCCAACGGCGCGGCCCTGACGATTCTTGGCGCGAACGAAAACAATCTCAAGCATCTCGACGTAACTTTTCCGCTGGGCGTGATGACCGTAGTCACAGGCGTTTCCGGCTCGGGGAAATCCACGCTGGTGAATGATATTCTCTACCGCGCCTTAGCCCGCCAGCTTTACCGCTCGCGCGAAAAAGCCGGCGAGCACAAAGCAATTTCCGGCGCGGAGCATATCGACAAAGTAATCCGCATCGACCAGTCGCCGATCGGCCGCACGCCGCGCTCGAATCCCGCAACCTACACCGGAGTATTCACCCAGATTCGCGATCTCTACGCCATGCTGCCCGAATCTCGCGAACGCGGGTACAAGGCGGGACGCTTTTCCTTCAACGTTTCCGGCGGACGTTGCGAAGCCTGCCAGGGCGAAGGCCAGCGCCGCATCGAAATGAATTTTCTGCCCGACGTCTACGTGCTCTGCGAAGTC
Organism: Candidatus Sulfotelmatobacter sp.; assembly: GCA_049675725.1. Taxonomy (GTDB): domain Bacteria; phylum Acidobacteriota; class Terriglobia; order Terriglobales; family Acidobacteriaceae; genus Sulfotelmatobacter. Next base: position 6,433 of record JBAUAN010000051.1, on the reverse strand, counting down.
TGCGGCGGACGCCGCTACAACCACGAGACCCTGGCCGTAAAATACAACGGTAACTCCATCGCTGATTTGCTGGAAATGCCGGTTTCCGACGCGCTGCCGATTCTCGAAAATATTCCTCAGGTAAAGCAGAAGCTGCAAACCCTGGTCGACGTCGGCCTTGGCTATATTCATCTCGGTCAATCTGCCGTGACGCTCTCTGGCGGCGAAGCCCAGCGCATCAAGCTGGCCCGCGAGTTGAGCAAACGCCAAACCGGCAAAACGCTTTACTTGCTTGACGAACCCACCACCGGGCTGCACTTCGACGATGTTAAGAAATTGCTCGACGTGCTGCACCGGTTGACCGACCTGGGCAATTCGATCATCATCATCGAGCACAACCTGGACGTGATCCGCAACGCAGACTGGATCATCGATCTCGGCCCCGAAGGCGGCGAAGAAGGCGGCCGCATCGTAGCCCAGGGCACACCGGAGCAGGTAGCGCGGGTGAAGAAGTCGTACACAGGGCAAGCGCTAGCCGGATATTTTGCCAACGGGAAGAGAAGCGCATAAGAACGACATGACCCCTGCAGGCTACATGGCGAAGCATGTGTCCAGCAGGCCGAGCCGAATTAAGGCGCCTCATCTCGTTGATGTATTTTCCGTTAGCGACTGCGTCTCGGAGAATTTCGCCGACTACATTCCTTTCTGGAAGCATAACGGCTACTGGCTCTTTGACTCTCCAGAAATCATAAAGCGCGCCGCCGTCGAGAACTCGATTAAGCTTGCGGGAACTTCGCTTTTTTATTACGAAGTTTACGAACTGGAGTTTGACGGTGAGAGCTGGAGCCCTTGGTCGCGGGAGGCATCGTTTCCGACGAATGTGGTTCTGCCCCCAAGGAAGCAGCTTGAAGGTTTTGACGTGGTCAACTTCACTGCCAGGACATCGCCAGAGTGTGTTGGGCTCGAATGCAGCAGCTTGGCCGAGGAGCTTCGCACAAACAGCCACGGTCTGTTCGACTCCTTTGATGAAGCCCACGCGAATGTGGACAAGGGAGCATTCCATGAGTCCGAGCCCGGCCCGTACCGAATATTTGCGGTGTATTCCGTAGACTGGCCGTAGTCGGCGGCAGCGCGAAAGGACCTCTTTTTGTCATCACCCGAAAATCCGCAGTTCGATCCGCAGGCGGCCCACAGCACCGAGCCTCAGCCCTCGCTCGCGCTGACGCCCAATCCGCTGGCACCAAACTCGTTTCCTCCCGCGCCGTCTTTTCTCACTCCTGCGCCGGAACCCCCTCGCGACCCCGTCTGGAATGGCTGGGACGTGCTGCTGATCGCAGGCCTGGCGGTGCTGAGCCTGATCGTCATGCAAGCTCTCGTGCTGGTTGGGGCGAAGGAACTGATCTACCCACACTTGAGTTGGAAGGACGTCTCGCAAAAAGCTGTGCTCGCGATCCTGGCCCAGTTTGTGGCGTACATCCCGCTGGCTATGTACATGGTCGCTCTGGTCGAGGGCAAGTATCACGTCCGCTTCTGGCCGGCGATTCGCTGGAACTGGCCGCGCTCGCAATGGAGGATGCTTGGCTTGGGAGCGTTGGTGCTGCTGACCCTGAATCTTCTAGGCCACTTTCTGCCCATGCCTCAGAGCACGCCATTCGAGGAGTTGTTCTCGCGGCCCCGCGACGCCTATTTGATGTCGATATTCGCCATCACCCTCGGCCCGCTCATGGAGGAACTTTTCTTTCGCGGATTCCTCTATCCCGTGCTGGAGCGGCGCATGGGCGTGGCCTGGGGAATTTTCTTCACGGCGCTGCCGTTCGGCCTGATCCACATGTTTCAGTATGGCTACGCCTGGGGAGTGGTCCTGCTGATTTTTCTGATGGGAGTGGTCTGCACCGCGGTGCGCGCGGTCACCGGTTCGGTAGCATCCAGCTTTCTGGTGCACGTCGGCTATAACGCGACAGAAATGCTTTTATTTGCGATCGCGACCGATGGTTTCCGCCACATGGAAAAAGCGGGGACGGCAATGTTCTGAGTTTGCTTGTTTGGAGCGGGCACTCTTGCCCGCTTGCGGACAGCGGATGAGAAGCTGTTGTCTACCATAGCCTCAAAACCAAAGGCTTCCTGGTAAGTTCTTAACCAACTCTCTGCTTTCTTGCTTGTGGTTAGTTTTCGCGGGCAAGAGTGCCCGCGCCACACAGGCTGGGGTCAATCCACAACCACTGGCAATCTTCTGGCCCCTGCACCAGGCCTTTTCTTACGGGATTCTGGCGAATGTACTCTACTGTCTCCCGCAGGCTTTCGTCTCCACGGAGGACATGATCGAACGATTCGTCCTGCCACAAGGGGCCAGTTCTTCCAGTGAGCTTGTTGATGCTGCGCGCCGAGGCGCCTTTGATCGCTCGCAGAATCTCCGGGAGCGCGAATGTCCAGCCATCGGCGTCTCGCAGGGCCGTGAATAACAGGTGTACATGGTCGGGCATGATGACTGCCACATGCACCTGAATCGTTTTCCCATGGTCGTGCATGCAGTGTTGTAGGGCCAGGGTTCGTCCGTCAGGCGAGAGCACATGGCCAGGCAGTGTGCGGAAAGTGACGAATAGCGGGCGATCGTCCCTCTGATAGTGAGGCAGTCGCCGGCGGTATTCGTATCTGCGGAAAGTTGCATTGGGCGTTCGGCCTCGTTTAACTTCACGATAGTAAGTCTGCGGAGGCTTTGCTCGGTGCCTCGTAAGATATTTTCTTGGATGTAGTGCCGGAATGGGACAAGCTTGATTGTGTGGAGCGGGCACTCTTGCCCGCTTGCCGGCGGCGTATCAAAAGCTGGTGTCGACCGAAGTCTCAAAAAAGCCCAAAAGCTCCTGACTCCTGGCTAGCTCGAACCTGGAATTACTGATTGATCGTGGTTAGATTTTGCGGGCAAGAGTGCCCGCGCCACACAATCAAATGCACAATCACTTCACTGTGATCGTCAGCAGCTGCGCTCCCGAGACCACGTAATCCAGCGGCGCCGTCGCAGTCTCGTCCACGTTCGATTCCCCGCTCACGATCATTTCCTGGCTACCGCGCATGCCTTCCATCACGTTCATCACCGAGATGGGCAGCGTGGGCATCACTTTGTCGGCGACGCGCGCTTCGGGGTCAGCTTCCAGCAGGGAGACGTAGACGCGGTTGTTGGTGTGCTCTTTGTTGAGCAGCGCGATGGTCGAGGCCAAGTCCAGCTTGCGCCCGAACGCAGGATTCATCCGGCCCATGCGGTCGAGAGTATCGCCGTCGCTGACCAGAATGCGCAACGTTCCTTTGCTCGCGGAAGTCGGAATCCTCACCGCAACGGATTGCACCACGCGCTCGCCGCGATACGGAGCCAGCACGGTTTCGACCATCACCTGATCGCCGGGTCGCGCTTCGGTCACATCCGTACGGGCGCTTTCGAGGCGAGCCCAGCGGCGTTCGCGTACCAGGTCGAAGTCGAGCTTCACGCTCTGCACCGCGGGAGTGTTGTAGGCGTTGTCGTAGATGCGGCCGAAACGGTCGCCCAGCGTTAGCGCGGCTTGCATGGCAGCGGGTTGCCCGTTCTCCGACGGAGCAAACATGTTCTTGAGCGCAACTTCGGGAAAGCCTTTGACGTCGATCGTGCCATTCAGCCGGTAGGTGATTTCCTCGCCGTATTCGTTCACGCCATGCAGCGCGTTGAACACCGTTGCCATGATCGCGACCGGACTCAGCCGGGGATTGTTCAATACTTCGTAGTGGAATTCTTTCTTCTGGACACCATTTCCGCCGTTAATCGTCAGCGTGACCGGAATCATCTCCGGCTGTTTGTTGAACACGCCCATGATGCCGGTGTGGCGATCCTGCACGAACACTCCAGCTTCTTCCGTGGTGTTGACGATCTTGAAAGCATTCAGCGGCGAAGCCAGCGTAGCCAGCACCTGCGCTTTATTCATGGGCAGATCCACCGCGCCGAACTGCAGCAGGGGATGCCCGCACGCCAGCAGTCGCTGTGGATCGATGTAAGTTACGGTGCAGGTGGCGGCGATATCCATATCTCCGCGAACCAGAACCGCGCTCACCGCGGAGCCGGGTTCGAGCGGTTCGGGCTGCTTGTCGTTACTGACGGAACCCGCTCCCATCACCGGCACAATTCCCGCGGAGGCGAACTCCGGAGCGAAGCGGAGCACCGCGTCTTCGGAAAATCCGTTAAAAACCAAAGGTGTCTCGATCGGCTTCAGATAGTTCGCGTAATCCTGCGTCGAGTTCCCGAGCGCCACAGCGTCGCCGGGAGCAGCCGTCTTTCCAGCCGCACTACTCACCGAGGGCCGCGCCGCCGCAGCTTCTTCCGCGGGCGAACGGTCGAGCGCATTGATCTCCAGCATGCTCGCGATCGGGGTCACGCCGGCGATCGGTTCCTTGGAAAATTCTCCGATGCGGAAGGCCAGCGCTCCCGCCAGTTTGCCGTCAAGATACACCGGACTGCCGCTCATGCCCGCGACCACGCCCGTGTATTCCACTTTCGTCCCGTGCAGGCGAATCAGAATAATGTCGCCCTTGGGCCCATTCACGTTGTGCAGCACACCCAACACTTCTACGTCCATGGGCTCCGGCTTCACGCCCTCAAACACTGTGTAGGCCACGCCCCGCATGCCCGCATGGATCTGATCCACGGCAATGGTCTGCTGTGTGGTCGGCACTGGTTGTGGGTTTTGAGCGGCCAGAGTTGAAGCCGACGACAAAGACAAAGCGAGGCAGAAGACGGATACGCAGACGAAGCGCGAGCGGACCACTTTTTTCATAATCCCCCGAAGAACCGGCCAGAAAACCCTGCTCCCAGATTAGACTCCGCCAAACTGTAAGTCGTTGCCAGGAGGGGAAGTGCGAGGGTCAGGCCAAACATCCTAATCACAAATCCTTGCGTCTATACTAGCATAGTGGTTTCCAGGGGTTCCCCTATGTTGAATATGCTGACTGAGCGGATTTGCAAGAACTTATACGAGGCTTTACCAAAGGCTGTACGAAACCCAGGCGTGCGGCGGCTGGCACTTTGTCTGACCACGCTGGGAGCGATGGTCGTGCTGTTTGCCGCTCTGGCCGCGCTGGCGCAAGACCAGACCCCCCAGACGCAACCCGCGGGGCAAACTCCTGCTCAAGCGCAGCCGCCTGACAGCAATAACGGCAAGCCCAAGCAGGATGTTCCGGTCGAGGCAGGCGGCCCCGGCGATAACGTCGGCCCCTATGCCATTCCGAAGAAGACGGACACCGAACCACCTCCGCCGCCTCCGCCGCCCACTCCGAAAAAGCTGGAGGACGTTCCTGACTATTCGCTGACGGTCAACGTTCCTCTGGTGAATGTGGATGTCTCGGTCACCACCAAAGATGGCCAGTTCGTGCCCGGACTGAAGAAAGAACATTTCCGCATCATCGAGGATGGAGTTCCGCAGACCATCACGAATTTCAGCGTTTCGCCGGCGCCTATTACGGCTGTGTTGCTGCTGGAGTTTGCATCGACGAATTACCCCATCCTGCGCGACACGCTGATGGCCGCTTACTCGTTTGCCAACACCATGAGGAAGGATGACTGGCTGGCGGTTACGTATTACGACATGACGCCGCATATCCTCGTGGACTTCACTCAGGACAAGAGGGCGGCGTTCGGGGCGCTGAACCAGTTGCGCGTTCCAGGCTTTGCCGAAACCAACGAGTTTGACGCGCTTTACGACACGCTCGACCGGTTGGACCGCGTCGAAGGAAAGAAGTACGTCATCCTGATCTCGACCGGGGTGGACACGTTCAGCAAGCTGACCCTGGACAAGATCACGAAGAAAATCAAAGACACCCGGAACGTAACCATCTACCCAATGAGCATCGGATGGGCGTTGCGAAATTATTGCGAGGTGAATCACTGCACTGGAATGTCGCACGGAATCGCCAGCCCGCACATCCAACCGATCGACTATTTGCAGGCCGACAACGAGCTGAGGAACTTCGCGTCCATGACCGGGGGCCGCGCATATTTCCCGCGTTTTCAGGCCGAGTTTGGGGAAGACTTCCAGCAGATCGGCGAAAACATCCGCCAGCAATATTCGCTTTCCTATCACCCTACCAACACCAAACTCGACGGAACTTATCGCAAACTGAAGGTGCAAGTCGTGGCGCCCGACGGCGGCCCGTTGAAGATAAAAGACCAGAAGGGAAAGGAAGTCAAAGTGGAAGTCGTCGCCCGCGACGGCTACACCGCGAAGCACACCGTAGACTAGGCATCGGTCTCTGATGCAGAGACCGCCGTGTCCTAGGGGCGTCGTGCGAGCGAACGGGGCGGTCAATGAGCGCTATGGCCTGGTCTATAAAAGGGGATGTCAAGAACATTTTTCTCCCTCCGCCGGAGGCGCGGGTTGGTTCGCGACTTCCAGCCCCTCTGACCATAGAAGACGCTCGTGTGCTGTCGTGCCCCTGGGTCATT
>JBAUAN010000050.1:0-29914 GCA_049675725.1 Candidatus Sulfotelmatobacter sp. | reverse complement strand
CTTCCCGAACCCAATTTATCAAATCGCTTCGAGTGTACACCCATTGCGCGCGCTCCTTTACAGGCAGCAGGTTCCGGAATTAGATTTGACCGGCAGTTCTTACGCTGCGGAGTTTTGCATTGCATCGTTCCCCTGACCATACCGAACCCGCGTCCAAGTCTTCGCCATCGGCCGAAACCATGGCTGAGGTTCTTCTTTCCGCGGAACTGCTGGAGGCGCTTCCTGATGCCGTGATAGCCGTTGATCGCGACGGGACCATTGTTCAGGCCAATTCCCAGGCGCAGGAGCTGTTTGGCTATGAGCGCGACCAGTTGATCGGCCAGAAAGTGGAGATGCTGGTTCCCGAAAGCTACCGGCGCCAGCACCACCAGCATCGCGAGAACTTTGCGCAAACTCCCAAGACGCGACGCATGGGAGCGGAGCTGGATCTTTACGGCAGGCGCCGGAATGGGTCGGAGTTCCCGTTAGAAATCAGCCTGAGTCCGATTTCCACCGATAAGGGAACGCTGGTGTTGAGCGCGATCCGCGACATCAGCGATCGCAAGCGAATCGCGGAGGAATTGCTGCGGGCAAATGAAGAACTGCACCGCAGAACCACCGAGCAGCTGGGAGAATACCGCTCGAAGCTGGCCTCGATCATCGATTCGTCTGAAGATGCGATTCTCAGTAAAGACCTGAACGGCATCATTACCAGCTGGAACAAGGGAGCCGAGCACATCTATGGATATAAGCCGGAAGAGGTCGTAGGAAAACACATATCGTTGCTCACGCCGAGCGATCGTCCAGATGAGATTTCCGAGATACTGCAGAAAATTGCGCGCGGGGAGAGCACTGATCATTATGAATCGGTGCGCGTAACCAAAGACGGACGGCACTTGAGCGTCTCGATATCAGTGTCTCCGTTGCGCAATGCGGCGGGCGAGATCGTGGGAGCATCGGCGATTGCGCGCGATATCACGACGCAGAAGCGAACCGAGAGCCAGCTTCGTCAAGCACAGAAGATGGAAGCGATCGGGCGGCTGGCGGGAGGAGTGGCGCATGACTTTAACAACATCCTGGGAATTATCAACGCCTGCAGTGAATTTCTTCGCGACCGCATCGATCCCGCTTCCGAACCGTCGGTGTACGTGGAGAATATCAAGAAAGCCATCGATCGGGGCAGGTCGCTGACCAAACAGATGATGGCCTTTAGCCGGACCTCCGCCGTGCAGCCTCGCATCCTCGACGTGAACGAGCGGTTAAGGGAGATCAGCAAGCTGCTGCGCCCGCTGCTGGGCGAAGATATCGAGATTCTGATCGTGCCCAGATCGCCGACGGCGGTGGTGGAAGTAGACCCCGGGCAGCTCGACCAGGTCGTGGTGAACCTGGCGGTGAACGCGCGGGATGCCATGCCGCGCGGCGGAAAATTTATTCTTGAGACCGCTTTGGTTGATTTTGACGGCAGCTTTGCCGACCAGCGGCAAGCGATGGCCGCGGGAAAATATGTCCTGCTGGCCGTGAGCGATACCGGCAGCGGCATGGATGAGTCAACCGCGTCGCGCATCTTCGAGCCTTTCTTTACCACCAAAGAGGCCGGCAAAGGAACCGGTCTGGGCCTGTCCACGGTCTACGGCATCGTCAAGCAGAGCGCGGGACACATCCTGGTCTACAGTGAGCCGGGCCACGGAACGACGTTCAAGATTTATCTGCCCAGCGCGGAGCACAAGATCGGACAGGTAGCCAAGCCGGAGGCGGAGATAGTGAATCCAAAACGGCAGGGCGTGACGATCCTATTGGTAGAAGACGACGAAATCATGCGCGGCCTGACTCGAAAGCTCCTCGAGGAGAACGGCTTTACCGTAGTGGAGGCGGACGATGGCAAGTCCGCGCTGGAATGGATGGAGTCTCATCCCGATCTGATCGATCTGTTGTTGACCGATGTCGTGATGCGGCGCATGAGCGGTCCGGAATTAGTGGAGAAGCTGAGCGCATCCCGCCCCAACTTAAAAGTGATCTATATGTCCGGCTACACCGGGGAACTGATGGCAAATCGGGACGTGTTGAAGGCTGGCGTGACTCTTCTCGAAAAACCGTTTAGCCGAACCGCGCTGTTGAATACAATCCACAGCAAGATGGGTTGAGCCCGGCGCGGATCGGGGGCTTTCCCGGCTTCAAGTGAAAATCCCCACTTCTCGCAAAAAGACGCGAGAAATGGGGCACCCTTGTCTGCCGAGGGGGAGTGCCCTGTAGCCATCCAAGCAGTGATGGGGATCACACATAGGTGGGGGAAAACACCCACCTGGGCCGTTCCAAGGAGGAAGAGCATGCATCGGCGAATTTCGTGTAGTCAGGGTAAACCATTTGTATTGTTTAACTTAGATTGTTTCGAGGAGTTCTGAACTAAGTTCTTACCTCCGCAAAGAGTGGCGACGGGCTTGCCAAAGTAAAGCTGAACGCGGAGGCACTCATGGCTACTCATATCGTCAACAACGCTTATCAGGCTGTACCAGCCGACAAGCCAGCCGACAAAACTTTTTGCGATCTTTCCCCAGCCGTCGCAGACGCTTTGGAGCAGGAGGCGATCACCACTACCTATCCCATCGGGGCGGTTTTATTCGCGGAAGGGCAAGCTGCGCGGGGAGTGTTTATCGTCCGGCGAGGCCGAGTGAAGCTTTCCATTTGTGGCAGTGATGGCCGGACTTTGATTTTGAGAATGGTCGATGCCGGGTGGCCGATGGGAGTGGCCGCAGTGATCTCAGCACGCCCCTATGAAGCGACGGCTGAGACCCAGGAGTCCAGCGAGATCAGCTTCGTGCGTCACACTGATTTGCTGCGACTGATGCGCGCTCACGGGGAACTGGCGCTGTGGGTGACGCAGCACATAAGCCTCGATTACTCCGCTACTTGCCGCGAAATCCGTGACCTGATTCTTTCGGATTCAGCCAGCGAGAAGTTTGCCCGGCTGCTGATGGGGTGGCTCGATCAGAATGTCGAGTCAAGAACTCCCAGCCAGATGAAGCTGGGGCTGACGCACGAGGAAATCGGGCAGATGATTGGGACGTCGCGCGAGACTGTCAGCCGGCTCTTTGCAGACTTCAAGAAGCAACGTTTGATCCAGCAGAGCGGGTCTACTCTGGTGATTCCCAACCGCGTTGCCTTGGAATCGCTTATCACAGCGTAGAAGACGGTGGTTCTGAGGCGACAGCGATTTAGGGTTTCCCAGCACTGCGCGGAGCCTATTCCGGTTTTCCAGTGTAGTGTTGGTTGTGGTGAACATCGGCATGGTCTTCCACAGACTCCAGGTGAGTGGTGACCTCGGCGGGCATGCCAAGATCGGTGGGCAGGCGTTCCTCTAGAAGTGTTGCCAGGCGATGGGCTTCGCTGACCGATGTGAGTCGCGGAAATAACAAGTGTACTTCGATGATCTGGCGGTATCCGGTGGTTCGGAAGCGGACGCCGTGGTATTGAATGTTCAGTTCCGAGCAAAGAACATCCAGCTTCTCGCGAATTTTCCGGCCGGCTTTCGGATCAGAATAGTCCATCAGTCCGACTGCCGAATGCCAGACCAAGCGTCCTCCTGACCAGAGGATGTTTACGGCCACAGCCATGGCCACCAGCGGGTCGAAGGGTTTCCAGTGCGTCAGTAGCACCAACCCTAATCCTCCGACGACGCCAAAGCTGGTCCAGCTATCGGTCAAAACGTGTTTGCCGTCGGCTTCGAGAATGAGTGAATTCGTGCGCCGGCCGGTCCGCACGAGATAGTAGCCGAGGCCGGCATTCACAAGTCCAGCGATCAGGACCAGCAGTGCGCCCGCTCCCAGGTGCTCCAACTGCAGCCCGGCGATCCATTTCCGGATCGACTCATACAGAATGGCGATCGCGGCCACGACAATCATGGCCCCTTCAAAGCCCGCAGAGAAGAAGGTGATGCGCTCGTAACCGTAGAGGAATTGAGGGGATGCCGAGCGGGTGCTGAGGCGAAGACTAAAAGTGGCAAACCCAACGGCGATCACATGAACGACCGACTCGGCGGCGTCGGAGAAAATGGCCGCCGAATGCGTCATGAAATAGACCGTGGTCTTGCCGATCAACATTGCCAAACCAACAGCCAGCGAGAGGCGCATAGCGAAGCGCGCATCGCGCAACTCCCTTTCGTCTCTCCGTGTTGCCGAACTCACTACGACTTGTGCAGGCACTGTTTGTATCCCCGGACCGGAAGCTTCGCATTCGGCACTTATTACCGACTTCTAGCTCTTCGCTGGTGGATCATCGCCCGGCGCACCGGCAGGGCCCTGGTCCTGGCTGTAATCCGCAGACTCCGCAGGCCGCTCAACGACGTGGGCCCGCTCCAGGGCGCGGAAATATTCCGGGCGGGAGTGGCGGTAATGATCTGCCGGGACTTTGCCGTTGAGCCAAGCGGTATCCATCGGATAGACCAGCGGGTCGAAGATCACCATATAGAAATGCCAGATCAGGATGGAAAAGGTTGCGAGCAGGGCTTCGTAATAATGCACCGCGGTGGCTGCGTCCGATACCCACTTGGGGAAATGGCGCAGCGTGAAATTGTTGAACCATAGCAGCAGTCCGGAGACCGTCATCACCGCGGTGCCCCACAGGAAGGCCCAGTATTCCATTTTCTCCGCGTAGTTGAATTTTGCGAAGTGCGGTTCGATTTTGCTGAGGCCGAGGTTGTAAGAGAGCACCCGCATCAGATCGGTGGCGTCTTTGAGCTGGGGCAGCATGGCTTTCAGGAACAGGCGATCGCGCCGCACTATCGCGAGATGAATCACGTGGTAGACGGTGGATGCGATCAGCAGAACCGCGGCGGCGCGATGCACCGCGCCGCGAAATGCGAAATGACCCTCCCACAGCAATAGCGGACGCGCCCACCAGGCCTCGGGATATTTCAGGGCGAAGCCGGTATAGACCAGAGTCGGGAAGCTGAGAATCACCCCCCAGTGGGCGATGCGGAAGTTGCGATTCATGCGCGAGACTTGTGCGCCACTCTCGTTTCGCGGTTCGCGGCGAATCAGCTTCGCGAAAAAGTCCAGCAGGTTGTGCAGGATCATGAAGCCCAGAGTCAGCGGGATCAGCACGAGGTAGGTCCAGCGGATCCACTTAACGACGGGATGCGCGGCACCGGTCGAAGTGCTGACGTGCACCGGGCCGAGGACGAAGTGGTTGCCCGCGCCGGCGTGGCAATTGCCGCAGGTTTTGGAAAGGTTCGCGGTATTCACGGTCGAACGCGCGTCGCTCGAAGGGAAGATGTTGTGTACGCCGTGGCAGGAGGCGCAGTTGGCCACACTCTGGGATCCGCCGCGCATGGCGAGGCCGTGGTAGCTGTCGGCGAAGGATGGAACGCGATCGGCGGGCAGATTGTAGCGCAGGGCGAGGCGTTCATCGCTATGGCATCGGCCGCAGGTGGCCATCGAGACGCGCGATGCGTTCACCAGCGATCCCGCCTCTTTCGGGGCCAGGATCAGATGTTCGCCGTGACAGTCGACGCAGACCGGGGCTCCGGACACGCCATTTTTCGTGGCTTGTCCGTGAACGCTCTCCAGATACGTTTTGGCGATGTCGGCATGGCATTGTCCGCAGGTTGCGGGAATGTTGAAATGGTTGACCTTGGAACGCACATCTTGCGAGGGAAGAATTCCGTGGCTGCCATGACAATCGGAGCAAGTGGCGGCGGCCCCGTCTCCGTCAACGATGGCTCGTCCGTGAACGCTTTGCCGGTAAAGCTCCACCGGGCGTGCGAATGGAATTTTGTGCCGCGCAAGAAACTGCTGATTGCTGTGACAGGAGGCGCACGTATCAGGTAGATTTTTCTTGGCTACGGTGGAAGTAGCGTCGCCGGAGGACTGAATCTGGTGCACGGGCCCGTGGCAGGAGAAACAGGTTGGGGCATCCGGGTCGCCAGCCGCGGCTGCTTGTCCGTGGATGCTTTGTCGGAATTCCTTCACTTCGTCGGCGTGGCACTGCGCGCACCTAGTGGGGGTTAGCTGAGCTGACGCCGTCACCTCATGGTGATCGCCGTGGCAGGATTGGCAGGCGGCGGCGCCGAGCGCGCCGTGGACGCTGGCCGGAACGTGGGAAGCTTCGTCGCTGTGGCAGGTGGAGCATTGAACTCTCGCCACTTTGGCGGGGTGAGGATAGTCCTTGATGGCGGTGTGGCAATCGGTGCAGGCCAAAATACCGTGTACGCTGGCCGCGTGCTTCGTGGGGTCAATCGAGATGCTCTTGCCGCCGCTTGAGGTCATTCCCGCCTGACCGTGGCAGGCGAGGCAGTTTTCGTCCTGCTTGAGCGGCTGGGGCAACTCGGGGTGGGTTGGTTTCGCTTGCGAACGAGCCCAGAGCGCCGACGGCTTACCGACTGAGAAAAAATAAGCTGAAAAAAGCAACACCAGGAAAACCAAACCCAAACGTCTTGTCCCAGCCGCCGTGCGTGGTACGGCTTTCCGCAAACTCAGCCTCCCAATTTTGGAGAGCTATTTCATTCCTCAACAATATTGAAGGACTTGAGGAAAAAGTGCGGTGATTCCCGTCACATAGGCTGGTAACTTGCGTGTGCGAAGAACTGGAGGCGGGGATGGTTCGTATCACGGCGCGCGGAAGTCAAAAGCCCCACTTCTCGCAATAGACGCGAGAAATGGGGCACCCTCACTACTCCGACTGCACCTACTTCATTCCCAGGTAGGTCAGGATCTTGGGATTTTCTTCTCCGGCGGCCAGGACCTGGTGGCACGCGCTGCAGTCATTGGTGATGGTTTGGCCGTCGGCGCTGGTGTGGCTGCCGTCGTGGCAGCGGAAGCAGCCTGGTGAATCGATGTGGCCAACATTGTTCGGGTGAACGCCCCAGGTCACACGCATGTCCGGAAAGACATTGCGCAAGTAGATGTTGGCCACTTCCTGGCCGGATTGCTCCACTGCGGCGCGCTGCGTTTGATAGATCTGCGGGTAATTGGTCTCATAGAACTTGTTGATTTCGGCGGTGATGCTCTGCTTGGCCACGTCGCGCGTGGTGTAATTCACTTTTAGAACTTCGACGGCTTTTTTCTTGATGTAGGGCAGCGCCGGGCTGATGTGGCCGAGCGACATTTGTTTGTCCACTGCGTTTTCGGGCAAGTCGAAGGCATGCGTGGGGCGGTTGTGGCAGTCCACGCAATCCATGGTGCGATGTTCTCCTTTATCCAACTGCTGTTGCGTGGGCTTGGCATCGGTGGAAATGAATTCGGTGGTCTTTCCCTGATCGTCGGTGTAGTACACGACGGGGATGGTCTGACGCTCGAAGTCGGTGGAAATGTAACGGATGCGGGCGTTATCGGCGAGATGATGTCCGTGGATGCCGACCGAACCCTGCCAGGTGCGTCCGCCCACTTTGAGCAGCAAGACATCGGTTTGCGGAGTGTTTTTTTCGTCGTCTTTGTAGCTGGTATTCACCAGGAACTTGTCGCCAGTAAAGCGCTGCGGCCAGTGACATTGCTCACAAGTTTCACGCGCCGGGCGAAGATACTTTACCGGCGAAGGGATGGGGCGCGAGTAGGTGTGGAAGGTTACCGCTGCAACCTGCCGCAGGCCAGATAACTTCGATCGCACAAACCACCCCGCTCCCGGGCCGATATGGCAATCCACACAGGCCACGCGCGAGTGCGGAGAGTTCTGATACGCAGAATATTCCGGAGCCATCACGGTATGACAAGTGGTCCCGCAGAAACTCGTCGAATCCATGTACTCGACGCCGCGGTACGATGCCGTGCCAATGATCAAGAGATTGACGACGGTCGCGAAGACCACCCACTCCAGGGTACGGCGCACCACTGGCAGGTGCAGGTCGACGGCGGGGAAAACTGCCGGTAGTTGGCCGTTAGCGCGCAGACCTCGTCTTCGGAACCAAATGCCGATTGGAATCAGCAGCAGGCCGAGTACAAAAATTCCCGGGAGAATCAGAAAAACCAGGAGGCCGATATAAGGATGCGGAGGCCCAGGCAGGAAGATGTCATAGAACCAGAAGGCGATGGTGGTGAGCGCGGTGCTGGTCGTGATGACCGCGCCCACAAGGGTAGTGGGATTCTGCCCCAGAAAATAAATTGGCTGCGTCCAGTTTCGGATGCGTTCTCGCAGGGTCATTTAGATCCGCCGTTCTCCTTTACTCATCGCTACCTCTGGCCTTCAGTATCTTTGCGCCGCCGCGGAGGCGCGCTCCATTACTTGCCGCGGACCCTCCGCCGCATTGAACAGTCTCCCCGTGAGAAATCTAAAGTGCGTAGGCGGGGTTCTACTTTTTCAGCGTACGGATGTAAGCCACCAGTCCCTTGATGTCTTCCGGCTTCAGAGATCCATACTTGGGCATCTTGTTCTTGCCGTTGGTGATGGTGTCGGTAAGCTGGGCGTCCGTCATGCCCTGCACTTCGGCGGTGGTAAAGTCGTGGGCGCCCATTTTCTTGCCCATCGCCGAACCAGTTCCGTCAGCACCGTGACAGGCGGCACATTTCGATTTGAAAAGGTCGGATGCGCTTTGGGCGCGCGCCGGTAAGGAAAGGCTTAGAACAGCTGCAAATGCTGTTGCAATAGTAAATACCTTGAAGTCGATTCTGTTCATCTTCAGGCTCCTGTCTAAAATTTCGTTGCAACGCAGCAAAAAGAATACATCCAACGATGCTGCAATATTGAACTTTTTGAGAGGGAGCTTCTGTGATCCGGCGCACAGATGTCCGTAACGGGAATCTCTTCGGAGGGCTCGCCAGAATTGATTCGCGCGGGCATGTGATGGCCCTCACGACATCCTGTGATGCCCGTCACGGCGACACTTTATGCGTGGCGCGACACTCCTAGTGAGGATAAGCCCATGCCAAGAGATGATCGCAACCTGCTGGACGTACTCAAGTTCGAACTGGAGTTTCTCGAGCAAGGCGGATACGGGCGCCTGCCCCGCGAATCCTGGCGGGCACGTTTAGTTTTCGAGGATTCCCCGACTTGCATGAACTCTAACTCAAAGGACCACGAACCGTGCAGTGAATGCTTGCTGATGCAATTCGTACCGGAAGACGCGCGCCAAGAGCAAACTCCTTGCACTCATATTCCGCTGTCGCCGAACGGTGAGACTCTTGAGTCTTTGTATCGAACGGGGACGCAGCAGGAAATTGAGGAAGCGCTCGGCGCCTGGCTCCGCTCGACCATCGGACAACTTGAAGCGAGAAAGCCCGAAGCAGTCCGATAGGAATCAGGAAAGCCGAGATGGTTCGGGTTCTGTAACGTGCGGCATAGGTGCGCGCGGGCTTTGATCTCATGTGGCGCGAACTTGAAGTAGCAGCGGCTCGCGGAACGAGCGATCCTCATCCCAGGCAAACAGATTTTCTTTCCGCCAGTTCCCTTCCTGAAGTGGATCTCAGTCTTCCTGAAGATCAAGCCAAGCTACGGCGTGGATATCTTTGGTTCCTCAAACTGCAAGGCGCTGCACACCTTCCGCTGCGGAAAATCGCAATAGCTCCCGTAAGACACTACAAACAATAGGTTTAGCTTAGTCCCGCTCAGCGGCAGGGATGGCATGCCACTTGCTATTCTTATCATTCTAATAAAGTCGATTAATTAAATTGACTTTATAGTACAAACACCGCCATGAGAATCCCTCGGAATCGGACTCCAGCTGCGCGACCCCGCTGTCCGCAACACTCGCCGCGGGGAAGGGGTCTGATTCCGTCCATCTGACCACTGATTTCCGCCCGGTCTTCTGCGGTTCAAAGCCGCGGTTCAAACTCTGTTTGACCAAACTAAAAAGGAGAGTATTCGGATTTTATGAAATCGATCAAGCGCCTGTTTCTCACATTCCTGACGCTGGCGGCCCTTTCCGCCGGCGCTTGGGCACAAACCTCGGACTCAACCGCACCACAACCAAAGAAGAAGCATAAGCCCGCAGCGGCGGAGCCGGCCCAGCCCGTGACCGCGGCTGACGTCCAGGAGTTGAAGGACGCCCTGGCCGCGCAGCAGCAGCAGATCCGGGAGCTGCGGGAGGAACTGCATCGCAAGGATCAAGCGGTGCAGCAAGCGCAAACGGCTGCAGCCGACGCGTCGGGGAAAGCCGATGCCGCTCAAGCCCAGGCCGCGCAGCAGCAACAGGCCGTCACTCAGGCCGTCATTGAGGTGAAGAGCGAGGTCGCAGACCTGAAGGCTGCGAACAACACGGCGTCGAGCAAGGCGACGTTGAAAGACGCTGTCTGGACAGTGCAGGAGTCACCGCAAACCTCCAGCCCGGATGCCCCACAGACGTTCGACAAGCAGATGGAGGGCCCGCTCACCATACACTTCCGAGGCATCAACATTACGCCGGGCGGATATGCCGCAGCCGAATTTGTGCGGCGGTCGAGAGCGCTCGGAGCAGACGTCTCCACTCCTTTTAATTCGCTCACCATGCCGGGCGCTTCCCAAAGCCAGATCCCAGAATTCTTCGGCTCAGCTCGCCAGTCTAAGATCACCTCCTTCGTTGATGGCCGCATGAAGAATATGGATCTTTCCAGCTACGTCTCGGCCGACTTCCTCTCTGCCGGAGTCACCTCGACCTCGACCGAGACGAACAGTTACACTCTCCGGCTCCGCCAGGCGTGGGGGCAGGTTAGGTTTGAAAATGGCTGGAGTTTCCTGGGCGGCCAGTCGTGGAGCCTGGTGACGGAGAACGGCCGCGGAATTTCTCCCGACGACGATCTTGGTCGAACCAACGATGCCCGGCCCAAGACCATCGACCCGTCATACAACGTCGGCTTCATCTTCGCGCGCCAGTATGGACTCCGCGTAACCAAGAGCTTCGGAGACAAGGTTGCGTTTGCGGTCGCAATCGAGAATCCGCAGGCCACACTCACCACGCACAACAACGTTTCCAACTTCTTGCTCGGCGAAGCTGGCGCCAGCAACAGCTACAACACCACCGCCAATTATTCCTTCAATCCCGCGCCCGATCTGATCGCCAAGGTCGCGTTTGATCCAGGGTTCGGCCACTACGAGATCTTCGGGCTCGCCGATCGATTTACCGATCGCGTGTTTCCCTGCGTGGAGAACTATGCGAGCGCGACCTGCGGCAGCCTGACCGCGCCCAGTGCTCTTCTGGCTTATAACGCTTCCAGGGAAGGCGGTGGCATCGGCGCAAGCGCACGCTGGAATATTGCGAGGCACGTTGTTTTTGGTTTAAAGGGTTTCGGCGGCAATGGAATCGGGCGCTACGCCCCGGGAGGGCTCGCGGATGCCTCGATCAACGCCGACGGCACAATTCATTTGATCAAGAACTTGCAAGGGCTGAGCACTCTGGAGTTGCACCTCAAGAAATTCGATATTTACGGATACGGCGGAGTCGAGTACGCCGCCCGGACCTACGACTACGATTCCACAGTGCTTGCCGGAGCCACCACGCCGGTTGGTGACGTTGGCTACGGCGCCCCGGGGTTCAGCAACGCCGGATGCTTGACCGAGACCCCGCCCGGCTCTGGCGGGTTCAGCCCGGGGAGCCTGAGTCACTGCACTGCTGATACGCGCGCTCTGATCGAAGGAACCGCCGGATTCTGGTATCGCTTCTACAGCGGGCCGAGGGGTAAGTTCCAGTTCGGCACGCAGTATTCCTACGTCACTCGCAATACCTGGTCAGGCGTGGGTGGGGAACCTAACGGAATCGACAACATGGTATTCACGTCATTCCGTTATTACTTGCCCTAGACTCAAAACTTTCTCAGGGGCGCCTTCCCTTCAGAATCGCCGCCGGCCCGGTTTTGGCTACTCTCCTTTCCGGGCCGGCGGTGTTCCTATTTCGGAGTCCCTATTATTGAGCACGTATCCTCGATCCCGTTGGGCACGTGTTCTTGCAGATTTATCAGGGAGCAAAAGCAATATTTAACAGTCAAAGCAAAAGCCGCACCCATGTGGATGCGGCTTTGCTTTTTCCCGAGCTAGTGATTACGGCAGGTAATAGCGGAACGAGGTGAAGATCATGAAGTCCAGCCCGTGCGGCGAGTTGCTGACTCCCGCCGGAGCTGTTCCCGACCATGCATCGCGGCTTACATAGGAGAACTGCGGTCCCCACTGGATGCGGCCATGGTTCACCTTGTCTCTTGTTCCATCGTAAGGCTTGAACCACAAACCAACGGTACCTTCGAGAAGAACACGAGTGTCCGCCGTGCAACCGGAGAGGCTGCCAGGCAGGAATCCGGCTCCGTTCGCGGGACCGGTCTCGGTGTAGCAACCGGCATTGCTGAAGAACGGCGACCCGTAGCCCACATACTTAAGCGTATTGAGATCCAGATCCGCTGCCCTGCTCGCGTACTCCGCGCCACCGTTCACGTAAATATCCAGTTTCGGTCCGTGCCACTCCAGCGTCGCCAGTCCCTGGAGGCTCTTGATCAGATAGAGCGATCCGTCGTACTTAACCGACGCATCGGGAAGACCGCCTGAGCCGTAGCGGCCTTCTCCGCTGCCGCCGAAGCCATGCAATCCAAAGTCGAAGTGCTTGTCGGCAAACGACCAGCGGGCATTGGCTCCGAAGCCGCCGCCGTCTTTGGTGGAGTTGAAAGCTCCCAACCCGTTGGGTGCCACTGCCGTCGCACTGCCGCAGGACGCGCCCGCCGGGAGGTCTTCGCAGGGAAACACGCGGTCCCGGAAGCTGCTGAATACCCCGAAGATTTCGTAGTGTCCAAAGCCAGGTTCGAACGCCAGCTTGGCTATGATATCGGGCGACGGGTTGAAGGAATAGCTGGCTGCCGGGCTGCAGGTAGTAACCCCGCTGCCGCTGGTGCTGCAAGTGGTGATCCCGCTGTTGTAGAGGCCGCCGCCGGCGCCCGCAGAGCCCACGAGGAAATTGGCCGCGTTGTTATGGCTGGTGATCGTGGCCTGCGAGTTCTCGATCGATGCTCCAAACCAAACTTTGTTGTTGAAGTTCTTCACCACACGCAGCCCGTACTGCCGCGCCCATGTGAAACCCACGTTATACTGCGGGTCGATGGTCATGGGCGTAGCTTCGGTGCGGTTGTCCATGCCGTGTTTCGTTTCCGTCACCAGACTCCACATCTGGCCGCCGGTTATGCTCCATCCGTCGTCAAATGCAGCCTGACCCCACGCCTGCCGTTGGCGAAGCGTATAGCTGTTGCTTTCGTTGTTATTCGACGTGATGCCGGCGGAAAGGAAGTCTGCTTCCACGTAGCCGGACAGCTTGGCCATCGACAGTTTGCCCTCGGCCAGCATGGAAACTCGCGACTGCCGGCCAGAACCGAAGAACTCTGACATGTTGCTTTGTGACGCCCCGGGCATCGTCAGAGAATTAAAAGGTGTATTGATATCGGAACCGAGAGCCCTCGATCGCCGCACAAATTCAGCCGCCAGAAAGCCGCCCGGAGTGATCGTAATCCCCTTGTAGCGCAGCGCCATGGGGGTTTCCGTCCCCGCCTTCACGCTCTTCTGCGTCTCTTGCAGGCTAAGCGCCGTATTGGTGACGTTGGTCTTGAGATCGGCAACGTCGCTCTTTACCGCCACGAACGCCTGTTGCTGTTGCGCTGCCTCTGCCTGGGCCGCCTCGGCTTTGCCGGAGGCGTCGGCCGCAGCGGCTGCGGCCTGCTGCACAGCCTGGTCCTTGCCGTGCAACTCTTCCCTCAGCTCCCGGATCTGTTGCTCCTGCCGCGCCAGCGCGGCTTGCTGCGCGGCAATGGCGTCCTTCAGCTCCTGCACCTCTGCCGCCGTCACCACGCCAGCCTTCGTTTTCCTGGGTTTGGGCGCCGTGTCGGTTTGCGCCACCAGCGCTGTCGCCAGAAACAGAATTGCGCATAACATCCACGCAGATTTCATGAGACTCTCCTTAATTTTCTTCACTAGATTTGCACAGCCTATTTACGTTTGCAGGACCTGTTGGACTGGTTGCTCTGTTTCTTTTCTTCCTGTGTGATGGCCTCTTTCACTCTCGGTATGACGCTCGACCGCCAGCGAACACAATTCCGCCCCACGTCGGTTCTATACGTCGTTGGAATGATGTTCTGGTTCTGGTTCTATCGGCGCCGTGTTACAGGACAGTTACAAACTGGTGAATTTCTGATGAATGGCCGTAGCATGAAGGGCTTAGCAGGAAAGGATGTGCGAGGCAGACGTCCAGGAAGCGATGCCGCAAAGAATCAGGATACGGCTCGAGCCGCGCTGAAACCTGGGCTTTCGCTAAATCCCGGTCGTCTGATATTGCAGAACCGCGAGAGCAAGCCTGCAGTCATACCCTGCCTGCGCGTCGCTGATTTGCGCCTGCGTCTGCTGTAGCTGCGCCTGACTGAGTTCGACAATCGAACCCAGGCCCAACTTGTATCTGGCCTGCGCCAGGTTCAAGGCGAGCTTGGCTTGCTCCAACAGTTGCTGCGTCACGGCCAGCCGATCATAGGCGGTGGTCGCGTTGAGCCAGCTGGTGCGGACATCGCGTGCGATCCGGTCGCGGAGATCACGCAAACGCTCCTGCGTGGCTTGCGCCGCGAGCGCCGCCTCACGCTGCCTCGCGCTGAAAAGAAAGCCGTTGAAGAGCGGGATTTCCACATTCATTCCCACGGCCCAATAGGTGCTCGACAGGATAGGATTCCTTACCGGCGTGTCCCCCGCGACGCCCAGCGCGCGAATATCCGGGAGCAGCAAGTCCCGCTCCGCTGTCTGGAATTTCTTCGCAGACTCAGACTGGAATTGCAGCGACACGATTTCCGGCCGCACCGCCAACGCCGTGGAAATCAAATCGTCCACGTTGCTTTGCGGAGGGGTGATCGCGGTTGTATCCTCCGCCAGATGGAAGTTCTGCAGGTTCGCAAACCCAAGCACCGCGGAAAGCGAAGCCAGCGAAGCATTCTCGTTGTTTTCTGCGTCCAGAAGCAGCAGTTTCGCTTGCGCCAGGTTCACATTCGCAAAGCTGAAATCAAGTTCCGACTTCAGCTTGTTCTTGAAAAGTGCGCCGACCTGGTCTGCAACCGTTTGCCGATCAGCCACCGTCTGCCGAGCCACAGTCAGAACAGCTTGAGTTTGCAGTGCATTGTAGAACGCCTGATCCACCGCCAGAAGAATTTGCTCTTTAGTGGCGATCGCATTCTGGTTTTCGGCTTTCGCCGCCAGATTGGCGCTCGAAATCAGGTTTGTCGTGCGCCCAAAGTCAGTGAGCAGTTGATTCACCGTGGCGCCGGCGGCCGCGCGCTGATAGATGGCGGAATTGCTCAGCATGCCGGCCGTGATCCGCGAACCATGATCGGCGTTCACCGCGGTAAGATTCGCCGTCACCGTCGGCCATAGATTCGACCGCACTTCTCGGGTCACCTGCTGCGACGCCAGCGCGGTCAGCCGGGCAACAGAAATTACGGGATTATTCTTTAAAGCCAGCGCCTGTGCATCCTTCAGAGACAAAACCGTTGGCTTTCCCGGATCGTGTTGCGGAGCAGCGCTCGCCATCGGCGCGCTCGAACTCGCGGGCGAGGCTGCCTGTTGCGGCATG
Organism: Candidatus Sulfotelmatobacter sp.; assembly: GCA_049675725.1. Classification (GTDB taxonomy): domain Bacteria; phylum Acidobacteriota; class Terriglobia; order Terriglobales; family Acidobacteriaceae; genus Sulfotelmatobacter. The sequence continues at coordinate 14,469 of JBAUAN010000050.1, read as the reverse complement.
GGAGCGGAAGGCAATATCAACGATGATGTTCCCGAACCGTTCCCTCCCTGCGCCAGGCTGCACACCGGCATCACCAATGCCAGACAGATTCGCAATACGTTTTTCATTCCGCTGTCTCCGGCGTTGCACTCGCCGCGGCCTTCGCACCGCGCTTGCCGTACACCAGCAGGTAAGCTGCTGGCACGATAAAAACGGTCAGAAGAACGGAGGACGTGAGCCCGCCGATGATCGCGCGGGCCATCGGCGTGTATTGCTCCGCTCCAGTCCCCAGCTTCAGCGCCAGGGGAATCATGCCGAGAATGGTGGCCAGCGAGGTCATCAAGATAGGGCGCAGCCGCACTCGGCACGCGGTAATCACCGCATCGGCCGGCGACAATCCTTGCCGCTCCAGATTATGAGCGAAATCAACGATCAGAATGCTGTTGGATCCGGCGACACCCACCAGCATCAGCACTCCCATCAATGACATTACGTTCAATGTGTCATGGGTGAGCGGCAGGGCGATCAACACGCCCACAAAGCCCATCGGTATCGCCAGCATGATCAGGAGCGGATCGATGAACGACTTGAATTGAGCCGTCAGAATCAGGAAGAGCAGGACAAACGAAATCAGCAAGCCGAACGCAAAGCTTTTGAACGAGGCCTCCATGCCTTGCACCATTCCGCGCAGATTCACGCGGACGTTGCCCGGAATGTTGGCCTTTGAGAGAATGTCGCGAACAGCGCCGGTAACGCGCCCCAGATCTTCGCCGCTGGGCGTAACGTAGATATCGATCGCGCGCTGGATCTGGTAGTGGTCCACTTCGGTTGGCGTCAGGATTTGCTTCACGTTCACAACATTCTTCAGAACAGTAATCGGCCTGCCCTGTCCACCACAGGCCCACGAAGAGCGGGTGATTCCGGGCCGCGGGGGGCCGGTGGGGCCGCAACTCATTTCCGCTCCCGTGGAAGGGTCTCGCAAGGGAATCTGCCCCAGGTCGAGCAGGTTGTGAATAGCGGCGTCTCCGTGTTCGAAGAACTGCACCGTGACGTAGTAATCATTCCCGCTCTTGCGATCGACCCAATAATTGGGAGCGATCATGTAGTCGGAATTGAGCGCGGTAATCACATTGTCCACTACATTCTTCTGCGTCAGGCCCAACTCGCCGGCATGTACGCGGTCTACATCGAGCCGGAGGGCTGGGTAGTTCATGTCTTGCGGAATGTAGACCTGGCCGACCCCATGCACCTCCCGAAAACGAGCGGCCAGATTCTGCGCGATGTCATAAATCTGGTTCAGATCGGGGCTGCTCACCTGCACGTCAATCGGCGCCGGCATCCCCATGTTCAGAATGGCATCCACCATGGAGCCACTGGAAAAGAATGTCCGGATTTCTGGAAACTGGCTTGCCATCGCCTTCTGCACACGGTCCATATACTCGAAACTGCTGAGGTGATGGGAGTCGTTTAACGCAACCTGCACGGTCGCTGTATATGGCCCGGAGTTGGCGGTATACAGCGAGGAGAAATCCGGGACAACACCGATATTGGACACAATTCGCCTGAGATCTTTCGCTTCTACCGTGTGCCGGATCAGGTCTTCCACCTTCGCGACATATTGATCGGTCATCTCGATGCGCGTACCGGTGGGCACTTTGAGGTTGATGGTGAATTGGCCGGCGTCCGTCTTTGGAAAAAATGCTAAACCCAGCAGCGGATAAATCGCCAGGCTTACCAGGAACACCGCGCTCAGCAGCGCCACCGTAAGCGCGGGCCGCCGCAGCGCCCGTCGCACCCAGTACTCGTAAAAGTCAAGCACCTTGTTGAACGTGCGGTTGAAGCGGGCGTTGAACCGCTCCAGCCAGGAATGATCCGCCGCCGTGGTGGGTTCAACCTCGTACTCATCTTCCTTCTCCGGTTTCGGGATGTGAGCCACAGCTTTCAGGAAACGGGAGCAGAACAAAGGAATCACGGTCATTGCCACGAGGAACGAACCCAGCAAGGACAGACAAAACGCCAGCGCCAACGCCGAGAACAGAAACTTGGCAACGCCATAGAGAAAGACAACGGGGAAGAAAACAACCACATTGACAAGGGTTGCAGCCAGCACAGCCAGAGCTACTTCCGACCCGCCGACCTCCGCGGCGGTCATCGGCTCGGCTCCCATTTCCAGATGGCGGTAGATATTCTCGAGCGAGATCACGGAATTGTCGATCACGCGCGAGAATGCCAGCGCCATTCCACCCAGAATCATCGTGTTCACCGTCGCTCCCAACAGCGCCAGCACCACAAAGGCGGCCAGTGCGGACAAAGGAATGGAGAGCAACACCGCCGACGTGGCGCGGAAGCTTCCCAGAAAAATCAGGATCATCACGCTGGTGAGAATCAACCCCAGAAAGCCCTCGTGCAGAACGGTGCGGATTGCCTCCTTCACGTATACGGACTGGTCGAAGACAATGCTCGTGGTCATCTGCCTGGGGATGTCGTAGAGGTGCTGGATGACTTGGCGGACGCCATCCACCACCGCGATCGTGTTGGTATCGCCCCCCTGCTTCATGATGGGAATGTAGGCAGATCTCTGGCCATCAATTCGGACTATGTTCGATTGAATCCCGTGTGCATCCTCCGCCTTTCCGACATCGTTTACCGTGACCCAGGAGTTTCCTTTGACTTTCAAGGGGATCTTGCCCAGTTCGTCCATGTTGTCAACCAGGCTGTTGGAGTAAACAAAATAGTCGTACGGCCCCATCTTCACGTCGCCCGCGGGCAGGATCAGGTTTGCGTCATTCACCGCTCCCACCACGTCCATCAGGCTCAATTGCCGCGAGAGCAATTTGTAGGGATCCACGTAGACCATGATTTGCCGGTAGGTTCCGCCGAACACGCCCGGGATCTCGGCGCCCGGCACCACCGCGATCTGGTTGCGAATCTGGAACTGCGCGTAGTCGTGGAGCTGAGTTTCATTCAGTCCCTCGCCCTTGACCGTAACCAGCGCCACCGGCAGGCTGGACGCATCGAACTTCAAAACCACCGGAGGCAGGGTTCCCGGCGGCAGACGCTTCAGGTCAGCCAGCGCCAGGTTCGATAACTCGGTAACGTCGGCGTCTGCACTGGTTCCCGGCTGGAAATAAACGCGGATAATACTCACGCCCAGCATCGACCGCGATTCCATATGGTCCACGCCGGAAGCCAGTGTGAAAAAACGCTCCAGGGGATCCGTAATGTCGGTCTCGATATCCTGCGGCGGCATGCCGGAGTAAAACGTAGCGACCACAACTTCGGGCAGGTTAATCGGCGGAAACAAGTCGACCGGCATCCGCGCCAGACTGGTCACACCTATGACCAGAAGCACCAGACAGATCACGATGATGAAGTACGGATTACGAATTGAAAACCCTGGCATAAAATTTTGTCCTGTTGCATCCGGCACTGCTTCAGGCATTCACGAATCGCTAACTTCTATTGCGCGTTGTCCTCGTGGTAATTCATCACCGTCACCGCCTGCGGGTGAACTTTCTGGCCAGCCTTCAGACCACCGCGATCGCTGATCACGATCAGCTCGCCTTCCTTCACTCCAGAGACGATTTCGGCGTCGCTGGCGGTCTGCAGTCCCAGTTGCACGCTGCGGTCTTCCAGTTCTCCATTCCCGTTCACCACGTAGACCGTCGTTTTGTCGGCCTCATGATTCAGCGCCTGCACTGGCACCGTCGGAACATCTTCTTTGCGGTCAAGCACAAGCTCTGCGTCGGCATAAAGACCCGGCAGCAGAACTCGCTCCGGATTCGGAACGTCCACTTCCGTGTGCATGGTGCGAGTGTCTTCCCGCACATCCACCGAGAAGCGCGCCACTTTCCCGGGAAAAGTCCGGTTGAGCGACGGCACGTGAACATCCACGTGGTCGCCAACGTGAATGTAGCGGACATACGATTCCGGAACCGGAATCACCAAACGAAACAAATCATCCTCAGACAAGCGGACGATCGGCATCGCCTGCGTGCTCGAACCCGTACCCGCCTGCACCAGCGTTCCCAGGTTGGCATAACGTTCGGTAATCACTCCCGCAAACGGCGCGGTAATTTTCGCGTAGTCGAATAATGCCTGATCGTGCGCCAATTTCGCCCGGGCTACCGAGAGCTGGCTCTGCGTGGCTTCCAGGGACGCTTTGCCGGCGTCCACTTGAGAAGCCGCCGCCAGATCTTTGCCCTGGGCATCGTCCACTTCCTGTTGCGCCACGATGCCCGGCTGAGTTTCGGAAACGCTTTTCAAGCGCGTGTACTGCAGATGCAGAGCTTGATATTGCGCATCGTACCGCTTCAGTTCGTTGTCCGCGCGGCTCACCTGATTCGTAGCATTCTTGATTTCAGCTTGATCCTCTTGCAACTGCTCCTCTAGCTCCGGAATCTCCAGGGTCGCGATCACCTGGCCCGCCTTTACGCGCGTTCCATAATCGACATCCAATTTCTTCACATAGCCCGACTCTTTCGCGTAAACATCAATCTCCTGAAACGGCACCAACTCCGACGACAGCGTAATTTGCCGGCCCAGAGACTTTCTCACCACCTTGGTCACACCAACGGTTGCACCTTCGCCCGCCGAGACCCGCTTATCGCCCGAGCAAGCCGCCAATTCGAGCGCCATCGCGACCACCACAATGGCGAGCGAATAGAAAGCCAGCTTCTCCGGCCTGCTTCCTCGCGTTCGTATTCCGCCGGATCGCCTGCGCCGCTCATTCATCGGGTTACATTTACCAGCTTTCTCTAGCATTCCCAGCCCGCTCCAATCCGCACCACCGCATCCTTCACCAAACGCTTCACCCATGTTGCGTCGCTACCCCGCCGATTTCATAACTTCGCCCAGCCCCGCCACAGAAAAGGCGCTTGATCGGCAAAAGTCGATAATCTTCTTCTCTCGACGTTGCAATTCCGCCGCGGAAGCCGGAATCCTGGCGGCAATTCCGCTCGGAACCGTCAACACTCCATGGCGATCGCCGTGCAACAGGTCTCCGGGACGAACTTCCATCCCCCCCACCTTTACCGCGGCCCCAATATCGAAAATGTGCGCATAGGCATGCGACACGGCGACACTGCCGGCGAATAGTTGAACGCCCATGGCTCGCACCGCCGGCAACTCTCGAACCGCGCCGTTGGTCACGTATCCAATGCATCCCAGCGCCTTTACGATTGCCGCGTGCATATCCCCGACGAAAGCACCTCGACCAGGCGGTTCGTCCATGTCTTCCAGGACGAGAATGCGCGGCGCTGGAATCTCCAGAATGCTCTTCCAGAAATCGGCTCGGTCATGGAAGCTGCCTCCCACGATGGGTGGTTCCCCACTTCTAAGCCGGGCTGTGGCCGCGTATCCCACCATGGGAGAAGTGTCTTTGAAGATGCAACGAACGCTCGCGTCGGCAAATCCTGTGTTCCGCAGTCTTGCGTCAAACGTCTCAATCGCATTCGAGACCATGCAGGTGTCAAAGCGGCGCAGAGCGTCGAGATCTGCCTCGGTCAGCATCGACCTGACGGCCATTTGCGTTTCCTTTCGACAAACTGAATTACCTTCCACCTGGGAAATACGCTGTGCTCGCAGTTCCGATCTTACTCGAGGCTTCGCCCTTTTCCGACGGTTCCGGCGCTTCGCGGATTTCAAAATACGCGAAACGGGCAAACCATCGCGGCCACTGATGGCCACGTAATGATGGCCATGTAATGATGGCCACACAAAAGGGCACCCAGTACTACCTGCTAAACCACTACGAGAGAAATTCGGGCGATGGCGGAGGTGGACGAGTGTAGAGAGCGTCGAAGAAAAGCCGGTTGGGTGTTCGAGGCGCTGCGGCGGCGATGCGCGGACAAGACGTAGCGGGCTCGAACACGGCAGAGCAGAGGGCCGGAGCGATCCAGTTCGCGGCTTTCACCAGTCGCTGCACCTGATTCGAAGATGCATGTCTGGCGACGGTTCGTGTCGAGTAAGCCGAAGAATCAGTCGGCGAGCAATAGCGCGTTGCCAGGCTCACAGTGAGCGAGCCGATGGCCACCAGCACCGCCACTGCGCACCACATGCCCCGTCGTCGCATCGCGAATTGTTCTGCTAACAACATCTCTGGAGTAATTTTCGACCCTAGCTGCTTTTACCATAACGAAACTCCCCGGCACAAGCAGGCCACGGTTACTTTCGGTCAACCACGGGCATTCACTTCGCCTCGCCTTCCCGATATTTTAGATATCCGCGCTTTTAGCTCGGTTGCACAAACGCAAAGATATTTCGCCGGGCCAGGTCGCAAGATGCGTGGCAGCCGATCCTTCACCAGCTATTGTCCCAGGGAACCGTTCCGGTGGAATCGGCCGCCCCGAAAAAAGCGGCGCCGCACCATGTTGTGACCAAGCAGCAGAAAAATGATTGCCAAAAACACTGCAAACACAAACTTTCCGATTCCGAACGAGGGTGGCTCTCGTCCCGGAGGAGGCGTCGTATTTGAATCCGTTGTCATCTGTGCTGTCTCTCCGCCAGGTAAATGGCTGCGGCCTTTCCGCCTTCCATATGATCCGCTTTTCTCCGCTCGCTGTCCAAACTGTATCGCTGCCGCGGCCGTGCGACCCTTACGCCCACGCAAAAAGGCCGCTCTTTCGAGCGGCCTTTGCTCACCCCCTCGCCCGAGCCTTTTGCCTACTTAAATGCAATCACTCCAAACGTCCCCGCCAGGTTGTTGCCCGGACCAGCCGTAAAGAACAGTTGGTTCGTCCGGCCGTTGGCCGCCGTTCCCCCACCGAATCCGAGAGCCCACAACTGGTTGATCACAATCGCCTTTCCGCTCGCATCCTTCAGCGTGCCGATAAATTTTCCGGTCAGGCTGTTGAACGCATTGATCGTCCCGCTGTTCGTGTTATTCGAAATCAGCAGCGCGTTGCTGAGTGGCCCAAAATTCTTCGGAGAAACGGCAAATCCCCAGGGCTGGTTCAGCGGCGCGCCCTCAATCAGCCGGTTCACAAACGTGCCATCCTCGTTGAAGACATCAATAATTCCGCCCGGCCCCTCCGCGATGTCCACAAACGACACGTAGACCAGTCCCCCAATGTCGGTGACGCCAAATGGCCCCCACCCGCTAGGAATCGTGGGATCGGTAAACGAAGTCACCAACGCAAAGCTGCCGTTATATACATCCACTTTATTGTTCACCAGGTCAGTCGCGTAGATGAAGTTCCCCGAAGGCTTGTTGGTGATCGCCAGCGCCGTATACTGCGACCCGCTCGCCGAGTTATTCACTGCCACAATCGCCGAGTTAAAATTCGACTGCGGCGCCCACCCGCTGATGGTTCCATCCAGCGTCGCAAATATAAAAACCGACGACCATCCTGCCACTTGGAATTCCCCATCCGTCGATCCGTTATATACAATCCCGGTCGGCTGCCCCGGACCATTCGCCCCGTTCGTCGGAATCGATACCTTCAGGCCTTCTATATCTCCCTTGGCATCGTAAATCGTCGACCATCCTGATCCCTGGTCGCTCACCCACCACGGTGAACCCGCCGATCGAGCTATTCCCCACCCGTTCACCTGCAGCGGATCGGTGTGACTTGCCCATCCCAGTTGATTCGAATCCAGACTCGTCAGTTGATACTGCGCCATGGCCGCGCTCGAAGCCAGCATCAGCCCGAGCCCCAAAAATATCGTGACAGCGATCTTGTGGCGTTGCATGCGAGAATTCTCCTTTTTCCCTTGCGCGGTCAGACCAGCGGTTCGCCCCTCGCCTTCAACTCCCGACTCCGCATTTCCTGACCTGCGAATCGCCCTCATGCTAGGCCGCATGCACCCGTGTCCTTGTCATCGCCCTGTCACCAGTTTGTACAATTCTTGTCGGCCACGCCTCCCCGAGGCTGCGGAAAAACTCACAAATTCGTGCAGCACGGTGGAAGAGCGGCGCTTCAGCGCCGCGTAAAACCCCCAATCGGCGCCGGGCTTCAGCCCCTGTGGTCGCATTTTGCGTCTGAGGAATTTTTCCGCGGCCTCTTCCTGCCGTGCCGTAACCAGCCAAGAAACATGCCGGGTTCAGCCTCTGAGGTTTCGGTCGTGTCCGCCGACGAGGGCTTATGAAATGGCCTCTCGTAGCTGAAGCTCAAAGCTCGACGGCGACCTTGGCCCGCTTGAGGAGCGAAGCGACGAAGCGAGCCAGTTCGTGGGCAAGCGGGTGGGGCGCGTGCCGCCACAGTGGCCCGTTCTTGGTTGAGCTAGAAGCTAGAAGCTGGTAGCTAGGATCCAGAAGCCAGCAGCCAAGAACTAGCACTTAGAACCCACCGCAAATCAAACTCTTCAGGGCGACCTGGCCCGCTGAGGAGCGAAGCGACGAAGCGAGCCAGTTCGTGGGCAAGCGGGTGGGGCGCGCCGCAGCGGTGGCCAGAGAGGAGCAAAGCGACGATCGCAGCCACCGCGAAGGCGCGTGCCGCCGCGAGCCGTCCCCAATTAAAAAGCAAACGGCCGCCCGCAGGCGGCCCGTTTGAGTTCAAGCCAAAAGCTAAAGGCTAAGAGCCAATAGCTGCCTAATCCCCCGCTACCGGCTCCGCAACCTCCGGCTTCGCAGCTTGCGTTCCGTTCCCGTTACCCGTCAGCGCGCCCAGCGGAATAAATCCGTTCTCCGCCACCACCGGCTTCTCTTTCAGCACCACTTCCCGGTAAAGCGCCGCCATGCGCGCGTTGTAAGCTTCATCATTCACTTTCGGTCCCCGCGCCTCGCCAAGGTCCGAGGTCTGAGGTCCGGGGTCCCCCGCCGAAGCCTGAAGCCCGGCCGCGGTAGCCTTCTGCTTCGCATCCCTCGCCCGCACCTTCTCTTCGCGTGCGTTCTTCGCGATCCCCAGCTTGTCGAGATCGTGCTGCAGTTCGTTGGTCACAATTTCTTCGCGCAGCCGCAGGTAATCGCTGGACTGGTCTTCCATCTTCACTTTCTTGCCGCCCGCAAAAATCTCATGCCGTCCATGCTCTTCGTACCACTTGGTCAGCGTGGCCGTCATATGCATCTTTTCGATGATGTTCCGCCAGCCCACGCCCGTGTTATAGGCGCAGAACGAAATTTCGCCTTCCTGCGTCGCATACGGAATAATGCACTGCTCTGTCCGCCGGAAGTCGTAATTGAACAGATCCTGGAACCACATGCCCGCAATAAACAGGAAGTTCCAGCGGTCGGTGGTGCGCCGCTTCATCACGTCCTCGACCGTGCGGTCCGGGCCGACTTTGCCGTAATTCTTGCCCGTGATGTGATAGTTCTTGTCGAACTTCCTCAGCAGATCCGTCAGCTTAAAATGCGTCGGCGACTGGTACGGATCGTAGTTCTTCATCAAACACAGCGCCATGCCAAGCCCCGTCAAAAACTTCCCCCGCGACGCATCATTCACCTTGGCAATATCCTTCGCCAGCTGATCCCCATGCAAAAACGCGGTCACCGGAACAGCTTCCTTAGTTTCCTTATCAATCATCACCGCCATCCCAGTCCCGCAATTCGGGTGGCAGCCACAACTTAGTTGGCCCCAGTCGTTTTTTACGTCGTTGGCGTGCATCAGGTCGGCCCAGTCGCTGAATGTTCCCATGAAGCTGATGGGGAACCAGTCGCGGCTTGGTTCGCCTAATCCAGTTTGGTTTTTTACGTCGTGGGCCAGGTGGCTCAGCGTGTAGCGCTGGGCTTGGCGGCGGTCGTCGGTGACGGCTTCGTCGCGGCCGGTGAAGCTTACGGGTTGGAAGCTCAGGAAGCTGATTGTTTTTGGATTGTCCAGCGCGAACTTGATGATGCGTCCGACTTGTTCATTGTTAATGCCGTTCACAATGGTAACTACGGGAACGATTTCGACTCCAGCCTTGTGCAGGTTCTCGATGGCCTTCAGCTTCACATCAAACAGGTTGCCGACCATGCGGTGTGCGTTAGCGGCGTTGCCGATGCCGTCGAACTGCAGATAGGCATAGCGCATGCCGGCTTCGACTGCCTGCTGGCAGAATTCGAAGCTCTTGGCAAATTCGATTCCGTTGGTCGCAGCCTGCACGGAGTTGTACCCCACTTTGCGGGCGTAGCGAACGGCGTCCAGGAAATATGGCGACAACGTGGGCTCGCCGCCGGAGAACTGCACGCTCATCTGACGACGCGGCTTGATGGTGATGGCGTTGTCGAGCATGGTCTTGATTTCTTCCCACTGCAGTTCGTGGACGAAGCCCACCTGGTTCGCGTCCATGAAGCAGGGATCGCACATCATGTTGCAGCGGTTGGTCAAATCGATGGTCAGCACGGACCCGCGTCCATACTTCACGGTCGACGACCCGTGATGGTGCAGCTTCTCGTCATTATGCGCCGCAATGTCGCGACCGGGGAACACGTCTTCCAGATGCTTCGAGAAATCGGTGTCGATCGACATCACGTCTTCGAAGTGGCCGTGTTTCGGGCAATCTTTCACCATCAGAATCTTGCCGTCGCGCTCGACGATGGTGGCTTTGATCTCGCCGACCTTTTCGTTCATCAGCACTTCGTGCGGCAGTTTGCCGTCAAGAATCTGCTGGCGGATTTCCGGCACACACTTCGGGCACAGCGAATCGGTGGAGCGGGGCCAGCCGAGCGGTGGCTTCGACTTCTCGTAGGACTTGAGCAGCGGCTTGTCGGACCATTTAGGGGTGGGCGATGGGTTGGGCTTGATGCGATTGAGGCCATCGAATACAACCCAGGCGCCTTTGGCGGCGGCAACAGCTACTTTTTCCACGTACTTGATCGGCTTGCGCATATTAGCTTCTAGCTCCTGGCTTTTAGCTTTTGGCTCTTGGCTCTTAGCTTAAATCAACACCTTCTGCTCCGTGGATCGGGCTGGCCTTGCGGCTAGTCCTCTCCTTACCCTTTGCCTGAGAAACCCAATGCAACTTGTGGCTCTCCCTGGGAATGAAACTGGCCCACGTAAAACCGGACCATACAACCTGGGTCAATACACTTTTCCCTGGGATGGTGACTGCAGCTATCGTATTGCAGGCCTAGGGAATGCGCATCCACAACCCAACGAACGGCGAAAAATTGAGGTTTAGCGGTGCTGTGGGGGATTATACGGGGCTATGTCGTTGAAAGTAAAGGGGGACGAGGGCGGGCTTCGGCTTTCAGGCTTCGGGCTTCGGCAAGACTGGTGTCCCTCATTCGCCGCCCGCGACCTTGCACGTGTAGGACGGACACTCTTGTCCGTCCGCTTTTGACTTTGCGCGTGCCGGGCACCTCCTGTCGGGGAATACGCGGGTGTAAAATGGCGCTGCGAGGTGGTCATGGCACAAGTGACGCCACAACTCTCGGAACTACTCGAAAAGGCGCTGGCACTTTCCACTCAAGAGCGCGGATTGCTCATCGATCGTTTGATCGCCAGCCTCGACGACGAGCCCGCAGAGGAGGGCGTCGAAGCAGCCTGGGACGAAGAGATCAAGCGCCGCATCGACGACATCCGGTCTGGACGGGTAAAGACGATACCGGGCGAACAGGTGCTGAAAAGGATCGCTCGAGAGTTTCCCGATCAAAAGTAGTGGGGGCCTTCCCACTTCTCGCAAGGGACGCGAGAAATGGGGCACCCAGATTCGGGGCACCCGCCCCGGCATTGATCCGGTCAGTGGCGAAACTGGAGGTGTTGGTCAATCGATTCGATACGGGCCGACAAGATTGTAGAGGTTCGCGTGACCGCGACCAGCCCGGTGGTCTTCGGCCAGAAGGCCTTCTAATTTCGCCACCAGATGCCCCCAAGTTTGCGTGCCGGGAAAGAGGGTGTGGTCTCCAACCCCAAATTCTTCTTGGCACGTCGCGCAGGTCACGACCCCTCGATCTCTGTGCTGAGGGGCATGGATCTCCATTTGGTTGAGCTTGACAGCAACAGTGTCGGGGCCCGTGAAAGCCGACTTGTATTCACCCATTAGGGCAATTGAGACGATAGACAGGCCTTCGATCTCTTCTTCACGCTCGATAGCGTGGAAAGATATCCTCACGGGCACGGTGCACATGACCCGTAGCTGATGATCATTCAGATCTCTTCTCTGGTGGAAAGAGAGCCTCTGGGACCAGGCGGCCAGTTCTGCCCGGCGAATCGAAAACTCTACTGCAAGTTTGTATTCCGCCGAGAATTGAAGAACTCCCCGGTCGCCTTCCAAAATGCGGCGCGGGAGGCTCCGAATTTCTGTCGGGCCAACCATTGCGACCAATTCCACATCCTCAAGGAGTGCGTTGAAGCGGCTGATCTCCACCAGAAATGACGGTAGGGATCTCTCAATCAGCGGTGTCACCCATTCTTTGCGGTCTGTCAGTAGCTGCTGATAATTCGGGGTCTCATCCTTCAGCTTTTCGGGCCCCTTAGGCGACTCTGGCAAATTTGCTATCGAGCATTCTTGGGTGAACTGCCCAAGTGACGAGAAGAACCGAACCCGAGAGATCTCGATGCCCTTGCTCTTCATATCCTTAACGTAATCCGAATGCAACCGAAAATCCTTCCTGCCATGGCACCAGTCGTCAGAGTTGTCACTGATGAAACTAATCTCTTCAGTGCAAGCTTGCGCTAGTTCAAGCAGGGAAAACCAGATTAGGGCGTCCCGGTACCCGCGGCCGCCGGAGACGAATGGTTTGTTCGGCGCAAGGGCCCTCATGACCAACTCCTTATGCTCTACCGTCGGGTAGGCTAGGACCCGCGCTTTCAGATATGCGAATAGGTTGTCGATGGAACCGCGGTGCGCTGTCAGCCCAGCACTTACATCGAACTTCGAGTACATCTTCTCATCGCCAGTGAGGCGTTGCGTCGTCTCAAGCTTTGCATTGACCTCTTCAATGCTTTTCCTGACTAGATTGACCGCTTCGTCGAGAACGATTCCGGGAACACACAGTTCCGCATGCGTGCGATCAATGAATTCTTTCAGAAGTCGAACGTCGGCCGAACGAGCATTGAACCCTTGGCCAAATACGGTCGTGTCGATTACTACTTTCATTAGAGCAATAACTACCTAGGCACAAATCTCGCCTGCCACCGCCAGTATAAGACTTGCGATGCAGAACCAATACTTCGGCCTTTGAGGATTTGGCAAGATGTGTTCGCGTTCTCTGACGGGCGACCACGGAGCTTCTTTCGCTAGGGAGTGGTGTTTCGATCCTTCCGTCGGCGGCAGTGATTCCCACCTTTGCGCAGAGAACGCGCAAAGATTGATTGGATAAGAGCGAAGGCTCGATTGAACCCGGTAGTCTTGGTTTGAGGACAAAGACGCTGGGAAGAAAGGAGCCTTCGCAGATGATGATTATAGGATGTGATTTCCATCCCAGCTGGCAACAAGTGAGTTGGTTAGACGCGGAGACAGGAGATTGCGGAGAACGGAAGCTAGTGCATGCCAACGGTGACGCCAAAATGTTTTATGAACAACTGGCGGCGCCGGGGTTGATCGGCATGGAGGCCACGGGCAACAGCCAGTGGTTCGTGGAACTGGTTGAGGATCTGGGGCACGAGATCTGGGTGGGAGATGCGGCGCAGATCCGGGCTAGTTATGTGCGCAAGCAGAAGACGGACAAGCGGGACGCGGCGCATATTCTGAAGCTGGTGGTGCAAGGCCGTTTTCCGCGGCTCTGGACACCGGACCGGGAGCAGCGGGATCTGCGGCAGTTGGTGTTGCACCGTCACAAACTGGTGGAGATACGCAGCCGGGTAAAAAACGAACTGCAACACCTTTCCATGAACAAGGGAATGCAGAAGAAGCGCACGCTGTGGAGCCAGGCGGGGCAGAAGATGTTGCGCGAGCTTCCGCTAAAGCCGTGGGCAGCGTGCCGGCGGGAAGATTTGCTGGGACTGCTCGAGGTGTTGAACCAGCAGGTCGGCCAACTCGACGTCGCGGTGCAAACCGCGGCGGAAGAAAACCCGCAGGCCCGGTTGTTGATGACGCAGCCGGGAGTGGGTCCGAACACGGCGCTGGCCTATGTGCTGACCATCGGCGACGTAAGCCGCTTCCAGCGCGGCAAGCAGGTGGCCAGTTACCTGGGGCTGATTCCACGCGAAGAAAGTTCGGGCGGACGGCAGAAGCTGGGTGCGATCACTAAGCAAGGCAACCGCATGCTGCGCTCGTTGCTGGTGGAGGCGGCGCAGATCGCGGTGCGCTTCGATCCGGGAATGAAGAAGCAGTATTTGCATCGCTGTCATCAGAAGCCGAAGGGGGTGGCCAAGGTGGCAACGGCGCGCAAATTAGCCGTACGACTCTACTGGATGCTGCGCACCAACACGGCGTATCCAGAGATCGTTCGCATCGAGAGCAGCTCGCGGGTGCCCCTGGTCGGCGCAAGCTAGACCGCAGGATTGATTGGGCGCTCTCGCATCCCGCATGGGGCGGGATGTTCGCATAGAAGAATCATGGTCGCAGTTCGGGGCCGAATCGATGGTTGGTGGAGCGATCTTCGAAAGAGGATCCCACCGCGAGTGATTAGCGTGAGATTTCCAGAGTCTTGGTCCTCAAACCTCTCTGGCAAAAAAGCGGTGCCAAAAA
>JBAUAN010000049.1:0-32543 GCA_049675725.1 Candidatus Sulfotelmatobacter sp. | reverse complement strand
TTCATCGCCCTCTCCACTGCGGCCCTCGTGTAGGATTCCATGCTCCGCATGGTCTCCTACCCTCGCCGCCCGCTAAGCGGACATTTCACTTGCTATCTCAACCGGACATATCATGTGCTACCGACAGCCCGAATTGCCGCTCTTGCAGCGGTTCCGCTCGCCGCGTATGATGCAGCGTTTATCTTTTTACCTTTCACGCGATGAATAAGCCTGCACGCGGTTCGCTGCTCGGGATCGAACCCCTGGACGCGAAGGAAATCCTGGGCCTGCTCAAGCTGGCCCGCCGCATGAATCCGCTGAAGGCCCGGCCGTTGCTGCGCGGCAAGCGCATCGCTCTTCTGTTTTACGAAGCCTCCACGCGCACGCGTTCGTCGTTTGAGTTTGCTGCGAAGTCGCTCGGGGCAATGACGACGCTGGTGCAGTCCTCGGGATCGAGCATCGAGAAGGGAGAGTCGCTGCTCGACACGGGCTACACGCTGCGTGCTGTGGGGGCCGATGCAATCGTCATCCGGCATCCTTCGGCGGGAGCGCCGCACTTGATGGCGCAGCATCTCGATATTCCGATCATTAACGCTGGCGACGGCATGCACGAGCATCCTTCGCAGGCGCTGCTCGATGCTTTCACCATTCTGAAGCACAAGAAGTCGTTCAGGGGATTGCAGGCTGCGATCATCGGTGACATCCTGCACAGCCGCGTGGCGCGGTCGGCGTGCCATTTGCTGACCAAGCTCGGAGTAAAGATTACACTTTGCGGTCCGCCCGAGTTTGTGCCGGAGATCGCGGCGACGCTTGTGCCGGGGCTGCGAATTACGCGTCAGGTTGAAGAGGGGTTGCGCGGCATGGATGTGGTGATGCTGCTGCGTGTGCAGAAAGAACGCCTGGCCGGGCAGAAAATTCGCGTGCAGGACTACATCGCGCGCTACCAGATGACCGCGGCGCGGCTGAAGCTGGCCAAGCGCGATGCGATCGTGATGCATCCTGGGCCGATTATCCGCGGGCTGGAGTTGACGGCCGATGTTGCCGACGGGCCGCAGTCGGTGATTGTGGAAGAAGTGCACAACGGCGTGCCGACGCGGATGGCGATTTTGGCGAGGGCGTTGGGGAAGGCGAAATGAACTCTAAACGCTGTCATCCTGAGCGAAGCGAAGGACCTGTGCAACCTGCCGGCAACATCTGCACCGCCTGCAAATTGCATAGGTCCCATCGGCAGGCTCAGGGCAGGCTCTTCGCCGCGAAAACCGCGGCTCAGGATGACAGCGGGAATTTAGTGGGAGCTGTTCGATGACGCGCGCCGAGAATCCCAGCCTGCTGATCAGAGGCGGGCAGTTGATTGATCCTGCGGCGAAGATCAACGCGCCTATGGACGTGTTGCTGCGCGACGGGCGCGTCGCCGAAGTTGCAGCGCCAAACAAGATTCGCGGCGGTGCTGACGAGAAGCTTGACGCGCGCGGGTTGATCGTAGCTCCCGGCTTCATCGATCTGCACGTGCATTTGCGCGAGCCGGGACAAAGTAATAAGGAAACCATCGCCAGCGGGACCGCTGCTGCCGCGGCCGGGGGATTCACATCCGTCTGCACGATGCCCAACACTGCGCCGGTGGTCGACACCGCCGAGTGGGTCACGTGGCTGCGCAGTCCGGAGCGCGGCGCGGTGGTCAACGTGTTTCCCCTCGGCGCGGCCACGCGCGGCAGCCGCGGGCAGACTCTCAGTGATTTCGCAGCGTTGCAACGCGCTGGGGCTGTCGCCGTTACCGACGACGGCAAGCCCATCCTCGACGATGACATCATGCGCATGGCGCTGCGCCTTGGCGCCGAGTTGAACTTTCCCGTGGTGCAGCATGCCGAGGACACGCGGCTCACGGAGAATTGTTCGATGCACGAAGGCGCAACCAGCTTTCGGCTGGGACTGCGCGCCATGCCGGCCGCGGCGGAAGCCGGCATTGTGGATCGGGACGTGACGCTGGCGCAGCAGATCCGCGAATCGCGGCTGCACGTGGCTCATCTTTCTACTTCGAACGCGCTCAAGTCGGTGCGCCGGGGCAAACGGGCAAAGGCTCGCGTCACTTGCGAAGTTACGCCGCATCACTTCACTTTGCTCGACGAAAATGTCGGCGAATACGACACCAACTTCAAAATGAACCCTCCGCTGCGCGCAGCCAGCGACCGCGAGGCGATTCTTGTAGCGCTGGCCGATGGGACTGTCGACGCCATTGCGACCGATCACGCTCCGCACGCCCTGCATGAAAAGCAAGTGGAATTCGAGCGCGCCGCTTTCGGCATCACGGGCCTCGAGACGGCGTTGGCGCTGGCCATTACCAAGCTGCATCGCGAGCATAAAATTCCGCTGACCCGTATTGTCGAGCTGTTCACTGCTGGACCGGCGCGGGTATTCGATCTGCGCGGCCGCGGATCGCTGGCCCGCGGCAATTTCGCTGACGTAACTATTTTCGATCCCAGGAAGAGATGGACGTTCGAGGGCGCGAAATCATTATCGCTTTCGCGCAACACGCCGTTTGACGGCTGGCAGTTCACGGGGAAAGTTGTGGCGACGATTGTGAGTGGGAAAACTGTTTACAGAGCGGATTGAGGGTTCGCTTTGCTTTATGTAGGAACGGGCACTCTTGCCCGTTCGCCGAGCGAAGCGCGGCTGTGGTCGTTGTCAAAGCCGCATGGTCACTGTAGAATCCCCATCTTCTTCCCGACCTGCTTGAGCACAGCGAGCGCCTGCTGCAACTCTTCTTTGGTATGCGTGGCAGTCATGATGGTGCGGATGCGGGCTTTGCCCTCGGGGACCGTGGGGAAGGCGATACCGGTGCCGAGCACGCCTTCTTTGAAGAGCTCGCGGGAAAAGTCCATGGTGAGTTTGCCGTCGCCGATGATGATGGGAGTGATCGGAGTTTCGCTGGCGGGGGTGGTGCGTCCGCCGATGTCGAAGCCGAGCAAACCCAGTTCTTTTTTCCAGAAGCGCGTATTTTCCCAGAGTTGTTCCATACGTTCGGGTTCGTTTTCTAAAACATCGAAAGCGGCGATGCACGTGGCCGCGACCGACGGCGGATGTGACGTAGAAAACAAAAACGGGCGCGCGCGGTGATAGAGAAAATCGATGAGATCGCGCGTGCCACAGACGTAGCCGCCGAGCGCGCCGATGGCTTTCGAGAGCGTTCCCACCTGAATATCGACGCGGCCGTGCACGTTGAAATGGTCGATGGTGCCGCGACCGTTGCGGCCCAGCACTCCGGAAGCGTGCGCGTCGTCGACCATCATAATGGCGCCGTATTTTTCGGCGATGTCGCAGAGCGCGGGCAGCGGGCCGATGTCACCGTCCATGGAGAAGACGCCGTCGGTGATGAGCACCTTCTTGCCGGGATCGTTTTTCACGCTGGCGAGTTGTTCTTCCGCATGGGCGATGTCTTTGTGGCGGAAGACCAGAATTTTCGCCTTCGAGAGCCGCGCGCCGTCGATGATGGAGGCGTGGTTGAGCGCGTCGGAAATAATGAAATCTTCTTTACCCAAAACCGCTGACACCGTGCCCGCATTAGCTGCGAATCCTGACTGGAAGACCACGCAGGCTTCAACGTTTTTGAAGCGCGCGATCTTTTCTTCCAGCTCCATGTGGATCTTCATGGTGCCGGCTATCGTGCGCACGGCGCCTGAGCCCACGCCGTATTTACGCGTAGCTTCGAGCGCGGCTTCACGCAGCTTGGGATGCGTGGTCAGCCCCAGGTAATTGTTCGACGCCAGGTTGATGACTTTCTTGCCGTCGAACATGCAAACGGCAGCCTGCTCGTCATCGAGCACGCGCAGCTTGAAATGCGTGCCCTTAGTCTTGAGTTCATTGAGCTGGTCAGTGAGATAGGAGAGCGGGTTGGTCCGGGTTGCGGTGGTCATCGGAGCCTCACAACTTTGCCACGGATTTACACGGATCAACACGGATTAAGAACAAATAGTCTACCGCCAGCGCGGCTCACGGACAGGCGGTGTTTGTTTGAATCCGTGGCAATCCGTGCAAATCCGTGGCAAAGAACTTAGCGCACGCCATTGGGGTACACCAGAATCTTGCTGGCTTCGCCCGTCTTTAGCCGCTCCATCGCCTTCGAGAAATCTTTCATCGCGATCCGATCCGTGATCACGGGATGCAGGTCGAGTTTGCCCGCTTTCAGCAGCGCGGTCATCTGGTACCAGGTCTGGTACATGCGGCGGCCGTTGATGCCCTGCACCGTGATGCCTTTGAAAATAATATCTTCGGAAAAATTCAACGAGATGGGTTTAGAGGTGAGGCCGAGAAGGGAAATTCTTCCGCCGCGGCGCACGATATCGAATGCGGTTCGAATCGAATCGGGATGCCCTGCCATTTCGAGCACCACGTCGACGCCGAGGCCGCCTGTTCGTTCGGCCACAATTTTCCGCACGTCTTCTTTGGCGGGATTGAGAACGAAGTCGGCCTTCATGGCGCGGGCGACGTTCGCGCGGTGCTCGTTGACCTCAATCGCGAACACGGTGGTCGCGCCTACGGCCCGGGCTACGGCGATGGCAAATAATCCGATCGGCCCGCATCCCGTGATGGCTACGGTTTTCGCGGCGATCTCGCCGGCCAGAACGGTGTGCACGGCGTTGCCCAGTGGATCGAGAATCGAGGCATAGTCCTGCGGAATCGCCGGGTCGAGCTTCCAGATATTTGACTCCGGGATCACTACATATTCGGCGAAGGCTCCGTCGGCGTCCACGCCGATGATCTTCACGTTCTGGCAGATGTGCGCCTCGCCGGTGCGGCACAGCAAACATTTTCCGCAGGCGACATGCATTTCGGCGGAAACGAAGTCGCCCTCTTTGACGCTGGTCACTTCCTCGCCGAACGCGACCACTTCGCCGCAGAATTCATGTCCGGGAATCAGCGGCGGATGAATACGGTTCTGCGCCCAGCGATCCCAGTTGTAGATGTGCAGGTCGGTGCCGCAGATCGACGCGACCCTCACTTTGACCAGCACATCGTTGCGCCCGAAAGCGGGAACCTTGACCTCGCGAATCTCCGCGCCCGGCGCGGCTTCCGGCTTGACGACCGCGAGCATAGTAGACGGCATGACGGCTACCTTATGAATTCCCGATCACACACAAAACATATGATTCTAGCACCGCGCGGCTAGCGGCCATCTGGCGCTCATCCATTCTCCTCCGCCGTGGTTGCCGTTACAATCGACTGCAATGAGGGTTGCTTCCAGGCAGGCGAAATGGCTGCTACTGACGGTGGGGCTTGCGGTAGAAGTCTTCGCCCAGGCCGGTCCCGCGACATTGGCTTCTCGTCAGGACTTCACGCGCCGCCTGGTTGCGGCGGCGATTGAGAGAACTCATCATTCTGTCCGTTATGTTTCCGAGTACGTTCGCATTCCGTACCCGGGCGGAGACGTGCCCGCCGATACAGGCGTGTGCACCGATGAGATCATTCGCTCGTATCGTGCCGTTGGCGTTGACCTGCAGAAAGAAGTGCACGAGGACATGCTGCAGAATTTCGCAGCTTATCCGAACAAACGGCGCTGGCTGCTGGCCCATCCGGATTCGAACATCGACCACCGCCGTGTGCCGAACCTGATGGTATTTTTCCAGCGCAACGGAGAGAGAGCGCCCATCACCAACCGCGCGGAGGACTATTCGCCCGGCGACCTTGTTACGTGGGACCTGGGCGGCAATGTTCCTCACATTGGCATTGTCGTGGACCGGAAATCCCGGGCGAGCGGACGCTACATGGTTGTGCACAACATTGGCGAGGGACCGAAGATGGAAGATGTGCTTTTCAATTGGAAGATTACCGGGCATTACCGGTACTTCGGGCCAGGATCGCGATGATCGAAAACCAGAGGTTACTTTTCCCGTGGCAACCCTCTATCTGACTTCGGCGCCACCTTCTTGAACTCCTCAGACCTGCCGCGCGCAATGCTCAGCGTCTTCCATTCACTCGATCGCAGATGCTTGGCCAGAAACACAATCTGGCCGGTGTGGTAGGCGTAGTGCGCCACCTGGCGATTCACGGCCTGCAACACGGTGTGGGGTTCTCCGCGGATGGTTACCGTGCTCATCACGTCCTCCGGCTTGAGCGAGTCGATCGCCTCAAACACCCGCGCCCAGCCTTCTTCCCACCACGTCATCACCTCGGCGCGAGTAGTCGCGGGGCTCAGTTCGAATTCCTGGTCGCGATAGCGGTCGCGCTTTTCGCCGTCGGTGGTGAGGAAGTCGGTGAAGCGTGAGCGCATGTTGCCCGCCATGTGCTTCACGATGACGGCGATGGAATTCGATTCCGGGTCGAGCGTGACAAACAATTCTTCATCTTTGAGTTGTGCCATCGCGCCTTCGGCCAGGCGCTTGTGTCCGCGCATCTGGCGGCGGGCTTCGTCGAGATAGTGAACTGCTGAATCTGTCGTCATAAGGACGCAAATTAAATGCTGGGAGTGGCGGCAGGGATGATCGGGTAAGGCGCAACCGGAGTTGTCGGCCGCAGCTCCACCTCTACTTCGAATCCACCCACCCACTTCGCAAAAAGGTTGTACAACAGCGCCCCGATCGCCCCGCCAATGAAACCAACTGCGCCGTAGAAAAACGGCAAGAGTACGGCGATGACCACGCCCACAATTCCCGCGAAGGGAGAGTTCTCTTGCCTTACCATTGATCCAAGCAACCCGAAGAGCAAGAACAACGGCGCGAAAAGCAGTCCCATGCAGGCGTACGTCACGCCCATAATCTTGGCTACTGACATTACTCCGAACGATTTAACAATGTGCATAGCCGATTCCTCTTTCCTCAGTTTCTGCGACGGCGACGGGAACAGGCCTCGCTAGTGGTTTACGCCCGCAGCGGCGAAGAATCAACCGACAAGAGCTGGTCAGCCTCCTCCGCCCCAGCCGCCGCCGCCCGGCGACTCAATCCTGATTCGTTCCCCCGCGCGCAGCCTCGTACTGAATTTTCCGGGTATCGCTTCGACAGAACCGTCGAGGCGAATCACGCATGCGGTTCCCGGAGCGCCGTCGGCACCGCCGGCCAATCCCCAGGGCCCACGGGTGCGCCGGTCTGCCAGCAGGGTGACGGAGCAATCCGTCAGCACCTCGATCTCACGCACGATGCCATCGCCGCCGCGATGTTTTCCACTTCCGCCGCTGCCCGGCCGCAAAGAATATCGCCGCACGCGCAACGGATAGGCGTATTCCAGCGCCTCTGCCGGTGTGTTCAGAGAGTTGGTCATGTGCGTGTGCACGCCGGAGACACCCGGCTTGCCGGGCCGCGCGCCCATGCCGCCGGCGATGGTCTCATAGTAGGAGAAGGGCTGGCCAGTGCGCTGGTCCTTACGCAGTTCGCCGTGAAGGAGTTCATCCTTGAGCAGAACGTCCTCACGGAAATCGATGCCGCCGATCGTGAGATTGTTCATGGTCCCGGAAGCGGCAGCGGGGATGCGTTCTGGAATCGCCTGCGCCAGCGCGCGCAGCAGCACGTCGACGATGCGCTGCGAAGTTTCCACGTTGCCGCCCGCCACCGCCGCCGGCGGCCGCGCGTTCACGATGGTTCCTTCCGGCGCGATGGCCTGGATCGGCCGCATCAATCCCGCCGTGGCCGGCACGTCTTCAGCCAGCAGGCAGCGGAACACATAGAAGCACGCCGAATAAGTGATCGCCTCGACCGCATTGACACTGCCCTCCACCTGCGCATCGCTCCGGCTGAAATCGACAATAACGGCGTAGCGTCTGCTCCTAAGCGTAGCGCCGGCGCCTGCCCTGAGCGAAGTCGAAGGGTCCCCGCCGGCTGTCGCGGCATTCTGCCGCCGCTTCTTCGCGCGAACCGTCGATTCCAGGAACTTGATCGTCACTGCAATCCTCACCGGCCTCTCACTGATCCCATCTCCATCCAGAAAATCTTCCGCCGCATACGTGCCATGCGGCACGCGCTGCAGAAATGCGCGCATCAGTTCCTCGGAATAGGCCAGCAACTCCAGCGCGGCGAGCTTGGCCTTCTGCACGCCGTAGCGCGCGCACACTTCCCGCAACCGATCCGCACCAGTGTGGCAGGCAGCGAGTTGCGCGCCCAAATCGCCTTCACGTTCTTCCGGCGTGCGCACGTTGTTGAGCAGCAGCGCCAGAATGTCCGGCTGCATCTTGCCGGCGCTCACCAGCTTCACCGGCGGAATGCGCACCCCCTCCTGATAGATTTCGCGGCACAGCCCCATTGAGCCGGGATACGCTCCGCCCACGTCGGCATGATGCGCCCGCGAAGCCACGTAGAAATCCGGACTCATAGAGCCGCGGGCGCCTCGTCCGCGAAGGCCAAGGGAATGCGGTCGCTTCTCGCCGCCGGATCCGCCCATCACGTACACCGGCGCCACCAGCGTGATATCCGGCAGATGCGTTCCCCCGCGGAACGGATCGTTGAGCATCACCACATCGCCCGGGTGCATCCCGCCGGTGAGTTCGCAGGCCGCAATCGCTGCCCGCACCGACATAGGCATCGACCCCAGGTGCACCGGCATGTGGTCGCCCATGGCGATGACCTCGCCGTCGCCGTCGAACACGGCGCACGAATAATCGCGGCGCTCTTTGATGTTGGGGGAAAACGCAGTCCGGCGCAGGGTGGCGCCCATCTCCTCGGCAATGGAGTGGTAGAGGCTCTTGAAGATTTCGAGTTCAACCGGATCGCGCAGCATGGGCGCAGTTTACTAAACGTCGGTGGTCACGCGTCGTTGGTCGTTGGCCAAAACCTGATCGATTCACCAATCGAGCCCGAATATCTCGACCGGCCAATGTTGGCCAACGACGAACTGACCCGCGACCAACGACGATTTTTCTTAAAATTCTGTTGACACTTTGTTCATCGTGCCGCAATATCTTGGGTTAGAGAGACTGGTAGTACTATTTATTGGGCTGGTCTTTCAGGCAACGGGCCCGCAGTTCAATCTCGCAAGGGAAATCGTTCAACGGAGGATCCTTCAATGGCAACGAAGAAGAAGGCAAAAAAGAAAAAGCACTAACCGCCCGCGAGACTTAGTCTCGCGTCGTCAGGATTTTCACTGGCCTCTCCGGAGAAGCACCTCCTGAGAGGCTTTACCTTTTGGGCTGTCAGCTCTCGGCGGTCAGCTTTTCCGTAACCCATGCATTGGTTCCGGATGGGAATTGGACCTCAAGGCTGAAACCTTCAGACTGAGTAGTCGAGGGGAAATTTCTCAAAACCCTCCAGTGTGAGGCGGGGACTGATAGCTGACGGCTGATAGCTGATTTGCGCCATGTTCTTCCGTGCGCGAAAATGTCTCTTCCAGGTTTTGAACCTGTGTCACAATAGGCGGACTACACGGCTTCGGCCGGGGTCCTCCACATGGCTGCCAAAAAAACAGGACGGTCGAACGGCGCCGGCAGCAAGACCAAAGCCAAAGCCGACGACGTTCTCATTCCCGACAAGCTCTACTTCCGCATCGGCGAAGTGGCCAACCTGTGCCGCCTGCCCGCGTACGTGCTGCGCTTTTGGGAAAGCGAATTCCCGCAGCTGAAGCCTGTGAAGAGCTCGACCGGCCAGCGCATGTACCGCAAGCGCGACGTGGAGAGCGTGCTGCGCATCAAGCAACTGCTCTACGAGCAAGGATTCACCATCCAGGGCGCGCGCCAGCACCTGCGCGCGGAAGCCAAAGCCGATAAGGGGCAGTCCACCATTCCGTTCCCAACGCACTCCGCCGCCGAGATTCAGCACATCCGCCAAGGGTTGAGAGAGATTCTGAGTCTGCTCACTACGCGCAGGACGGGGTAGGTTTTCGTGCGCTTCCTCCGCGCGATTTTGAGCAAGCTCCCTTTTAGAGTCCTGGAGCCAGTCTTCGTCCTAATCAACGTTCTTTTCATTCTGTTATATGTGATGCTCTCACCGCTGATCTACCTGTACGGATTCCTTCTCTGTTCCAAGGTGTGGATTGAGTGGGAGAGGGAAGGCAAAGATGTTCTCGTCCTCGAGGCGGATAGCAAGCATTCCCGGGAATGTATGTCGCGGATACTTCCCCTCGTCGTCGGCCGCGCTGTATTGCTCGACTATAGCCAGAGGGACCGCTGGGACCGGTGGTCGCTTCCAGCGCAACTCGTCGAGATTTTTGGGCCGCACGGGGTGCCAGCGCGCTTTACGGTGCATTCGCTTCCGGCCGTGATTGTGTTCAAAAAATTGCGGCGACCTGAGAAGTTTCTTTTCGGGGGCCGTTCCAAGAATTTCGAGGAAAAAATCGAGCGGCTCCGCGCAACCTTAGCTTAGATTCCACGCAATTACTTTTGGCCTACGGTGCCTTCCCCGCCACCCACGCCGGCTTGAAATCTGAATTCGACAGCCACTCCACCGGTTCCACCAGCGATGCAATCGCCTCTTCCATGTGTTTGAGATCGATGTGGGCCATATCGTCGCTGGGCTGATGATAGTCGCGATGCAGGCCGTAGCTTGAAACTGTCTGCGCGACGATGCCGCGCTTGGCGAGGGCAAAATTGTCGGAGCGCTGAAAAAAATTCTGCTCGGGATGCGGATCAGCCACCAGCCTCGCGCCATGCCGCGCCAGCTCCGGGCCGAGATTGCTGCGCTCGTAGCCAGTCAGCCAAAGCTCCCCGGGCTGCACCGCGGCATCGGGACGTCCAATCATCTCAAACTCCAGATTGGCCACGATGTGATCGAGTGGCAGCGGCGGATGGCGGAGAAAATACCGGTCGCCTTGTCCGCCGGTTTCTTCGCTGCCGAAAAAAACAAACAGCACCGTACGCTTCGGCCGCTTGCCAGTTGCCAACGCACGCCCCAGTTGCAGCACAGCCACGCAGCCCGAAGCGTCGTCGTCCGCGCCGTTGTAAATGCTGTCGCCATTCACCGGCGTCCCCACGCCCAGGTGATCCATGTGCGCGGTCAGCAGCACCACCTGATTTTTCAGCTGCGCGTCGCTGCCCTTGAGTACTCCGATCACGTTGCGCGTATGCCAGGGCTTAGGGCCGCCGCGAAAATTGAAAATGCCGGAGATGTTCTGAATATAGCCGCCCGCGTCGCCCATCGGAAAAATCCCAATCTGCCGCAGTTTACGTGCCAGGTATCTCGCTGCCCTCAGCTCGTCAACGGTGCCGCTGCCGCGTCCCCGCATCGCGTCGCTGGCAAGAGTGCCTAGCTCGCCCGCAATTTGAGTGGCAGGTGCTTGTGGAGCGTGTGAATGCTGGCCCTGCAGAGTCGTGGCCGGCCCGAGCAGCCCGATGGCAATAACGGCGACGACGGCGAACGAGGCGCGCTTCAAAGGTTCCTCCTGGGTGCCAGCTGAGTGTCAGCAGTGTACGCTCTCCGTTCGCGACGGGGTTTGTTTGAATCTAGTAAAAGCAGGCTGCGATTGGGGTTATCGGCGCTGCAGGTGTGGCTAAGAGTTGAGTGCCGATGGCTAACAGCTGAGCTCCCAACTTGAACCCGCCTTGCCATCTAGCCTAGAATCGTGCGCCATGGCATCCGACCCCCTACAGATCGAGCGCGTTGACCGGGGAGTCCTTTGCCTGCACGGGCCGCTCACCGTCGAGAATGTTTCTCCGTTCATCAACGCGGTGCGCCGCGAAGACGCTCCCACCATGATTCTCGACTTTACGGGCGTGCCTTATCTCGACTCCTCGGGCCTGGGGTCGCTGGTCAGTTCCTGCATCTCGTGCCAGAAGTCCGGACGCCGCATGGCGCTCACCGGCGTCAACCAGCGGGTGATGAAAGTATTCCAGATCACCAAAGTCGAGCCGCTGTTCCTGATGTTCCCCACCGTGTCGGACGCGCTCGAAGCTTTCACCAACGCCGGAACGGCGTAATCCGGCGGGGTTCGGTGCGGTCTTCCGGTGCGGTCTGAAGACCTCCGAATCGCCCTACGCTGCGCGCTCCGGCGGACTGGACTTCGCAACCTTCCCCGCATTGGCGGCGTCCAGCCGGATTCTAGTGACGCGCGCCGTTTCCTGCAGCAGCGAGTCCGTCGCATTCGGCCCGTCGCCCGCCATGACCGAGCCGGCCGCCAACGCAAAGCGCAATGCGTCGGTCTGATCGTCGAAATACAAAATGACTTGCCCCGACATAAGATTTCTCCCGAGTGTGACGTCCATCAACTGAACATGGAAAGAACTCAGACGAGGTGGCGCGCACCTAGCGTGGCGCAAGAAACTTTCCACGATTGTCATGGATTGACACCGCTGGTCAGAAGTACTCGTCTTGGTTCGCGAGTCGCCGCAATCGCAACAGCTCAAGCTGATAGCGGACATCAGGCTTTTTGGTCGGGACGGGCAGATTTGAACTGCCGACCCCTCGCACCCCAAGCGAGTGCTCTACCAGGCTGAGCCACGTCCCGACTAGGAAGGAATCCGCCGTCGCACAACTCGGCGGATAGGGTTGACCCAAGGATTTTACACTATATGGCGCAGAATTTCGCAGGCTTGAGTAGCTTTTCGCGACGAGACCTTCATCTTCGCTTGCGTTTCGATTTGTGCCGGAGCTTAGGTGATCCCCGCGATAACGGAGGCAAAGGCCTGGCTTCCTCGAATACCGCAAACTGAATCTTCTTCTCCACCGGATCGATGCGGTCGACCAGCACACGAATTCTCTGTCCCAAACTGTAAGTCTTGCGCGAACGCTGCCCGATGACCTCGCGCGTGCTCTCGTGATACACGTAACGGTCGTCGACCAGCGTGTTCAACGGCACCAGCCCTTCCACGAAAAGATCATTCAGCTCCACAAAAAATCCAAACTTGGTGACGCTGGTGATCAGGCCGTCGAAGTCGTCGCCCACGCGGCCCTGCATGAACTTAACTTTTTTCCATTCCATCAATTCGCGCTCCGCATCGTCGGCCCGCCGCTCAGACTGGCTCGACTCCTCGGCAATGTCATGCAACTCGTCGAGCGAGATGGGCCCCGCCAAGGGCTCGAGATGCGCGGGCGTCCGTCGCTTCGACCAAGGCAACGGCTTCTCATCCGACTGCGGGTGCCCCACTCTTGTCGCGGTTTCTGCGACAGGGTGGGGATGTTGACTTAGCGTGTCCTTCAATATCCTATGCACGATCAAATCCGGATACCGCCGGATCGGCGAAGTGAAGTGCGTATAACTCGTCGCCGCCAAAGCAAAATGTCCGTGATTCTCTTCCGAATAGCGCGCCTGCTTGAGCGAGCGCAGCATAAGGTAACTCAAGATGCGCTCCTCCGGCTTGCCCGCAATTTTCTCGGTCAGCTTCTGATACATGCGGGGCGTGATGTGCACTTCTTTCGGAATCTCAATCTCGCGTACGCGCTTTCCCGTACCGTACGCGGCCCGGCGGTCGGTCTTCAGCTGCACGCGATGAATCGGCAGCGCACCCACGCCCAGTGAATATCCAAACGTCGCGGCGATCACTTCGAAATCGTAAACCCGCTTAGCGTCCGGTTTCTCGTGAATACGATACAGTGACGCGATGCGTTTCGATTCCAGATACTGCGCCACACACTCGTTCGCCGACAGCATGAATTCCTCGATAAGGCGATGCGCAATGTTTCGTTCCGAGCGCGTGATGCTCTTCATCATCCCCAGTTCGTCGAACTCGATGACCGGTTCCGGCAAATCGAAATCAATCGAGCCTCGGTGCTCCCGCTTGCCTTTGAGAATCAAAGCCAGGTCCCGCATCAGCTCAAACGTCGGCACCAGCGGAGCATAACGTTCGCGCGTCGCCGCATCGCCCTCGAGCACCGCGTTCACCGCGGTATAAGTCATGCGCTCCGCCGAGCGGATCACTCCCTCGGAAAGCTCGTAGCCAACAATCTCGCCGCGATGGTCCATCTCCATCACGCACGAAAGCACGAGCCGTTCAACCTGCGGCCGCAAGCTGCAAATGTCTGTCGAAAGTTCGAGCGGCAACATGGGCACGGCCCGGTCCGGGAAATAAACGCTCGTCCCGCGCAGCCGCGCTTCCTGGTCGAGCGCCGAGCCCGGCGTCACATACTGCGCCACGTCGGCAATGTGCACCTGCAACTCGAAGTTGCCGTTCGCGAGCATGCGCACCGTGACCGCATCGTCAAAATCGCGCGCAGTTTCGCCGTCAATCGTAACGATGGGCAGGGCGCGAAAGTCGCGCCGGCGCCGCAGTTCAGGCTCCGCGATCACCGTGGAAGTATCCTGCGCTTCCTGCAAAGTCTCCACCGGAAAGTGATGCGGCAAGTGAAACTTGCGGATGACGATTTCCACGTCCACACCGAAATCGTCTTCGCGTCCCAGAATCTCGATGACGCGTCCGCGCGGATTTTGCGTAGCGGTAGGCCAGTCGGTGATCTCTACGTCCACTGCGACGCCCTCAAGATCGTCCCACGCTGTTTGCCGGGCCGCCTCAGAACCGAGCACGCGATCCACAGATTTCCTGCCTCTTTTTTTCTTTGCCTCTGCGTCCTCTGCGATTTTGGTTTCTGGGTATTCCATCCCCGCCGGAATCACAATCTCCTGCGTAATTTTGCTGTCGATCGGCCTCACATAATTGCCACGGCTGCCGTGGTGAAAAATTCCGACCACGGTGGAGTGCGCGCGCGCCACCGACCGCACAATCCGCCCCTCGGCCCGCC
The DNA here is from genome assembly GCA_049675725.1 of Candidatus Sulfotelmatobacter sp. GTDB lineage: Bacteria > Acidobacteriota > Terriglobia > Terriglobales > Acidobacteriaceae > Sulfotelmatobacter. The sequence continues at coordinate 17,988 of JBAUAN010000049.1, read as the reverse complement.
CATCCGGACGCACGTTGCTGATGGCGACCAGCACCCGATCCCCATGCATGGAATTTCCAATCAGATGCGGCGGCACAAAAATGTCGCCGGTGATCCGCGCTTTCATCTGCGGGCTGAGCGCGCTCGCGTTAGGAATCACAAACCCAAACCCGTCGCGATGCATCGTTAGCCGCCCCGCCACCAGATTCTTCTCGGCCGCAGCCGCAGGCAGCGCGTAACGGTCGGAGTCCATCATTATCAGTTGTCCACTGCTGGTAAGTTTTTTCAGGAGGTCGTTCAGCTCGCCGCGCCCATCGCCGCGCACGCCCAGCTCGCGCACCAGCTGCTTAAATCCCGCCGAGCGCTTAGGCTGCCGCGCAATGTGTTTGCGGATGATGGAATCAGAAAGCATGGGGCAACGGTCAGCTATCAGCTTTCAGCATACCGCACGCGCGGATCGTGCATGCGCGACTGTCGGCGGAATCAATATCTTACGTGATGAAGATGCTCATCTGGGGACAGCCGCCCTCGGCTGTCCGTCGAGCGAAGCTCGACTGGTTTCTTCGTCAGCCGGCAAACTCCACGTCGATCTTCTTCGCTCAGGATGACAAATATGACGCGCCCTTGCTCACCACGTATCCCCGCCGCCCCGCGGCGGCCACGCTCCCAGCGCGCGCCGGATCATCGCGATCTGCCCCGTGTGATAGCTGTTGTGCGCCACCATCTGCCACAACACCGCCTCAAGCGTTCCCGCAACTTTCGTATCGTCCTCATGCACGGTTTCAATCTCCCGCTCAAGTTCCTGGCGTGATGATTTCCCCAGCGCAGTGAAATCATCCAGTAAGCCGGCAAAGCGCTCGCGCAGCCGATCCCACTCCACCGCGGCTTGCTTAGGATCACCCGGCGCAGGCGCCGCCGGAAAGCTCTCCGCCGAATGTTCTGGATAAACCGGCCTCTCGCCGCGAATCCGCCGCAGCTCATAGTCCATCCAGTAATTCATGTGGAACACAAGCTGCGCCACCGAATGAGGAAATCCGGCAGCCTGCCGCGCCGCCAACTCCGCAGACAAATCCTCCACGCACGCCACAGGATCCGCGTGCGCGCCCGTGCCACGGAGCAGTTCAGTGAGTGCGCGTTGCGTCATGTCAAAAGTGCGCGCTGAGAGTTGGCAACAATTGCTGATTACTGATTGTTGATTGTTGATTGAAAATCCCACACCTACCGGCCCGGTTTTCAATCAGCAATCAGAAATTAGACGCTCACCGTCCCCAATACTTCTCCTCCAGAATCCTCCGGTGATGCACCTCATGCCCCGCAATCAAGTAGGCAATCGCCCGCGCTGTAACTTCATTCTTGTTTGCAATCCCGCGCCGCGACCACGCCGCCTCTTCGAGACTTCGCAGCAGCGAGAGCGTCGCCCGCCGTACCGCAATGTAATCTTCAATCACCTCGGCAATCGCATGCCGCGCAAACGGACCATTCTTCACATAGTCCTCCTGCTCAAAGCCCTCAATCGGCGTGGTGTCGCCACGCGCAATCCGCAGCGCCCGATAGGCAAAAATCCGTTCCGTATCGCACAGGTGCCCGAGCACCTGCTTGGCGCTCCATTTCTCCGGCGCATAGCGGAAGTCGCCCTGCGCCTCGCTCAAGCCGGAAAGCAGCAGCACCATCTCTCGCCTCTGCCGGTCGAGCGTGCTAAGAATGTCGTTCTCCTCGATCAACGAAATGTAGCGATCGTAGTAAGGCGCGTATTCGCTGGCCTGGGGCCGGGCGATCACAAGGGTAGGCTGGGAGATAACTTCTTCTAGCATAGGTTCACTCCATTCAATCGGGCTGTTCCGTTCTGGGTCTGGCTATATCTGGGCCTCTATCTGGGTCAATCTATTGGACGGGCGAAACTGATCTTCGATTAATCTTCGTCCTATAGCATAACGCTCAATCGCGCTGGAAAGTTTCAGCAGCCCGCAATTTTTTCCGGCAACCTTTACACCATCCCTCCCAAGCAGCCCCTGCAGCCGCCCCAAAACTCCCCATCCGTACATGCCCAAAAGACGTATCTGACTAGGAACTCCCGTTGAAAATAAAGGACTTTTCCACAGCGCTCATTTTGAGACCGGGAGTACAATCAAGTTTGGTCACAGAAGTGCGGCGAGTGACCCCTAATCCCCAAGAGGAAAGGACTTTTTACCCCATGTGGAAGCCGACGAATCAGCCTCAGACCCCGGGCCGGCCAGCCGAGCCAGAGCGTCCTACTACGTCAACCCCCAGCACGCCTGCCATGGCAGCCAGTGATCCAACACCTGCCCCGCGCCCGATGACCGCAACCACCACCGCCGACCAGGCCACCATCGGCAAGTCGCTGGTCATTAAAGGTGAGGTCACCGGCTCCGAATCCCTTTACATTGACGGACGGGTCGAAGGCTCCATCAATCTTTCCGGCAATCGCGTCACCGTCGGCCGCAATGGCGTAGTCGCAGCCAACATCAATGCCCGCGAAATCGTGGTCCTCGGCAAAGTGCGCGGCAACCTCACCGCCAGCGACCGCGTCGATATCCGCAGTGACGGCTCGCTCACCGGCGACGTAGTAGCTGCACGCATCTCCATTGAAGACGGCGCCTTCTTCAAAGGCGGCATCGACATCCGCAAAGGCGGCACCACCGGCCAGACTGGCCAGCAGAAGGCCAACGGCGAAGACAAGAGCGCGCCCACACCCGAGCCCGCGGCGGTCGGCGCCCGCGCGTAGAGTCGCCGGTCGGATCGCTGGAGTTGTTGCGGCTTCCTACCTAAGATGAGCGGCCGGGGATTTCCCCGGCCGCTCGTCTTTGTACCGCCCTCCATAGACTTAAGACTTACTGCACGATCAGCGTAACGTTCAGGCTATGGGTCGGCGCAGCCGTTCCCGTTCCGGTGGAGGTCACCGTCACCGTATAGCTGCCCGCCGGGGTGCCCGTGGGCGGTGGGGTGACGATGGTTATGGTTCGGGTCCTGTCGTCGTTATCGCACCCGACCAGCGTGCCCAGCGTCAACAGAACCACGGCTCCCAGAACAATGGCCGCACGCCGCCGTCGCCCCTTCGGCCCGCTTCCCGCCAGCAGCAAGCCCAGCAGCCCCATGCCGCTCAAACCCGCCAGCAGCATCGGAGACCCCGCTCCCGGATAGAGTTTCGCGCCCGGCCTCGCCGGCCGCAGCATCTCCGCACTCGACCGGGCGGTCGTGGCGATGCTGAGCGTAGTGGTCAAAGGCAAGCCCCCCAGCGCCACTACTGACACCGGATTGAACGTGCACGTTGCCCCCGTCGGCAGTTCCCCGCAAGCGAACGTGATGGTTCCGTTGTAGCCGTTCAGTCCCGCCAGGTCCAGCGTGTAGCTGGCCGCAGAACCGGCCGTCACGGTCACGCTCGGCGTCGCCGTCCCAAAAGTGTAGTTCGGCGCCGCTCCGCTGCCCGCGCCGTTCAACAGCACGCTGACTCCGCCGGATTCGTCGTTCCCCACTACCACATCCATCGTGCCGTCGTTATCCACGTCCGCCAGCGCCATGCCCCAGGCATATTCCGTGACGGGAAATTCCGCCGGAGCCGCTATCGTCCCATCGCCGTTACCCAGCGCCACCGCCACCGTCCCGGCTTGGCTGTTGATATACACCAGATCCAGATTCCCGTCCCCGTTCAGGTCGAGCATCTGAATATCGGCGGGCTCGGTGTCCGCCAGACCCCCGGCCAACGCGGAGCTGGCATAATCCACGCCGGTCTTGAACGTGCCGTCCCCGTTGCCCAGCGCAATTTCAATGGTTCCGGGATAGGTAATTCCCGCATAGAGCGTGACCGCCATATCCAGTTTCCCGTCGCCATTCAAATCCCCAAACGCCACATAGTCCGGCTCCCCATCCACGTTGTAATAGCTCACCGGCTGGAAGGTTCCGCTCTTGTCGTTATTGGCCAGTAGAATGCCGATCGCCGGCGGACCATCGCTGTAAGCGGTCACCGCCAGATCCAGGAACCCGTCTCCGTTCACGTCTGCGGTGGCAATCGTGTACGGAAAATAATTCGTGGTCGGATAGCTCGCCGCCGCTGCGAACGTCCCGTCTCCATTGCCCAGCAGAACACCCACTGAACCGGTGTTCGCGTTGGCGATGGCCAGGTCGATGTTGCCATCGTGGTTGAAGTCGCCCGTCACCACATTCTGCGGGTTCGGATTTTCCCCCGAATCGGTCGGATACGCCGCGGCCAGGTTGAACGTCCCATCTCCATTGCCCAGAAAGATCTGTACAAGCCCGGCCTGCGCATCGGTGGCCGCAATGTCCAGCTTGCCGTCGCCGTTGAAATCGGCCACTGCCACGAACCGCATCTGGCTGCTGTTGCCGTAGCTCACTCCCGGATAGAATGTCCCGTCGCCCTTCGACAGGTAAACCACCACCCCGGTCGAACCATTGTCCTGCGCTTCTCCCACGACTACGTCCGGAATGCCGTCTCCGTTGAAGTCTCCCGCGGCCACACTGAAGGTATAGCCGTAGGCCTGGAAGCTGTTGGGCAAGTCGTAGCTCGGAGCGGCGCGGAAAGTCCCGTCGCCGTAACCCTGCAGATAGACCAGGTTATATTGGTCATCGGACTCCACCACGTCCAGCAGCCCGTCGCCGTTGAAGTCTGCCACCAGCGGCTGGTTCCAGGCATATCCACCCACGTCATAGCAGCGCGGCTGAACCTCCAGCGCCCCGGTTCCGTCCCCCAGAAAAATGCTGATGTCGCCGGCTTCGGTGTTTACCACCACCACGTCGTTGTGCCCGTCTCCATTCATGTCGGCGATGGTCGCGCCCCCCGGATACTGGTATTGATCGCCGTTATTGTTGTAGTACACGCCGGTCTTGAACGACCCGTCGCCGTTATTCACGTAGACGGTCAGCGTGTTGCGGTTGCAATTCGTGCTGACGATCTCCGGCTTGCCGTCTCCCGTCAGGTCTCCCGCCACCGAGTAGCAGTAGTCGTAGACTGCATCCGGAGTGATCAGCAGCACCGGAGTTCCGAACGTGCCGGCTCCCGTTCCGAGCGTGACCTGCACTTGCCCGTTCACATCGCCGGCGAAATCCAGTTTGCCGTCGCCGTTAAAGTCCGCGAAGAACATGTTGGCCGGGGCGGCCGCGCTCAGCGGCGCCAGCGTGGTCGCTGCCTGAAACGTTCCGTCGCCGTTGCCCAGCAACTCGATCACGTTGGCCGGCGTCGCGTTGTCGAACACCAGTACGTCCAGCTTCCCGTCCCCGTTGACGTCGGTCAGCAATCCCCCGACCAGCCCGTTGCCGCTGATCGCGTAATTGACCGCCGCGGCAAAAGTCCCATCCCCATTGCCGATCAGCACGTCAATCGATGACGCCGGATAGCAATCATCCGCCGGCCGCACACTGTTCGGCTTGCGTACCTCATCGTCACAGGTATCTCCCTCCGGATGCACCTCGATGATGTCGTCGGTCCCGTCGCCCTTCAAATCTCCGACCACGATGGGATCGTCGCTGTCGTTGGGCGTAGCCGTTAGCTTGGCCGCCTGAAACGTGCCATCGCCGTTGCCCAGCAGCACTGAAATGTTGTAGACCGAAGTGACGCTCACAATCTTGGCCACGTCGGGCTTGCCGTCGCCGTTGAAATCTCCCATCACCTGCACCGTCGAGTCGTCATCCTCTCCAGACAGCGGAGACCTCGCCCCCGCCACAAAACTGACCGGAACCAAGGTGGTGGTTGCCGATTGTGCATGCTTTACGAAAGGCCCAGCCGCCTTCGTGCCGATAGTCTTTTCCGAAGCCGCGGGCCGCGCTGCCGCCCCGCTCAGCGGGTGCGCTGCCGTCTGGTGGTTCGCTTTCGCCGCCGGCCGGAAACCCTTCCCGTGAAACTGGCTGGAAGGCTTCGGCTGCCCTTGCGCCCCAAAACCGGGTAGCGAGGTGAGAAACACCGCAACTAAAATCACGTACTTTTTCATCCCATTCTTCCTTTCTAGAAGTGTGATTTGCGCCGCCTGGGCTGGCCGGGCCGCCTTTTCCCTATACCCAGCGGTCCGCGCCCGCTCCCGTTCGCGTTGCGAGCGGCGACGTGCTCATCATGGGGCGAACCATTAGGCAAATGTCATAACTTTGGGACATAAAGTTTTCGAAGAGAGTTCACTTGTGGGAAGGTTCAGTTTCGGAGAGAAGAAATCAAGAAGTGAAAAAAGCAGAAACAAAGAAACGAAGAAACAAAGAAACGAAGAAAAGCAATCCGCTGTTGCAGCAATACTTTCAGCCACTGGTCACTAACCACTGACCCCTGCTACGGCTCCCGGCTTTTTGCCCTGCGGCTTTAGGCTTCGAGCAAAGCAGGCGAAGAGGTTCGCCGAAGCCCGAAGCCCGAATTAAGGCTCCCTCCCCGCGTCCATAATCTCCTCACTCTGCCCTTCCGCCACACCCGGATAAGCCGTCGCCTTCCGCCGCCGCAAATCCCCCGGCAACTCCGACCGCAGCAGCCACAGCCCGGCCGCCACCGCCGCCGCCCACGTGAGCGAGACCATTCCCAGCCGCAATAGATCCGCAACGCGGCTGCCGATGCCCGAAATCCCGAGCGGCACCACCTTCGCCACTTCAAAACTGACAGCTCCCGCGACCACCGCCGTTACCAGCGCTTTACTCAGTTCTCCCCATCGCATCTCGCCCAGCAGAATCAGCTTGCGATAATGCAGCAGCCACGCCAGCGCCACCAGGTTCATCCCAATCCCAACATCAGACGCCCACGCCAGCCCAATCACTCCGAACGTGCGAAACAAGAAAGAATAAATCGGCAACGACACCACCGTGATCACGCTCACCGCCGTCATCGGAGTCAGCGTGTCGCCGGCGGCATAAAATGCCCGCGCATAAAGTCCCTGCGCCGACCACAGCACCAGCGAAAGCGAAAACCAGAAAAAATAAACCGCCGTAGTCTGCGCGTCCGAGAAAATAAAATGTCCCCGCCGGTAGACCAGATCAATCAGCGGCAGCGCCGCCGCCATCATCCATCCCGTAGCCAGAAACGCGGCCGCGGAAATTCTGTACACCGAATCGCTCACTGTCGTGGAAAATTCGCGCAGCCGTTTCTCGTTATATAGCCGCGCAAAAAATGGCAGCGACGCCTGCCCTGTCGCCTGCCCCAACACCGCAATCGGCACCGAAAACAGCCGCTTCGCATAGTTCAGCAGTGAAATCGCGCCCACCACGCCCGAGGCATAGTGCCGCAAGATCCAGTCGTCCGCCGTCACCAGCGACACTCCCAGCATCAGCGGAATCGAAAGCCGCACCCACTCCTGAAACGCCGGATTGGTCACGTCAAACGACGGACGGTAGCCCGTACCAATGCGCGCCGCTCCGATCACGCTCGCCAGAAATGGACCAAGCACGCTCCCGATCAGCGCTCCGTACGCCAGCGATGCGATCCCGTAATGCCGCCCGCCCACCACTCCGCCCACAATGATGAACGCGTTATAAATCAGCGGCCCAAACGCCGGCAGCAGAAATAGCCGGTGCGAAAGTAAGACGGCCGAAACCACTCCGCCCACATAAAAGAAAATCTGCGCCGGCAGCAAAATTCGCGTCAGGTGCGCGCACAGTGCGATCTGGTCCGGCTTGAAATCTTTCACGAACCAGTGCACAAATTGCGGCGCGAAAATCTCCGTGAGAATCGTTCCCACGATCATCACCGTGGTCATCACCGTGATCACGATGGAAAAAGTCTTCTTCGCGTCGGCCTCGCGCTTCTCCGCGAGAAAACGGGTGTAGATCGAGATGAACGTAATCGATGCCGCGCCCCCGGCCAGAATGTAGTTAAGAAAGTCCGGCAACGTGAACGCCGCCACATACGCATCGGTCCGCGCTCCGGCGCCGAAGGCGTAAGCAATATACGCCTCGCGCGCGTAACCGATCACGCGCGACAGCATCACCGCCGTCATCATCAACAGCGTCGCCGAAAACGCCGTGTGCTGATGCGAAGGCCGAAAGAATCGAAGCAGTTTCCCCATCCCTGCTCAGATTACGCGACAACGGCACCTTGTGCCGAGTGGCTGATGTGGAGCAGCCTATGTGGAGCAGGCACGCTCGAGGCTGCCTCAGATGCCCCACCAGACCCTATCAATGCGCGTAGCGGCCCGCTAACAGCAATCATGTTCCCACTCTAGGTTTGTAGGGCTTAAATCATTACCAAAGAGAGGTGGCGGCACAACGGGCAGCGGTGTCAAATAGATACCGTGGACTCCTTCTGGTGCGTCAAAGAGCGTTACCTGCGGTCGCACCTCACAATTATTATTGTTGTACTGACGATCTTCGTAGCCGCTTGTTCGCGCTCGGAGTTCGACCAGCAGCATAAACAGGCGGTCCTTCAAAATCCTCCCGGGGTCGAATTGGAGATTCGCACTAGCGGAGGGAGAAACCAATATGCGGTGTCGGAGCAGGTCGCATTTGAAGAGCTCTACACAGCAAAGTGGCCCGGAGCCTGGCGCATTGAGGTATTCGAAGGCTGGAATGTAGCGAGCAATGCGACCAGTTCCGATGTGGTCCACATTACCGACGGCAAGACGCTCTGGACCCAGCCCCGACAGCAGTGGGTGGGCATTATCTGTTGTGACTCGCGTCAGATCTGGCTGGATCAGACCCGGTTCGCATTCCCTACAAATTGTCAGCCACCCCTACCCGTTTCAACCCGGAGGGTCGGGCTAACCCGCAGTGGCAAACCCTTCGTCTTCCGAACAAGCCGGGGAAGTATCGAGTCTATGTGACGACACATAGGGTCTTCGAACGTGGCAGTGACAAAAACCCATATGACGATAAAGGATTTCCAGTTTCGTCGAACATCCTCGATCTTCAAGTAAAATAGCATCCTGCTCGTCAAAACTGTTGCAGAATCGCCATTGACCGGCCATTCGCTGAGGAGTTCGAGCCATGACCCAGACCGAAATTCACAACCAAGTCGAAACCGCCGCCAACGTCAAGCAAGCCGTCCCGTTTTTCCTGGTGTCAAATATCGAAGCCTCCCTCCGCTACTACGTCGACGGCCTCGGTTTCCGCATGACCAACAAATGGATCGACCAAGGCAGACTCCGCTGGTGCTGGCTCGAACTCGGAGGCGCAGGCCTCATGCTGCAGGAGTACGGCAAAGACAAAGTCTTCACCGGCACGCTCGGCGAAGGAGTCTCCATCTGCTTCCAATGCGCCGACGCCCTCAAAATTTATCGTGAAGTCACATCGCGGGGAATCCAGGCCAAGCGCCCCTTCGTCGGCAACGCCATGTGGGTCACGATCCTCACCGATCCAGACGGCTACAAACTCGATTTCGAAAGCCCCACCACCGCCCCCGAAGAATCCGAATTCTCCGAGTAGGCTTTCGGAGAGTCGGCTTACAAACGCGTGGAGTCTCTACTGCTGCAGCAAAATCGATACTGTTCCATCCGTCAAATTCGCCACGGCGAGGTCGAGTTTCCCATCGCTGCGATTCAAGTCTTGCAGTTCTTCAAAATCAGAGCGCAGGGTCGCTGAGTCCCGCCAGAGGATTCGCTTCGTCCGGCTGAACTCGGACGACGACTCGCTTGTTCAACACCATCTCGATCCAAACTCGAAGTCCGATCGCAATTACCATCGGCACCGGATGCACCTTCCAGTAGCCTCGGTAGACTCGCGCCACTTCCTTCCGGTCAGTAATGATTGCCGCCGTTCCAGAAATCGTCGGACCGTCCTTGCTCCCCACAAAACAGACGACACGCTGATTCCGCCGCACCCGCTTCACTTTATAAGAACTCCCCGGAGTGGGGAATTCGATTTGCCCGTCGCGAACCACCAGCCACACCTGTATTTTCTTCAGTTCGCCCGATGCCTTATAGGACCCGAACCACTGCGTGTGTCGTTTGAGCGCGCGCTGCAATTCTGGCGTCATAAAACGTCATCCTAGGCCCGCCCCCGGCCGTTTGGCAACCGCGGCGGCCCCGCACGACCTTGCCTCAATGGGCGCTATCGCTGCTAACGCCAGCTATTCTCCAGGCCGTATACTTGTCCGGTTCCATGAGACGAGGGGCGGCCTTATGACGCTGGCAATACTGCTTTTTTGCGCTACCTTTGTATTCGGGCAAAGTGCCTCGCCTACTGCTGACCCGAAAGCGCAAGCTCCTGCAGGCTCCTCTGACCCGAAACCCCAGAACGCTGACTCTAGCCCGGTGATCGACGCCAGCGGCCATCCCTTGGGGACCATCGAGATTCTCAGCGACACGAAAAGCGTGAATTTCGTTCCGTATCTCGACTTAGCCATGCTGCGCGTGCGTGAGAACTGGTACCGCCTGATTCCCGCATCCGCCGAAAAGAAGAAGGGCAAGCTTGCCATTGAGTTCGCCATCAGCAAAGACGGTCACGTATCTGGGATGAAGCTGGTGGAGTCCTCCGGCGACGTTGCTCTGGACCGTGCAGCGTGGGGCGCTATTACAGACTCCACTCCCTTCGCCGCGCTGCCCAGCGAATTCGGCGGGCAATATCTTGCTCTACGGCTTCGCTTCGAATACAACCCAGATAAGAGCAACGCCGCGCCTGATCTCGTGACGGGTGGTGTTGTGCCCGACTCGAAACCCGATGGGAGTGGCGGAACCAGCGGCGGAATCTATCGCCGCGGCGAAGGGGTGAGCGATCCTAGAGTCATTTCCCAAGTCGACCCAGAGTTCACCGAGAAGGCGCGCAAAGCCAACTACCAGGGGCTCTGCGTTCTCAGCATCGTTATCGAGCCCGATGGCACGCCCAGCAACATCCGGGTCGTTAGCAAGTTGGGCATGGGCCTGGATGAAAAGGCAATTGAAGCGGTCAAGCAGTGGCGATTCCAACCGGCGATGAAAGATGGCCATCCGGTCCGTTACGGTCCGGTCGAAGTCGATGTAGATTTCCACCTGTACAACCGGCCGAAGTCGGCAGACTCAGCGGCACAACCAGCAGCTCACGCCGCCCCACCTTCCACAGCGGCCGCAGGCGGTGGCTCTTCGCAAGTGTCCCCAGCCGATCTGGAAGAACGTCGGAAGTTATTTACTGAAGCGAGCCAGGCTTACGGCCGGCGCGATTACCAGACGGCAGCGGTCCTGGCCCGGCGAATGATGAGCACAATTCCTCAGGCGAAAGGCGTACGCCTCATCCTCGGCATGTCTCTGTTTGGACTGAACCAATTCGATGAAGCAGTGGCTGTACTTGAAGACGAGATCAATATCGATCCCGCCAGTCTCTATGCCTATGACGATCTTGCGCGAGTCTATTGGCGGCAACATAAGTACGAGGATGCCATCGCACAGTTTCAAAAACAGATCGCCATTAACCCACAGGATCACGCCGCCAACCAGGACGTGGGAATAATCCTGCGCAATCAGAAAAGATGCCGTGAAGCAATGCCTTATCTGGAAACTGCGCTCGCCATCTCCCCGGCCAATTCCACCACACGGCTCGCCCATGGCGAGTGCAACATCGATCTGGGCAATACAGCCAAGGGAATCTCCGAGATGGAGCAGGCAACCAGCGCGTCTACCCCAAGCACTTGGAATAGCGCCGCCTATTACCTGGCTGACCACGATGTCGAACTGGATCGGGCGCAGACATGGGCTGAAACGGCGATTGCAATTCAATCGGCTCAGCTGCGGAACATCTCCCTTGAACACCTCACTCCGACCCAGCTGGGATTCGTAAGGGAGATCGCCGGTGAATGGGACACGATGGGATGGATCTATTTCAAGAAGGGAAATATCGATCAAGCTCGCGTGTATATCGAGGCAGCGTGGCCGTTGGCCCCCTCGCCGACTGTCGGAAGCCATCTTGGCCAGGTTTACGAAAAGCTGAACCGCCAGGAAGATGCAATCCGGACCTATGCAATGACCATAGCGGCAGCCGACCTGCCCACGCGATCGACCACGAATCCAGAAGCCGTAACTGAGGCCACGAACAGGCTTACGAAACTTGCAGCACGCGACGCGAGTATCCCAGACCTGATAGAGAAGGGCCAGGAGGATCTGGAAGCGATGCGCTCTCTCTCGGTTGCGAACATGCCGAAAACCAGCGGCACCGCGGATTTCACCATGAAGGTTGCAGCGAATGGGACTACCGAAGTGCGCCAGGTTTCAGGCGATTCGTCCTTCAGCAAGCTTGCCGAGGCGCTACGCGAAGTACGCATTCCTATGCAGATTCCGGGAGCCGCGGGAATCGAAATTCCCCGCCGCGGCAAATTAACTTGCAACGCTAAACAAAGCCAATGCCACTTCACGCTGCTGAGAGCAGAGGAAGCATTTGATCTGGCCACTGAAGAGGCCGGCTCTGTCCCCTCGAAATTATTGCTCGCACAAACGAACGATGCGTCCTCTTCCTCGCCTTCGCCGGAGAGTTCGCTGGCGCAGCAGGAGTCTGCAAAGCCCGCTGCGGCGCGTGCCACTGATGACCAGGCGGCAGCAACGGCGTACACGAACCCTTGCTCAGCCACCGTGGACCTAACAAATGTAGCTAAGAAGGATATAACCGCGGGCGTGCTGATTGAAAAAGTCCAGCCCAAATATCCGCGCGGGGCGCGAAAGGCGCACATTCAGGGCACGGTCGTCCTGTGCGCTGAGATCAGCAAAGAGGGGACAATTCAGAGCCTCCGTGCGATCTCCGGGCCGCAGGAATTGATTCCATCGGCCATGGACGCAGTGCGGAAATGGCGCTATAGCCCGTACCTGTTGAAGAATGAACCAATCGTCGCGAGCACCCAGATCCAGGTGAATTTCGCCCTGCAATGAAGCGGCGGGCCTTCATCACTTTATTCCCACCGGTCACCGCGCCTCACAACGTAATGCGCCAACACGTAGCGCCATGGGATCAGGGGGATAAAAATCACAACCATCAGGCAGGCTTTTATATCGTCTGCCGCCGCCGCATTCGCCGCCAGATAGTTCATGTCCATTCCTCCCACAGCCCTCCTCCGAGCGTGCCTATTGGAGCGTGCGGACCGGAATCCCCAGCGGTGCCAAGGCCTCGCGTATGACTTTTTCTTCGCCCACGGCGATGACGGCCATGCGGTATGCGAGGAAATACTTGCGGGCTGCGGCATCCACATCCGCCGTGGTAACGCCGGCCACCTTACGGCCGTAGATTCCGATCTCCTCGGGCTGCAATCCTGCTACCCAAAGCGTTGCCAGCCGAGAGGCGAGCGAGGCGCGGTCCTGCATGCGCAAAGCTTCGCGGCCGACAAGATAGTGCTTCGCCTTCGAAAGCTCCTCCTCCGTGGGACTGGTGGTGGCGAGCCGGTTCAGCTCGTATTCAATTTCATTGAGGCTCGGGCCGGTGACTTCATTGCGGACATCGGCGTGCGTGATGACCTCGCCGGCGCTGCGGAATGCAGGCAGGTACGAATAGGGCGAATAGGTGTAACCCTTGTCTTCGCGGATATTCGAAGTCAGACGCGAACTAAACAAGCCTCCATAAATGGCGTTAGCGACTTGCGCGGCCTCATAGTCCACGTCTCCGCGAAGGGGCCCGAAGCCGCCAAGTTCGATCGTGGTCTGAACCGATCCCGGGCGGGCGACCACAAACACGGAGTGCTCCACTGCAGTCGGAGGATTGGGCGGGGCGGCGACCGGAGCCCTGGCGGGAGACTTCCAACTCCCGAGCGAAGACTTCGCGGCATCCAGCATCTTGTCGTTTTGAAAATCGCCGACTGCGATCAGCATGACCTGATCGGGACGGAAGCGCTGGGTGAAAATGTCGCGCAATTGTGCGGGAGTGAAGGTGGCGACGGATTCCCGCGTAGGAGCCGTCACATGGTAAGGATGATCGCCGAACACGACTTTGTCGAGCGCGCGCTCGGCAAGGAAGGAAGTCTCGGCCTCGCGTTGTTCCAGAGAATCGGAGAGATTGCGCTTGGCCAAGTCAACCTCGGCGTCTGGAAAAGAAGCATTCTGCAGAATGTCGGCGAGCAAGCCCAGCGCGGGATCGAGTTTGGAAGACAAAATTACGGTCGAGATTTCGATGCTGTCCTTGTCGGCGGCGGCGCTCAAGTCGCCTCCCGCCGCCTGTATTTCCTGCGCGATTTGTTTGGCACTGCGCGTGCGCGTGCCCTCGTCGATGGTCTTTGACAGCAACTCGGAGATCCCCGCCTCGCCTGCGGGATCGGCGGCCAAGCCTCCGCGAACCGCTATGGTCAACGCAACCTTGGGAAACCCGGGCTCGGAGACCAGCCAAAGATTCAGTCCGTTGTCAAGACGGGCCGCTTTCACCGAAGGCGTCTGCAACGGCTTCTCCGGGCCGTAAGGAGGCAGATCTTTCGGTAGAGGCGCTTCCTTTTGCGCGAACGCGAGGGGCGAGAGCAGTGAAATCGAAAAGAGGGTCAGAGCTTTTGCAATATTTCTGGTGACCGTTTTTCTGATCATTGTGCTCCTCCTGTTTGTTTGGCAGCATCCGATTCCTTTGGCGCGGGGACCCGGTTGATGACGGTGCGGTTGGTGGCTACCAGGTACTTTGCAGCGAACGTCCGAACCTCGGCGGGCGTCACTTTCGTGAGATCGTCGGGGATCTGATATACGGCATCGAAGGTGCCGTCAAACAAAACCGCGTGCGACAGAGCCGATGCGCGGTCGATGGGATCTTCAAGATTTCCGTAAAAGTCGGAGCGCATCTTGGCCACGACGCGGTCCAACTCCTGCTGGCTTGGCCCTTTGTCGATCAGGTCCTTGATCGTCGCGTTGTAGGCGGCGAGCAGTTGCTCCTCCGTCACAGTGGGCGGATAAACAATGAACGTCGTCATCAGCGTCGGGCCGTTGTACTCGAAAGGAGTGCCCAAGGGCCAGTTCACTCCCCCATCAACCGAGAGCGCGACCTGCTTGTCCTTGACCAGCGCCTGATATAGGCGGGACGCCTGGCCGTTATGCAACAATGCGCCTGTGACTGCTCCGGTCAGAGCGTCGGGAGAATGACGAGGAGGCATGCGGTAGCCGATGGCAACGGCCGGAACCTTGGCCAGTTTGTCGGTTTCAGTGGCATGCCGCTCCGCGGTTTGCGGGGGTTCGTCGACCTTGGGCCGCGGAGGAACGGTTCGTGCCGGGATTGCCGCAAAATATTTTTCGACCTTGGCGAATACCTCTTCGGGTTGAACATCGCCGACGATCGCGAGCACGGCGTTGTTGGGAGCGTAGTACTGTTCGTAGAACTTCTGCACGTCTTCAATTTTTGCGGTATCCAGATCGTGGAAGTCCCCGTAGAAATTGTGGGCATTGGGATAGGTGTCGAATGCTTTGCCGGGCAGATCAATGGCAAAGAACAGTCCGTAAGGACGATTCATCACGTTGACCCGAACCTCTTCTTCGACCACGTTGCGTTGGTTTTCCAGATTCTTATCGGAAAAATCGAGAGTCTTCAGGCGGTCGGCTTCGAGCCACAGGATCGGATCGAGCGCGGAGACGGGGGCTGTCTCGATATATTCGGTGTGGTCGTAGCGCGTGTCGCCGTTGTTGTCGCCTCCTCCGCCCTCGATGACGCGATTGAGAACACCCTTCGGAGCATTGGGCGTGCCCTCAAACATCATGTGCTCGAACAGATGGGCGAATCCGGTGCGGCCTTCAGGCTCAAGCCGGAAGCCGATGCCGTAGCTGATGCACAGGCCAAACGTCGGCGCGGAATGGTCTTCCGATACCACGACCCTGAGGCCGTTTGGCAGCTTCTTCATGGTGGTGGGGGCTTTCCATTGCTGGGCCGCTACCGGCAACGGAATGCAAAAGAAAAGCAGCAGGCACAGCCACGGGCACATGCGGGCAATCGGCCTCATACTGCACGTCTCCTTCGAAAGCCATTTCGCAAAGGTGACAGTATACTCTGCGCCCCCATGTGCTCATATGCGACTTTCCGAAGATGCTACTGCCATCTCATAGATCATCTGGCCGTTGGCACTACAGCAGTGGTGGTGTTTCGATCTTCGCTCATTGATAAGTTTGCATCGGAGAGCCCGCCCCAAAAATCCGCGTGAATCCGCGGCGATCGTTGACCCGCGGCCAAAAGGTTTTACTTCATTCTCCAAACACCCACCCGTCGCTCACCACAAAATTCACCAGCGAGCAAACCCCAATCGCAATTGCATTCGCCGCCAGATAGTTCATGTGCATTCCCCCCACCATCACCCGCATCGCGCCCAAATTGCCCGCGATCGAGACCAGGCCGGTCGTAAAATTAAATCGCAGAAATCGCGGCAGCGATTTTTCCCGCGACTGCCGCACCCGGCCGGTGTCAATTCGGTCAGCCCACGTATAACGTTCATGCCAAAAGAAGTTGTGCACGACCGCGGCCTCCACCGCGAGCCCGGTTGCGACGAGATAGTTGCAGTGCAGCACGCTTTTCAAGAGAAACAACACACCAAACTGCACAAGAATCCCAACCGCGCCAACCAGATTAAACTTGCACCAGCGCACCAGCGTGGTGAGGCGCGTCAATTTTTTCCCCATTTCACCCGCTTTTTCGTGGCCTGTGCGCCGGCCGAATCCGCGCAAGTTGTTGACAGCCAATGCGTTGCGCGAACGCGAATTCGCCGCGCGCCCCGCCGACGCCTGCATCTCATTGTCAGCGCTGGGGTTACCGGAACCCGCTCCCGCAAAAATATGATCATTTAGCGAGTTTCCGTCCACCCGATGCAGCGCAACTCGTTCCCCCTCAGCCGTTTGCCAGGATGTTGCGTCGGGCGCGCAGCGGCGCATTCCGCGCAGCCCATTCTCCCCACAGGAGTTAGCTCCGATCCTCAACGCGATTCTCGCTCCCGTCCCGCTCATTGCGTGATTCTCTTCGCGATATAGCCGCACCGTGTTCTCAATCGTGAAAACCATCAGCATCAGCCCCATTCCAGCGAGACCAATCGCTCCGCCCACGTCGAACAGTCGATATTGGTCTCCGAAGAGGTGAATCATCGGTTTCCACAGCAGCGCTAAGTTCCCCACTGCCAGCAGGATGCGCAGCTCCGTCGGCCCAAACCTCCAGAACGAAAGTCGAAACTCGCCCAGTGCATGCGTCGCCAGATACGTCTGGATCGAGAGCATCAGAAACGCAACCAGCAGCCCCATGGCAATCCACGGATGCACGTATCCCGACAAAGCCAAACCGCCCATAAGTGCAAGAGCGCCAACGGTATCCACCATGTGGTCCAGGTAAAATCCGTAGCGCGGACGCAGCCTCTGCCGCACTCGCGCCAATGTCCCGTCGAGTGAGTCGCCCAGCCAGTTGAGGCCTAGGCAGGCGATCACTCCTAAGAGCCAATAGCGATTCCAGGAGGCCAGCGCGTAGCATGCGCCTGCGCCGATCTGCGCGGCTAAACCCAATGCTGTGAGGTGGTCCGGGGTAATGCTCGAGGGCGTGTGCGCGGCCATCCACACGAGCGCCCGCTTTTCTGTCGCGGCCGACCAACTGTCTTGCACGCGGCGCATCTCGTCCTGTGCTTCGTTCGGCATTTCAGAGAGAGGGCGGGCGCGCCTCATCTCTAACAAAATGCGTGGGTTCACCTGTTCGCAGAATTCGGTCATGGTTTTGGAACCAGCGGTTGCCATGTTGCCTCCTTGAATGATTCGTGCTCGCGAATTTCACTGCGCGTTTTGTGGTGCGCATGTTCTGGGAGCACTCTGACGCGGAACCGGCTTACGGGCAATGCACTGGGAGTCATGCGGGAGTCAAATGGAGGTCATTGGGCAAGTGATTGAAAACTGGAGGGGTTACGAACGGAGGTCAGCTGTTTGTAGGGCGCGGTTATTTTTCGAAGGGCGGGCACGACGGCAAAGTCAAAAGCAGCGGGCAGGAGTTCCCTCAGCTTCGTTCAAGGCAGGTCCGCTCCCACACACGCAAGGCTGGGAAGCTGAAGACACTAGTGGTTCCCACCCTAGTCGCAAAGAACGCGACTAGGATTGATTGGATAAGAGCGAAGGCTCGATTGAACCCGGTAGTCTTGGTTTGAGGACAAAGACGCTGGGAAGAAAGGAGCCTTCGCAGATGATGATTATAGGATGTGATTTCCATCCCAGCTGGCAA
>JBAUAN010000048.1:0-40492 GCA_049675725.1 Candidatus Sulfotelmatobacter sp. | reverse complement strand
GCTGCTCCGGGCTCAACACCAACGCCGCTTTCGGTCGTCCCATCGCCATAGGCACCTCCATTGTGCATCAGAGACACCTATTTTCCTTGCAATACTAATGCCACTTACTTATGGGACAGAACACTAGATCCAGCGCGCTCGGAAGCCGCGCTATGCACGCGGCTTCCTGCGGTTCGCCCCGGCAATCCCACTCCTTAGTGGTCGCCGTGATTATGCCGCCAGGTCCAGTACTCCTTCTGTTCTCCTTTGGGGAGCTTGCGAAAATCACGGTTGGGGTCGCGGTGGTTTTCAGCGGCCCAGCGGTTGTAGTAAACGACTTCGTCATGGTTCCAGACGTGGTAATCGGTGTAGTAGGGGTCGTAAACGCGGTAGTAGTGATGTTCGCAGCCGACACTTGCCAATGCTGCAGCCAGTGCTGCCGCTAACAGCAGTGCGCCAAAACCAGACTTACCATTCATGCTCTCTCCTCCGACGAAATGCGCGTCTGAAAATAATAAACCCGGCGCAGCACCAGATGTTGCTCGGCCAGGTGGCGCGCAAGGCTCCCACCGGGGGTTGGCGTTTCCTTCCGAAGCTGGTTTCGATTTGTTGCGAATGCTTTTCAAAGAGGTTGTATTTGTAATAGACTGTCGTGGCTTTGGGCCAGAGGAGATCTCAGTTGGAAAACCCCCTGCGGGCGCTGTTAAATTTGCCGGAGGCAGAACGAGTCGAGCGCGGACTCCTGTTTACTCCCCAGGAAATTGCTCAACAGCCCGAAAGCTGGAAGATTACCTACCAGCGCTGCCTGCACCAATCCCAGGCCCTGCAAGCGTTGCTCGCTCGCGCTGGAGTTAAAGCCGGTGCCGCTTCGCGCACGGTATTTCTAGTCGGCGCCGGCACTTCCGACTACGCATGCCGGGCTCTGGCGCCATTGCTGCGTGAACGCTGGAACTGCGACGCATGGCCCGTTCCCAGCACCACGTTGCTCACGGACTTCGACCAGTATCACCGGCCCGGCAGGGAATATTTCTGGATTTCCGTTTCTCGCTCCGGCGATAGTCCCGAGGGCGTGGCTCTGCTCGAACGGGCGCTCGCACAGCGGCCAGAAATCCATCACTTGGTCATCACCTGCAATGCTCGCGGGCAAATGGCACAGTTGTGCGGCCGCCATCCCGAACGCGCCTTCGCCCTGCTCCTGGATGACGCCGTGAACGATCGTGGCCTGGCCATGACCAGCTCGTTCACCAACATGGTGGTTGCCGGGCAATGTGTTGCGAATCTGGAAAACTTGTCCGCTTTCGGAGAAGTCGTCGGACAAATGGTGGACGCGGGCTCTCAGTTCCTTCCGCTCGCGGCCGAGACGGCTGCTACGGTCACCACGCTGGGATGTCCGCGGGCATGCTTCATCGGCTCCGATGTTCTGCGGGCCGTCGCCGATGAATCCGCCTTGAAAGTTGTGGAGCTGACCGCGGGAAGAGTCGCAACTGTTGCCGAGTCCGCGCTCGGCCTGCGCCACGGCCCCTTGTCGAGTGTGGACGGGCAGGCGCTGCTGGTGGCTTATGTTTCCAGCGATCCGCGCCGCCGCAACTACGAGCGCGACCTGCTCAATGAGATCTGCCGCAAGCGCCTCGGCCGGGCCCGCGTGGTAGTGACTTCCGGCCAAACGGATGACGTGGCCGCCCTGGCCGACTATACCCTCCATCTCAGTTGCCCACCTGGCTTCGCCGATGAGTATCGCGTCGCGCTCGATGTAATGCTGGGCCAGTTGCTCGGCCTGTTTGCCTCGCTGCGATCTGGCTTAAAGCCCGATCAGCCCAGCCCCAACGGCGCCATCACCCGCGTCGTTTCCCCCATCCAGACATATTCCTGAGCGCGAGAAGGCGATTAGCGAAGCGGGAATGTAATTCGGCGAAGCGGAATGACGCCGATAGTGTGTAGTTCTACTAGCCCCTGACCACTAGCCCCTGATCCCTGCGTCTATCTTGACGCCTTCATTCGATCAACCAGCGCATCGGTATCCAGCTGCGCCTTGGTTTCCCGATTATCCAGCTCCGCCTGGCGGCGATGCGTGGCTTCGGTGGGATCCGTGCCCGCCTTCATCTCAGTCTTCTCAAGAAAGTACCGCCAGCCTTCGTGGCGGTCAGACGAGACTTGGCCTTCTTCGTATTTCTTCACTGCCGTCTCGGCGTTTTGCTTGCCCCTGATCACTTCCACCACGCCCGCGGACTGATACGTCCTGACGTTGTGGCGGATGACGAGGTAGGAGGTGCTGGCTTCTTCGCGTGTCAGAGCGGCTCCGTCTGGGGGAAGTTACGACAGCAAATAGTCTCGACAGCGGTCTTAAGCACTGTCGGCGCCTGCGGCCGGGGTTAACTCCAACCCCGCATCATCCGCAAGGGAGGTGTTGCCATCAGGCTGCGAAAATTTAACGAGAAGCAAACGAAAGGCGATCTCCGGGGAAATCGCCTTTGTCGGAAGTTACAGGCTTACAGCGCCTGGACGTTTTCAGCTTGCCAGCCCTTGGGCCCCTTGGTCACGTCAAATTGCACTGTCTGGCCCTCCTGCAGGCTCTTGAAGCCGCCCGCCTGGATCGCTGAGAAGTGCACAAAAACATCTTCGCCAGTCTGACGGCTGATAAAGCCGTAGCCCTTAGCGTCATTGAACCACTTTACTGTTCCTTGTTCTGCCATGTTAATAAATGTTTCCTTTTCAATCAATTTACGCTGGAGAGATTCGGAGGTACTGCTGGCAGGTGACTAGCTGTTAAGGCAAGAGCTGCTCACGACCGATTCGGTCTAACGCACATATTGATCCTACGCGCACCGTTCGAGCATAGCAAGCGAATTGTGGTGGCGGTGTTGGCGCCCCGTCTAAGAACGAATCGTATTTCAGATTGATCAGCTCCGGTTAATCAGGCCCGGAGGGGCGTCGCGACAATAGCCCAGCGCCTCCAGCGCTGGGTAGAGTGTTAAGAAGGGAATCGAGTCCCGGAGGGACGGCGACGTTCCCAACCCAGCCTCATTTTTCTTCTTTCATTTTCTTGCAGACCAGCGTGGTATGCCCAGTCTTCGAATCGATCCGAGTGCTCACGGCCAGGCAACTGCAAGTCACCGTGTTGGCATTCTCCTGCTTGACGACGACGCAGTGTTCAATGGTCTCGGCCGTGTCCGGAGGCGCCTGGCTTCGTATGGGAGCCGGAGGCGGAGTCGGACTCGCCGGAACCGGCTTCTTCGGCCCGCACCCGCCCAGAATCAAACAAACGCCGAGCAGGCAAGCCACGAAACAAACTCCGGGCTCAGAAGCCACTCGGAAAACCTTCCTCATGCCTTCTGTTTTCGCTCTCTCCTGCCCGCTTGTCGATGGCAATCTTGATTACACCGCCGCTAACCCGTTCCGGTAGGGGAAGATCCTCGGAGCGGCCGCGAAAGGTAAGCGAAGCCGAGCTAGTCCAGGCGTGGCGAACCGACAATCGAAAGGATTTCCAGCGGTTTCTGCCGCCTCCGGATAACCCTGGGTGGTCTGCTGGCGTCTAACTAAGTTGAGAAAGAAATTAGGGTTTGGTCTGTTCCGGCCGGGGGTATAATCAGCGCAAGGAGTTCTTATGAAATGCAGGTGGCTGGCAATAGCGATCGCATTGGCGGCGTTCAGTGCTGGACCCTGGACGCATGCGCAAGTTCAAGATCAAGACAAAGATCAGCCGAAAGCGTCGGACGCGCAGGGTCAGCCCGCTCCTCCGCCAGCCGCCCTGCCGACGGCGGATGACAGCCAGGTGAAGCACGACGGCACCAAGACGGACGTGGATGCCATAGGCAATCGCAACGTGGGCTGCGGACGCGGCGTGGGAAACTGGTACACGGTGGAAGGCCAGGTAGCGCGGGGACGCGTCTTCGCGCAGCAGATCGAAGCGCAGGTCAAGCTGGTGAACGATCCCGTGGTAACCGAGTACGTGAACCGCATTGGCCAGAACCTTGTGCGCAATTCCGATGCACAAGTGCCTTTCACCATCAAAGTGATTGACTCCGACGTGGTGAACGCCATGGCGCTGCCCGGCGGATTCTTCTACGTGAATTCCGGGTTGATCCTTGCCGCAGACGAAGAAGCCGAAATGGCGGGCGTGATGGCGCATGAAATCGCTCACGTTGCCGCCTGTCACTACGGCCGCGAAATGACTCGCGCCAACCTGCTGCAGATGGCTTCGATCCCATTCATTTTCATGGGCGGCGTGATTGGCTATGCTGGCTATGAAGCGGCCGGCATTGGCATTCCGCTGACCTTCTTCAAATTCTCGCGCACCTTTGAGGCAGAGGCCGATTATCTGGGCATCGAATACATGTACCGGGCGGGATACGATCCGTCGGCATTCATTTCTTTCTTTGAAAAAATCCAGGCGATGGAGAAGAAGAAGCCGGGAACGCTGTCAAAGGCATTCGATACCCATCCTCAGACGCCAGACCGGATCGAGAAGTCACAGGAAGAGATTCGCAAGATTCTTCCCGCAAAGGCGGAGTACATTGTGACCACGTCGGAGTTTGACGAAGTGAAAGCGCGGCTGGCGGCGATCGAGAACAAGCACAAGCTGCTCGACCAGAAAGACGGCAATAAGCCCAGCTTGCGGCGTACTTCGAACACCGATAGCACTGGAAATACGCAGCCCGATGACGACCGTCCAACGCTGAAACGGCGGGACGATTCGTCTAATTAGGTTTGGTCGTGACTGGAACTGGAACCGGTGGCTGCGGCCGCCGGTTTTTATTTGACCTAGACCGGGGATATGCAGGTCGTCGGCTCTCTCGTGAGTCTTCGGCGTTATTGCACGAGCGCCACGGGGGCTAGGAAAGCCCCAAAGTCAAAGGCCCCACTTCTCGCAAAGGACGCGAGAAATGGGGCATCCGGCAAACCTCAGAGGCTGAAGCCTGAATCTTACTGGCCACTGGGCGGCACGGCTGAAGCCGTGCCCTTCCCAAACCATGTGCTCCCAGAACCATTTATGAGATGACTTCTAGTGGTAGGATTGCGGATAGCGGTTGGCCGTGAGTCAAACCGAACCGGCTATGCATCGCTTCCCCTCATTGGCGCTGATCGGCGGCCTTCTCTCCGCTTATTTCTGTCTCGCTGGCCTTGCTCTGTCCGCACAGGAAAACCGCGTGGTGCGGGTGGGAGTTGCAACCTTGCAGAGTGGGCCGGGAATCGTTCCGGGCGCCGAGGCGCGGGATCGGCTGGTGAAGGCCCTCAATCAGCGGAAGACGGACAAGAGTTCGAGGTTTCGGCTGGAAGCCGTCGCGCTGAAGGCGTCATTGCAAGTAAGCGTCATCGCAGAGGCCAGGGAAAAGAACTGTGACTTCGTGCTCTACACCCACCTGACGGACCTGACGACCACCTTCAGTCTTTCCACATTCAACGATGTGTATCTCCCCGATTTTCACGCCACGGTGGAGTACCAACTCAACCGCGTGGCCGATGGTTCGGGATTTGCGATCAGCTCAGTCGACGTGGAGGATTCGGAGTCAAGCCGCGGTGCGATCTGGACGGCCGTGGCGCACGTGGCAAACAAGGTATCTGCCGATGTTCGGCAGGGCAAAGGGACGCCGGATGCTCCCGCGGTTGCGGGCATGCCAGCCGCCGCCGTGGGTGTTCCGTCTCTGGTCCAGTACGTCGATGCGCGGAACTATTGCAGTTGGCTCCCGGGCGATATTGCACATGCGGAGGCCCTGCGCGGAGGCTGCGAATACGCGATCTCGCTTCCGGAAAAGATGCCGAACTTCGTGTGCGGGCAAGAAACTGCGCGTTACCGCGGAGATGGCGGCGCCCCGGTCGATCTGATTTCCGCGTCGGTGCGATACGAGGACGGTCACGAGTCTTACAGCGACATACGCGTGAACGATCACCCGCTTTTCGGTGTCGGCGAGGGTGAGGGCTTGCGTTCGACGGGAGAATTCGGCGGCAATCTGCGAGCCATCTTCAACCGCACGAACCGCGCGCTGTTCAGCTACTCCGGCGAAGGCAACGTGGGCGAGCATTCGGCGTGGATCTTTACCTACCAGATTGCTGAGCAGAAAGAACGGCTGTGGATGCTGCACGCTCCGGATCAGACCATCGCGCCGGCATATTCGGGCGAGTTGTGGATCGATCAGAAAAATGGCGGCTTGTTGCGCTTCCGCTCGGTGGTGGTGGCGAAAGATCTGCCGCCAACGTTCCCCATGAAGAGCGTGGACCTGCAAATCGATTACGAAAAAATTGGATTTGGCGACGGCACTAATTTTGTGCTTCCCGTAGATTCCATGCTGACCAATGTTTATGCGGGCGAAGAGACCAGCCGGAACGCCGTGCACTTTCGCAACTGCCACAAATTCAGAGCCCGGGGACGCCTCGTGCTGAATGCGGACCGAAGGTCTGCAGGATCGGTTTCATCCGGATCGGCTCCGTTAGGATCAATTCCATTAGCATCGGTGCCGGAGGGATCGGCCCCGGCGGCGCAGGTTCCGGCGAGCGCGGCCTCGTTGCAGAAAGACTTGGATGAGAGTGAGGCAATCTTTGCCGCCATTCGCGACGGAGCGTTGCAGCAAGACGAAGTTCAACGCGAAGGCGAGCAAAAGCAGATGCTGGATGCGGTAACGGCCTCGACTTTGCAGAGATTGTCGGAACTGCGGCGAGAGCAACAAGAAATTCAGGTGCAACGCCAGACGGTCGCCGCCGCAAGCGCCAAGAGCAACGCCACAATCGCAACCGCTGACAACGCGCCGAGGACTGCATTCAGGGTCGACGTAAGGCTGGTGCCGGTGAGCGTGGTGTTGCGGGATGGAAAAGGCCAAGCGGTCGGGAGCATGGTTCAGGATAACTTTCGGCTATTCGACGAAGGAAGGTTGCAGGTGATCAAGCAATTTTCTGTCGAAGCGGCGGAGGCGCGCATGGCGGCGGAGCGCGCCGCTAAATCGGTCCATGTCCCAGAAGCAATTCCACCGGTTGAGGCAGTGCCAGATCAGGGCGGTCCCACGACGGAACGCGCAACGGCGTATCTGTTCGACGACGTTCACTCGAATTCTGCGGAGCTGGCGAGCGCGCGGGATGCTGCGGTGCGGCATATTGGCTCGCTGAAGGCGGGAGAGCGCGCCGCGTTGTTTACGACTTCTGGAGCCGTGGTCATCGATTTCACCGATGACCGCGAGAAACTGCTTGCAGGTTTGCGCAGCCTTAAGCCGCGCGCAATCAATTTCGAGTCTGATTGTCCGCCGATCAGCCCTTACATTGCCGACCTCATGATCAACAAGCGCGACCCTGATGCGAACAGCCTCGCCGTCGCGGAGGTTATAGACTGCGCTTTCCAGGGTTCCGGCGGGTCCCTGGGGCTTGCGCAACGGCTGGCAACAGCCAAGGCTCTCGAAGTGCTGGACAGCGGAAACGCGGCAAGCAAGAATGCGATTGAGATCCTGAGCCGGGTGATCCGCAGAACTGCGTCGATGCCTGGCCAGCGCAGCATCGTTATGGTTTCACCGGGCTTTCTGGCCCTCACACCGGATCTGCTCGAGGACGTGATGGCGCTGGTCGAGGGCGCCGTACACTCAGGGATTATCATCAACGCGCTGGATGCCCACGGGCTCTCCACTGTCGGAGTCTCCGGCAAGAGCAGCCTCCCAGGGCCGAACGGATTCCTGTTTGCCAACGCCGAGGCTCAGGCGCTAGGCGACGTGATGGCGGAATTCGCCAGCGGCACCGGCGGAGTTTTTTTTCACAACAACAATAATCTGGATGAAGGTTTCCGGCGCACCGCGGATGCTCCCGCGTTCGTCTACGTTCTAGGCTTCTCGCCGCAGAAACTCGATGGAAGGTTTCACAAACTGAAGGTGACGTTGACCAGCGCGGAAAAGCTCGAAGTGCAGGCGCGCCGAGGGTATTACGCGTTCAAGCCCGTGAGCTCAAACTGATTTTGCCGCAAGCTGATTTTGCGAAGACAGATTTTGCGAAAGCTGATTGATCGAAAGGTGATTACCGATCAGTGATTAGCGCGAAGGTGATTGTCCGGAAACGGATTGACTCGAAGCGGATCGACGCGAGGCGACCGGTACCAAGTGACCTGTGCAACCTGAGGCGAATAAGATACCGCGAGGCTGCACTCCAGCCTGCGGGCGCGACTCCAACCCACCCTCGTCATCGACCGCGACAAAAGCGCGATCCGCCTCGCACTCAGGCGGCGTGCTTGGCCAATTCCGCGGCGCGCTCGCGATGCCGTTTGGGAGACGTAACTACTCTCATCTCCTGCCAGTCATAAGGGAACTCGTGGCCGCAATCCAGGCAAGCCACGTAGGTGCCCGTCAAAGCCGCGGCCTGGGGACGGCGCGCTGCTCCGCGAACGGTAACCGGAAAACTGTAACGGGAATGGCGACAACCGAAAAACGCGTCTACTAATTTTGCAATCATGACTCTACCTTTCAGACCTGGTTCGGAAACCTGGAGACTACCGGAGCACGCGTCCCCTCTGCAAAATCCCTCAGTACGCGCCTGCTCAACTAAATAGTTAGATTCGGATTACGAGCAAAGGGTTTCGGATTTCGCAGGGTTCCGGGTGTCGAAATAGGAAACAGCCCTCAAACCTTTGCACTATATATAGTTACGGGAGGGTGAAAAACGTTTCACGGCGGATGGCGGGGTGTATCGAGAGAACGCCCCGCGTTGCCTGGGGTGCTGCAGGCGAGCATCAGGTCCTTCGACTTCGTCTGGCGATTCGCTTCGCGTATCGCCAGACTGCGCTCAAGATGACACGGGGGTTTTGGGCTCGTGCTAAAAGCTAGCAACTAGAAGCTACACACTCTGCGGGCCCCGTTTTTTCTGTTGCTGGCATTTGGTCATGATGGCGGAGCGGAGGCGGGTGCGGAGGTCCTCGGGAAGTTCGTAGGGAAGAGAATCGCGGTAGATCTGGATGGTCTTCTTGGTTGTGTCGCAGACCACGTAGCAGTTGTGGCACCAGGAGAGATGATTCTCCAATTCGGTTTTGGTTGTCTCATCGAGGACGCCGTCCAAATAGTTGGTCAGCTCCTGCAGGAAGTCAGAGCATTTCACTGGTTGCCATCTCCACTCTCGCGTTTCTGGAAGAAGCGTCCGAGGCGCTCGCGCAACTGCAGGCGAGCCCGCAGCAGCCGCGACTTCACCGCCGGCACGCTCAACTCGAGTGCGGCAGCGGTTTCTTCGGTCGACAGCCCTTCCACATCCCTTAGTACGAACACCGTCCGGAAGCCTGGGGGCAGGCCCTGGATGGTCTTGCTCAAAATCTCGCGCAACTCCGACTGGTTATACAGCTGTTCTGGATTCGGGCTCCAGTCCGCGATTTCGCGGGGAAGAGAATCATCTTCAGTTTTGATCTCCTCATCCAGAGAAACGGTGCGCTCTGGCTTGCGGCGCCGCAACTTCATCAGCGCTTCGTTCACGGCGATCCGGACCAGCCAGGTATAAAACTTCGACTGCTCCTGGAACTGAGCCAGATTTCCGTAGGCCTTCAGGAAAGCTTCCTGCACCACGTCTTCCGCATCTTCGCGGTTTTGCGTGATGTGCTGCGCGATGCGGAAAACATTGCGGTCGTAACGCCGGACCAACTCTTCGAAAGCCGAGTCGTCGCCCCGCTTGGCCGCCTGCACCAGCGCCAGCTCTTCACTGACAGGCCCTACTAGTTTGTTTTCGATGGCGCTCATAGTGTTGGCGATGCAGTATTTTCGGGCAACCGGCTGTGAGGAAAATCCGAGCTGTTATTCTACTTGGTAACCTGGCCGTTTGCCCAATCGCTTTGACGTAGGTGGAAAGATAAAGTTTGCGATAAAGTGCAAAGATGCCTTCCGGGCTCGAGCCGGGCAGTTACGGAAGTACCGTGAGGCCGTCGCACAAGTGCCGTATAATCAGCGCTTAAGGAACCGTGTTTTCAGGTCGTGCGCCCGGAACACTGGGACTGTACTGCTAGGTTGCCGATGCAAGAATGGAAGACGCAAAATCAGCGTCGCGAGCAGTTCGTGCAGGGCGGCGCGAATTGAGTAACCACGGGCGAAGCAAGAGACGGAATTCTGACGATGGCAGAAAATAACCAAGTCCAGCAGGCGGTGGAGCAGGCTGTTGCGCAGATTTTCGCGACCCAGGTTCCGCGGTTGCAGGCGGAGATCGTGCAGCGCGTACTCGATGCGATGCCTGCGCCCGACGGCGCTGCGGCGGGCGGAGAAGCCAACAAGCTCCTGCTGCAGGCGGTGGCCGGGGTGCAGACCGGGACCACGCAAAAGGAAATTCTCCGGGCGCTGGTCGAAGGTGGAAGCGCGCACTGTGCCCGAACGGCTTTGTTCGTGGTGAAGGCTGGCACGGCCATCGGATGGCAAGGCCGCGGCTTTGGCGATGACGAACTGCTGAAGGATTTTGCTCTCGACATGCATGCCGGCCCCGTCGCTCACGCCTACCAGAACCGCGTGGTAGCTCCTGCCAACATCGCCGAGATGGGCGCCCGCTTCGTGGAGAATTTTGGCGCGCCAGCGAATGAACAGGTGCTGGTGCTGCCCCTGGCTCTGAAGGATAAAGTTGCAGCCCTGGTCTACGCCGATGGTGGCGCCACTGGAGTGCTCGACGGTACTTCTCTGGAAGTGCTGGTGATGGCCACCAGCGCCTGGCTGGAAGTTGTTTCGCTGCGCAAGCAGGCGCAGCAGCGAGAAGTTGCGGAGCCGGCTCCGGAGCGGATGGTCGCTGCTCCGATGCAGACCGTAAGTTCGTTTGCCGACCCGTTCGCCTCGCACGCTCCCAAGCACGTTCCGGCCGCAATGCCAGAACCGGAGCCCGCGGCCGAACTCGTGGAAGTGGCTTCGTCCGGCCATGCCGCGCCGTCCGCGGCAGCAGCGCCCGCGGCGGCGGCCGACCCCTTCGCCGGCCTTTCGGCCGAGGATGCCGACACGCATCGCAAAGCCCAGCGCTTTGCCCGCCTTCTGGTGGATGAGATCAAGCTCTACAACCAGGCCAAGGTCGCGGAGGGTCGCAAGCACAAGGACCTTTACGACCGCATGAAAGACGATATCGAGAAGAGCCGGTCCACGTTTCAGAAACGTTACGGCTCGACCATTGCCAACTCTGGAAATTATTTTCAACAGGAATTAGTTCGCAGTCTGGCCGAAGACGATATTTCCATCATGGGTGCGAACTTCAAGCGGTAGAATGGTTTCAACTAGGACTCTGGCGCGGCTCCGCGCGGCAAACATAAAGTGGTTCGATTAGGTCTCAAGTTGTGGTGGGTGATCGCGGTCGGCGTTGTATGCGGGCTCTTGGGCGGCGCGCGTTCGCTCAGCTGGGCGATTTCTTCGCGACCGCCCACGGCGCAGGCACCCGCGCAATCTTCTACATCGCAATCGCTCCCGGCGAAAACTTCCGCGCCGAACTCCGCAGCCCATGTGTCAACGGAACAGCCTGCGCCGCGCACTGCGGCTCCAGACAAAGTCTCGGCCTCAAGTGCCGCCAAGCCTCATGCGAAACCGGCCAGGGCTGCGGGCAGTCCGGCTTCCCCGAAGAAAGCCGTCGGCGGCCAGACCCATTCAACTACCGCACACCGTCGCGCAGCCACTGCCAGGCGGCGCCGCGGACCGGTTTCTCCGCGTGTGCGGCGCATGCGGCAGGCTTTCGTGGCTTCGGCCAGTTTGCGCACCATGGCTCAGCAATTGCAGCAGGATCGCACTCCCGCCGCCTACGCCGGAGTGGAAGCCTTCGCGCGAGCTCACGCCAAAGAAGACGCTGGAGCGCTGGCCTGGCTGGTCGCAGGCTACGCGCACGTGCTCGACCACGACTACGCAAAGGCCATCGATCCTCTGAATCGCGCCAAGCCATTAGCCGGGGACCTTGGCGACTACGTGGACTATTACCTTGGCACTTCGTATCTGCAGACCGGACGTGACGCGGAGGCCCTGGCCACACTCGCGGATTTCGACCGCTTGCATCCCGATTCCTTGCTGGTGCGGGATGCACACCTGGCGTACGCCGAAACGTTGGAGCGCGAAGGCCGGGCGACCGAAGCGGCGGCGTTGCTGGAAAAAGATCGTCTGCCCGCGCGATCCGATATTGAGCTTGCCATCGGCAAGGCCTACGCCGCCGCAGGAGAAAATGCCAAAGCCGCCGAAGCCCTGGCGAATGTGTATTACAACATGCCGACCAGCACCGACGCCGATGCGGCTTACGCGGAACTTAGAAAGCTGCCTGAACAGCCGCCAGCGACTGTGCCGCAAAGGAAGACGCGCGCCGATCTGCTGATGAAAGCGCATCGCTACAGCGACGCCGCCGATGCGTATCGCGATCTGCTCAATGCTTCCGGCCCGGCGGACCGTCCCGCGGCGCAGATCGCATTGGCCGACGCGCTGCATCATGCCAACCGCGATCGCGACGCTCGCGCCGAACTGGCGCTGGTGGCCGCGAGTGGCGACCCGCTGCGCGAGCATCGTTTATTTATCCTCAGCGAAATTGAATGGTCCTCCGGCAATAACGACGCTTTCTACCGCGCCGTCGACGAACTGCGGGAAGCTCCGCAGAATCCATGGCTGGAACAAGCTTTGCTCTCCGCAGCCAATCTGCATCTGGTGCACCATGAGTACGATCAGGCGCTCGACACCTATCGCGAACTGCAGCAGCGTTACCCCACCGGCGCGCACGCTTCTTACGTGCACTGGAGAGCCGCGTGGCTCACGTTGCGCCAGGGGCGCAACGCCGAGGCTGAAAAATTATTCGAAGATCAAATCGCGCTCTATCCGGCGGGCGGGGAAACGTCGGCCGCGTTGTATTGGCGCGCGCGCCTGGCCGAAGAGGATCACCAGCTGGGTTTGGCTCGAGCCATCTACCAGAAACTTTCTGAACGCTATCTCAATTATTACTACGCGGAGTTGGGACGGCAGCGGCTGAAGGCGCTGCCTGCATCGGTGGATGTAACCCAGCACTACACTCTGCTCGATCACGTGCCCGCGCTCGACGGCAAAGAAAAAGTTGAAGAATCGGACCCGCCGACCGACGATCTGCATTGGCAAAAGGCGGAATTGCTCGGCAATGGCGGCCTGGTCGATTTCGCAGTGCGCGAACTGCAAGCCGCGCCTGGTGCGGCGGGAAGCTCGTGGGCTCCGGCCGAGAGCGCGAAACTCTACGCTGACAACGGCCAATTCGACCGAGCGATTGAGTTGATGAAACACACAGCGCCGAGTTATTTCGCGGTGGACTTGCCCGATTTGCCACGCGCCTATTGGGAAGCGTTATTTCCCAAGCCGTATTGGACGGACCTGAAGCGCTACGCCGCGGGCAACGGGCTGGACCCATATCTGGTGGCGTCGTTGATCCGGCAGGAGTCGGAGTTTAATCCTGCCGCAGTTTCGCGGGCGAACGCGATCGGGTTGATGCAGTTGCTGCCAAAGACCGGAAAACAAGTTGCGAAGCAGGAAAAACTGAAGCGTTACAACCCCAGCCAGCTCTACACTCCCGCGGTGAATCTGGAGCTAGGCACGCGCTATTTCCGCGGCATGGTCGACCGTTACAGCGGCGCGCTCGAGTATGCGCTCGCCGCCTACAATGCCGGCACGGAACGCGTGACGGATTGGGTGGACCAGGGGACGTATCGCGATCCGCAGGAATTTGTGGAGTCGATTCCATTCACTGAGACACGGGAATATGTGCAGGCCATTCTGAGGAACGAGAACGTTTACCGGCAGCTTTACGGGACGCCGTAGGAAACTTCTTTGCCACGGATTTGCACGGATTCACGCGGATAAAACCAACGGATAAAACCATGAACGAAAGGCAACCCTTCTGCCCACGACGCCAGACGGGGGAACGGTTTCGGCTTCGGCCACTGAGGCTAGATGGCTGTCGTTTCGTCGTGCGATGGTTTGTGAAATAAAATCTCGAGGATCAACAATCCTGCTCCTACGACAATCGAGCTGTCGGCCAGATTGAACACCGGCCACTGATACTGCTTCGCGTAGAACAGCAGGAAATCCACTACGTGGCCGCTGCTCACGCGATCCCAGAAGTTTCCCGCGGCTCCTCCCAGAATCAATGAGAGGGCAATCCCCCCAATCGAGAGCGCGCGAGTTTGCTGCCAAAGCAGAATTACCACGATCACCATCGCGACCACGGAAAAGCCGATGAGCAATTCTGTTTTCCAGTGCGCGGGATGTTCGGCAAAAAGGCTGAACGCGGCGCCGCTGTTTTCGGTGTGTGTGAGGCGAAAAAAACCGGGAATGATCTGGATGTGGCGATAAAGCGCGATGCGGGTCGCGGCCAGATGTTTCGTCCAATGGTCAACCAGGACGACGATGAGAGCTAACAGGAAGTGAGTGGCGCGCGCGGCGTTCTTGGTCATCCGGATGTCATTGTAAACGGTTTTCTTCGCGACTCAGTTTTCGCGATGCACATGTGGGGACAGCCGCCCTCGGCTGTCCGGTCGAGCGAAGCTCGACTGGGTTTCTTTGCCATAGAGGGCAAGCTGAAATGCCACGGGAACTCTACGCACCTTCCAGTTCCTTCAGCACGGCGCTGCAGCGCTCGCAAATTGTGGGATATGTTTTGTCTTCGCCCACGTGCGGAGAGTAATTCCAGCAGCGGTCGCACTTTGCGCCCTCGGCTTTCTTGACCTCGACGTGCACTCCGCCGCTGCCATTGCCTGAGCCCTGCGTCAAAGTGACCGCTGACACGATAAACAGATAGCGCAGCTGGTCTTTGAAGCGGGCAAGAACCGAGTAAGCGGGATCGGCCGCGGTGATCGTCAACTGCGCCTCCAGACTTTTTCCGATGCGTTTGCTGTTGCGCTCTTCCTCCAGAGCTTTCATAGCATGTTCCCGAACAGCGAGCAGGGTGGTCCAATCCTGTTGCTGCTGCGCGTCTTCTTCGGCGACGGACTTGTCTCCCAGGATATCGGCTGCGTTGGGAAACTCCGCCAGGTGCACGCTCTCGATCCGGTCGGGCAGAGTCGGCAGGTGTTGCCAGACCTCTTCACACGTAAAACTCAGGATCGGCGCCAGCAGGCGCGCCATGGCCTCACTGATGCGCCACAAAGCAGTCTGCGCCGAACGGCGGCCGACAGAATCGGCAGCGTAGGTGTAGAGCCGGTCTTTGATGACGTCGAAATAAAACGCGCTCAGGTCGACTACGCAGAAGTGGTTCACGCGGTGGTAGATCTTGTGGAAGGCAAATTCCGCGTACCAGGTACGCATGTCTCGGGCCAGGGCCGCGGTCTGGCGCAGCATGTACTGGTCGAGCGCTTCCAGTTTTTCAAACGGAACCGCATTCGCCTGCGGATCGAAATCGTAAAGATTGCCCAACGCATTTTTGAAAAGATTATTGCGGATGGCGCGGTAATTTTCCGCGACCCGCTGCATCAGCGTTTCCGAGCCGACTACGTCTTCGCGAAAATCGACAGACGCCACCCACAAGCGCACGATTTCTCCACCCAAGCGTCCTGCGATGTCCACGGGGTCCACGTCGTTGCCGCGCGATTTCGACATGGCTTGGCCTTTTTCGTCGAGCGTCCAGCCGGGCGTGACCACGCCGCGATACGGCGGCGTGCCGTGCGTGCCCATGGCGCAGAGCAGGGAAGACTGGAACCACCCGCGATATTGGTCGCCGCCTTCGAGGTACAGATCGGAGGGCCAGGGATAACTCGGCTCATCGTCAATAAGCGCCAGATAGCTCGCGCCCGATTCGAGCCACACGTCAAAAATGTCGGTTTCCTTCTCGAACTTTGCGCCGCCGCAGTGCGGGCATTTCGTTCCTGCAGGAAGAATCGTGTCAGACTCGGTAGTAAACCAGGCATCCGCTCCCGATCGCGCGAAGAGCTCGACAACTTTTTGGTTCACCGCATGATCGTTCAGCGGCTTCCCGCAGCCTTCGCAGAGGAACACGGCGATGGGCACTCCCCACACCCGCTGCCGCGAGATGCACCAGTCGGGGCGAGTCTGGATCATGTTCGAGAGCCGCTCTTCGCCCCAGGCCGGGTCCCATTTCACTTTCTTGATTTCTTCGAGAGTGCGGGTGCGCAGCGTGTCTTTTTCCGAACCTTTTTCCGAACTTTTTTCAGAACCCCGACTTTCCGAACCCTGACTCCCCGTTCCGCCGGGCATCGGTGTTTCCATCGCGATGAACCACTGCTCGGTCGCGCGAAAGATGACTGGATTATGGCAGCGCCAGCAGTGCGGGTAAGAATGCTCCAGCGTTTCCGTGTGCAGTAACGCTCCGCGCTTGCGCAGTAGCTCAACGATGATCGGGTTCGCCTTGAAAACGTACTGACCGTTGTATTCCGGCAGCCCATCGCGCAGAATGCCCTTTTCGTCAACGTGGCTGGTGGCGTCGAGACCGTATTTCGTGCCGGTAGCGAAATCCTCGGCACCGTGAGACGGAGCGGTGTGGACTACGCCCGTGCCGGTGTCCATGGTCACGTAGTCGGCGAGCACGCCCAGAATTTTGCGATCGAGAAACGGATGCTGGAAGTAGAGCCGCTCCAGCATCCGGCCGGGGAAGTGAGCCAGTTCACGCGGATCGGCGAGCCCGCACTTCTCCGCCACATCTTTTGCGAGCCTCGAAGCAACGATGTAAACTTCGCCGCCGGATTCCAGAGCAACGTATTCTTCGTTCGGATGGAAGGCCACCGCCATGGAAGCTGGCAGCGTCCACGGCGTGGTGGTCCAGATGATGGTTGAAACTTTCTTCCCCGCGAGGGCCGGATCGAGCTTCGCGGGATCGTCCAGCAGCGCGTATTTCACCCAAACCGTGGGACTGGTATGATTTTCGTATTCGACTTCCGCCTCGGCCAGAGCTGTTTCGTCGTGCATGCACCAGTAGACGGCGCGCAGGCCCTTGTAAACAAAGCCGTTCTCGTAAAACGAATAGAACGTTTTCAGCACGATCGATTCGTACTGCGGATTCATCGTGGCATAAGGCCGGTCGAATCGTCCAAAAACGCCAATCCGCTTGAACTGTGTGCGCTGTATATCGAGGAACTCTTGAGCATATTTGCGGCATTCGGCGCGCACGTCCGTGGGACGCATCTGCAGCTTCTTGCCGCCAAGTTCCTTGTCTACCTTGATCTCGATTGGGAGCCCGTGGCAATCCCATCCGGGCACGTAGGGGGCGTCGAAACCCGCCATGGTCTTGGATTTGACGATGAAGTCCTTTAAACACTTATTCAGCGCCGTGCCCAGGTGAATAGGGCCGCTGGTGTAAGGAGGGCCATCGTGCAGGATGTATTTGGGCCTGCCCTGGCGGGCCTGCCGGATGCGCTGGTAGATCCCCATTTGTTCCCAGCGTTCGAGCATTTTGGGCTCGTTCTGGGGCAGGTTGGCCTTCATGGGGAAGGCGGTTTTGGGCAGGTTTATGGTCTCTTTCAGTTCGAGCGGCACTCAGCTATGTCTCCAAATGATTGAATCTTCTCATTA
Source organism: Candidatus Sulfotelmatobacter sp. (assembly GCA_049675725.1). Classification (GTDB taxonomy): domain Bacteria; phylum Acidobacteriota; class Terriglobia; order Terriglobales; family Acidobacteriaceae; genus Sulfotelmatobacter. The sequence goes on along the minus strand of JBAUAN010000048.1, from coordinate 23,111 downwards.
TAGGGAGCGCGGCGGGGAACGTCCACGCGGGGCGGGCGGGAAAATGGCATGTCTTTTGTGGCGCTCAAAATGCTTCGCATGGGACTACGAAATGCACTGTCAAAAAGTAAGAAAGTAGAGGTACAATTTAGGGAAGGCAGAGTCCTTATGGCTCGGTCGCCGGCGGGCGGCGAGCCTGAGCGTCTTTTGTAACTTCGGCCGCCAAGAGCAAGCAACTTGGCGTCGCCTGTGCTCATCTGTGTAAGAATGCGGGTAATCCGGGCACGTTCAAGAAGTGAACGTGAGCCTTTCAGGAATCATGGGATCTGTAGAAATCAATCCGAACGCCCCCCCGAAAGAGCCTGAGCTGCATCTGCTTGTAGCCCAGGAAATGTTCGAAGAGCCCCTGTGGAAATCACTTTTCCGCCAACTGGATGAGTTTTTCTTTCCCAAGAAGCTTCCTCCTCTCAAGCTGGAATCGAAGCCCGAGCCGGTCAAGGACATCTGGGGCTTTTACAATTACAAGAAAAACGGGGCGCTGGGCTCGACTGGCGTTCACATTCTGATTGCGGCCGTGATTGTCGCCGGGACGGTAACCTGGGTGAAACCCAAGCCTACGCTGAAGCCCACCGTTAGTATCATACTCGACGACTCAGACATTCCCGCACTGAAGCCAGGCAGGACGGTATCGGGCGGCGGGGGTGGCGGCGGGGATCGTGATGTGCTGAAGGCTTCTGCTGGCCGGCTGCCCAAGCGTTCGCTGGACCAGATCACTCCTCCCACCGTGGTCTTGCGCAACGAGCAGCCCAAGCTGGCCGTCGAACAGTCGATCATCATTCCTCCGGAGGTCAAGATAGCTTCCAACAACATGCCCGTCATTGGTGACCCCATGTCACATTTGACGATGCCCTCCAACGGCACCGGTTCGCTTAGCGGCATTGGCTCCGGGAGCGGCGGCGGTATCGGCGTCGGTGACGGCGGAGGATATGGTAAGGGGTCAGGCGGCGGTACTGGCGGCGGGACTTATCGCCGCGGCGAAGGGGCGAGTGACCCTGCCATCATCTCCCAAGTCGATCCGGAATTCTCCGAAGAGGCGCGCAAAGCCAAGTTCCAGGGGCTTTGCGTTCTCAGCATCATCGTGGAGCCCGATGGCACGCCGAGCAACATCCGCGTGAGCGAAAGCCTGGGGATGGGCCTGGATGAAAAAGCCATCGAAGCGGTCAAGAAATGGAGATTCCGGCCGTCGATGAAGGATGGCCATCCGGTGCGCTATGGGCCGGTTGAAGTTGACGTGGATTTCCATTTGTACTGAGGCTGGGAGCGCGCGCCTCATGCGCGTTCGCGCAGAACGAAAAGCAGACCTCAGGGGCTGAAGCCCGCGTCTACCTGCACTCTTTACGGCACGGCTGAAGCCGTGCCCGTCCCAAGGGCTGAAGCCGGGCCTTCCCAAGGCCCCTTGTTCCAAGCTGTTTCCGGAGGCTTTCTTCAAGACTTTGCTCCCAAGCTTTTATGAACTGCTTCCGGATTAATTGCGGCGCAGCAGAGCCAGGTGGCTCCGCAGGCGTGTTCTGAATCCCAGCCGCTGGTAGAGTTCGATCGCGCGCACGTTGTCTTCCCGTGTGTGCAGGAACGGCGTCTCTCCGCGAGCGATGATGCGCCGCATCACCTCTGTCATCAGGATTCCCGCATAGCCCCCGGCCCGTGTGTTCGGGATGGGTGCAGACGGCGCTCACTTCCGTGTGGCCCGGAATTTTTAGGCGCTCTCCTGCCATGGCCACCAGCTTCTCTTTGTCGCTAACTCGGTCGCTAATTCGGTCGCTAACTCGTCGGCGAATCCCCAGATACGTTCCCAGTTCATGAGTGCGCGTTCCGAACGGACCTGGCTTGGTGCGCGTGGCCAGTTCCACCATTTCCGGCGAATCTTTTTCGCCGAGTTCGAGGATCGTGGAGCCGGCGGCTGGAGCATCCGGCAAGCTGCCATTTTCGTAGATCATCTGCAGCAGCGGCGGGCCGGCGATCAGTTCCCATCCCGGGCGCGCGCAGTAAGGCTCGTCCAGGAACAAAGCTGCGGTTCCACCCGGACCCGCAAGTTCAGCGAGGGAATCGTAACCTTTGTCGGAGGGTTCACGAAACGCGCTGAGCAGCGTGATGTCGCGCAAGAACCAGCGCGCCTCGCCGCAAATTTCGGCGCAGTGAGCTTGCCGGGTGGTGAGCGCCTGCCAGATGACGTTATCGAGCGGATGCATGGTCAGTGAAGATGGTCGAATGATATGTTTGATTGGAGTGGGCGAAGGCATTGTTGGACACAGTAATTCTGCTGGCTCGGATGCGCTATCCGAATCTTGCGGCGAAACGAAATGGGGAGCCTTCGCAGAGCGCGGTCGATTTGGTGGAAGGGAATCGTGACCTGGCAAACAATGGGACGTGGGGGTGTTGGGTTGAAGTCAGGAGAGGTGTTTTTTTGAAGTCAGAAAAGGAGTCCCGGACAGCGTCCTCCCAGCGGTGGAGTGCGGCGAGTTACGCGGCGAATGCCCATTTCGTGCCCGCGCTCGGGCAACCTGTGCTGGATTTGCTCCAGCTGCGGGTTGGAGAGCGCATTCTTGATTTGGGTTGCGGCGACGGCGTGTTGACTGAAAAACTGGTTGCGCTGGGCGCGCGGGTGGTGGGCGTCGACAATTCTGAGGAGATGATTGCGGCTGCGCGTAAGCGCGGCCTTGACGCGCGGGTGGCGGATGCCAGAGCTCTGACCTTTGAGGATGAATTCGATGCAGTGTTTTCCAATGCCGCGCTGCACTGGATCAAGGATGATCCGGACGCGCCGGTGGCGGGCGCATTCCGCGCTTTGAGGGCGGGAGGAAGATTCGTGGGCGAGCTGGGCGGCCATGCATGCGTAGCGGCGATTACCGTCGCGCTGGTAGCAACGCTTGAGCGCCGAGGCGTGCGAGACGCAGCTTCCTGGATTCCGTGGTACTTTCCGACCGTCGACGACTACGAAACCCGGTTGCGGCGTGCTGGCTTTGTGCCGCAAAGTGTACAGCTGATTCCACGCCCCACGCCGCTGCCCACCGGAATGCGTGGGTGGTTGGAGACGTTTGCCAATCCGTTCTGTGCCGCGCTGCCTCATCCGAATGAAGAGCGCAGCGGATTTCTCGATGAAGTTACGGCTCTGCTTAAGCCGGTGTTGTGCGATGCGGATGGGCGCTGGACCGCGGACTACACTCGTCTGCGCTTCGCAGCGGTCAAGCCCTGAAGCCTGGGAGACCCTCAGTTCACGCGCTTCGCGCGGATCCTGCCGTCGTTGCTCTGCCTTTTCAGGTCGTTCTACTCTTTCAAGTCGACGTGCAGGACGTCATCGATGTCATGGCCCAGGAACCTTTGTCCGAGACGGCGGAATTTTTCCACCGAATCCGTGGCGAAGAATTTGAGGGAGGGAAGAGCGCTTCGTTCCCGCTGCGCCTGCGGAGTCTGAGACAGAAGTTCCCGCAGATGGGCGGACACCGCGTGCGCGGTGGACTCGGCAGAATCCACGATCGTGACATGGGCAGGAGCGACGCGGCGCAGCACCGGCTTCAGCAGCGGATAATGAGTGCAACCGAGGACCAATACATCGGCGTCGTGAAAGCCGTCGCTGAAGGCCTCAGCGAGGTAGATGCGCGCGACTTGCTCGGTAACCGAATGCTCCACCCATCCTTCTTCGACGAGCGGCACGAGCAGAGGGCAGGCTTTCTCGTGCGCGCGCAGGCCGCGGGCTTCGAGAGCCTTGCGGTAAGCGTGGCTGCTGACGGTAGCCTCGGTTCCGATGACCACGGCTTTCTTGTTGGCGGAGACGGCAGCCGCGGCTTCGGCTCCCGGTTCGATCACGCCGACCACCGGCACGTGAGCGGACGGGGTGATGCGATCCAGAGCCAGCGCAGTCGCCGTGTTGCAGGCGATCACGAGCAGTTCCGCGCCGTGGGATTCGAGATAGTGCGCGGCCTCGACCGCGTAGCGGGCGACGGTCTCGACGGATTTGGAGCCGTAAGGAAGTCTCGCCGTATCTCCAAAGTAGAGATAATCGGCCGCTGGAACGAGTTCAAGTAAAGCTTTAAGGACGGTCAGGCCGCCGAAGCCGGAATCGAAGACGCCGATGTTGGGAGGGCGCGAGGACACCCTAGGCTGGTCTCAACCGTCTGAAGTCGCGGACGCGCACCTGTACGTTGGGAATTAAAGTTCTCTTATTGGAGGACAACTCTTCCACAGCAGATTGCACCGCATTTCGGCTCACGCGGAGTTTTGACAGCAACTCCCGCAGGTGATCGAGGCCGGTAACAACCCAAGTCGCGCCATACACGTATGCGTCCTCAACGAACCTGTCACCGACACCTACGTTCAGAGTTCTGAAAGTGCCACCTGGGTGCGGCGCATAAGTGACGTAGTATCTGCTGGGTGCCCCCCTAGGAGGATTCTCGAATTCCATGATGTCAATCGGTCCGCTATAGCTTGTACGGTCCTCCAAAGCCTTCAAAACCGGATCCTTTGGACTTCGTAAAAAAATCCTGCGCCACGGAACCTCGGGATCCATCCCTGCATCGTGAAGTATGCGCAAGACCTTTTCGTAAGCCAATTTCGGGCCGTTGGAGTCGACCAGTGGCGTAGCGATAAATAATTGCCATTCGCTGATTTGAGGCACGTAAGCCCAAAAAGCAACATTCACCGCGATACCTGCCTTCGTCAACGTGGCAAGAATTTCTCGTCCGATTTCCAAGTCTCGGTTCACCAGTGCTGTCGTAACCATCCAAGGACTCCATTTCGACCCGCCACAGCCCGATACAATTCGCCGCCGTTGAGGCCGCTCGTCAGATATCTGCTCTCTATCGTCCAGTCTTTAACAACGGCCCAGTTAGTCCCGAGAACGGGATTCGTGGCGACCGCCGTGTCCAAGACGGAATCCAAACCTGCAGCTACAAGTAGTTTATTTAAATCGTGGTCGTAAATGCCATAGACAACTTTCGGCTTGGGTGGAAAGTCATGTCGCCTTGTTTTTCGGGCTATTGCGGACTTCAGGGCGCATTCAACCGCCAGACCGGCCAAATAGTAAGCGCCCTCGCTATTCCCGCCACCTAACAAGGTTCTAGCGTCGCGCAACCGCAATCGAGTCAAGCGTTGGAAATCTCGGCGGGTCATTATCGCTCATTTCATCTTATCCCGTATTGAAGCGGCGGCCAGGCTCAACTTGTTCTATATCCTTCATAAGCCTGCCGTACGCCCCACTGCTTCCGCAGCAGGGGCCCGGAGGAATCGGCGCGCCGTGCGGGCAGGTGCTGGGATGGCCGAGAAATGTGCAGATCTTGTCGGTGGCTTCGGGCGACAGGATGTGCTCGAACTTGCAGGCTTGCTGCTCGATTTCGGTTTCACTGTCCATGGCGAGGCTGTCGGTGAACAGGCGCTCAGCCAGGCGATGACGGCGAATGATGCTGCCGGCGCGTTCCCGGCCGCGAGCGGTGAGTTCGACGATGAGCGTGCCGTCGCCGGAAGACGCGGAAACCGGCTTCAGCGCGTCGTGGCAGGGATTCACGAATGGCTTGTGATCGTGCGGCCGCGTGGGATGCGGTGTGGAGACGACTAGTTCCATCTCGATCATTTTCTCGATCGCCAGGCTGACTGGCAGAGCGCCGTGAACTTCCATGCGTTCGACTTCGGCGATCTCGCCATGCTCTGCTAGAACCCAGAGTTCTTCGAGAACTTCGTCGAGCTGTTCTTCGTCGGCCATGGAAAAAATTTCCTGGGCCGCGATGCTGCCGTGGTGCAGTTCGATGCGGCGGTCGGCGAGGCGGGCGACCACGGGATCGTGTGTGACCATCACGATGGTGCGGCCTTGCTGATGAAATTCGCGCAGCAAGCGCAGAACGATCTCTTCGTTTTGCGCGTCGAGGTTGCCGGTAGGCTCGTCGGCGAGGATGATGCGCGGATCGTTGATCAGCGCCCGCGCGATGCACACCCGCTGCTGCTCGCCTCCGGAAAGCTGCGAGGGCAGATGATGGGCGCGATCGCCAAGACCCACGCGGGTGAGCGCGTCGGCAGCCTCTTTTTCGTCGGTCATGCTGTGGAAGTACTGTGCCAGCATCACATTTTCGACCGCGGTGAGAAATGGAATGAGATGAAACTGCTGGAAGATGAATCCGATTTTTTCGGCACGCACGCGATTCAGGTCCGCCGAGGAAATACCGGCGACATTCTGACCGTCGAGCCAGATTTCGCCGGAACTCGGACGATCGAGGCAGCCGATCAGATTCACCAGCGTCGATTTACCGGACCCCGAGGGACCCATGATCGAAAGCCATTCTCCGGCGGCCACGTGCAGGGAGATGTGGTCGAGCGCGTGAATGGAGGCGTTGTCTTTCCCGCCGCCCGCGGCAGCAACTTCCTTGGCGGGGTAGAGCTTGGTTACGTCTTTGATCTGAATCATTTCACTCACCCCTCAGGATGATCGCCGGCTGCACGCGCCGCAGCAGCGAGATCGGGAGGATTGCGGAAAGCAGCGTCACAGCCATGCTAACAGCCATAACAATAGGCAGAACAGTGAATCGCGGTACGACAGGAGCATGGAAGTTAACGCGGCCGATCCAGGCAGCGACGCCAATTCCCACCACGAAGCCGATCACGGCCCCCGTGGCGCCCAGCGCGGCCGCTTCGGCAGCGAAGAAACCATTCAGCAGACGGTCGGAGGCACCCAGGGCCTTCATGATAGCGAAATCGCGTCGGCGGTCAAACACCCAGCCCATCAGCGTGGAGAGCACGCACAACGCAGAGGTCAGGATGATGAGCACGACCGCGGCCACGAGCGTAGCCCGCGTTTTGCCCAACACGCGCGCCTCGCCTTCCATGATCTGCCGTACCGGGTGGACATCAGCCGCTGGAATTGCCTGAGAAAGCTGATTCATGATCGCCGTCACTTCGTCGGCTGAGCCGTTCGCGGCGACTTCGATCGTAGAGGGCTGAACCCCGGTCCACGCAATAAAGTCGCCGAGCGAAAGGTAGACGCGGCTATCCTCGGCGGCACCAGTTTGCACAGTGCCGACGGGCGTAAGGTGGACGACGCGTCCCTGGAAGCTCAGATCGAAAGGCTGATTTTTCGGCGAAATGGTGGATCGCGCGCGCACTCCAATCAGCGCCTGTTGCGGCGCGGAAGGCCAGCCCGTCACCGACCACCAGCGATCCAACTGGCGTACATGATCGAAATCCGTTCCGGCCACGACGACGGGCTGACCGTCACCGGTACGGGCAACGACCATGGCAAACGGCGCGACCAGCCCACGTCCTGCCAAAGTAGACTCCACGCGCGCGAGCGCATCGGGCGGAAGGGAGGCGCCGTCGCGGCCGACGAGAACGATGTTCGCGCCGTAGTTGCGGAACTCGCGTTGCAGCTTGGCCTGCACATCCACGAAAAGATTCAGCATCGCGGTGGCAACGGCCGCGGCCACCACGACGGCGAAAAGCGCAGAGGTGGCGCGTCCCCGGCGCAACACGGCAGCTCGCACCAGCATGCGCAGGAACATGGAGGTATGCGGAGCCTGGGAGCGGCGAGTCGCAAGGTTGCGGGCGGGGTCAGACCCGGTGGATACAAACATCGGGGCGCTCACAATTCACCTCGCAGGGCAAATACCGGATCAAGCTCAACTGCCCGGCGAATCGCGGCAGCGCTTCCGGCAAACGTCACCAGCACGGCCACGACGAGAACCACGGGCAGCAGCACGGGTTGGAGGCCGACTTGCGAACCGAAAATCGAACGGCCGATCTGACGCGCCAGCAGGCCCCCGGCGGCGAAGCCTATCAGCCCGCCAATCAACGCCAGCAGAGTTGCTTCAGCGAAGAATACGGAAGCCACGGCCAGCTTGCTCGCTCCCAGCGCCTTCATCAATCCAACTTCCGCGCGGCGTTCGAAAATGGCGGTCGCCATGGCAGCGGAAACTGCGAGCGCCGACGCGAGCAGCGCCGCCAGCGTAATCAGGAAAATCAGGCCTTCGATCCGCGTCAGCACCGTGCCCTCATTCTGCGCGACTTGCCGAATCTGCTCCGCGTGCGAATGCGGAATCGCCTCCTGCAATTGATAGGCAATCGACTGCGGATATGGCGAGCAATACCAGCGATCATACATAGGCCCTGACAAGCTTTTCGGATCACGCCGGGCGAGTGCGTCTTCGGGCTTGGTGAGAGCGCTCACGTAGACGCGGCGCACGGCCCCTGGCTTGCCCAGGATTTCCTGCGCCAGCGCGAGCGGAGCCACAATCTGGTCGTCTTCTGCGCCGCCCGTAGAAAGAATTCCACTCACGCGATACTCGCGGCCGGAGAGCGAAAGGCCATCCCCCGGCTTTTCCCCGAGACGGTTGGCCAGCTTTTCACCGACGAGAAGATCGCGCGAGTTATCGTCCGGCCACGCGCCGGCAACTTTCCACCAGGGATGCGTGGTGCGAACGCCGGTGGTGAAATTCTCCTTATCAAAAGAAAGCTGTTTCGCGAAGTAGGTTCCTAATAACGTGGCGTCTTGTTGCTTTCCGTCGTACTCAAGCTTCACGCTCACCGGCAGCATCGGCGCGAAGCCAGTGATGTTGTTGTGCCAGAACGTGCCCCTGATTTTCGGCAGGTCAGCTTCGTCGAGGTAAGCGCCATCAGTGGGCGGCTTCAGGTTGACTCCGCCGATCTCCACGTCGAGCGAGTCTTCTTGTGGCGTTATCAGCAGGTTCGCGCCGATGGTGCGCAGTTCGCGATTAATTTTGTCGCCGATGTCGGTCGCGACAGCAATCATGGCTGTGGCCACCGTTACGCCGAGCGTGATGGCCGCCCCGGCCAGCAACTTGCGCCGTTTCTGCCGCCGAAAGGATTCGTAAACGAGCCGAACGAACATATTGGATTGAGGAGCTAGGGCTGGGCGAAGATGCTGCCCCCTGCCGCAACGTCCGCCTCCTGAATGATCACCGCGTCCGCAGTTTGCGTGGCCTTGAGCGGCACCGGGTTACAGCCGCCTGCCGTGCCCACTGACTGCGGATTAATGGGTGCGGAGCAGTTCTTGCAGATCACGCCATTGCCGCCTTTGTAGAAACCTACGGCGCCGCAGATTTCGCAGGCGTCGAACACGGTGGCAATCTTTCCGTCCGGCTTCTGATAGAGCCAGAAGCGGATGGCGGTTCCATTCTCCCGCGCTTCATAACGATGCAGGTCGCCGCCGGAGATCTGCGCCAGCGGAATCGTCACCGCGCCATTCACGAATGTGACTTCCGTGGAGGGGGAAGGCGCGCTCGCGCTCTTGGCGTAGACAAACTCCGCGGTCACCATCGCGATAAAGACGAAGGAAAAAATATAGACAGACCCCATCCAGAGGCGCTCGCGGCGGGCGCTCCAGGCAGCTTTGCGGCGTTCGGCAGGCGACGCCGCTTCGGGAACGGGCTCGCGGCGTTTGGCATCGAACAAGATCATCAGTGCAGCCAACGCAATTATTGTTACAAAGAAGAAAAAATCGTTGCGCACGATGGGGCCGACGATCGCCATCTCCCGCTTGGAAGAAGCGATCACCCCGCTCTCCGACAGCTCGTGCAGCCCGGCGATAACCAGTTGTGCCGCCACCAGAAAGAGAATGGCAGTCGTGACCCGGAAAAATTTTTGCAGATTGATGCGGACGCTGCCCTTGACGAACATCACACCGAAAGCAATCGCAGCGAAGATGCCGAGAACCGTACCCAGAAAACTCATCAGCGCGGTGGAGTTGAGGGAAACAGCCGCCAGCATCAGAACGGTTTCCGCGCCTTCGCGCAGCACCATCAGGAAGACAAAAATGAACAGGCCGAACCACGCATCGTTGCCGGCCAGCAGGCCAAGTTTGCCCTCGATTTCGCCCTTCAGCTTGCGGCCCGTCTTCATCATGAAAATGACCATGGTGACGACGAAAAAAGCCGCCGCCAGCATGATCCAACCCTCAAAGATGTCTTCGTTGAGGTTGGTGCGCGAGATGACCACGGCTGCGGCAATGCTGCCCAGAAAAGCCGCGCCCAGCGCCGCGTAGACCGCCTTGCGCAGATCGTTACGTCCGATTTTTGCCAGATAGGCGAGGGTGATGCCGACGATCAGCGCAGCCTCAACCCCTTCGCGCAGCGCGATGATGAAAGCCTGAAGCATTTAAGAGGTTTCCTGGTTGATCTTGAGAAATATGATCTTGAAAATGATTTTCAATTTCAACTTCAAGGATATGCTTGGGGCCAAGCGAGCGTCAATGCGCGACCGCACAACCACGTGTGATTTCAATCACATGGGGAAATTCACGCGTTGAAACGCATCTGGCTGCAGGGAAGGGCGGTGTGGTCGGAAGGTGCTGAGTGTAACCGCGATATAGCGACTCTCTCGTGATAATTGGTGAAACATAGGGAAGGTGGCCCGAACCCATCGCCGACTGATCCGCGTCCCTGAGGTTCCCAATGTCAGCGTTCGAAATCAGGCCTTCCGCTCACAGCCGCTTCAGAAACGCGTTCGCTTCCGCCAGCTGAGGAAACAATTTTTCCTCCGCCTGGAATTCCGCTGAGTGCACGCAGCGCCGGCTTCCGCGCAGCCGCACTGGATATTTCAGGTGCAGCATCTCGTGATAGACGATGTATTCCACGGCATAGCCCGGGACGGTGAGCTGGTCAAACACGCGGCTGATGACGATGGCGTTGTGTGCGGGATCGTAATGGCCGAGAATGCGGCGAGTGCGGGTGCGGCTCCAGCTCATTCTCGGACGCGCCAGCAGTCCGTAGAAGAATCGGGCGTTTAATTTCTCAAAGACCGCGTCCAGATCGTAGAAATGCCCCCGCGCCGAATGCAACTGCTTGCGCCCACGCATCTGCCGCACCAGGTGCGTCTTGCGTACGATTTCGTGACTGGCCAGGTATTTTCGATAGCGCGCCGCCTGCCCGCGGTCGATCGGCAGGCGGTACATCTTGGCTAACAGGATGTGGGCAATGGCCTGCAACACGGCGTCTGGCGCGCCTTCCAGCAGGTCGGAAAGCCGCACCAGCAGTCTGCCCTGACGTAAACGAATCGTGTTGTTCACGTTCGCAAACGCGAAGAACTCGATTCTCAGCTCAGGGATGAGCGCAGACGGGCGCAGTTCGCGATGACTTTCCTGGAAGAGTTCGAGCAGGCCTTCACGCACAATAAGATCAGGTTAGCACGCCTTATTCCGGTTTATCGCTGTTCTTCGCGGCGGAATTCAGCTTCTTGTGCTTGGCCGCATCTTCCAAGTCAACCTGCAATTTGCGGTGGTCCTCAGCGGACGTATCGACGGTATCGAGGGCATTGGTCAGCACGAATTCGTATTGCGCGGCCTCTGCCGCCGGTACGTCGGCCGAGTCTTTCAGCGCCCGCAGCTTAGCCTGAAACTCTGTGTCGGCCTCGACGATAGCTTTTAGCGGCTTACGGATATCGTCCTTGCGGCCAATGTAAGTATCAATGTTGTCGTTGAGTTCGTCGTAGATGCGAAGAAATGCGTCCAGAAAATCGTGGGTCTGATGCGGACGATCTTTTGTCTTGGGATCGCTCCGCATCGTCTCCAGTTTTGTCAGGCGATCGCGCGCGAAGCTGACGTAAAGGGCCAGACGCTTCTGAGGTTCCCAACTGGCATCCCGCACCTGGTCAATTTCCGCCTGGGTCAGCGGGTCGCGGCGACGCTGGGCCCATGCCGCGCTGGTCGTGAGCAGCACCAGACCCACGCCCACCGAGGTCCGCAACCACAAAGGAAAGATCATTGATTCTTACCTTCCTTGTTCCTTACTTTTCGCGTTTCTCACCTTTTGGAAACATCGCCAGCAGCAGGTCGTCGCGCACGCGCTGCAACCGGTCGATCGCATTTTGAACTCCTGCCTCTTCGTCGCGGGGTACCACATGCTTCAGGTCATTCAGTTTACGTGTCATCTTCCGGACCGCGATCTCGGTTTGCTTCTGGCGCTTGTGGGATTGAATCGAATAGTCCCGGGCGAGTTCTGAGAAAGTGACTACGTCCGTTAAGGCCAAATTCGCTTTCTCGCTGTCGAATTCCGAATACAGTCTGTCGGCATCGTCCAATTGCCGCTCGGCAATCTGCACACAAAGCTGCGGACGATCTCCAAGGCTGGTGGAGGGGACGCGCGCCTTCAACTCATCCAGCGTTTGTTCCTTCGCAGTCAGTGGCGAAGCTGGGAACGCGGCCAGCAACGCCGCAATCGCCACGCTGCGCAGAAACCCCAAACTCCCGATCCCGAACATCGTTCATCCCCAAGTGGTCGCTTATTCGATTCTTATTCCTGCGGTTCGCATTTCTTCCGTCCCTACCTTCTTCGGTTCCTATTTCCTCGGTTCAATGGCAATCAGCCGGTGCTTTGCTTGCCACTCCTGATCAGGATACTTCCCGTTGGCTGTGTTGAGGAAGAGGTGATAGTTGGCAGCGGCTTGTTTGTAATCCCGCAGGTGGTCGTAGGCCGAAGCGCGTAGGAAATAAGTGGTGGCAATTTCTGGCAAGAGTTTTGCGCGCACCTCCAACGCCTTAATAACCAGGGGATAATTCTTGTTTTCGCTGGCCGCGAAAGCAAGGTCGCCGTAGGCTTCGCCGAATTCGGGTTTCAGTTTCACCGTTGCCAGAAACTCCTGTTGTGCATCCGAGAATTTCTTCTCGCGCAGCAACGCCTGACCGAAGCTTCGGTGCAGTTCAGCATCGTTGGCATCGGCTGCCAATAGCGTGCGATAAGCCGCCTCGGCCTGCGCGTTCTTTCCGGCAGCAAGATAAACGTCCGCTAAATCGCGCTGCACAGAAGCGTCTGCCGGCGCCAGTTTCACGCCTGCTTCGAGTTCAGCCACGGCGTCGTCGTTCTTGCTTTCGGCCGCCAGCACCCGGCCCAGTTGAACATGCGCCGCAGCATTTCCGGGTTGGGCCGCGACCAGCTTGCGCAGATATTCCTCGGCTTCAACGAAGCGATGTCCGCGCATGTAAATGTTGGCCAGACCGGTCAGAGCGTCAGACTTTGGATCGAGTGCAAGAGCTTGCTTGTATTCCGTTTCCGCATCCGAAAACTTGTTCTCGTTTTCCAGCAAAAGTCCCGCGGCCAGGTGTGGCTCCGGATCATTCGGCCGCAACGAGGAGGCCTGGCGGTAAGCCGCAATCGCCTCCTCCGGCTGGGTTTTTTCGAGCACTCGCGCCAAAGAGACCCATGCCCGAGCTTGTCCTTCGGCCACGTGGCTGGTCGGTTTGAGCTCGGTGGCGTCGCGCAGAAACTTTTCCGCACCCGGCTGAGCGGTCTTCGCCAGCTGCAGCCCCAAATTCAAGTTTGATTCGAAGACGTCCGGCTTCGCCTCCACTGACTTGCGATACGCGGCGATCGACTCGTCAACTTTTCCAACAGCGTTCTCCAAAAATCCCAGATCAAACCAGGCTACATAGTTGCTCGGATCTTGATCCACGACTTTTCGCAACAGAGGCTCAGCCGAGGCATAGTCGCGCTTCTGGATAGCGTCCTCTGCCTGCGTAAGTTCCGGTGGCTGCGATCCTTGCTCCACAACCCTGGTATGCCGGATGGTGCGGCTCGAGTTCGGCCCCGTTCTCTCGTGGATGGTTTGAGTAGAAGAGCTCGAGCCGGGAGGGGTGGAAGAAGAAGGGGTAGAAGAAGGAGCAGAAGTAGAAGGGGCGGAAGAAGGAGGAATGGCAGAAGAATCCGTAGACGGAGTTCCCGCCGGCTGCGTGGTTTGCGAAGAAGCAGGAGCGGGAGGCGCGGCGTTCTGGCCGGATGACTGCGCACGGACGCCAATCGCTGTGCTGGCAGCCGCCAGCACGACGGCGGCGAACTTCCTACTCGCGTTCATAAGAACGGGATGTTCCATTTCCGTTCAGCATACGCGCCAAATATTTTCCGGTATAGGAGCCGCTCAACTTGGCGATGGCTTCCGGAGTTCCTGCGCCCACAACTTTTCCGCCACGGTTCCCGCCCTCGGGGCCAAGGTCGATTACCCAGTCCGCCGTCTTGATCACTTCCAGATTGTGTTCGATCACCACGATCGATCCCCCTGCATCAATCAGACGTCGAAACGCAGACAAAAGTTTGCTCACGTCATCAAAATGCAGCCCGGTGGTAGGCTCATCGAAAATATAAAGCAAGCGGCGCTTTCTTCGGCTTTCCGGGCCCGCCGCCAGTCTGCTCTCGGCCGGCTGCAGATGCGCGGCCAGCTTCATGCGCTGCGCCTCCCCGCCGGAAAGCGTTGTCGCGGACTGGCCCAGGCGCAAGTAGCCCAAGCCCACTTCTTCCAGGGTCCGCAACTTCTCCGTGATTTTCGGGACTTCGGCAAACACTCTGAGCGCCTCCCTCACCGTGAGCTGCAGCACTTCATGAATGTTCCGCTCACGGTAGCGTGCCTCCAACACCTGCTGCTTGTATCGTGTGCCCTTGCACTCTTCGCAGATCAGTTCCACATCCGCGAGAAATTGCATTTCCACGGTGACCGTGCCATCGCCCTGGCAGGCCTCGCAACGCCCACCAGGAATGTTGAAGGAGAAATGCCCCGCGCTGAAGCCGCGTTTCTTCGATTCCGGCAGAGAAGCGAAAAGATTGCGGATAGCATCGAAGGCTTTGATGTAAGTCACCGGATTCGAGCGCGGAGTCCGCCCGATCGGCGACTGATCGACCAGCACCACTTCATCGACGAATTGATCGCCCTCTACGCTTTCCCATGTGGCGGCCGACTTTCCGGAGGATGATCCAGAAGACGATCCGGACGATGCGGAGCCCGAGGCCGTCCCACCATCGCCCTGTTTTTTCGCTTGCTCCAGCGCCCGATAAAGCACCTGATGCAGCAGCGTGGATTTGCCCGATCCCGATACGCCCGTGATCGCGACAATCATTCCCAGAGGAATGTTGACGTCCACGCCTTTAAGGTTGTTTGCCCGAGCGCCGCGAATCTTGATCTGCTGTCCACCGGGTTTACGCCGCGCCACGGGAAGCTGAATGCGCAAGTCTTCGGAAAGATAGCGGCCCGTAAGCGACGCGGGATTGCGCTTTATTTCGTCATACGTTCCCGCGGCAATCACTTGCCCGCCGTTCTCCCCTGCGCCCGGGCCGAGATCCAGAATGCGGTCGCATGCGGCCATCACTTCAGGATCATGTTCCACCACCAGAATTGTATTTCCCAGATCACGCAGGTCGTGCAGAATCTTGATCAGCCGGTGCGTGTCGCGCGTGTGCAATCCAATCGAAGGTTCGTCCAGCACGTAGAGCGTGCCCACCAACCGCGAGCCCAGCGAAGTTGCCAGCTGAATCCGCTGCGCCTCTCCGCCGGAGAGCGTCGAGGAAAGCCGGTCCAGCGTCAGATATTCCAAGCCAACGTCGTTCAGGAATCGCACCCGCTCGCGAATCTCCTGCAGCAGCTTGTCCGCAATCTCTGCTTCCTGCACGCTCAACTCGACCTTGTCGAAAAAACGCCCTGATTCTTCCACCGTCATCGCGCAGACCTGGCAGATGTTCAGGCCCTGGATCTTCACCTGTCGAGCTTCCATCCGCAGCCGGCTGCCGTTGCAGGCCGAGCACAACGAGTATCCGCGATAGCGGCTGAGAAACACTCGCACGTGCAGTTTGTATTTCTTGCGTTCGAGAAGATGGAAAAATCCGCGCACTCCCAGATAGCGCCCTTCGCCATCGAGAACAAGTTGCCTCTGCTCCTCGTCTAGTTCTGCCCAAGGCACATCCAGCGGGATGCCGGCCTGCTTGGCGTAACGCTTCAGATCAGTCAAGAACGGACGGTACTTCGGCTTGGTCCAGGGTTCGACCGCGCCCTCGCCCAAAGTTTTGGACTTGTCGGGAATGACGAGATCGAGATCGAAGTCGATCGTGTTGCCGAAGCCCTGGCAGCGCGGGCACGCTCCGTAAGGATTGTTGAACGAGAAAAGTCTGGGTTCCGGTTCTTCGTAACGCAGGTTGCAGTTCTTGCATTCGAAACGGTGCGAAAAACGCAGCTGCCGTATGGGTTCGTCGTTCTGCGGTGGAATCTCGAAAATTACTTCACCTGACTCGCGGTATGCCGTTTCGATCGCATCCACCACTCGGGTGCGGCCCTCGGGAGAAACCGTCAAACGGTCGACCAGGACAAATACCGGCGCGCCGAAGTCGATGTCCAACAGCGATTCCGGAGTCGAAAATTCAAACACCTGCCCGCGCTGAAACAGCCGGTTGAATCCGGCTTTCCGCAAATCGAAGAGGCGGGTCTTGAGTGCTTCCGTGAGTTGCACGCCCTCGGCGGCCGGCGCTTTTTTCTTCGCCTTCACAGCGCGCGGCTTGATGCCGTCTTCAGTCGCTTGCGGCGCAGGCCGTTGTAGGGGAAACAGCACTTGCAGGCGCGTCTCCCGGCCAAGCGCCAGAATCGTGTCGGCGACTTCGTCAACCGTATCTTTCTTCACTTCTTGGCCGCAGTTGGCGCAATAGGTGCGGCCCACGCGGGCGAACAGCAGGCGCAAGTAGTCGTAAATTTCGGTCGCGGTCGCCACCGTCGAACGCGGATTTCGGGTTGTGTTCTTCTGCCGGATCGCGACCGCCGGCGCGATGCCGTCAATCGAGTCCGCGTCCGGTTTTTCGATGCGCTCCAAAAACTGCCGTGCGTAGGCCGAGAGCGACTCCACGTATCGCCGCTGTCCTTCGGCGTAAATCGTATCGAACGCGAGCGACGACTTGCCGGAACCGGACACACCTGTAACCACCGTCAACGTATTGTGAGGGACCTCAAAATCGATGTTCTTGAGGTTATGGACGCGGGCTCCGCGTACAACAATGCTCTGCGTGGAAATGCTTTCCGTGGACATCGGGTAAGAATCCGGCGGCAGCCGCGCTATCTGGTCGGAACGCGCCCCAGAAGCTTCCGCGAGCCCTGCCGAACTTTCTATTATAAAGCAGGGAAAGGGATGCCCGCTCCCGTCATAGGGACGTAGCTTGCTCCGTCTCTGCCGGTGGCATTTCGAACGATGGTGAGAGAGACGTTGCAAGCAACGTCTCTACAAGGAGAAACCAAGATATTCGGTTATCGAGGGGCCTTGTCTTCGTTCTCCCGGTCGCGCCGTTTTCCGTACTGAACGGCGAAGCCGAATCCCACCAGCATAATCCCGACAGGTGGGGCGAGCATGACAAAGATGGCACGGTTGATCGCGCGCTGTGCTTCCTTGGGAGTGGCCTTCGCATTCGCACGACACATAGCGCAGCCCTGGGCAAATGCCGGCGCTGAATAAAGCGCGACCAGCAAGAACAAGATAGCGAAACGAAATTTCCCGGCGAATTTCATAACCCGCCCTACTGTACTCCCAGCCTCAAAATCCTTCCCGCATCGGGGAAGAAAAAGCAGTACATAATGACGAAGCAGGCCGTCACCGCGATCACCAGCAGCCAGCGCATCAAAGCTTTTTCAAACTTCAAGTGCATGAAGTACGCAATAATCAGCGCCGACTTGACCACCGACAGCATCAGCAGAACTTCCAGCATGCGCACCGGCTGAAACACCTGCCGGTAGGCGAGCAGCACTTCGATCGCCGTAAGAACCAGCAGCGCTCCCCATACCCAGAAATACTGCCCCTTGCTGTCGTCATGCATTGCGGCATCGTGCGTCATGTTTTTCCTCAGCTTGCAGAGCGCTTGATATTACTCTCAAAACGATTCCCGACCCACTCCGTGCAAACGACCTCGTCAGACCCTGGTCGACATCAGGTAAACCAGCGGGAAAATGAACATCCACACCAGATCCACGAAGTGCCAGTACAGTCCGGATACTTCCACATCGTGCGCGTCGTAGTCTTTCGGCTTCAAAAACAAAATCACTGACGCAACGATCAATCCAATCAACAGTACGTGGATTAGGTAGTGGAAGATATTATTCGATGGAATCACGAAGTATGCCGCCACATAAATCACTCCCAAAATCGGCAGGAACCACTTGCGCAGCGCCACCACGCCCAGATAAATCACGCCGATGGTTACGTGCAGCATATGCATCGCCGTGAGCCCAAAGAACGTGGCAGGGAACTGCGGTGTGCTGGCCGAAACTTTGGCGAATTCCCCTTCCGTTCCCGCAATCTTCGGGAACCCCGGCAGCGTAAGGCCTTCGCTGATCAGCTTGCTCCATTCCATGCCGTGCAGCACGAGGAAAGCTGTGCCGAAAGCCATGGTGGCCAGCAGCCAGTTACGCACCCAGGCCCGGTCGCCGCGCTGCGCCGCAAACACGCCCAGCACCATGGTCAGCGAACTGGAGAGCAGGCACGCGGTCATGACCGTGGCGTTGATGATGCTGTCTTTGCCAAAGGGCGTGGGCCACGCGGTGTAGATGCGGTTATAGCTGAAGGCGAATAGCAGGGCTCCGAACGTCAGCGAGTCCGAAGCCAGAAACAGCCACATCCCCACCTTCTTCGAATAGGCCCCGAACAGCGGAGCCTCAAATTCTCCCGGCAATCCATGCTGGGCTGAATCATGCTGCGCTGAATCATGCTGCACCGAACCGTGCTGAAGCGTGGCGTCAGCCATTCCTCGAGTTCCCCTTTCGCTATCTCGCAAATTCCAAAAGAGCAAAAACGTAAATCCAGAGCACGGCCATGAAGTGCCAGTACCAGGCCGTAATGTCAACCGCGATGCGTCGCGATTCCACCGGCCTGCGCAGCAGCGCCGTAGTTGCGGCCCAAAGCAATGCAACGATCCCGCCGGCCAGATGTACAGCGTGGACGGCCGTCAGCAGAAAAACAAACGAACTGCTGGGATTGGTGTTGACGAAGAATCCGCGCAGATGCAGTTCTCTCCACGCCATCCCCTGGCCAATCAGAAAACCGAATCCGAGAATCGCCGTTACCCCCAGCCACGGAAATCTGCTTTCCGCGCCCAGCGAGACTCCCGGAATCGACTTCACCGGGGCCAGTGCCACTTGTCGCGTCAACCTGCGGCGCGCAAACTCCATCGTCACGCTGCTTGCCAGCAGCAAAATCGTATTGATGCCCAGCAACCGCCAAGGCAGATCCGTTTCTCCCCAATCGTGCACGTACGCGCTTGAAGCATCGTCATAAGTAGGCAGACCTTGGCGCACGATATAGGCGCTGGTCAGCGAAACAAAAACCATGCTCACAGTGGCCACGCCGCAAATCAGTCCCAGGCGAGCCCGCCGCAACCGCGCTCCATAATTCGGCCCACTCTCGCCGCCGCGTCCATCGTCGCCTCCGCCCGGCGGCTTAGGTGTAGACGTAGACCCACCCCGGCCGGTCTGGCCCTCGCGAATCGCGTCGATGGGAGCGTAGGTCGCCATAGTACCTGTGGGCGTCAGTGCGTGGAAACCGTAGCCGGATCCGTCTGCATCACGTAATCTCTCGCTGCGCCCGGAACCCCATATTCATACGGACCGTTGTGCACGACAGGTGTCACGCCGCCAAAATTGTCGTGCGGAGGCGGCGTCGTGGTCGTCCATTCCAGCGTGGTCGCTTCCCACGGATTGTCGCTGGCCTTCGGTCCTTTGAACATGCTCCAGAACAGATTGATTACAAAAATGAATTGCGCCGCGATGGTGATAATCGCCGCGAACGTCATGAACTGATGCAGCGGGATCAACCTGGCCAGGTATTTCACTTCGCGATAATCCGAATAGCGCCGCGTGCCGCCAGCCATCCCCAGATAGTGCATGGGCATGAAAATCGCGTAGGTGCCGGCCAGCGTGATGAAGAAGTGGATTCGCCCCCAGGTTTCGTTCATCATGCGCCCGAACATTTTGGGGAACCAATAGTATGTTGCCGCGAACATCCCGAAAATCGCCGCCACGCCCATGATCAGGTGGAAGTGTCCCACCACAAAATAAGTGTCATGCAGTTGAATATCGAGCACCGGTTGCGCCAGGAACGGTCCGCTCAAACCGCCAGAAACGAACAGCGAAACAAACCCGATGGCATACAGCATGGGTGTTTGGAAGCGGATGCGGCCCTTATACATCGTCCCCAGCCAGTTGAACGTCTTGATCGCCGAGGGCACGCCGATGCACATGGTCAGAATCGAGAAGGCAAACGCCGAATACGGGCTCATGCCGCTCATGAACATGTGATGGCCCCAAACCATGAACCCGAAAAATCCGATCGAGAGCATGGCGTAGACCATGGCCCGGTAGCCGAAAATAGGCTTGCGCGAAAACGTCGAGAGCACTTGCGAAGCCACGCCCATGCCCGGCAGAATCGCGATGTAAACCTCGGGATGCCCGAAGAACCAGAACAGATGTTGCCACAGCAGCGGCGATCCGCCTTTGTGCCCCATCACCTGCCCGCTCACCACGACCAGCGGAACATAGAAGCTGGTTCCCAGGTTGCGATCCATCAGTAGAAGAATTCCTGCCGAGAGCAGCACGCCAAACGCCAGCAGTCCGAGAATCGCGGTAATAAACCACGACCACACGGTCAGCGGCATGCGCATCAGAGTCATGCCCTTGGCCCGCAGGTCAAGCGTCGTCGTGATGAAATTCAGCGCTCCCATCAGTGACGCAATGCAGAAGATGGCAATGCTGGTAATCCACAAATCGGCGCCCAGCCCTTCACCCGGCCCCGCTGATGGAATCGCGCTGAGTGGCGGATAGCCCGTCCAGCCGTGCAGCGGCGCTCCACCCTGCACAAAGAATGCCGCGATCAGGATCACGAAAGCCACGAACGTGGTCCAGAACGAAAGCATGTTCAGCACCGGAAACGCCATATCCGGCGCGCCGATCTGGATGGGAAGAAAATAATTGCCGAATCCCCCCTGCGGCGCTGTCGTCAGCACGAAAAACACCATGATGGTGCCGTGCATCGTGAGCAGCGTCAGGTAGGTCTCTGGCTGGATCACGCCGAAGATCGGCAGACTCACGCTCGGCCAAACCAAATGGATGCGCATCAGCAGCGAGAGAAACATCCCCACAAACACCGCTGTGAGCGCCAGAAAGAAATACTGAATGCCAATGACTTTGTGATCGACGCTGAAAATGTATTTCCGAATGAAACCCTGAGGAGCGTGCGCGTGCGGGTTTTCCATTGCGACCATTACTGTTTCTCCGCCTCCCGTGCCGCCAGCCACTTGTCGAAATCTTCCTGGCTGACGACGTGTACCACTCCGTGCATCTTGTAATGTCCCAGGCCGCAAAGTTCGGCGCAGGCAATTTCATACTCGCCGATCACCGTCGGCTTCAGATGCATGTGAATGTTGAGCCCCGGAACCGCATCCTGCTTGAAGCGCAGCGACGGTACAAAGAAACTGTGGATCACGTCGACCGCCCGCAGGCTCAAGTCGACCTCGCGGTTCACGGGCAAATACATCGTCCCCGTCACCACGTCATCTTTGGAGGCGGGGTCGGCCGTGTTCAGTCCAACCGCAGCTTCTCCGCCCGCCGAGGGATCCATCAGTTTCGGACTGGTGGCGCCATATTTTCCATCCGGTCCCGGGTAGCGGAAATACCAGGCAAACTGCATGCCCGTGACCTCCACTTTCACCGAGTCTGCAGCCGGAGGATCAAAGCGCTGGCTCGCCCACACGCTGCTGCCCATCAGATTCAAACCAATAAAGAGAATTGCGGTCAGGGCCGTCCAGACCAGTTCGAGGGTTGTGTTGCCATGGGAATAGTCAGCCGGTGGCGCCGAGGCCCGCTCGCGATACCTCCAGACGATGTAGCCCAGTCCCAGTTGCGCCGCCAGAAAAACGATCCCCATCAGCACGAACGTGAGGGCGAATTGACCGTCGATGAATCCCGCCGCCTCGGCAGCGGCCGCCGGCAGCCACCAGGTTTTAGCGACGAAGAAATAGGTGCTGATCAACGTGATCAGCCAAATCAGAACCATTAACGCGAGGCCCATCCCCAGCCCTCCCGACTATCAAGAAAGACACGAAAGAATTTCCCGACGACAAATTGCGACGCCCACAGTGCGAGCAACAGTCGGCGGCGAGTGTAACACAGCCGTGCGCGAGGAAAGCAAGAGAGTTTCAGAGAAAGAACCGCAGAAAGAAACACAGCTGTGGAAAAAACCGCCCAGCCGTGCGGTGCGTGCGATGTAGTGCGTGCGGTAACGTGGAAGAGCGGCGCTTCAGCGCCGCGTAAGCATCGGAAATACACGGGCTTCAGCCCCTGTCGGCCGTCAGCAGGTACTACTCGCTCGCCTTGGCCTGCACCTGCGGATGGGTACTTTGCGGCTTCGCCGTCGCGGTGTGCGTCCGAGCTTTCGTCGTCGCCTTCGAACTTTCCTGCCTCGAATTACTCTGCGCGGCCGCGCTCTGCTGCTGCGCTTTCTTCTTTTTATTAAAGTCCTTCACCACGCGCGCCACGTACGCTCGCGTCTCGTAATACGGAGGCACTCCGCCGTATTGCTCCACCCGCAACGGCCCCGCATTGTAAGCCGCGAGCGCTTTCACCAAATCAAAGTTGTAGCGTTCCAGCAGTTCTCGCAGATAGCGCGTCCCGCCCTCCACATTCGCCTGCGGATCAAACGCGTCCGGCACTCCCAGCTTCGACGCCGTTTCCGGCATCAATTGCATCAAGCCCTGTGCCCCTTTGGGAGAGACCGCCCGCACATTGAATCCGCTCTCCGCTTTGATCACGCTGCTCACCAGGTCCGGATCCAACCGGTAGCGCCCGCTCGCCGCGTTCACGACCTCGTTCAGATCGAACTGCGGCCCGGGTGCCCCATTTCTCGCGCTCTTTGCGAGAAGTGGGGAATTCAAATCCGACGCCTGCCCTTGCGAAGCCTGAAGCCCGGAGCCCGGAACCGGATTCTCCGCTTCTTCAAAATGCTCAATCTCCGCCGTCGGCACGTCCACGTAGCTTGATCCGTCCGCAGTCACATAAAGCCGCGTCACATTCCCGATCACTTCCCGCCGCTCATGCCGAATAGAAAATCCGTTCCGCAGCACCGCCAGTTCGCTTGCCCAACCGGGCAGAGCACAAACCGCTGCCAGCAGCATCACCGCCAGTATCCGTCCGTTGATCGAGATGAGTCTTTTCATGCGGTTACTTGAAATGAATCTAAACTACTCTGTCATCCTGTCTCTAACGACGCTGCACCCTGTCAAGGGTCTTGTGGCGACACTTCGGCTCCGACGCCGGAGGCAGCGCCATTTCGCTCTCGTAGAAAGTCTTTGACTCCCAGACCAAGGTCGTCT
>JBAUAN010000047.1:0-2609 GCA_049675725.1 Candidatus Sulfotelmatobacter sp. | reverse complement strand
GTAGAACATTCTCAGTCCTGGACGGCCAATCCCGTTGGCCGGTTTTGAAGTGATAACCGTTGGCCGCTTTTGAAGTGATCACTGAGGGTATGGGTGCCGATGTCAGGCGGGCAAAGGACGAATCGGTCAGGAAACACTAACGCGGCTTCCGTTTGACCCGGTCGCGCCTTCTCTCAGATGATTGAGACGCATGGACGCTGAACGCATCATTGACGAGATTGAGCAGTTACAGGAAATGTTCGAAGCGCCGGATATTAGGCCACTCAGCGCAAGCGACATCTCTGCTGCGAACCGAAGGCACGACGAGGCGTTAGCCCACAGCCCGTGGTTCCGGCTGTGGCAGAGTTACGGCGTCTGTTGTCGGCCTGAGGCTCCGGTGCTTCAACTGCCGGAAGTCTAAATTACTCGTGGGCGTCCGCGTATTGAAATTCTCAAACTGATGCCTGAGCAAACCAACACCCAGTGAGACCACGGAAAAGGCAAGAATCACTGCCCCGGCGTAGATCAGGGAGACCGCTCCACTAGCTTGGGTAGCGGTCGGCGGCAGTACCGAGAAAAAGAATCCCGACGAGATGAGAATAGCCGAGAGCGGAACTCCGATTCGTACTGCCCAAAGCAAGGGGCTGGGGAGGACTGCTCCGTCCGCGAGTATCTGGCAAACTAGCGAAAGAATCACAATGACACCCGCGTGGGCGTGCCCGGCGCGGAAGAAATTTTGGCGCAGCGGGTTCTCCATGTAGCCACTGCCCTTATTCATCAAAGAGGTCAGCAGAAAATATCCACCGTACTGGATCGTCGGCACGGTGATGAGAATGATCCCGGACATCAGTCTGGCTTCGCGAGTCATAGTTTCTCCTTTTGACACAACTCCATTGGCCGTTGCCCCCTTGGATGAGTTGTCCGGAAGATCGGTCGCTGAATCGAGCAGTCGTCCTCAATCATCGAAAAGAGAAGTCAATGGAGTTACGATGATGAGTTTTCTGAAGATGCTCGAAGATGAAGTTTCCGCATGGCCGAATATCTCGGTTCACGCGCACCGCCTTGGTGGACGGGAATTCCTTTTCGGAAAGGCCGAAGTCGGACACGTACATACGAATGGGACAGTTGACATACTCTTCCCGCGCCCGGTGCGCGATGCACTGTTGGCAGATGATCTCGCTGAGGAGCATCATTGGGTTCCGAACTCAGGCTGGATCACATTTCAGATGCGCAGTGAAGAAGACCTCAGTCGTGCCCTCTGGCTCATGCGGCTGTCCCACCTGCGGTACGCGCTCAAGGCGGCAACTGAGCCACGAACGCTGTTTGAGCAGGAAAGTGAAGAACTGCACTTGAGTCCAAAGTTCAAATTGTTGCTCGAACCGTTCGTTCCAAAGACTGCTAAACAAGTTTCGGCTGAGTCAGTCCCAGCATAGGGTGCGGGCGAAGGGTTCGCCGAACCCAACCCGGACTGTGAATTGGCGAAGGGGAGAGCATCTTGGCCGCAAGAATTCTCATGGTTCTTAGTGCGAGCATTGTCCTTACACTCGGAGTCGTCCACTTCGCCTATACGTTCTGGGGCACAAAGCTCACGCCCCGTGACCCCGCGCTCCAAATCAGCATGAGCCAGATTTCACCCGTCATCACGAAGGAGACGACAATCTGGCGGTGTTGGGTGGGCTTCAATGCCAGCCACAGCATGGGCCTCATTTTGTTCGGCTTGGTGTTCGGTTTTCTCGCATTGGCTCACAACCAACTGCTCTTTCATTCACCCTTCCTGCTCGTTATCGGGCTGGCAATGCTCGTTGGTTTTGTTGTGCTCTGCAAGGTTTACTTTTTCAGTGCGCCTCTCACAGGCATCAGCATCGCTTTGGCCTGCTATGTCGCCAGCATCGTGCTATCGCGCTTAGCAACGTGAGTGTTCGGTGTGCACGCCTATGAGCAAGTCACGGTCTTCCTGCTCGACCGCCTAGACGCACGGGCGCAGCCGACTGAGGAACGGGTTCCGAGTCTCAACGATCCTCGCGGTGCGATATGATCCCTGCATGATCGCGGCTTCCTACAAACCCAAGAAGAAGTTTATGCAGTTGGCAATCGCAGAGGCCAAGCGTGCCCGTGACCGAGGCGATTATGCCATCGGCTCTGTCATCACCCGCGTAACGGGCGGGCGCGAAGTAGTCATTGCCAGCGCAGGGAACCGAGTGAAGACTTCAGGATCAAGCATCAAGCACGTTGAGTTGGAAACACTCAAATACATATCGAGCGGTTATGGCCGCTACCTGACCGAATTCGTGCTCTACACCACGCACGAACCCTGCGCGATGTGCGCGGGTGCCTGCGTCTGGGCGAGAATCGGTGCCGTCGTATACGGAGTCTCACAGGAAGACATCGCCGCTTATGGCCGAAAGCGCGGGACGGAAGAATACAAGTGGCGAGCCTGCCTCATTCCCTGCCAACTGGTCTTCGAGAAAGGCAATCACGCTATACCCGTCATCGGCGGTTTTCTACGTGACGAATGTAAGAAACTATTCGGTTACAGGGCTCGATAGGATCGCAGGCTACCTACGTGTTGCGGCTGCCGCTGAATCGTGTCTTCCATTCAGCCCACCGCAATTTTAGTTCAGGAAGGATCG
>JBAUAN010000046.1:0-1886 GCA_049675725.1 Candidatus Sulfotelmatobacter sp. | reverse complement strand
GCGGTAAGCGACGGTGACGGCATGAGCCAGCTTGCTAACTCCACGTTGACTGCACGTCGGCTCCCGGCCGGAAACGCGGAAACCCGCATGAATACTGGAGCCGACGAGCGGACTTGAACCGCTGACCTGCCGATTACGAAATGACCCAACCTTGCGTATGTTGTTGTGAAATATAAGTCGTTGTGCGGCGGTTTTGGTGCAGTTTAGGGGGTTCTGGGAAGCAATTGTGCAGCAGTTCGTGCAGCAGTCGTTCTGAATGTCCAGTAGTCGAGTAGAGGTTCGTATCTCATTCGCAAAGTCTTCGTGAGATGCTCGCCGTTTGTTTTCCTGCCATGGGTCTTCACCTTCGCAGCCGCAGCCTACAACTTAGTCCGTATGAGGAATCTGGCGGTTCAAGCGACGTAAACCGAGGTCGTGGAGTGTTCACAGGCCCGAGAATGAATCCGCGGGACACCAGCGGATGCAGCCTAAACCCTTCCCCGAGTCACAAAATCACTGAGCCTGGAGAGAATCTAGGCCGCGGAGTCCATTTTTCCGCAGCCTGCTAGGGCTTGTCTTCCACCCGGCTGCTTACGAAATCAGACATCCAACGATCAGGATTTCGATCCAGGATGGGTTCACTCGCACCCATGTCTCTCCTCAGCCACAATGCTCGGAATTTAGCTGGGATCATCGGGTTTGAGAAGTAAGAGACACGATTGCGGACGAGTAGTCGCTAGCCTTGATCGGAAACGCCTCGGGGCAAGCTTTTGGGGAGAGGGGGATCTCGACCCGAGGCGTTTTCGATAAGGAGACTAGGAGGAAGCCGCTGGCGTTTGCGGCGGACGCGGTGCGCTATGGGATTTCAACGGCAGTCGGTGGCAGAATCGAGCAGGGGGAGAACACCGGTGAACTGGACGGGTGGGGTGGTGATGGCTGAGCGCGTCGCAGATGCCTTTCGAAGTATGCGCGGACGGTGGCACGGCAGAGTGTGGCCGAGGGGTAGGCACACGAATGCGTCGAAGTGCCGGTGCACATCGCAGGAGGAGTAGTGAGGCATGCGCTACGACGAATCGAAGTATGTGCATGTAGATAATTCCGCAGCCGTAAGTCTCTGAACCACGATCATGGTCGCGCCGCAGTGTGGGCAATGCCAGACAGAAGAACTCTCCGCGGGAGCTTTGCAGGTTCCAGCTTCGAGCGGCGTGGAGGAACTGCTGGACAGCAGTTGTCGGGATAGAGCCAAGCGGGAAGCACGAAAGCGATTGGCGAGGAATCCAAAGTGACGGATGCGTACGAAGCCTCTGGGGAGCACGTGCAGAAAGAAGCGCCGCAGGAACTCGGTGGCCACGAGCGTCATCGTGCCTTGTTTGCCACCGTGGGCGTAATCCTTCCAGCGAAAAGTGACGCGGTCTTGATCGAAGGCCAACAAGCGATGATTGGAAATGGCAACGCGATGGGTGTAGCGGCCGAGATAGCGCAACACCTGCATAGGACCGCCGAAGGCGGGCTTGGCATAAACGACCCAGTCGTGGCGGTGCAGACGGCGTATGAGTTTTGCGAACTGCTGCGGATCGGCCAGAGCGGCGGCGGGACCGTTGCAACATAGCTTGTTGCGGCGGTGCAGACGTTTGAGGCCGGCGAGGAACTTGCCGCGAAAGACGCGGCTGAGGACCTTCACGGGCAAGAAGAAAGGATAGCGTGGGCGGACCCATTGACGGTGATCGGGTGAGAGTCCGCCCGCGGGAATGGCGCAGTGAATGTGGGGATGCAGAAGCAGGTTCTGTCCCCAAGTGTGCAGGATGCTGATCACGCCGATCTCGGCGCCTAAGTGTTTGCCATCGATGGCAATCTCCAGCAAGGTATCAGCGCTGGCGGTGAACAGCAGGTCGTAGAACAAACGCGGG
>JBAUAN010000045.1:0-2184 GCA_049675725.1 Candidatus Sulfotelmatobacter sp. | reverse complement strand
AACTCACAAAACACGTCCATAATGCAGGATTTAGCCGACTCTTTGAATGATGCGGACGATCTTGTCAAGTTTGGCGTCCCCGACGGGATTTGAACCCGTGTTACCGCCGTGAAAGTCGTCCTAGAGTTCGTAACCGATTGAAATTAAACGGTACGGATAGCCCTCTAGGGCACTTATCGGACTGTGGAGACGGGTTATCGGACTGTTAACGGACTGTGATGGCCAGGTGCTAAGGAGCCTGAAAATCATGGACCCAACCCTTCTTTCCCTGCTGGATTCGATCCCACAGAAACCACCTCGCTCCAAACTCGAAACTCACCGCGAACTGATTCGCCAGCTTCGTCGCAAGGGTTGCACCTATCGCGACATCGTTCGCATCCTTCGCGAGCGCGTCGGACTTGAGGTGGCAGTTAGCACAATTCATTCCTTCGTAAGAGTTCGCGCCAAGCACCGAAAGCAGGTTCAATACGAACTCCCACCGCTCGAACCGGAATCGTCCGTGAACACTCGTATGAGTCCCGACGACGTTGCCTCTCGAATTGCTGCACTCAAAGCAAAACCAGTTGAGCAGAAAGCAAAACCTAAACACTTTCACTTTGAAGAGAGCGAACCGCTGAAGCTCATCAATCAAGGAGGATCGCGATGAACACCGAAAAGATAACTAAGCGCGTTGTCTTCACCATGGGCGGTAAGGGCGGAGTGGGAAAAACAGGATTGATGGTTGCCCTAGCGGAATGGTTCGAAGCACATGAGATCCCGTTTACATTGCTTGATCTCGATACCGAGAACAAAGCTCGTGGATCGCTAAAGCACTTCTTCAACGGGTCGGTGGCCAAAGTGAATATTCACACGCCAGCCGGTCTCGACGCGTTCGTAGATCATCTCGAATCAGGCGCGGCGATCATCCTCGCCGACATGGGAGCCGGTTCGGGGCAGGTGGCAACTGACTGGTTCGACGCGATGTATGAGGATGTCGCGGCCACCGGCGCACGCTTCACTGCCGTGGGTGTTGTCACGCCAGACCCCGCAAGCGTTGAGAGTGTCCTCGCATGGGCAAACCGACTACAGGAACGGGCGCAGTATCTGATTGTCCAGAATGCGACAAGTCCTCAGGCAGACTTCAGCTATTGGGAATCTGCCGAGCAAGCCATTCGTTTCCGCGAAGCACTATCGCCAATCGTGATCCGGATGGAATTTCGTTTGGCAGAACTGGAGAACCCAGCCCGTCAACACGGTATCCGCCTTGGCCGGGTTGCCACAAGGCAAAATGCAATCAACGAACTGAAGCGTGCTTCCATCGTAATGCGTGCCGAAAGTTACCGGCGGCGGCTCTTCTCCGAGTTCGACCGGGCTAAGGAGATGTTCCTCCCATGAGCGCCGATCAGGAACTCCTAAATCTGGCGGGCGCTGAGTCCGAGACCCAAACCCTGTTCGATGAACTTGCAGGACTGGTGCCCGCTGAACGACAGGCGGAATACTACAGGGTCATCGCGCACACTCGCACTCTCAGCCCAAACGACGAGGTGCTCCGCGTATTGGAAGCGATGGGTATCCTGGCGCTTCTCACGAGAGAAACGCCCGCGGCGATCGCGGTAGAACGGAAGTCTTTGCAGAAGATTCTAGAAAATGCTCTATCTAAGGCTGGTGAAGTCGAGAAGCGAATGGCAGCATACACGTCACGGCTTGAGTCACGCATTGCGCAATTGCCGAAGGAATTGGAAACAGGTTTGGACCCGCCACGCATAG
Organism: Candidatus Sulfotelmatobacter sp.; assembly: GCA_049675725.1. GTDB lineage: Bacteria > Acidobacteriota > Terriglobia > Terriglobales > Acidobacteriaceae > Sulfotelmatobacter. The sequence continues at coordinate 438 of JBAUAN010000045.1, read as the reverse complement.
CGAAGCTTCTGGGCGAGAGCCTGCGACAGTGCTTCCAGCAGTCCGGTCTGCCGGATACGGCCAAAGCGCTTGACCAGTCCTGTTCTGAAATGAACTCCGTTCAAGAGCAACTTGTGAACGTGCTACGAGAAGTAGCTCACCCTGACACCGGAGTGATCGAAAAGGTCAGAAGCGCCAATGACTCGCTCCTGCGGAGCATGACTACTAGGGCGCAGCAGATGGATGATTTCCTTGTTAGGCTGGAAAAGCAGGTCTGGGCTATTTGGCTGCCTGTTATTGCCAGTGCTGCTCTAGCACTGGGATTTGCTTTGGGTACGTGGTTTGCCAACGTGCGACAAGGAACGCCTGAAGCGTCAAGTGCCGCTCAGTCACAACAGATGCCAATGCCGGAAGCTCCTGCGCAGCAAGTCGTTCCGCAGCGGAGCACAAAGCATCATT
>JBAUAN010000044.1:0-23819 GCA_049675725.1 Candidatus Sulfotelmatobacter sp. | reverse complement strand
GCTGCTCCGGGCTCAACACCAACGCCGCTTTCGGTCGTCCCATCGCCATAGGCACCTCCATTGTGCATCAGAGACACCTATTTTCCTTGCAATACTAATGCCACTTACTTATGGGACAGAACACTAGTAGTCCTCCAGAATATTGGAGACCAGGGTGCGGGCAAAATCCTGCGAGAGCCGGCGGAACGCAGGCGAGTCTTCTTCGAAGAAACTGGCAAGATCCTGCGAGACTTCGTATTGCTCGCGAAACAGATACGACGGATTCTGGTAGAGCACTTTCCCCTGCCGGTCCGACAACGAAACTTTCATGCTGACCACAATCAGGACACTCGCCGCCTGTCCTGTTGCCGAGTTATAGGTGAGCGGCGAGGCTGAAGTGGAGAGCACGGTCCCACGCAGCGTGGCATCGGCGTCGTCGCCTGAATCGTTGAGGATGTGATAGTGAGTCCGCGTAGTGAACTCGCGCACCACAGAAGCGGTCAGCATCTGCTCGATGCGATAAGTGTTGGTCTCGTTCTTGAAGGCGGGAATGGCGATGGTCTTGACGTTCGCGGGAAGTTGCACCGAGTGGCCGGCAGTGTGATAGCCGCATCCCGCCGTGGCGAGCAGCAAGAGCATCGCGGGGGAAAGCAGATTCCTCGCGAGCTTTCGCCCGCTCGGAATGACAAACAGCTTCATTGAATCTTACCTACCGGGCGAGTGGCAATCATGCTTTCGGCGCATTCCACCGCGGTCAGCGCCGCGATGCGAACATTGTCAGCCGCGGCCCACAGCCATAAACCGTTGGGTTGGCTGGGATCGCTTTTTACCGAAAGCAGAATGTCTCCCTGGCCCGCGGCGCTCACGTTGCTGGTGGGATCGTCTTCCGCGCCTGGGATCGCCAGATGATCACCGACCATCGCCGCGGCAAAATCCTGCGGCTCTTTTTCCGCTACGTCTTTTTCCGCCAGCTCCAGATACAGCGCCAGCGCATGGCCGTGAAAAATGGGAGCCTGCACCAGCAGCAGCGAAGGGTTCGGCGCACCGGTTCCGACGATCTTCTGGTAGTGACGCTGCACGCGCGCCTCCACCGAATCGAGCGGCGCCAGCGCTTTCTGACCGTAGCGCGCGATCATGTTGAAGGCGACCTGCGCGTCATAAATGTCCTTGGGCAAGGGCTGGAACGAGAGCAGGTTCACCGCCTGCTGATGCAGTTCGTCCATGCCTTTTTGTCCGCGCTCGGAGGCAGGCTCAAATACGGTGGTCACAGCCCGGACGATCGTGCCCGCTTTCTGCGCTCGGTGCAGTAGCAACGCCAGGATCACCGCGGCCGGATGGGCGGCTACGCACGGTCCTGGCTGCAAGTCCAGCGGCAGGACTTGTCCTCGCTCGCGCTCCACCCAGGGTGATCGCACAGCGGCGCCGGGTTCGTTCTCGAGCGCTCCGGAGAGATCAATAATAGCGCTGCCCGCGTCGCGCGCCCTCTTCCAGTTCTTGCGCGTGCATTCGGCATCGGAGGCGAAAAAAGTAAAGTCCACATGCTCGAACTGTTCGGCGCGCACGCTCTGAATGAAAGTGATCTCGTCGCCCATCGCTTCCAGCTGTCCCAGGGCCTCGTCGTCATCGAGCAGGCGGATGTCCACCGCCGGGAAGTTGCGGTCGTTCAACATTTCGGCAACTTCTTTGCCACGCAGTGACGCGGCGCCCACAATCGCAACCCGGTACAGCGGGCCTCGGCTGCTCGCGGAGTGGGCTGGGACAACGAGTTTTGGCGGCGTGCTCATTTTCGCGAAGCGCTCATTTTTGGCGCGGTCATGAGGTCTGCGAAGCCTCGTGGTACGGAGGTGGGGGCGCCTTGCTCTTGGGGCGGAACATCCATTGCAATCGCCAGAATACTCCGGAAAACGTGTAGAGCAGAGCCAGGGCGAAAAGTGCCGGTCCCGAGAACGCGAAAATCACTGCGATCAGAGCCGCGATTAACATAATCAGCCGAAACGGGCGGCGCGAGCCAAAGTCAATATCTTTGAAGCTGTAGAAACGCCATGTGCTGACCATCAAGTATCCCACCACCGCAACCATTGCCAACCAAGTCAGCGCCATATACCAGGAAGCGATCGGCTCACCGCCCTCGAAATGCACCACTGCGGCAATCACGCCCGCGCCTGCCGGAATCGGCATTCCCACGAAATATTTCTTTCCCGGGCGCCCGGGGTTCGAGGGTTGCGGATTCGAGGTGATATTGAAGCGAGCCAGTCGGCTGGCGCCGGCCATCAGAAAAAGAAAGCTGACGATCGCGCCGAACTGAGCCAGCTTGATATGCCACGCTGTCAGCGAGACCTGCGGCATCATGCGGAAGCCCCAAGTCCACGCCAGCATGGCGGGAGCCACGCCAAAGGCGGTGACGTCAGCCAGGGAATCGAGTTCGCGGCCGAAGTCGCTGCTGGTACCGGTCATGCGGGCGATGCGGCCATCGAGGCCGTCGAACAGAAAGGCAAAACCAATCGCTCTTGCGGCGAAATCCAAATGCCAATACTCAGTGGCGGTCGCCTGCATGATCTGAAGGATGGCGTAGTATCCGGCCGCCAGATTTGCGGAAGTAAACAGGGATGGGAGAATGTACATCCCTTTGCTCAAGCGCCGTCGCGGCCGTGGTGCCGGTTGATCCATTAATGCGCCGCCCTTTCGCTGCCGCGGGAGCTGCCGGCGACCGCCAGCTCTCCCTTGGGCTGAAGATGAGCCAGCACCGAAGTGCCGCCCTTCACGCGGTCGCCAACCTTCACCTGCAACGTGGCGTTTGCGTCAAACAGCACGTCGACACGGGAACCAAATTTGATGAGGCCCACGCGCTGACCGCGTTCGAGACGGTCGCCGACCTTGGGATGAAACACAATACGCCGCGCCAGCAAGCCCGCAATCTGCTTGAAGACCACGACCTGTCCGTCGCCTTCCACGGTGACGACGTTCTGCTCGTTCTCTTTGGCTGAAGCTTGATTCATGGCGTTAAGGTACTTCCCGCGCTGGTAGCGGATTTCGCGGATGGTTCCCGTGATCGGAGAGCGGTTCACGTGCACGTTAAAAACGCTCAGGAAGATGCTGATGCGTGTGAGTTTGTCGCTTCCTGACATGAGAGGCGAAACATCCGTGACTCTTCCGTCGCCGGGCGAAACTACGGCGCCGGCTTCCAGCGGAATAACCCGCTCCGGGTCGCGGAAGAACCACAAAAAGAAAGCGGCCAGCAATACAGGAAGAATTGCCCACGCGGGATTGGTCAGCCAGCCGATCAGAACAGCGGCGGCGATCAATGGCGCGGCGTAGATGTACCCATCACGAACCATGAGAGATTTCAATTATAGAGCAGGCCGCCCAGACACTGGGCGATTGGGTAGTGGACGATCATCTTCGCGCAAGCGGTTCTTGTGGTAAGGGCGCCACAGCTTGCGGTTTTCCGGCCGCGAAATGTTTTCTCGACCAGGTTTAACCTCAAACCAACTGCCGGCTCATTCTCGGCGCAGGGTTTCAGCCGGATCTTGACGAGCGGCCCGGCGTGCCTGCAGGGCGATTGCGAGCAATGCCGGCCCAAGGAGCAGCAAGGCAGACGCCAGCAATACAGCCAGCGAGGTAGCATGCGCGCCGTCGTTCCCAGTGTCGAGAAGAAGCCCTGTGTCACAACCAGAATCCGATGGGCCGCGATAGCATTGGTTGCCTTCTGAGTTGGCGACCAGTCGCGATACGCAGCCAGACTGGAGAAGGTGGTGGAACGGGACTGATAGTCCAGCATCGTGGGAATGGAGACAACGCCGTCTGGCTGGGAAGCTACCGCGACCAGCCGGTCCGGCTGCGCGAAGGGAAGTGGTTCCAGAAGCACGGCGTCGAGAACGGTGAAGATGGCTCTTGACGCGCCTATGCCCAGGGCAAGGGTGAGTGTCGCGGTGAGGGCAAACCCCGGACTCTCCCGAAGCTGACGAAGAGCGTGGCGGAGAAATCGGAACATGTCGGGGCCTCGACGCTGGGCGAATAGAAAAAGGCGCCTATTGGGCGCCCTGCGGGAGATAGATTAGTCCCTTTGCGGCGAAAATCGCCCCGGGACTGCCAAATTCTTTAGGCTACGTTTACGCCGTACTGCTGCCGATACTGCCGCTCGATGGACTCCATCTGGTCCTTGAGGCGGAGTTTCAGCTTCTTCAGACGAACCTCTTCCAGCTTTTCGTCTTCGCTGAGATATCTTTTTTGGGTGAGTGATTCGAGGCGTTTTGCGTACTGCGTGTGCTCCTGAGCCAATCGTTGGAACTCTTCGTGATTGGTCAGAAGCAGCTCTCTAGGAGTCATCCAGTAGACCTCCAAACCGGGAGTATGCCGTCAAGGTAGCACAGCACCATAAGCGGTTCAATGCCCAAAAGTGGTGCACGTCTCATTATGAGAATCGATAGTCAGGCCGATTAAGCAGAGGGATGGTGCGTTGAGGGGTGGGCCAGGGAGAGGCGATACAGAACCGCGTCTTCCTGCGGATTTGCGTAGTAGAGCTTGCGTCGGCCGCGTTCCTTAAACCCATGGCGGACATAAAGCGCCCGCGCCGCCTGATTCGACTCGCGCACTTCAAGAAACACTCGCTCACCGTTTGTTTCGCGCGCGCGAGTAAGGAACGCGGTGAAAAGCTGTGTGGCTAGACCCCTTCGGCGGAAAGCGGGAGCGATGACGATATTCTCCAGTTCCCACTCGGACTCAATTTGGTTGGCGGTGAGGAAGCCGAGAACGCGAGAGGAGGCTGCTGCGGGTCGTGATTCGGGTTCGGCTTCGTGAGCGATCTCCTGAATCGTCAGAACAAGCCTGCCAGGTCCGTTGTCGTGGGTACGGAACAGATCTTCATATTGCTGCCGGGACCAGTGAGCGGCGCCAAGGCATTGCCGCTCAAGATCGAGCATGGCCGGGATGTCGGCGACAGTAGCAGATCGAATATTCAATCGGATGTGATCTTAAAGTCTATCGGTTCCAGTTTTGCTGGAGGCTAGCAGCTGACTTTCGCCAAAATCTCCGCGTCCGTACGCCGGATGTAGTTAGCTTCCAACTGCTCGGGTGAAACGGTTTCGCCCGCTTGGATTTTCCGCCATCCCAGGCGCGCAATCGCGCCCGCCTCGATCGGTTCAACCAGCGAAACGGAAAGCCCCACAGCCTGTGCGGCCTCGGCCAGCGATTGGTCGGAAGTTGCAAGAGTTGTTTCTCTGGTTAGTGCGCTTCGGGGTTCCGAATTTGGCGGCTGCCTTGGTTGCTCCTCCGCGAAAAGGTCTTCTCGTTTGATAAGCCTTTCCGTCCGAAGCTGGGCCGAGTTGCCGGTAATGTCGTAGTCTCCGCAGTAGACCTCGCCGCGGCCAGCATCGAGAAAGGCGAGGATGCCCCCTTGCAGTCCGGCGCCGATGGCAACAGCCTCCAGCAGGGAAACCGCTGCGATCGGCTTCTGCAGAATCTCGGCCAGCGCTTTGATGGCAGCCAGACCAATTCGCAATCCGGTGAACGATCCCGGGCCAGAAGCGACGGCGAAGGCTCCGATGTCATGCTTGCCGAATCCATGCTCGGCCAGCAGGGCCGCGATCTGCGGCACCAGTTGTGCCGAGAACGTGCCACCAGCCAGAGGAACAACCTCCAGCACCTCGCAGCTGCCATTAGCACTGCCGCGCGCCAAGGCGATGCTGCCGGACCTGCCCGAAGTGTCGGTGGCGAGAAGAAGCATTACTGAATTTCCGTGGTCGAATTTTCTTCGCTTATCCGTGGCGATCAGTGAAAATCCGTGGCCAATTCCTGGCATTATCCCTGCACCAACTCCAGCAGGACTCCACCCGCGCTCGACGGATGCACGAATACGTACCTATGCCCGCCCGCGCCAGTCTTGATTTCTTCGGAAACGAGCCGGACGCCCTCTTTCTTCAGCCGCGCCACGGCTGCGGATAGATCTGGAACCTTGAGACATACGTGGTGTAGGCCTTCGCCGTGCATGGCGATGAACTTCGCAATCGTCGAATCGTCCGAGGTCGCCTCTAACAACTCCAGTCGGCTCTCGCCCACCGCAACCATTACCAGCCGCACCTGTTCCTGCTCGACGGTCTCTTCCGGTGAAACGCCGAGGCCCAGCGTTTCGTAGATCGCTTTGGCCGCCGCAAGCGACTTCACCGCGATGCCGAGATGATCAATTGAAAATTCCAAAGCCACTTCCGAATGATTTGTCATTCCGAGCGAAGCGAGGAATCCGCTTTCCTTCACTTCTTCCCGGCTTCCGCCGCGATCTCCTCCACCAGCGTATAGGGATCGCGCTTGTGTTCGGCCACTTCCGCCGCGAGCCGCACCAGGTTTCCGTCACCGAACTGCGTCCGCGCCTTCTCCAGCATGGTATCGCGCAGCATGGTGACCAGACGTTCCTGCCAGTTCTCCACGCTCTTTTTCAGGGCATGATTTTCTTTCTGCAGATACGCATCATATCCCCTGATCGCATCCGCCAATTCTTTCACGCCCGTTCCTTCGCTGGCCACAGTCTTCACAATCGGAGGCGTCCAGCCATCGTGGCGCAGGGACAGCGACTGCAGCGCGCGAATCTCGCGCTCCACGCGCTCGGCGCCCTCGTGGTCGCTCTTGTTAATCACAAAGATATCGGCGATCTCCATGATGCCGGCCTTGATGGTTTGCACGTCGTCGCCCATGCCGGGGACGAGAATCACGATCGTGATATCGGCGAGGCGAACAATGTCGACTTCGCCCTGCCCCACGCCAACGGTTTCGATGAGCACCAGGTCGCGCCCGGAGGCGTCGAGCACGGTAGCCACGTCTGCGGTGGTGCGGGCCAGCCCGCCCAGCGATCCTCGTGTAGCCATGCTGCGAATATAAATGCCCGGGTCGGCGAAGTGTTCTTGCATGCGGATGCGGTCACCAAGAATCGCGCCGCCTGTATAAGGGCTGGTGGGATCGACGGCGATGATTCCGACTGTGCGCTTGGCCTCACCGTTGCCGCCTGCGCGATAGAGCCGTGCCAACTGGTCGACCAGCGTGCTCTTGCCCGCGCCGGGCGATCCTGTCAACCCGATAATGCGCGCGTGCCCACTGTGCGGGAACAATGCCTTCAGCAGATCGGACCATCCGGGCGCGTGGTTCTCGACGACAGAAATGGCGCGCGCTAAAGCGCGCGTGTCGCCGGAGCGCAGCTGGCTGATCCAAATCGGGAGATCGGGCTGGATGTCGCGATTCAAGCGATCAGTGTAAAGCAGCTGCAGTCAAACTGAAACTACCGGTGCCGCTGAAATCACCGACGCGAACAAATTGCCGATGTCCATTGCCCACCGACCCGCTCCGAGGTAGATTGAACGCGAGGCAGTGACCCAAGCCGACAGTTGGAAACCACCTCCCAACCCACGCTCCACATCCCCACTCATGCAGCCGCGTGGCCGGGTTGGCTTCCGCTTCTCACATTCCCGGCTGGCGTGATTCTGTTCCGCGATCGTATGTCGGCATGGCTCTTCATGTGGGGACTGTCGTTGGCGATTTTTCTCGGATTGAAATGGCAAACCTGGTGGCAAACTCGCGACCGTGTTCCGCACAGCGCGCGCCGCTCGCTGGCTTATCTTGCGGCTTGGCCGGGCATGGATGCAGAGACCTTCCTCGATTCACGCCAAGTGGTCCCGACGCCGCAGCTTGAAGAATGGCTCTGGGCGGCTGTGAAGACGGCCTTTGGAATTCTGCTGCTTTGGATCGTTGCGCGTCGCGTTCCGGAAACGCAAGCTCTGGTTCGCGGCTGGGTCGGCCTTTTCGGCGTAATCTTTTTGTTGCACTTCGGCAGCTTCCACCTGGTCGCACTGGTCTGGCAAGCGTGCGGCGTTGTGGCGCAGCCCATCATGCAGAAGCCAATCCTGTCGAAGACGCTCAGCGAATTCTGGGGCAGGCGCTGGAACCTCGGGTTCCGGCAAGTCGCTTATGACTTGATCTTCCGGCCGCTGCACAAACACATCGGCGTGGCCGCCGCGAGTCTGCTGGTGTTTCTCGCGTCCGGCGTGATTCATGATCTCGTGATATCGCTGCCGGCGCGCGGCGGCTACGGCCTTCCCACCGCCTATTTCATTTTGCAAGGTCTCGGCGTCACCTTGGAGCGGTCCGTGGTCGGCAAGCGGCTTGGATACAGAAGGGGTTGGCGGGATGGCTGTTCATGTTCGTGATCGCAGCCGGACCGGCGTTCTGGCTTTTTCATCCGCCGTTCGTGTTGCGCGTGATGCTTCCATTCATGCACGCGATTCGCGCCTTATAACTTGAACTCTGGGACTAATTTTGTATGACACACTCTTTGCTGGAACGACTCTTCGACCTAGATTTGTGGCTGGCTGGCGCCGGTCACTTCGTGATCCTGATTGCCAGCTCCCAAGTCCCTTCCCGGCTGTGCTGGAAGCGGGACCTGGCGCAGCTCATGCCTTTCAATCGGAAGCTGTTGTGGGTGCAGGGCGGCTTCACCGTGCTAACGATCATCGCCTTCGGCACGCTCACGCTTGCGCTTCATGCAGAGTTGTTGCTCGGCGACCGCGCCGCAATGGGGTTGGCTTGTTTCATCGCGAGCTACTGGACGGCGCGAATCCTGGTCGACGCGTTTTACTTTTCCCACGAAGACTGGCCCCAGGGGAAACTGTTCGTCGTGGGACATATCCTACTGACGTGCCTGTTCGCGACGTTGGCGACTAGCTATTGGGGATTGTTCGTCTGGCAGGAGTGGCTAAGAGCTAAAGCTAATAGCTAATAGCTAGTCTTTCAGCAGCTGCCGTGCAATCACCAGGCGCTGGATTTCGCTGGTGCCCTCGCCGATGGTGCACAGCTTTACGTCGCGGTAAAATTTTTCCGCGGGATAATCTTTAATGAAGCCGTAGCCGCCGTGAATCTGTACGCCTTCGTTGGCGCATTTCACGGCTACTTCGCTGGCGTAGAGTTTCGCCATGGAAGATTCCTGAGTGGTCTTCATGCCGGCATCCTTCATGGACGCGGCGCGCATGGTGAGCAGCATGGCGGCGTCGATCTCTGTGGCCATGTCAGCGAGTTTCCACTGGATGGCCTGAAAATCGCTGATGGCTTTTCCGAACTGCCGGCGCTCTTTGGAATAATGCAGCGCCGCATCGTAGGCTCCCTCGGCCATGCCCAGTGAGAGCGCTGCAATTGAAATCCGTCCGCCATCAAGCACGCGCATCGCATCAGGAAACCCGTGGCCCTCACCGCCGAGCAGATTCTCAGCCGGAATGGTGCAGTCTTCGAAAATCAACTCCGCGGTGTCGCTGGCGCGCAGGCCCAGTTTGTTTTCTTTCTTGCCAGCGCGAAAGCCCTTGCTGCCTTTCTCGACGATGAACGCGGAAAGCCCGTGGGTGTGCGCCGTCCGATCGGTCACGGCGAGTGCAACGATCACGTCGGCGTAATGCCCGTTGGTGCAAAACGTTTTGGTGCCATTCAACACCCAGTTGCCGCCCCTGCGGACCGCAGTCATGCGGGCGCTGCCTGCGTCGGAACCGGACGACGGCTCGGTCAGTCCCCATGCGCCGATGAATTCGCCGGTGGCCAGCTTGTTAATATATTTCTTCTTTTGCGATTCATTTCCGGCGAGAAAAATATGATTCGAGCACAGCGATGTGTGCGCGGCCACGATGATGCCGACCGATCCATCCACGCGCGAGAGTTCCTCGATCGCGGTCACGTATTCCACGTAGCCCATGCCCGCGCCGCCGTATTCCACCGGAAAAATCGTGCCCAACAACCCGAGTTTGCCCAGTTCCTTGATCGTGGCGAGCGGAAATTCGGACGCCTCGTCCCACTTCATGACATGGGGCTTGATCTCGCGCTCGGCAAACTCGCGCACCGTCTTCTTCAGGTGCAGTTGCTCGTCGTTGAGTTGAAAATCCAAAATTCCTCCGGCCACTTTCGGCGGTGGGCCGCTGCGCAGCCGCCCCAACGTTGAATGTGATTAGAACATAGCGTCGCGACGGGAGAAAGTTACCTCAGGAAGAGGCGCGGCCAGTCGTAGAAGACCGCGTAATCATTGGCGACTCCTTCGCTCATCTCCGACGGCCCTACCGACCGGACGGATGGGCTATTCGGCGACGACTGTTGGCGCAGCGGTCAAAACTTCGGTCGAAGCCTCTTCGGCAGAAAGAAATTTCTCGAACACTTCATTGGAAAGTAGCCTGCCCCGTGCCGTGAGGCGAATGATGTCACCCTCCCGCTGCATCAGATCATCTTGCACAAGTTCCGCAATCGCATCATGGAAGCCACGAACGTCTTGCTCTCCGAAGTTTGCCGACAGCGCTCGCAAAGTGACACCGCGCGTCAACCGCAACCCAAGAAAGAAACTCTCTTCCAGCGCCGATGATCGCGACACGACGGTTCGCTGCAACCGCCCTCCAGCGACGAATTGTTCCAGAGTGTCGGAAGTCGCGGACCTCACGGAGTCGGCCTCCGCACTTGCAGAAACCAGCATGGAATGCGCGTCCACACCAAAGCCGAAGTAAGGACGTCGCATCCAATACTTCAGGTTGTGCTGCGATTCGAAACCCGCGCGCGCAAAGTTGGAAATCTCGTATTGGCCCACGCCCGCTGCTTCCAGCCTTGCGCACGCCTCAAGATAAAAATCCACAACCGCTTCTTCGTGCGGAACAAAATGGGCGTGATAACGCGTGCCGCCCGCGATCAGCTCGCGCCCCAGCCGCGAATCTTCATCCACTTCGAGCATGTAGACACTCACGTGCGGAGCGCCCGTCGCGATCGTTTCCGCCAGCGACACTTGCCAGCTCTCCGAGGTTTGGTGCGGCAAGCCAGCGATCAGGTCGATGTTGATGTTCGCAATTCCAGCCGCGCGCAGCCGAGCAATCTCTTCCACCACGGTCGACCGTTTGTGCAACCGTCCCACGGCCGCAGCTTCGGCATCCACAAACGACTGCACTCCCAAGCTCACGCGGTTCACGCCGCAACGCAGCAGGCTCTCAACCACTGCAGGCGCGAGCGTGCCCGGCGCGCACTCCACCGTAATCTCGGCATCGCGCCGCACCTCGAACTTATTCCGCACCGCAGCAAAGATTCGCTCCAACTGGCCAGCGTCGAGGACGGTAGGCGTCCCGCCGCCGAGATAAATCGAATCCACTGCGCTTTCGAATTCCCCGCCCATTTCCGCTGCAATTTGCTTTGCGTTGGCGATGTCGGCACACACGCGTTCCACATAGCGTTCGAACGCCGTCCGCGAAAACACGTCCGACGCGAAGTTGCAGTAACTGCACTTCGTCCGGCAGAACGGAACCGAAATGTAAATGCCCAGCGCCACGCCTTGATTATCCCATCCCGACTTATCCCATTCTCGGCTTTTTCTCGCTGCAACGTTTTCCATCTTCCGTTCGCTCTCCGCATCTACTTATGGGTGCCCGGCTGAGGTACCCTGTTAACGGCGCTCGCCGCGGCGCTTCAATGGCGGGTCGAGAAGAAAAAACGCTGGCAGTCCAAGAAATGGCTCAAGAAGAGGAAGTATTAGGCAAAGCGTACGACAGTCGCCTCATGCGGCGTCTGCTCACTTACCTGCGTCCCTATCGGTGGCAGGTGTCGATCGCGCTGGTGTCGATCATCTTCAAATCTTTTGCTGACATCCTGGGGCCGTATCTCACCAAAGTGGCGATTGATCGATACCTGGCACCCGCCAAAGGCGTAACCTCCGGCCTGTGGAGCTGGCTCAATCCGCGCCCGCTCACCGGAATCGCGCAGATCGCCAGCATCTACGTGGGATTGCTGGTCTTCAGTTTTCTGCTCGAATTCCTGCAGACTTACTACATGCAGTGGACCGGCCAAAAGGTGATGTTCGACCTGCGCAGCCAGATTTTCCGCCACCTGCAGCGCATGCACATCGCTTTCTACGACAAGAACCCAGTCGGCCGGTTGGTCACGCGCGTTACCACCGACGTCGACGCCCTCAACGAAATGTTCACCTCCGGCGTGGTCTCAATTTTCGAAGATGTCTTCGTGCTTGCCGGCATTTTGAGCATCATGCTGTGCATGAACTGGAAGCTGGCGCTGATCACGTTTGCCACGTTGCCGTTCATCGTGGGTGCGACCAAAATTTTCCGCGATAAGGTTCGTGACTCCTATCGCCGCATTCGCACTGCCATCGCGCGCATCAATTCCTATCTGCAGGAGCACGTCAGTGGCGTGGTGGTGGTGCAGCTTTTCAACCGCGAACGCAAGGCCTACGAGAAATTTTCCGAAATCAATCGCAGCCACATGGACGCCTTCAAAGACGCGATCCTGGCCTACGCGATTTATTATCCCGTGATCGAAATTCTGTCTTCCATCGCGATCGCGTCGGTGGTCTGGTGGGGCGGCAACGATATTATTCGCCACACCATTGCCAAGGCCGTGAGCATCGAATTCAATCCGCACACGTTGCTCGCGGTTCACCTGGTAGCCACCGCAGCTTCGCTGGGCGTGCTGGTCGCGTTCATGCAGTACGCGCAGCGTTTTTTCCGTCCTATCATGGACTTCAGCGATAAGTACAACATTCTCCAGTCGGCCATGGCCGCCAGCGAACGCATTTTTAAGCTGCTCGACGCTCCTGTGGAAGTGGTTTCCGCCGCAATAACCAAGCGGCCGCAAGGCCCCGGCCGCATCGAGTTCGACCACGTCTGGTTCGCCTACGGCGAAACGCCGGAAGAGACCAGTAAGGATCGTGTGGGGACAGCCCATGTGGGGACGGGCACTCTTGCCCATCCAGCCGAGCGAGGCCCGGCTGCCTCAGCACGTGGCAATGGCCAACCGGGAACATCCGAGTCAGCAGTCCCCGACTGGGTACTCCGCGACGTCACCTTCGCCATCGAGCCGGGAGAAACCGTCGCCATCGTCGGCCACACCGGCGCAGGAAAGACTACGCTGATATCTCTTTTGCTGCGTTTCTACGACGTCCAGAAAGGCGCGGTTCGCATCGACGGCGTCGACGTCAAAGAGATGGACCTTGCCGATCTTCGCGGCCGCTTCGGTGTCGTCCTGCAGGATCCGTTCTTGTTCAGCGGCACTATCGCCGGAAATATCCGCCTTGGCACCGAGCGCATTCAGGACGCAGACATCGCGCAGGCCGCGGAAGACGTAAACCTGGCCGACTTCATCCGCACTCTCCCCAACGGCCTCAACCAGGAAGTGCGCGAGCGCGGCTCCACGTTTTCCACCGGCCAGAAGCAGCTCATTTCTTTCGCGCGAGCACTGGCCCACGATCCAAAAATTTTAATTCTCGACGAAGCCACTTCCAGCGTCGATACCGAAACCGAATTCCGAGTGCGCGACGCGCTCAGCCGCATGGTTGAAGGCCGCACCTCGCTCATCATCGCCCACCGGCTATCCACGGTGCAGCGCGCCGACAAAATCATCGTCATGCACAAAGGACAGGTCCGCGAAATGGGCACACACCAGCAACTCCTCGCCCAGCGCGGAATTTACTTCAAGCTTTACCAGTTGCAATATAAGGATCAAGAACTGAGCGACGCGCGAGCGCTCACTCCCACGAACGGGTCAGGAGGCCTGCAGCAGCCCGAAGTTTCTGCGCGTGGAGACGACTAAGATCCCAAAATCTAGGGATGAACCTCGGGCGCAGGCTCGCGAGCCGTTTCACTGTCCGCCCAATAATTCCGCCGCGCGGTCACCACCAGGCTGGGATGGTCTTTCAGCCGTAACTCGATCGCGTGCAGACCCGGATGCGGAGCCTGTGGCTGAAAACTCAGTACATATCGATTCGGCACGTGATTCGAGATCGTCAGTAAGCTGCTCTCCAAACTGCGCAGGTTGCCAAATCGAAAATATTCTCCACCGGTAAGTTGCGCCACGCTTTCCGGAACGTTCCGCCGCAATCCATTCATGGTCAGCAGCACCGCTATCTTTGCCGCTCGCAAAGGCGGTACGAGCTCGCTAAGGCACTCCCAGGTCTGCGCCAGCCGGTTTTCATCCGCATCCGCGTTCGGATCTTTGCTCATGCATCCACCCGGAGGGCCGGGCTCACTGTTGTTCGCCAGTGCTATCTCATGCCCCAAATCCGATTTCGAACTGGAGAATCCCAGACTGTAGATGGCCGTGTTCGTGTCGCTGATCTCGCGCACTGCTTCATCTAGCTTCATGTGGCTGCCATGGTCGATGGTCTCGCTGAGCAACAGAATCGCGCGTCGATATTCAGGCGGCTGTTTTCGCAGCAAGTCAATCGAAAATCCAACCGCATCCAGAGTCGCGGCGCGGCCATTCCCCGCGCTCAGCCCGCGAATCGCGGCGTCTACCATATCCATGTCGGAGGTGAAATCTTGAACTAGCGTCGGCCCGCTGTCGAAGCCCACCACCGCAATCTTGTGCGGGACGTTGCCCACCACGGCCTCGATCGTGGTCGCAAGATGGATATATTTGTCGAGTTGGCGCGCTCCCGCGCCACCTGTCTCCACCGCGATCACCAAGGCTAGTGGCTCATTATCGGTGTTCTCCTCAAGCGCAACTTTTTCCTCGACGCCATCATCGGTAATCGTGAAGTCCTTCGCAGTAAGCGTGAAGACAAGTTCTCCGGACTTTGTTCTGACGAGCGCCGGGACAAGAACCAGGTTCGAGCGGGCGCTGAGAATCGGGCTTGGTGACGTGACAGGTGCGGTGGAAGGAGTCGAAGTCTGCCCCAGTGCAACCGGCATCCACGCGAGCAGGATCGCAAAACCGATCGCGAGGAGTGTGACGAGTCGGACCCTCATGAGCGGACACCTGAGATCGAGCTCACGCGACCCGGCCATATCGACAAACGCGGACCTGCTTCCATCGGCTGGCAAATGGCGACCCCGGAGGGAGTCGAACCCCCAACCCTCAGATCCGAAGTCTGATGCTCTATCCAGTTGAGCTACGGGGCCGGTCGCCTGCAAACAGTTTATCGTCTCACAGCGGACTCGTGGCGGTCGATTCTAGTTCGACAACCCGACCCCCGCGTCAGACCCTGCGCTTGGTAGACAACCCGTCCCAACCCAACGCTTTACAATGCTAGCTTGCGCATCTTGATCTCAGCCGGCGAGGCCTCGGGGGAAATGTATGGCGCGCAGCTTATTGAAGCCTTGCGCCGCGCTGCTGCGCAGATCACTGCGGAGCTGCGCTCCGCGTGGACGGGCGAGGCGCCCGTCCCCACACGGGCACTACAACTCGATTTCTTCGGCGTCGGCGG
Source organism: Candidatus Sulfotelmatobacter sp. (assembly GCA_049675725.1). Classification (GTDB taxonomy): domain Bacteria; phylum Acidobacteriota; class Terriglobia; order Terriglobales; family Acidobacteriaceae; genus Sulfotelmatobacter. Next base: position 8,644 of record JBAUAN010000044.1, on the reverse strand, counting down.
CGACCGCATGCGCGCCGCCGGCTGCGACACCGTGGTCGACGCCAAAGATCTCTCCGTAGTCGGCATCACCGAAATTCTCAGTCACCTGCCGAAAATCTATTCGCTCTACCGGCACCTGATTGCCGAAGCCGACAAGCGCAAGCCCGACCTCGCCATCGTCATCGATTCCCCCGCGTTCAACTGGCGCGTCGCGCGCCAGATGAAAAAGCGCGGCATCCCCACGGTTTACTATGTCGCGCCGCAATTCTGGGCATGGCGCCAGGGACGCGTCCGCCTCATCCGCGACTACATCGACAAAGCTCTCGTGATCTTTCCCTTCGAGGAGCAGTTCTACCGCGAGCGCGGCGTGGACGCCACTTTCGTCGGCCATCCTCTCGCCGAACTCCCGCACCCCGCAATCGAACGCGACGACTACGCCGCGCAATCGCAGCTCGAATCGGCGAAGCTCGGCGCAAGCAAACTCGAGTCAGCGAAACTCGACCCCGCGAAGTCCTGGATCACGCTCATGCCCGGCAGCCGGGTAAAAGAAGTGCGCATGAATCTGCCCACGATCCTGGAAGCGGCGGCACAGCTTGGCCCCGCCTACGAATTCCTGCTGCCCGTCGCGCCCACACTCGATCGCAGCTTCCTAATCAGCCTGATTGCAAGGCACACGCCCGCCCAGCCCTCCGACCGAAATCTTGGCTCGCCGAAAATCACGCTCGTCTCCGAATCGCTGCCCGCCCTCTATCACTCCCGCGCCGGAATCATCGCCAGCGGCACCGCCACGGTCGAAGCCGCGATGATGTGCACGCCCTTTGTGATGGTCTACCGCGTCTCGCCGCTCACCTATGCGCTAGGCAAGCCGCGCGTGAAGGTCCCGCACTTCGCCATGGTCAACCTGATTGCCGGCGAGGAAATCGTCCCCGAGTTGGTGCAGCACGACTTTACCGCCCAGAACATCGTCACTCGTCTGAATGAAATTCTCTTGGACGGTCCGCCCCGCGACCGCATGCTGGAAGCTCTGGCCCGCGTCAAAGCCCGCCTGCGGGCTCCGCAAGCCGCTTCCGGGCCGCCGCAGCACCCCGCCGACCGCGCCGCTGAAATCATCATTTCCTTAAGCCGAAGCCTGAGGCCTGAATCTTGAAGCCGCAGCTTTCCGGCTAAACCTTGTGCTCCCAGCATCTTTTAGAGGAGAATCTTCATCATAGAAATGGATAGGACCATTTCCGGGAGACTCTCCTAAATGCAGATCCGCGGTTGGTGCGCTCAGAGCGTCCTGTCCAGTTCTTTCGTCCTGCTGCTTTTGGCTGTGGTCGCGGTGCCCGCCCGGGCCGCGGAACGAGCCCACCTGCGCGTCGACGACTACCAGATCGAGGCGGAACTTTCGCCACACCTTCACCAGATCACCGCCCGCGCCACGGTCAAGTTCACTGCTCTGCAGGATCTGAACGTCGCCGTCTTCGAACTCAACAACGCTCTTCGCGTCACGCGCGTGCTTGACGCCAACAATAATCCTCTGAACGCCGAGCGCCTTTCCCAGGATTTCACCGTCCGTGTCCCACTCACCAACGGCTTGAGCAAAGACTCCTCTACCACGCTCACGTTTGAATACGGAGGCAAAATCGAGAATGCCGACGACAGTCCCGTGCCCGGCCTCAGCCTGGCCTACATCGGCGACGACACCAGTTATCTTCTCTACTCCGGCCGCTGGTTCCCGGTGAGTGGTTATGGCCTGAACCGCTTCACCTCCACCATCAGCATCACCGTGCCGGCTCACATGCTGGTCATCGGCAGTGGAAAGTCCACGGCCACCGAGAATGGCCCGTCCGACAAACCCGGCTCCAACGGTTTGCCCACAAAGACTTTTACTTTCGTCTCTGACAAGTCCAGCTTTCCCGGCACCATCGTCGCCGGAGTTTTCCAGGAGTACAAAAGCGACGATGCCGGCATGGACCTGCACGTTTTCTTCAAACCCACGCATCAGGCGCTGGCCGCCACCTACGCCACCACCGCCATGCAGGAGTTTACTTACTTCATTACGCTGTACGGCATTCCACCGTCGCAGCGGCTCAACGTCGTCGAACTTCCCAGTGACACGGTTCCCTACGCCTGGGCCCCGGAAATTGCTGGCATCGCCGGCCACTCCATCACCGAGAAACCCAACTACCGTTTGCTGGCCAATGCCATCGCGCACCAATGGTGGGGTGTCTCCGTGAGCCCCGCGACGAAAGACGATTGGTGGTTGAGTGACGGATTTTCCCGTTACTCCGAGGCCATGTACGTGGAGAGCGCGGCCGGAGCGGCCGGCCTCGAAGAAGCTGTGAAAGATATGTCAGTAGGCGCGCTGGCCTACGACACCGTGCCGCTCTCCAGCGCCAGCAAGCTCGACTTTTTCTCGACCGAGTTCCAGTCGCTGGTCACCGACAAGGGCGCGATGATCCTGCATATGCTGCGCTGGGTGCTGGGCGAACCAAAATATCTCAAGACCATGCGCGATTTCGCTTCGGAGTACGCCGGCAAGTCCGCCACCACCGATGATTTCCGCGCCGTCGCCGAGAAAAATTATGGCGACCAGCTCACCTGGTTCTTCTCGCAGTGGCTCGATTCCACTGGCGCTCCAGAATTCAAAGTGAAATACACCGTCTATCGCCTGGGTACCGACAAGGGCTTCCGCGTGACTGGAGAAATTAGCCAGGACCTCGACCTCTTCCGCATGCCGGTCGATCTCCGAATCGATACTGACGGTAAAACGGAAGACAAGCGCATCGAAGTCGTCGGCACCGACTCGCCGCTCACCGTGGAAACTTTCGGCCGTCCGCGCCGCATTTCCATTGACCCTGATCACCACGTGCTCACCAACTCGTCGGATGTGAAGCTCTACGCTGCCGTCCTGCGGGGGCAAGCGCTGCAGCAGCAGGGAGACCTCGCCGCCGCTCTCGCCGAGTTCAACAAAGCTCTCGATCTCAACAAGAATAGTTCGCTGGCCCACTACCGCGTGGCCGAGGTTTTCTTTTTTCAGCGCAACTACCAGGCTGCGGCCAATTCCTACCGCTCGTCGCTCAACGGCGACGGCGAGCCGCGCTGGACTGAAGTCTGGAGCCATATCCAGCTCGGCAAGATTTTCGACATCACCGGCCAGCGCGAGCGCGCCATCAACGAATACCGCCAGGCCGTCCAAACCAACGACAACACCTTTGGCGCTCTCGAAGAAGGCCGCAAATATTTGCAGAAAGCCTACGAGCGTCCCAAAGAAAAATCCGTCAATCCGTAGCCGCAGGAGTGCTCGGTGAAATTGTCCATCTTCGGACACCACGGCCATCGAAAATCGCACGCCTTTGAATCCACGATTTTCAACACCACGCTCAGCTAACCTTTTTCCTCTTGCCGATGTCTAAATAACTACGACGCCTGGGAACTTTTGGTCTTCAGGCTGCGTATCTCTGATCAGATGGTTGGGCGGGATTGAGACCCCTCGCCTGAACGTTACCCGGGGCCCCCACGCTCCTCCCCGGAGGTGTGGGGGCATGTTTTTTCGTATATGCGGATGCTCCTCGACATCGTCCGGCAATCCCTGTCCACTCTCTGGGCGCACAAGCTGCGTTCTTTCCTCACCATGTTCGGAATCGCCTGGGGCGTTGGCTCGCTGCTGCTTCTAGTAGGACTCGGTGAAGGTTTCCGCAGCGGCCAGGAAAGGGAACTCGCCACCCTCGGCCAGAATATTATGTTCATGTTCCCCGGCCGCATTCCCGCGGTCGAGGGCAGCACGCAATCCGGCCGCTTCTATTACTTCACTTACAAGGACTACCTTGCCGTCCGCGATCAAGCCAAGTTCGTGGGGGCTCTCTCACCTGTCTTGAACCGCGAAGATATTCGCGCCGTCAGCGACTACGGTTCCACCAACGGTCAGGTCTTCGGCGTGGGCTCCGATTACAACCAGATTCGCACCGTTCCCATCGATCCCGGCCGCTGGTTCAACGCGCAAGATAACGCCGAGCGCCGCCGCGTCGCCATCGTGGGCTGGGAACTGCTCAAGAACATGTTTCCCGGACGTCCCGCGGTCGGATCCACGATTCTTCTCAACGGCGTCAGTTTCGACGTGATTGGTGTGGTCGCCAAAGTTGGACGCGACGGCAACAACGGCACCAACGCGCGCATCTTTATTCCGGTTGAGACCATGCTCAGTCTTTTCCCGCTGACCAAGGCCAATTCCGAGGACGCCATTTCGTTCCTCAACTACCAGCCTATCCGCAAGGAACTTCACGCCGAAGCCAAAGATGAAATTCACCAGATCATCGCCCGCCGTCACGGCTTCGACCCGAAACTGCAGGACGCTTTCGGAGACTGGGACACCATCGAGAACATGAAGCGCGTCGGCCTCATCTTCGACGGCATGGATTGGTTTCTCGGCGTGGTCGGCGTAGTCACGCTCGGCCTCGGCGCCATCGGCATCATCAATATCATGCTCGTGTCCGTCACCGAGCGCACCAAAGAGATCGGCCTGCGCAAGGCTCTGGGCGCCACCTATCGCACCATCCTTACGCAATTTTTTATCGAAGGCGCATTTCTGACCGCGTTCAGTGGAGGCATCGGCCTGGCCATCGCGACGGCCTTCGTCACCTTGCTGGCAATGCTCCCGTCGCCCGAAGGTTTCGACACCCCAAGAATCATTCCCGCGTCCGCATTCGCAGCCATCGTTTCGCTGGCCGTAGCAGGCATAGTCGCCGGCTTGTATCCAGCGCGCAAAGCGGCGTTGTTGCCTCCAGTGGAAGCATTAAGACAGGAGTAGAACGATTTCAGAATGAAGATTTTAGATTGAAGATTGCGCTCGCTAGGTTTTGGAATCTGCAATCTAAAATCTAAAATTGCCGACGCTAGAAGCTAATAGCTAAGAGCTGATTTCCATGATCACCGACCTCGCCAAACAAGCCTACACCGCCCTGCGCCACAATCGCAGCCGCACTCTGCTCACTATGCTGGGCATGGCCTGGGGAATCGCGACGGTCGTCCTGCTTCTCGCCTACGGCACCGGCTTTGAGCGCGGACTCTGGTCCGCCTTCCGCTCCTTCGGCACCAACCTGGTTTTCATTTTCCCTGGCCGCACTGAACTGCAAGCCGGAGGCACCAAAGCCGGAACCCAAGTTCGCCTCACGGTCAACGATCTCGATTACATCCGCACTGAAGTTCCGCTGCTCAAGCGCGTTTCTCCCGAAGTCGAGAAACAATGCCTCGCCGCCTTCGGCACGCGCAGCGCCACTTACGGCGTGAGCGGCGTCTACGCTTCGTACGCCCACATGCGGCGCCTCGACATTGCCGAAGGCACATTCTTCAGCGAGGCCGACGACTTCACTCACACCCGCGTCGCCGTCATCGGCTCCGACGCGAAGAAAAAACTTTTCTCCGGCCAGAACGCTATCGGCCAGGCCCTTCGCCTCGACGGAATTTCCTACCAGATCGTCGGCGTGATGAAACATCAAATTCAAAACGGCGACGACAACATCAACGAGCACGTCTACGTGCCCTACAGCGCCATGAGCGACCTGGCCAACACTTATTACCTCACCTCCGTCGTCATGGAATACGAAGGCGACCACGCCAAAGTCGTCAAAGCCGTGCGCGAGTCCATGGGCTTCCACCACAACTTCGATCCCAAAGATCAGCGCGCCATTTTCGTGTTCGACGTTTTCGCCGACCTGCTCGACCTGCAAGTCATCTCCACCGGAATCAAAATTCTCCTCGGCTTCATTGGCCTGCTCACGCTCGGAATCGGCGGCGTCGGCCTCATGAACATCATGCTCGTCTCTGTCACCCAGCGCACCCGCGAAATCGGCGTGGAAAAAGCCCTGGGCGCGCACCGCTGGCACATCCTGTTTCAGTTCCTGGCGGAAGCTCTGGTGATTACGGCCGTGGGCGGCCTGTTGGGCGTGGCTCTCGCCTATCTGGTTTCGTGGGCGGTCGGCGGGCTGCCCCTGTGGAGCGCCTTCGAAGAAAACGCCAGCGAAGGCGACATCCACCTCTACATCGATACCGCCACGCTGATCTGGTCCACCGCAATCCTAAGCTTCGTCGGCATCATCAGCGGCATGCTCCCGGCAATTAAAGCCGCCCGCCTCGATCCCATCGAAGCCCTCCGCTACGAGTAGTATCAACTTCTTATGACGCCAATCTTTACAGAAATGTCATTCTGAGCGAAGTCGAAGGACCCCGTGCCCGCGTACGCCACCACAAGCCCGAAAAGGAGTTTCCACCACTCGTCGTCCGCGCGCCCTCTGTGGTGAGTTCTCTTCTCCTCCGCTAGAATCCTCCAGTGCCCGAATCCCCCAACCCCCGCCTCGATCGCGTCCTAACTCAGCTCCGCCTCTACGAGCATCCCCTGCTGAACTTCTCCGCGCGCGCCAAAGGCGACGGCGTCGAGATCATCATCAAATTCAAAGACGAATCCGTCCCGGTGCACACCTACTATTTCGATCTCCATCCCCGCGACCTCGACGACTCGCAATTCGAGTGGAGCTTCCAGCGCCAGCTCTACGATGCCCTCCACGATTACTTCATGGAAATGTTTATCCGCACCCCGCAAGACCGCACCGACCGCCGCCAACGGGGTTTGTAGAAGCGCCACACGCATGGGCGTCACTAGCCGCTCGCTGCTGCCACTGCCGCTGCGACAATTTTTTCAGTCAGCGTTATATTCATTGAGACGTCTGCAATGACGATGTCGGTAATTTAAGACCTCGGTTTTTAAATCGGAGGATCTCATGTCGCGGACCAATCATCTCGCTAGCTCTGCAATTGTCGCAGTTATCGCGCTGTCGTCATGGTCGTTCCTGAGAGCGCAAGAGCCATCCGCGCCGTCTGCGGCGCCGGTGCCCACTCGAATCGCCAGCGCGAAAAAGGCCTTTATCTCCAATGCCGGAGAGCAGCGCAATTCCTCCGGAGACCTTTATTTCAGCGGTGGCCCCGATCGAGTCTACAACCAGTTTTATGCCAACATGAAGGATTGGGGTCGATACGAACTTGTGCCCGATCCGGCGGATGCGGATTTGGTTCTCGAAATACGCCTGGCCGACGTACCACAGGGTTCGTACAACGAAGTGCGGCTGGTATTGCTTGATCCCAAAACCCACGTCACCCTGTGGACCTTTGCCGAGCACGCCGAGTATGCTGGCCGCCAAAAGACGCGCGAGGCCTCGCTGGATCGCGCCCTCGCGCTTATTTCTGACGACCTGAAAAAACTTGCCGCCGCACCAGCTGCCTCACCTGGCGTCGTGCAGAAGTAGGACCCTGGTCTGCCCTGCCTTGACCACGCTTCGCCAAAGCATGCTGCGCCAAAAGATCGAACAGGAAATCCGCGATCGCGGCCTCATCCCCTTCTCGCGCTACATGGAACTCTGCCTCTACGATCCCGACCACGGTTACTACTCCCGCAACGCCGAACAGTTCGGCAAGTCCGGCGACTTTTACACCTCGAGCGACGTGCACGCCGTCTTCGGACGCCTCATGGCCCGCCAGTTCGAAGAAATGTGGCGCACCCTCGGTTCGCCGGAAAAAATCGCCGTAGTCGAACTCGGCCCCGGCCGCGGCCTCTTCGCACAAGACGTTCTCGCCTGGTCCGAAAAAAAGTTCCCCGATTTCTTCTGCGCACTGCATTACGTCTTAGTCGAAAGCTCGCAGCCTCTGCGCCGGCGCATCGAAACCACACTTGCTCGGCACATTGAAAGCGGAAGATCGTCGTTAGTCGTGGCGGAGTCTTGGTTCGCGGGAGTGACCGGACTGTTTGCGGAACGCTTTTGGGCGGCGCAGCGCTTCAGCGCTGCGAACAGCTCGCCCGCTGATGCAGGGGCTTTAGCCCCCGAGGTACCTATTCTTCTCTTCGCCAACGAATTCTTCGACGCGCTCCCCGTCGAAATCCTCAGCTCAGAGGGATCCCTCCGCATCGATACGCGCAACAACCACTTCCTCGAAACCTGGGCTCCATCCTCACCCGAGGAATTGGAATTCCTCGATCGCCACTCCATCCATCCTGAAGAAGGCGAACGCGTGGAAGCCCAACTCGTCGCGCAACAATACATGCGCGAAATCGCCTCCATACCCCGCGGATTCCTCGTCGCTATCGACTACGGCTACACCCGCGCCGAGCAACTCGCCGGACGCCATCGCGGTACGCTTAAAGCTATACGCCAGCATTCCGTCAGCGCCAATCCCTACGAAGCTCCGGGCGAACAGGACATCACCGCCGACGTAAACTTCACCGCCCTCGCCGCCGCCGCCGAAAGTCAAGGCATGCAAACCCAAAAGCTGATCACGCAATCCCAATTCCTGATGGGCATCGGCGAGGCCACCCAATTTGCCGACGCCTTCGAAGACTGTCGCCTCCCGCAAGAGCGCGCCAAAGTCGCTCTGCAGCTCAAACACCTTGTCACCCCCGCCGGCATGGGCGAAAGCTTCCAGGTGTTGATCGCAAGCAAAGGAATCGAACAAGAAAAAGTGACAGAGCTGGCAGGCCTGAGCTTCGGCCGCAGTTAACGAACTCTCCATGCATTGTCATCCTGTCTCTAACGACGCTGCACCCTGTCAAGGGTCTTGTGGCGACACTTCGGCTCCGACGCCGGAGGCAGCGCCATTTCGCTCTCGTAGAAAGTCTTTGACTCCCAGACCAAGGTCGTCT
>JBAUAN010000043.1:0-62500 GCA_049675725.1 Candidatus Sulfotelmatobacter sp. | reverse complement strand
GCTCAAAAACTGCGCGCAACAGTATGGGGCCTTCCGCTGGGCTGAAAAGTCTCGAATCGCGCCTCAATTTGGCGCAGGGCATTTTTCGAGCACGGGCGGAAGACAGAAATTGAGAAAAGATCCTGGTTTGGAGGTCCTTGCTTTGAAGGTACCCTTCGGAAAGTTGCTACTGCGACGTTCCCGAATCACATCCCGTGGCCGGGATAATTTGAAGGCCTGACGCCCTCACATTTCTTTAGATGCCGGACGAGCGACGAGAGTTGCGACAAAATTCGCCCGGCTAGCCACACACTGCTCTCGGTGAATTGTTTATACCAGATGAATGTGCCGGGGCGCAAGCGAAACTTTCGTACCGGGCGGAGTTTACTAATTTGAGTCTCGCTGAAAGGCTGGTTTTTCGATCCGGAAGTCGACGGGTACAAGAAGTCACACGAGTACAAATTGAGGAGAGCCCGGTCGTTGGGGATGTGGAGAACGTTAAGTTTTTGACAGAGGCGCTGTGGGGTGGTGCCTGGTAGTTTTTCCGTGCGATGCCGACTGCCAGCTTTTTTGCTGGAGCTTTTCCCAGTTCGTTCCGCTTCGAGATGAAAGGAGCAGGCTTCCGTTTAGTTCGCGCCCCAAGGCATTCACTCGCCCCAAGGCATTTAGTGAAGACTGAGAGACGGACCAGCTGAGAGATCCTGGGAGTGCGGGGTCTTACAAAGTTAAGGAGTCGGTGGGATAAAGCGACGGCACGGAGCGGGTAATTGTGATGGACGTCACAACCCCGGCGGCGGTGCGCGAAAATGGCCGACGCGAAAGTGGCCATGCGCGCCGCGAAATGGGACAACTCCGCTCGGCGCGTCGCCCAGTCCTGGCCCTTTAGACAAAAGTAACGGGAGGGCCCGCGAAAAAAGGTTGACATTATCACGCACTAACCACTAACGTTACTAGCGCATCCCCCCGCTTCTAGGAGATTATTCGAATGCGATCCAGCAATTCGGGGTCGGCGTTTCCCATTTTCTTTACGGCATAGAACTGCCACAGCTTCTCTGTTTGCAAAGCTTTTCTGTTTGCAGGTTTGTCAGTACGGGGCCCCAACAACCAAAATCGAGACTGAACGAACATCGATAGAACGCACATCGACAGAATGAAGATCGACGGACTTGAAGATCGACGGACTGAAGATCGACACACCAGACTGCAACACACACCTTGCACCACTCATGGAGACCAAGAGAAAATGACCAGACTTTCCGCAACAGCAACAATCGCTGCCCTTCTGTTGTTGGCGATAGCGCAGGGTTTCGGCGCGACGAGCGTGACCAAGAGCACGGCCAAGAGCTCGCCCAAGATCGCGACGAAAAGCACCGCCAAGCCGTATCACATCACTGCGCGAAATCAGTTTCACATGACATCCCCGAGGGCCTTGAAAGAACAGGCTCGCCACCAGAAGCGGGGACAGGCGACCAAGCGCGGTCAGTTTGGCAAAGCCGACGCCCTTGCCGCGGCAAGGATGAACGCTCGGGCCAAGGCTCAGATGAACGCGCTGGCCACAATCAAATCAGCCGGACACCGTGGGGAAATAGCGCGCGCAACCAAGCCGCGCCGCAACGCGGCGAATCCGCCTCCCTCCGGCACGCTCGGTTTCGTAAGCGCAACGCAGATTCCGGACCAGGGCGAGAATATTGGCCAGGTGCAGGCTGCCACCGTAGGCGGCTTGGACGCGTTTATTACGATCGTCGACGTTAACACCGCGACACTGCCTGCCGTAAGCGACGTTTGCGTTTACTCCGAAGTGCAAGCCAACGGAGACGGGACGTTCACTCCGCTTGTTCCCACCGCCCCGGCAGTTCTGACTCCTACAGCTTCGGGCTTCTGCCAACATAACTACGTGGTCGGCGACGTCAACGGTGACGGCAACTCCGACATCGTCGAGGCCGATCAAGTTGGGGGTACGGTCTCGATCACAGTGTTCCTGAGCAACGGCGACGGGACCTTTACAGCTACGCCGGGGTCACCCTTCGTAGTGAGCACGACCGGAGCCACCGGCGGCACGCTGGTGACAGACGCCACCAGCGGCTTTCTCGACATCGTGCTGGTGGACGATGACTGGGACTACAACAGTCTCCCATCCAACATCATCACCGTGCCCGGAAACGGGGATGGAACGTTCGCGGCAGCGCTGACGCCGGTGCCTTTGGTCCCGAGCGGTACGGCCGACGGCGGCGGTTACAACGTCCTCCTTACGGACTTCGATGGGGATGGACTCATCGACGTGGCCGAGAACGACTACAGCAACGGCGAACTGAACGTCTACCTCTCCTCAACGACTTACGCCGGACTACCCTCGCCCACTCCTGATGGCGTGTCAGACGCCTGCAGCGCCACGTTTGGGAGCTTGACGGGATCGAGCGGTCTGCCCGCGATCGTCTCGGTCTTCTGCGATTACGACACGATCGCGGTTTACAACAACTCCGCTGGGGCATTCAGTGAAGCTGCTTACTACCCGGTGGCGGTCACGGCGTCGTCGACTCCTTTTACCTTCCCGGAGGCGGCAACGATTGCTGACGTCAACGGGGACGGCAACGGAGACGTGGTCGTGACCAACGATGACACCAGTGACATTACAGTTCTCCTCGGCAACGGGAGCGGCGGACTGGCGCTGACCAGTGTGGGTTATGCCGTAGGGGGATATCCCTCCGGCGCGGCGATCGTCGAGGATCTCAACGGCGACGGCTTGCCGGACATTCTGGTAGCGGACAACAACCAGAGCCTGGTGTGGATGGCTGGCTTTGGGGACGGCACTTTCCAGGCGGCGCGGGACTACTATACGCCGGTGGCTGAAAGCGCCTACTCGTACGGATATAGCATCGCGAGCGGCGATTTCAACGGCGACGGATTTACCGACCTGGTGGTATCGAACCTCGACGACGGAGCCGGGCTAACGGTGTTCCTGTCAAACCCTGACGGGAGCCTGCAGCCGGGCGTGAATTATGGCGCGACCGGATATTTTCCGTACGCAGCCGTGGCGGATTTCAACGGCGACGGTAACCTGGACATCGCCGCCAGCAGTTTCGACGGGTTCGTGCAAATCTTCACCGGGACGGGAACCGGCACCTTTGTCCAAGGGCCGACCTACGAATCCGGCTCCGAGGGAGAAGGAGTCGTGGCGGCCGCGTTCAACACCAAGACTGGCGTGCCCGGCTTTAACGACCTGGCCGTGGCGAGCTACAGCTCAAACGTCTACGTGCTGATCAACGACGGCGCCGGTGGCTTCATGCCGGCGGTGCCCTATCCTCTGACGAACGGTGGCGAGCAGATCGCAACCGGTCAGCTGACCGCAGGGGGGGCGAGCCCAAGCGGATTCAACGACCTGGCGGTCGCAGAATACGACGGAACTCAGGTCGGCATCTATTTGGGCAATGGAGACGGCACGTTCACAGCGGCGGCGGCCGACGCTTCTATGGGAACGTCGTCTCCCCTGGGAATTGCGCTGGCTGACGTGAGCGGGGACGGCATTCCGGATATCGTCGCAACGGATGACAACCAGAATATTCTGGTGGCAACCGGATTTGGCGACGGAACGTTCCCCAATGCGCTGATACCGCTCGTGTCATCCACCATAGTCACGAACAGCATTGCAACCGGCAATCCCTACTACAACCCGGATCCATGGACCGTCCAGGTTACGGACGTAAATGGCGATGGTTTCGCGGACTTGGTCTATACCAACGAGAATTACAGCACGGTAGGCGTAATTTTTGGAACGGGAGCGGGCACGGCCATAGCGCCGACCTTCTATGACCCAGTCGAGTTCCCGGCCGGGCAGAACGCAATCGGCCTTACCATAGCCGATATCAACGGCGACGGTGCGCCGGATGCCGGGACAACGGGAGAAGACATTTCTCTCGCGACTACGCTGATCAACGCTAACGGTACTGGCGCGGCGCCGAACTTCTCGCTGTCGTCGAACACGTCGTTTATCAACATTCAGGATGGTGGCACGAACACCGCGACCATCACCTTAACTCCAGTCAACTTCTACAGCGGAACGGTGACGTTCAGCTGCACGGGGTTGCCGCTGGACGTGACTTGCGCCTTCGCACCTGCAACGCTGACGGCGCTAGGCAACGCACCGCAGACCACGACCGTGACCGTAACCACGGCCGCGCCGCACAGCGCGCTGCGCATGCCTGCCGACGCGAATCCGCATAAGGGCCGGACCAGCCTGTTGGCTTGCCTGACCGGAATGGGATTGTTTGGCTTGCTGCTGTCGGGCGACTGGAAGAACAAGCGCAATCGCCGGGTGGGCATCGTTCTGGGAATTTTGGTCCTGGGAATGATGTTCACGCTGGTGGGTTGCAGTTCTTCGACCACGCCGGGCACGCCGCTTGGAGCGCAGACCGTCCAGGTAACTGGAACGGGATCTGACGGCACCACCCAGGCGGTCAACCTGACCATCAACGTGTTCTAACTGTTACAAGCTGGAAATTGAGGCGGCCGGAAATCCGGCCGCCTTTTTCATTTTGTGCGGGAAATGTGCAGTGCGAGGACAAGGTCTAGGGCGGCAGCGGTCCGGCAACATGGCGGCTCGCTTCGCTTGCCGGACAGCCGGGGCGGCTGTCACTACATGAGCGATCACAACATCAGCGATTATGGGAATTCCAGAGTGACGAACTTCGCGGGGTGGGCGCCGACGTTGGTGATGGAATGGGAATAGCCGCTGGGGAACCACTTGACGTCGCCTGATTTCTCGCTGCGCAAAGAACGCTTGCTCTGGGCTTCGGCGTCGCTGCGGGTGTGTTCTCGAAGATCGAGATCGCTGACGGCCACCAGCAGGTGCGGGCCGGCGTGGTGATGCATGGGCACGACTCCGCCTGGCTGTAACTCAAACTCGGTGGCGCGAATGCCGTTTTTGACGAACAGTATCTGCTTGGTGCCGCCCGCGAGAATATCGAGACCACGATCTTCGTCCCATTTCGCGGTGGACTGGTGAAGTCTGGCGTCGTCGAGAATTTCGATGGTCAGGTTGCGGAAGGGCTGGTCGCTGATGTTGCGCGCGATGTGCGCGAATGGGCCGGGAGTAAAACGGGTTTCGCCTTCCACCAACTTCACGGTGACGGGGTCTTTTCCTTCGACGGCGTTGACCACTTCAGTGGGGCCCAGCATGACGTAGACATAGTCGTGACGGTGCCAGTGCATCAGGGACTCGGTGTGCGGCGGGAGGTCGACGTTGAACACGCGGATGGATGCGTTTTCGAGAACGAGACGGTGGTGAGGCTCGGCGGTAATCTCAACTTCCGGGGCGGCGGCTTGGGCCGGGAGCAAGGCGGCTGCCAGGAGAAGTAAGGAGAGCTTCATGCGGCGCATTGTAGCAGGAGGCAGCTTCGGTGGCGGTGGCAGAGTCGACCTTCGCTCGACCGGACAGCCGAGGGCGGCTGTCCCCACAAGTTGTCGATAAGACGCCCCGCTTTCATGCGTCGGCGATCTCGGAAAAAACTATTCTTCTTCGCGGGTGGCGCGGATCCATTCTTCCATTTGATCGAGATACTGGGCGAGGGAGCGGCGTCCAGCGGAGGTGATGCGGTATTCGGTGCGCGGGACGCGGCCTTCGAAAAATTTTACGCAGGAAATGTATTGGGCTTCTTCAAGCTTGCGGGCGTGGACGCTGAGATTGCCGTCGGTGGTTTTGAGAATGCGCTTGAGATCGTTGAACGTGAGGGATTCGTTGGTGGCGAGAGCGCTGACAATGCCGAGGCGAATGCGTTCGTGAATCAGGCGGTCGAGCTCGGGCAGCGCGAGCACGCGGGGAGCGCGCGCAGTCCGCGGAGTTGCGGTCTTGGCGTGCTTGTCGCGCTGGCGCAGAGATAGAGATCTAGCCACCATGCCTCCTGGCGATGAGAACTCCGAACAGAAGATGGAGTCCGCCGAAACCGGCGGCGAGGAACCATGTGCCCCAGGCCGCGGGCCCAAGAACGGCAAGGCCGCCGAGGGCCATAAAACAAACTCCCATGACCGGTACGGCGGGCACCGAAAATGCGCCCCCGGTGATGATGCCCGCGCCATAAAGCAGCAGCCATGTGGCTGGCAGCGCCGATTGCAGGCCCATCCGGAAAAGCGAGAAAGTAAGAAACGCGCCTGCGATCAGCGGGGGGAGAAGTCCGAGAGCAACTTTGCGGCCGGGGCCGGAGAACACAGGCAGGCCGCGGCGGTTGGCTTTCCAGAAAATCGAGAGCAAGGCGATGGTGAAGGCCAATAGGCCTTCGCCGAGCCAGACGCGAAGCCAGGCGAAAGCAGAAGGCTGGCGGGCGGCAAACCAGGCAGCGCCGAGAGCGGTGAGGCCGAGAACTACCTGTCCCCAGCCGGAGACGGCGGTGAAGGCGGCGGAGCGCTCCATAGTGTCGCGGATGAAGCGGAGATCGTCAGCAGCGCGCGTGGGTAGAGGCCGAGCTTCGTGGCGAAAACGGCGGAAGCGGTGCTGGCGGGACTCAGGCACGCATTAAGGATAGCGGGCGGGCGGCGTAAAGGTCAAGTACTTTTCGACGCAAAGTGCCGGGCGATAGAACCCCAACACCGCTGGCGGTATTGCCCCTGCAAGCGGCAGCAGATTCCTTGTCGCTTCGCTCCTCGGAATGACAAAGCGTATTGATCAAGATGAATCAGGACAGGAGCTGCTGAACTGCGTCGCGACCGGAGCGGACGCAGTCGGGGACGCCGATGCCGCGGTAGGCGTTGCCGGCGAGGGCGACGCCGGGCAGTTGCTGGCGGAGGCGATCAATGCGGTCGAGGCGATCGAGATGTCCGACGGTGTACTGGGCCATGGCGGATTTCCATTTGTAGACGCGGCTGAACAGGGGTTCGGCGGTGAGACCGAGGATCTGCTGCAGGTCGTTTCTCACGATGGAGATGATTTCGTTATCGGACAAATTCCAAACGCTGGCGGCGTTGCTTCCGGCGAAAAAACAGCGCAGCAGCGCGCGGTCGTCGGGAGCGCGATGAGGAAATTTGTTGTGCACGAACGTGGCGGCGAGCAGGCGCTTGCCTTCACTGCGCGGGACGAGGAATCCGAAGCCCGGGGGCAGAGACTGGCGAACTCCGCGATCGTAGCCGAGTCCGACGGTGATGGAAGAACTGTATTCGATGCTCGCAACTTCGGTGGAAAGTTCACGACTGCACATGCGGAGCAGGCTGGCCGCTGCGTGCGCCGGCACGGCCAGGATGACGGCATCGAACTCATCGGACTTGAGTCCGGCGGAAACGATCCAACTATCGCCTTCGCGCTGGATGGCATCAACGGGCGCGTTCGTAAGCACCGACGATGGCGTGAGGTGCGCGGCAACAACTTCGGTGAGTTGTTGCATGCCGTTTTTCAGTGAAGTGAAGAGCGGAGGCGGCTGTTTGTTGGAGGCGTGCGCCATTTTCTTTCGCGCGGCGAGCATGGCACGGCCGAGGCTGCCGTGAGTGCGCTCCATTTCAGCGAATCGCGGCAGAACCGCGCGGACGCTGAGGTTGGCCGCCTCGCCGCCGTAGACGCCGGAGAGCAGTGGGTCGGCGAGACGATCGACTACTTCGGCGCCGTAGTGGCGCTCGACGAACGAGGCGACGCTTTCGTCGCAGTTGGCAGCGCGTGGGGGAAGAAACATTTCCTGCGCCATGCGCAGCTTGGTCTTCCACGAGAACAGCGGCGATGCGCCGGTGGGCAGAATTTTTGTGGGGACCAGGAACATCAGGCCGTCGGGCAGGACGACGAGTTTTCCGTGGACCAGGATGTAGGTTTTGCGCTCTGCATCGTTCGAACCAATGAGTTGATCGCCCAGGCCAACGGCGCGGCAGAGATCGGCGGCCCACGGCTTTTCAGTGATGAAAGAATCGGGGCCGGCTTCGACCACGCAGCCGTCAATGTGTTCCGTCCGCAAGACCCCGCCGAGATGCGGCGACGATTCGTAGAGAACGTATTCAGCGGCCACACCGTTGCGGATGTGCTCTTCAAGCACGAAGGCCGCGGAAAGTCCGGAAATGCCTCCGCCGACGATGGCGATGCGAGTCATGAGTGCGGGCGTCCGGCTTTCGGCTCTCGGCTTCCGGAATCCGGCGTGCCGAAGCCGGCCGCCGGTTTTTCCTGCACAAAGCGAGCCAGGTTTTTCACATTCTCGACGGGCGTTTCGGGCAGAATGCCGTGGCCTAGATTGAAGATGTGGCCGGGACGCCCGGCGGCGCGTCGGAGAATATCTTCGGCGCGCGGCTTCAACTCCTTCCAGTCGGCGAAGAGCAGAACAGGATCGAGATTGCCCTGAACGGCGCAGCTGTGGCCGAGAGTGCGCCATCCTTCGTCGAGCGGGATGCGCCAATCGAGGCCAATGACCTCGGCGCCAGTCTCGTTCATCGCAGGCAACAGCGTGGCGCTGTCGGTGCCAAAATAAATAATGGGCGCGCCGGTGGCTTGCAAAGTCTTCACCAAGTTCGTTGCATGCGGCAGAACGTAGCGGCGATAATCTTCCACGCTGAGGCATCCGACCCAGCTGTCGAAAATCTGGATCACATCGGCGCCCGCGCGAACCTGCGCCGCCGAGTATGCGGCGGCGACTGCGACCAGCTTGCCCATCAACACATTCCAGTCAGCGGGAGAGTTGTACATCATTTTCTTGGCGTGAACGTAGTTGCGCGAGCCTCCGCCTTCGATCATGTAACTGGCCAGGGTGAACGGCGCGCCGCAAAAGCCGATGACGGGAACGCGGTGGGCGAAGTGCTTCGCGACCAGGCTTACAGCTTCGGAAACATAACCGAGATCAGCGGCGCGATCGGTGCGCAGGCGGGCGATGTCTTCTTTGCTGCGGATAGGCTTTTCGATGACGGGGCCTTCACCGGCGGAAAAATGAAAAGGCAGGCCCATGACTTCGAGCGGGAGAAGCAGGTCGGCGAAGATGATGGCGGCGTCCACGCCCAGGGCTTCGGCGGCAGTGATGGTGACTTCGGCGGCGAGCGCGGGTTTTTTGCAAATCTCCAGCAGCGAATATTGTTTGCGGACGGCGCGGTATTCAGGCATGTAGCGGCCAGCCTGTCGCATGAACCAGACGGGAGTGCGCTCGACAAGTTGCGATTTGCAGGCGCGTACGAAGATGGAATTGGGCGCAGACATGAACTCGCCAATGTAGCATTTTTGTGAGGGAAAATGCTGTGACGCGGCCCGCTCTAGTAGAATCAGACGGCGGTCTCCTGGGGCGAGCGCAGATATATAGATGAGCGACGTACGCCGCGGTCTGATCATCGTGAACACGGGGCCGGGCAAGGGCAAGACGACTGCGGCCATGGGCACGGCTTTGCGGGCCGTGGGCCAGGGCATGCGGGTGCTGATGCTGCAGTTTCTGAAAGGCTCGTGGCATTACGGCGAACTCGATGCGGTGAAAGCGTTCGGCGACAAGTTCGTGATGAAGCAGATGGGGCGCGGCTTCGTGAAGGTGGGCGCGGAAAAGCCGGATCCAGAAGATGTGCGGATGGTGGAAGAAGCCTGGGACCAGGCGGAGAAGGCGATCCAGTCGGGTGCGTGGGACCTGGTCGTGCTCGATGAGATTAATTACGCGATTAGCTACGGGATGCTCGATCCGGCGAAAGTAGTAGAGAGCCTGAAGAAGAAACCGGAGATGGTGCACGTGATCTTGACGGGCCGAAGCGCACACCCCACAATTGTGGAGCTTGCGGACACGGTGACGGAAATGCGCCAGGTGAAACACGCGTACGAGAAGGGCGTGATGGCGCAGAGAGGAATCGAGTACTGAGTCGCGAGTGCCGAGTACCGAGTCGAAGTTCACTCGGAACTCAGTACTCGGGACTCGCAACTGATCATGGCTTGGTTTAAACGCGAATCCGGCGAGTTGGACACTTCGGGGGAGAAGAAGGTGAAGACCGAAGGGTTGTGGGTGAAGTGTGAGAATTGCCGGCAGATTATCTGGAAGAAAGATCTGGAAGAGAATCTGAATGTCTGTCCGAAATGCGAGAAGCATTTTCGGATTGACGCGCGGACACGGCTGGCACAGCTCCTCGATGACGGCGTGTATGAAACGTTCGACGGAAATCTGGTGTCGACCGATCCGCTGAAGTTTGTCGACCTCAAAGCTTACTCGCACCGGCTACGCCAGGCGCAGAAAGATACGGGCTTGAAAGATGCGGTGATCAATGCGCAGGGCAAGCTGGCGGGCCGCACCGTTATCGTGAGCGCGATGGAGTATGCGTTCATCGGCGGCAGTATGGGCGCGGTGGTGGGTGAGACGATCACGCGCGCGGTGGAACGCGCGGCCGACACGCGGACTCCGCTGATTATTGTTTCGGCGTCGGGCGGAGCGCGCATGATGGAAGGCGTAGTCAGCCTGATGCAACTGGCAAAAATTTCGGCGGCGCTGGCGCGGCTGGATGAAGAAAGAGTTCCTTACGTTTCGTTGCTGACCGATCCAACCACGGGCGGGGTGACCGCGTCATTTGCCATGCTGGGAGATTTGAACATCGCGGAACCGGGCGCCCTGATTGGCTTTGCGGGGCCGCGGGTGATTGAGCAGACGATCCGGCAGAAGCTTCCGCCCGGTTTTCAACGCAGTGAATTCCTGCTGGAGCATGGCATGCTGGACGCGGTGGTTCCCCGCAAGCAGCTCAAGACTTATATTGCGCGGGCGCTGGAATTCATGGATGGAGGAGCTGTCAGCTCTCAGCTGTCAGCTCTCAGCTGAAATCACCGTTTCGGACTCCAGTTGTTCTCCTTGAGATTGCCTCACTGCAGCGGAAACGGAATCCTGCCCGCAGGTTCACAATTGCTTCGACGACTTTTTCAGCGAGCCATAACGCTGGTAATCTGGGGCTTCAAGCTGAAAGCTGATGGCTGAGAGCTTCTTCACTTACGAATCCGCAGTCTCCCGCATGTTTGCGCTGGGCCATGAACTGGCCCAGACGCCTTCGCACAAGTTTGATCTCGCGCATATGCGCGTGCTGCTCGAGGCGATGCAGCGTCCCGAGCGGCGGTTTCCCAGCGTGCTGATTGCGGGGACCAACGGCAAGGGATCGACCGCGGCCACGCTGGCTTCGATATTGCGCGCTTCCGGGTTGAAGACCGGGCTTTACACTTCGCCGCATTTGATACGGATCAACGAGCGCATCCGCGTGAATGACCAGGAAATCGGCGACGACGATTTTGCGCGCCTGCATGGGGAAGTGGATGGCGTGTCTGAGAAGTTGGTGGAACGCGGAGGGTTGCCGTGGCATCCCAGTTTTTTCGAGATGATGACGGCGATTGCGTTTGAATATTTTGGGCGCGAGCACGTGGAGATCGCGGTGCTCGAAGTGGGCATGGGCGGGCGTCTGGATGCGACCAACGTAGTGGAGCCGAAGGTCAGCGTGATTACAGACATCTCGCTCGATCACCAGAAGTTTCTGGGTAACTCGGTGGGAGAAATTGCGCGCGAGAAGGTTGGGATCATCCGAGCAGGTGGCGTGGTGGTGACGCTGCCACAGCAGCCCGAGGCCAACGACGTGATCGGCAATACGATTCTGGAGCTCGGGGCGCGGGGCGTGAGCGCGGTGCCTTACGTACCGCCGGTTTCGCCCGGGAGCGGCGATTACCTGGTTGCGCGTGGCGAAACAGTGCGGGCGGCGGGTAACGGCGAAAAGCTCTTAACCGTAAACGACGCTAAGCAAGGCGCGAAGGACGCCAAGGAGTTCGTCTATCAATATCCTTTGCAGGTAATGAAGCATCAGATTGTTGTGGAGACTACTCTCGTGGGGCGGCATCAGCTGCGGAATGTGGCGTTGGCGATTGCCACGGCGGAGGAACTGAGCAAGCAGGGATTCGCGGGGATTACGCCGCAGACCATTGAACGCGGAATCCGCGAGACGCGATGGCCAGGACGTTTTCAAGTGCTCGCGGCGTGGGCGGGATGGTCCGAGGTGGTGCTGGATGTGGCGCATAACCCGGCGGGAGCGTGGGCGCTGCGTTCTGCCCTTTCGGAGCGCTACGGAGACCGTCCGCTGCTTTTTGTTTTCGGAGCGATGCGCGACAAGGCAATCTCAGAGATGACAGAAATTCTTTTCCCGCTGGCGGAGCGGGTGATTGCCACGCGGGCGGAGAATCCGCGGTCGGCGAGCCCGGAAGAAATTCGGCAGGCGGGAGCGCGAACAGGAACGGAGATCGAGCTGGCAGCTGACATTGCTTCGGCTTTGGAACAGGCACGGAAGTGGGCTGGGGCGACGCCGGAGAAAGTCATCGTGGTCACGGGCTCGATTTATCTTGTGGGCGAGGCGATGCAAGTGCTGCAGGGTTCGGTTACGGAATAGAGGAAAACCCTCTGACCACTAAGGACACTAAGTTACACGAAGGTTTTGCTTCGGTTTTCGTTTCGACCTCGAGATTTTGAAGGGTTCGTCGAGTGGCCGCTTTTCCCCTAGAATGGGAGTGTGCAGGAAGTGAATTCATCGGTCGATCAGATTGAAAAGCGGCAGGTCGAACATCAGCAAGTCGAACAGCAACAAGCTGAGCCGCTGCAGCCCGAACGCGGAGAGACCGCGACGCCTGCGCCTGCCCGTCTGACGCCGCATACGATTCCCGGGATGACGCACGGCTGGCTGAGCCGGCTGCGATCCTATTTCATTTTCGATCTTCTTATTTGGTCGTACACGCTGGGCATGGGAGTGCTGGCCCTGCCGGGCGGAATGTTCGACCGCACGGGACGGCGGCTGCACTGGTTTTCGCGGGCGTGGTCGTGGCTGATCATGAAGACGATTTTGTCGCCGGTGAAAGTCACTGGCCTGGACAAGCTCGATCTGTCGAAAGCGCACGTCTTTGCCGCCAACCATGCTTCGGCGCTCGACATTCCCGTACTGTATGCGAACCTGCCATTTCAGTTTCGCATCGTGTTCAAGAAAGAGTTGCTGGCGTATCCGATTGTGGGCTGGCAGCTGCGGAGATCGGGGCAGGTGTGCATCGATCAGCAGAAGCCGACGAATTCGATTGCGGCGATTCGCTCGGCGGTAAAGAGCCTGAAGGCAGGCATGCCGCTGGTAATTTTTCCCGAGGGAGGGCGCACGCCGGATGGCGAAATCAAACCGTTTCTGCCGGGTGCGTTTTTTCTGGCGATTAAAGCGCAGGTGGATATTGTGCCGGTGACACTGATTGGAACTTACGACTTGCTCCCGATGAACACTTACCACATCAAATGCCGTCCGCTGGAAATGCGCGTGGGCGAGCCGATCTCAACCACCGGCATGACGATGCGGGATCTGGAAGCGGTGTCGGCGAAGGTGATGCAGGAGTTGCAAAAGCTTTACTACGCGTAATCGCCTTCCTTGAGCATAATCCAGGTTGGATATCTCAGTTCGCCGACGGTTCCTCAACGTGATCGATCACGACAACATCCACCGGCCCCTTTGTCGATTTGAGTTTCAGTCCGAGTTGCTCCTTCAACGCCGTAAACAGCGAAGGCGCTGGCGATGAATCCGGCACATCGGCAGTGCCCAGAGCTTGGGAACCCGGCCCCACCTCCGGTGCAAACTCCAGCGTGAAATCGAAAACGCCCTTGAGCCCAGTCTGATTCACTACCTTACGATCTACGGATTGATCTAGGAAGGCAACCAGCATGTCAATCGTTATCTTGTTCCCGCTCTCGCGTAGATCCCCGGGCTGAGGATTCATGAACAAGCCTCCGCAATACGCCGGCAGCGGCTCGCCGGGCTTGGGCTGCGAAAGACGTCCGTCAAGAGGGTCGCTGCATTTTGCGGTGTCCGAATGCGGGATAAGCTGGCGACCGGTTTTACCTGGAGTCGCTACCAAGAGGGCATAGACAGGCAGTTGCCGGATCTCATGGTGCAGCACGAGCTTGAATCGATCTTCAAGCAGCGAGCGCTCCATCGAGCGCACTTGCTCGCCGTTGGGATTGCCCTCGGCGCGCGCCTCAATATCGAAGCGCTGCTTGTCAATCCAATGCGGGCCACCGAAAACCAATTGGCTGTTTGGAGGAAATCCGTGCAGATAGGCGCTGGCGATCAGAACCCGCAGCTGCACGTTCTCTGCCCGATAAAGCCCGCCAGGGAACCGGCGGAAAAACGTGCCTTGGCTGCCGGAGTTGTTTGGCTTGATTGAGGCAACTTCGAATTTTGGCGGTACGCCAGCGTCCTGGCCTGGTTGGCGTGAGGACAGCCGGGCTTGCAGCCCTACCGAACCCAAGAGAACCGACAGGTACGCAGCTATGCGCCTGACGGAGCGTCGGGATAATTTCATTTGGCAACTTCACCTTTCCAGCACCCGGGTCAGACGTTCGCTGCCGCTAGGCAGCTTTCCTGGTTTCATCGCAGCGCTGTTGATAGTGCTCGCGGCCGCGCCGGTAGCCGCGGGTAAAGGCCTCTTCCAATTGCACTCCGGGATGTTGCCGCTGCACGTCTTCGAGGGCGGCGTTCATCTCGCCAGAAATCTGGTCGAACTCCATGCAGCGCGTTCTCGCATGCAGCGCGGCTTCGAACCCGAGACGATAATACTTCTCATCCTCCGCGAAGTTCTTGCCGGAATTTGTGTAGTGGCTCTCTTCGGCGCGGCGCAAGCCAATCCACCATTGCTCGCGAGCCGCGTCAATCGATTCCGCTCCGTTCGCCTTTAGCAGGTCGCGAAGCAGCGACGCCGATTGTTTGTTCTCTGCCAGGGCAATCACCACGCTGCGGCCCTGGCGCAGGGCGTCTTCGTACACAAAGATTTCATCTTCCGGAAGTCCCGTGGTGGTCGACCTCTCCAGCTTATCGCCGACCGTGGCGCCAACCGTGGCGCCCGCAGCTCCCAGAATCGCGGCTCCCAGAAAACCCAATGCCGTAATTGGTCCAAGCCCGGGCACCAGCGCCACCAGGAGCGAACCGCCGGTAATCCCAACTCCACCGCCCGCCAGCGCGCCCATGACTTTTCCCATGCCGGGCTGCTCGGTCGTGTCCATAGGGACGGCCTGTATCTCTTTATCGATCTGCTCCGCGGTACCGGGGGTCAGCAGCGTGATATTGTCCGATGCAATGCCCGATTTTCGCACTTCTTCCACGGCATCTTCTGCACCTTTTCGCGTTTTGAATACTCCACTGATGGCTTCCATTGATCACCTCGCGTACGAGTAGGTTAGATGCGGGGGAAGGCAAAGGGAGCGCATCAAAAATGGATCCTATTTTTCCTGCCCGTAACCTTTTCCCTTTCCAGCCGTTACTCTTGATGTAAGACTACTCCGCACGGAGAACTGGTTGAAGGCTCTGAGGCAAGAAGCGGACGAGCGGCTTCTGATTGAAGCGGCGCAGAAGGACCCTGCGCGCTTTGCCGAGCTTTACGAGAACCACTTCGAGCGCGTGTATGCCTACGTCGTACGGCGAGTGGGAAACCGCGCCGAAACAGAAGACCTGACCGCCGAGGTGTTTCATCACGCGCTGGCGAATTTAAAACGATTCGAGTGGCGTGGAATTCCGTTTGCGGCGTGGCTGTTTCGCATCGCGGCGAACTTGATTTCGGACCGCTGGCAGCGTTCCGGGCGCGAAGTTACCGACGATGCGACGCTCGCCGGGGCGCAGGCCAGTACGACAGAGATTAAGGACGTCGAGCGGCGGGCCACGCTTTTCCGGCTCGTCGATACTTTGCCGGCGGAACAGCGGCGCGTCGTGGTGCTGCGCTTCGTGGAAGAAAAAAGCATCAAGGAAGTGGCGCGGGCAATTCGCAAGACTGAAGGCGCGGTGAAGCAACTGCAATTCCGCGCGCTGACCACTTTGCGGACGCGCATGGAGGGTGCCGATGCCTAAGCGCTCTCTGCATTCCGGAGATGGCGGCAAGAAAAAGGCCGAGCAGCTAAAGATCGAGCAGCTGAATAAGGCTGTGGAGTTGATGCTGTCCCCCACGGACGGCAAGCTCGGCAGAGGCAAGATTAGCAAAGAAAAGCTCGGCAGAGTCGAGGCCGGCATCGAGCCGCTGGTACGCGTCGCCACCGAATTGCGCGATTTGCCGCGTGAAGCATTCAGGACAAGACTGAAAACCGAACTATTCGAAGGGAGAAACATTATGGCGAGCGTTGCTGAACCCATAAAAGCCGTACGCACCACCGCGACCCCGAGATTGACCTTCAAGGATGCGGCGAAGGCGATCGAATTCTACAAGCAGGCCTTTGGCGCGAAGGAAATGATGCGCTTTGATACCGGAGAAAGCATCCCGCATGCCGAGATCATGATCGGCGACTCGGCGATCATGCTCTCCGAAGAGTGGCCCGAGGGCGGAAGACTCAGCGCGGAAACGCTGGGGTATTCGCCGGTGCAGCTGTCGATCGATGTCGCCGACGTGGATTCCTTCGCGAAGCGCGCCGTAGCTGCGGGGATGAAGGCCCTGGGACCGATTCGCGATCAGTTCTACGGCCGCCGCGAGGGCAGCTTCGTCGATCCCTTCGGCTATACCTGGAACATTTCCACGGTGACGGAAGAAATGTCAGTGGAAGAAATGCACCGCCGCATGGCGAAGATGACGCGAGGACCCGAAGGTGGGCAGCTGCCGCAACACGACGCGCAGGAAGGCAAGGCGCGGGTGAATCCGATTCCGCGAGGCTTCCGCACGGTGACGCCGTATCTGATCGCAAAAGACGGGCCAGCGCTGCTGGAGTTCGCTAAGAAGGCGTTTGGCGGCGAGGAGACGTTCCGCACGGTGGGGGCGGCGGGAGGATTGCACGGTGAAATGCGCATCGGCGATTCCATGCTGATGATGGGCGGCGGCATTCCCGGCAAAGAATTCCACGCCACGCCGAATACGCACGCGCTGCACCTCTACGTGGAAGACGCCGACGCGGTGTGCGCAAAGGCGCTGGCCGCAGGAGCCACGCTGATCGACGAGCCGCGCGACCAGGAATACGGCGAGCGCTCCGCCAGCGTGAAAGATCCGGCGGGCAACATCTGGTATATCGCCACGAGTATCGCCAAGAACCGGGGTGAGAGTTACATTGCGAAAGGCTTGAACAACGTGAACGTGTACATGCACCCGCTGCGAGCCGAGCCCGTGATCAGTTTCCTGAAGCGGGCGTTTGGTGCGACGGAGCTGGCGAAATACGCGTCGCCTGACGGGGTGGTGCATCACGCGGAAATTCGCGTGGGCGATTCCGTGGTGGAGATGGGCGAGCCCTCCGGCGAGGCACAGGGAAAGTATCCGCCGATGCCGACCATGTTCTACATGTACGTTCCGGATTGCGATGCCGTCTACCGCAGCGCGCTCACGGCGGGGGCAACCTCAATCTCCGAGCCAGCCGACCAGCCTTACGGCGATCGCAGCGCCGGCGTGAAAGATGCATTCGGGAATACCTGGTACATCGCCACGCATTTTAAAGACGTGCAGATGTAGGGTTGGCCGAATTTAGGTTGGCGGAATTTAGGGTTGGCCGATGCGCGATCAGAGTTCTCGCCCGATCTGACAACACCACGGGCACAGATCGCGCATCGACTTTTGCATCGACGTTTGAACTTACGGGCTCGAGAGCTGAATTTTGCTGGAAACTGGAGAAAACACGGGATCATCCTTGGCCCACGGTATGCGGCAGGGTTTGCCATGTTCGTACAAATCCAGGTTCTGACGCAGCAGCCGGGCAAGCGCAACTTTCCCTGAACTCTCCAGTTTCTGACTCTCCAGTTCCTGACTGTCCAACTCCTCGATAATCGCTTTTTGATATGCGACCGCCTCCTGGAAGCGGCCGACGGCTGCCAGAGCCATGGCCAGAGTGACGCCCTCCTCGAATCCATCTCCCCGCTGGCTCTGCACCAGAGGTTCGATAATGCGAACGGCTTGAGTCGCGTTGCGCACGACGGGGTCGGGTGCGGCCGCAAGCAGCCGCGCCAGGGCGTTCGCGATGTCGGGATCGTCAGGAAACGCCGCCGACGCCTCCTCTAGAAGCGAGCGACCGCGCGCGTAGGCGCCCCCGTGAATCGCCGCCATGGCTTCCATCAGGCGCGCAAACCCATTCTGCGGCTCCAGAGTAGCCACAGTTCCATATTCGCGGCCAGCCTCTTCGTCTTTTCCCGCGCGCATCAGTAGATTCGCCAGCTGAAAGTGCGGCGCCACGAGTCCGGGATCTAATCGAATGGCTTCCCGAAAATGAGTGATCGCGCTTTCCTCCTTTCCGGTTTCGATCAGCAGTATCCCCATGCTGAAGTGCACCGGCGCATTCTTTGGGTCCAACTGCAAAGCGTGCGCGTATTCCTGCAGCGCTTCGTCAAACTTTCCGGATTGCGCCAGGGCGACTCCGAGGTAGCGGTAGGCAATGGCATCGGATGGGTCGAGGTTCGTCATCTTACGATACGCGGCCGCCGCATCGGCAAACCTGTTCTCGTGCATGGCCTTGGTGGCCACTTCCAATAACCCAACCTTCCCTTGTTTAAGCGCATCGATCTCGTCGAGCAAAGGGTCTTGGATGGCCGGTTCTACTTCACCCCGTGCCTGCAGTTGCTCCTGCATTTTTTGAATATCGCCCAAGGCTCGATAAGTCATGGCGAGTTGGTAATGAATACTCGATGCTTGCGGCTCCCGGGCCAGAGATTCCTCAAAATACTTCAGGGCTGCCGGGTATTGGTGTTCCGCTAACGCGACCTTGCCCAGTCCGGCCAAGGCGGCGGCTGGCGGATTTGGTTGCGAGACGGACTTGAGAGAGACGGCCTTGAGGAACCAGGAATGCGCTTGATCCAAATGATTGGCGGCGAATTCCAGATTTCCGAGACGCAGCATTACACAGCGATTGGCTGGCCGCAGAGTGTGTGCCCGCTCATAGCTGCGCAATGCCGACTCTGTATCGCCGCTCCTCTGCTGGAGAAAGCCAGCGTAATACGGCCAACGAAACGACTGAGGCGCGAACTTTGCCGCGTTTTCATAGCTTGCCAATGCGGCATCGTCAAAACCGTAAGCCTGGTAAGTCTGCCCCAGGCGGCCAAAGGCTTCAGATTTCTGCGCGTCTGAGGAATTGGGTTCGGCCAGGGTGGAAGCCAGCGCCGCTTGGGCACTTCGAATCTGTTCCTGAACGCGGGGGTCCACGCCCGAGAGACCAGGCTGCGGAATCTCCACCAGCTCAACCTGGCCCTTCACGGGATGCGGCGACTCGTGCCTTGCTGCCTGGGCGGCAGAATCGGCGGACTCGCCCTGCATGGTTAAAGCGAGAAGCACGGCGACTATCCAGTGCGAGCCGGTTTTCATATTCAAGATTTGTTCGTACCGCTGCCCTCACGCAGCGTGGTGTATTTTCCGAGCGGCAAGCCGGTCCATTCCTCCACGTGGCCCCCGACCCAGTGGGCTTGCACCTTGGTTATTTCCGGACTATCGCCCAAACCAAACAATATGCGGGGGTCGCTCGAGGAACAATAGCTGCCATCGCAGTGCACTCGCCGCCAAAGCGTGGGTGCGTTGCGCCGAAAAACGGCTACGCGAGTCCCCAGCATGTCGCGATGATACTTGGCTCCGACCATGCGAAATCCGATCCAGGGCTTCTGATGGCCGACGTTATTCACAAGCAACTGCGCGGGACCGCTGTTATTGACCACTACCACGTCGATGTCTCCATCATTGTCAATATCGCCGAACGCTGCGCCCCGACCCACTTCCAAAAGTGAAAATGCCGCGCCAGCCTGCTTGGTAACATTCTCGAATTGTGCCTTGCCGTTGTTATGCAGCAGAAGGTTCGACTGGGCAAGCGGAAACAGGCTGCCATTGCGAGCCTGTTCTTCGATCAATGTCACGCCGCCATTCACCATCAACAGATCCAGCCAGCCGTCGTTGTCGTAGTCCAGCAGGCTCACGCCAAATCCGGTGGAGCGCCGGGTTGCGGCCGCCACGCGGCTCTCGTAAGACCGGTCGTCGAACCAACCCTTTCCATTGTTCGCATAGACGTAGGCGTATTGTCCGTTCAGATTTGTGACCACCAGATCTTCGAAACCCTTCCCCATCAGATCGCCGGCATCCACCCCCATGCTCGATTGCGGCGCTCCATCGCGATTCAGTCCGCAGCCGGCAGCCATGGCCTCGTCTTTGAAGGTTCCGTCTCGCTGGTTCATCCACAATTGGTTGGGACGCATGTCGTTCGCCACGAAGAGGTCGAGCCATCCATCGCCGTTGAAATCGGCGCACACCACCCCCAGGGCGCCATAGAACTCGCTGCCAATTTGTGAGCGGGAGGATACGTCTTCAAACGTGCCATCGCGCCGGTTACGGAACAGCCGATTGGGCAGAGGATTGAAAGCTAAAGGCCCGCAGTAATCCTCAACCCCGCTGGCCGCCAGACACTTCTTCGGATTGGTAAACCTGAAATCTACATAGCTGCCCACGAACAGATCTAACCAGCCATCGCGATCGTAATCGACGAAGGCGGCGCTACAACTCCAACCCGGGACATCGGTTCCGCTTTCCGCAGTCACGTCGGTGAACGTGCCATTTCCATTGTTCCGCCACATTTGATTGTGGCCGAAATTTGTGATGTATAAATCCACCCACCCGTCATTGTTAAAGTCCGCAGCCGTGACCCCCATGCCGTAGCCAGTGGCGCGGATCCCGCTCTGTTCCGTGACATCCACGAACTTGAGCGTGCAGGTGCCATCGGCATGGCGTATCGAATCGTTGCGGTAAAGGCGGCATCGGAGTGGTAATTGAGGATGAAATGTGGCCCGGCCAAGGTCTTTGTCCGGTCCAAGCGCCGCTCCCTGCACCAGGAAAATGTCGAGGTCGCCATCGTTGTCGTAGTCGAAAAGCGCGACCCCCGATCCCATCACCTCAGGATAGTAATGCGCACCAGTCATGCCGTTGAAATGGACAAAATCGATTCCGGATTCCTTTGCCCGGTCGGTGAAAATCTCCGGCGCGGACGTATGTAATGATGGAGTGGAGACCGAATAGAGCGAACCCTGACGGCTGAGAGCCGCAGCCATCCCAAGCTTCACGAAGTTACGCCGGTCGATGTGAGTCATTTCATTTCCCGCGGGAAATGTGGTTGAACGCGAGCAGGCCCCACTGGACTTATTCTACAGGGGGACTGAAGCCTTCGATGTGGCTCGCGCTCCCGATGATCGGAGTCGCGGTTCCGGGTTCACCGATGCGTGTGGGAATGATAGTTCCAATAATCCCCGGTGTCCTCAGCGATGTCCGCCGACAGGCGCGTAGCGCGACTGTCTTAACTTCTCTAATACCATTGACGCCCCCGGCGCGGTTTGACCCTCTTCCATCCCTCCAATAAACTGAAAGATTCAGACCACCTGCAGGTTTCCAAACTTATGGCTGACAACATACATGTGAAGCTCCCGGACGGGAGCAGCAAGGAATTTCCCAAGGGCACTACTGCGCTCGATGTCGCCAAGTCCATCAGCCCGCGGCTGGCGGATGCGGCGCTGGCGGCCAAGGCGCGGCCCTTAGCGCCGTCGGAGGAAAGCCCCAACGGCGACCTGATCGACCTCACCCGGCCTCTCGAAAAAGATACCGACCTGCGCATCCTCACCGACCGCGATCCCGAGGCGCTCGAAGTCTACCGGCATTCCTCCGCGCATCTGCTGGCGGCAGCTGTGCTCGAGCTTTTTCCCGAGACCAAGCTCGGTCACGGTCCGGCCACCGAAAGCGGATTCTTCTACGATTTTTACCGGCCCACGGCCTTCACCACCGAAGACCTGGAAAAAATCGAGAAGAAGATGCAGGAACTCGTCAAGCAGGACATCCCTTACGCGCGCGAGTTCGTTCCCCGCGACCAGGGTCTGGCCGAGTTCAAAAAAGATGGCGACTTCATGAAGTGCCATTTCGTCGAGCAGTTCACCAAGCCCGACGAAAAGATTTCTCTTTACCGCACCGGCAAGTTCACCGATTTCTGCCGCGGCCCGCATATTCCCTCGACCGGGAGAATCAAGGCGTTCAAGCTGTTCAACATTGCGGGCGCGTATTGGCTGGGCGACGAAAAAAACCAGCAGCTCCAGCGCATCTACGGGACCTCCTTCTTCTCGCAAAAAGATCTAGACAAACATTTGAAGCAGCTGGAAGAGGCCAAAAAGCGCGACCACCGCGTCATCGGCCAGCAACTGGATTTATTTTCCATTCAGGAGCTGGCCGGGCCGGGGCTGATTTTCTGGCATCCCAAGGGCGGCATCATCCGCAAGCAGATGGAAGACTGGATGCGCGAGGAGTATCTGAAGCGCGGCTACTCGCTGGTGTACACGCCGCATGTGGCGCGGCGCCAGCTGTTCTTTACTTCGGGGCACGAAGGCTACTACTCGCAGAACATGTTCGACGCCATGGAGCTCGACGACGCCGAGTACCGGCTGAAGCCGATGAACTGTCCTGGCCACATTCTGATTTACAAAGATTCGCTGAAGTCGTATCGCGACCTGCCGGTACGGCTCGGCGAGCTGGGGACCGTCTATAGATATGAACGTTCCGGCGTGATGCACGGCCTGCTCCGCGTGCGTGGCTTTACCCAGGACGACTCGCACATCTTCTGCACGCCCGAGCAGGTCGAAGACGAAGTTGGAAATTGCCTGGTTTTTGCGCTGGACGTGCTCAAGGATTTTGGCTTCGACCAGTATCAGACCGAGCTTTCCACCTGGAATCCTGACGATCGCAAGAATTTTGTGGGCAGCGAAGAGCAATGGGTGAACGCCATCCGATCGCTCGAGAATGTGCTGAAGCGCAAGAATGTCGAGTACAAGACCATCCCTGGCGAAGCCGCGTTTTACGGGCCGAAGATTGATATCAAGCTGGTGGATGCCATCGGGCGTCTGTGGCAACTCTCCACCGTGCAGGTCGACTTCAACCTGCCGCAACGCTTCGGTTTGGAGTATGTAGCCGAAGACGGTTCGCGCAAACAGCCGGTGATGGTGCATCGCGCGCTGTTCGGGTCGGTGGAGCGTTTCTTCGGCGTGCTGATCGAGCACTACGCGGGCGCGTTCCCGGTGTGGCTCTCGCCGGTGCAGGCCGTGATGATTCCGATCAGCGAGCGCCACGCGGAGTACGCGAATAAGGTGGCGGCGCAGCTGAAAGCCATCGGCGTGCGTGTGGAAGTAGACGCGCGCAACGAAAAGATGAACGCGAAAATTCGCGAGCACGCCATGCAGAAAGTTCCGTTCCTGCTCGTAGTCGGAGATAAAGAGTCGGAAGCCGGCAAGGTAAACGTCCGCACCCGCGGAAAAGAAAAAACCGAAGACATGGCAGCGACGGACTTCGTGGAGAAGATCAGAAAGCTGATCGCGGAGAAGAGCCCGGGGCTGTAGTTTCAAAAGCCTTTCACCACGGAGGCACGGAGAAACGCGGAACCAGAAAGAACCATGTGGGGACAGCCGCCTCGGCTGTCCGGCGAGCGCCAGCTCGCCCGGTTCTCCTTCCAGTAAAGTCCACCGATCTGGTATGACTTTCGGAAATAGTTGATTCCAAAGGGACGAGTTTCTCCGCCTGATTGATTCTGTTGGAGTTGTGCAGGGAGCATCTTCGCTTCGGACATCCAGAGTTCCGCCAGGCATGCAGCGCGCTCGCTGGAACGGCCTCCAGGAAGGCCTGGAATGCCGCCAGAACGACTTTTCGTTCGCAGCGGATGCTCAGGGTCATCTGGACGGAAAAATGCTTCCAGCGGGCGGGAAAGTGGCTTGCCGTCGGTATATTGCTTGCAGCTATTGTTTGATTCCTGCTGCATTTTGCAAATCGCTGATTCTTCAACGATTGAAGCGCCCGTATTCTCTTGCCGCGCAACTCGTTGATTCTTCGTTGCGCCGCAAATCATCCAGCAAAGAATCGCATCCGCTGGCGGCATTTCCGCAAAACCTGGCTGCTCCAGCGTGAGCCTGATCGTTATTGTTGCGGGCGGGGTGGGCCCGGATTCGTCGTTCGGCCCGCGCAGTGCTGGGTTCCAGGTGAGCCCACGGAAGGTTGTACCATGTTGCCGTGCACGTACTGGCGCAGCGCGTTTTAGCCCACATTCGGCGGCAGGAGTTGCTGCGGCCTGGCGACCGCGTCGGCGTGGCCGTTTCTGGCGGGATCGATTCGGTGGCGCTGTTGCGGCTGCTGCTGGAGTTGCGTGGCGAGCTTGGCATTGTCGTGTCGGTGGTTCATTTCAATCACAAGCTGCGCGGCGCGGAGTCCGATGCAGACCAGGAGTTTGTGGAGGGGCTGGCTCGCGAGCATGGATTGGAATTTTATTTAGACAGCGGGGACGTGGCTGGTCACGCGGTTGACGAGCATGTCAGCGTGGAGACGGCGGCGCGTGAGCTGCGGTATGAGTTCTTTCAGCGGCTGTTGGAAGAGGATCGATCAAAACCCCCACTTCTCGCCGCCAAGGACGCGGCGAGAAATGGGGCACCCGACCGCTGCGTTTCAAATCTGGACAAGATTGCTACGGGACACACGCTCGACGATCAGGCAGAGACTGTTTTGATGCGGGTGATCCGAGGGACGGGGTTGCGCGGGTTGGGCGCGATCCATCCGAGAATTGTGGTGGAGGACGAGGACGCGGAGGCTTGCGGGGAGATCATTCGGCCGTTGCTGGGGATTCGGCGGCGCGAGCTGGAACGGTATCTGAAAGAAATCAAACAGTCGTGGCGCGAAGACTCGACCAACGCCGACGACAAGTTCACGCGCAACCGCGTGCGGCAGTTGGTGCTTCCGCTGCTCGATCGGGAATTTAATCCTTCAATCGCCGAGAATCTCGCGGAGCTGGCGGAGATTGCCCGGGGCGAAGAAGATTACTGGGAGAACGAAGTTGCGGGTTGGCTGGGAACTGTCGTGCAGTGGTCGGAGCCGGAATGGAGCCGCGGGCATACTGCTTCCGGCAGTTCGCTGGTGCAGATTCAGCTGGGCGCCGAGCATGCGGCTCGGCCGCAG
This sequence comes from Candidatus Sulfotelmatobacter sp., assembly GCA_049675725.1. Classification (GTDB taxonomy): domain Bacteria; phylum Acidobacteriota; class Terriglobia; order Terriglobales; family Acidobacteriaceae; genus Sulfotelmatobacter. The sequence continues at coordinate 37,683 of JBAUAN010000043.1, read as the reverse complement.
GCTGCGGAAGAGTTGCACGAAGCGGAAGAGCCGGTTGCCATGGACGCTTCCGTGGACCGGCGGTGGTTGCTGGGCGAGCCGGTTGCGGTGCAGCGCCGGCTGGTGAAGGCGATCGGCGAGTACGCGGAGATTCCGTTTGAATTCAAGCATGTGGAAGAGATTTTGCGATTTGCGGCGGAGGCTGGCGGCGACGGAAAGAAATTATCGCTGCCGCGAGGCTGGGCAGTGCTGGTAGAGCCGGAGGCGCTGGTGTTTCTGGCTCCGGATCCGCAGCGGCGGGTAGACGCTTCTCAGGACGTTCCTCAAGGCTCTCACAGCATTCCCGAAAATGTTTCGCACGACTACGAATACGAGCTGACAGTGCCGGGGAGGGCGCGGGTTCCGGAGATTGGGGCGGTGATCGAAGCTTTGCTGCTCGAAGCTTTGCCGGGGGAAGCTTTGCACGGCAGGGGCGCGGATGCAGGGTATAATCCCGAGCATCTGCTGGATGGCGAACTTTTGTGCGGACCGCTGCGGGTGCGGAACTGGCGGGCGGGAGACCGGTTTTGGCCGGCGCATACGAAGGCTCCGAAGAAGATGAAGGAGTTGCTGCAGGAGCTTCACGTGGCGCAGCCGGAGCGTGGGTTGTGGCCGGTGGTGGTTTCTGGAGACGAGATTGTTTGGGTGCGGGGGTTCGCGGTTCCCGCTAGGTTTCGGGCGAAGGCGGGGTGCGCGGGAGTTTTGATTCGCGAGACGGCGGTGCGTGTGTAGGACGGACACTCTTGTCCGTCGCTTTTGACGTTGCAGTTGAGGTTGCAGTTGACGTTGCTTGTGACGTTGCGTTTGGGCGGGGAAAGCAAATTCAAACGCAAGGTCAAAAGCGACGGACAAGAGTGTCCGTCCTACATGAGTCAAAGGCAATTGCATAGATCCTTCGCTCGCTCAGGATGGCAAGCTTATGAATGGTTCGAAATCTGGGGCACTTCGGCAGGTGATTACCAGCGAGCAGATCCAGAAGCGCGTCAAGGAGCTGGGGCGGCAAATTTCTGACGACTATAAGGGGCAGACCATCCAGGCGCTGGCCGTGCTTGAGAACAGCTTCATGTTTCTGGCGGACCTGGTGCGGGCGCTCGAAGTTCCGGTGGTGTGCCAGTTCATCAAGCCGAAATACACGCGGACGCAGGGCGACAACGCCAGCGACGTGATGGAGATATTCTTCAGTCACGAGCCGGATATCCACGGACAACACATTCTGCTGGTGGAGGGGTTGGTGCATTCGGGCGTGACCAGCGAATTCCTGATGAGCGATTTGCGGTCGCGGGGAGCGGCTTCGGTGAAGCTGGTGACGCTGCTGGACCGGCAATCGGCGCGGCGGGTGTTGCTGCAGCCGGATTACTTTGGGTTTCTGGTGGACGACACATTTCTGGTGGGCTATGGCTTGGGGGCGGTGGAGCAGACGAACCGGAATTTGCCTTATCTGGCGGCAAATTAAGGGGCTATCTAGTTTTGGCTGTCTAAATGTTTTGGCTGTCTGAGTTTTGGCAATCTAAACGGTAACCAATCTCCAAGTTGAGTGGGGTCAGGCAGTTAGGTTATGTGTTCCCGGATGCCGGCTGTGGGGAAGACGCGGCCGAGTTGCGCTCTGGCCGGGACAGCCGAGGCGGCTGTCGCCACATGGTAAAATGGTGGGGCGTGCGGAATTAGCCAATCCGAAAAGAGTGGAATGGCATCTAATTAGATTGGCAGATTAAGATTGCAGGAGCCTCAGGGGCTGGCGCTGTAGGCCCTTTTGATTCGGCAGGAGTTGACTACTTGAATTCGACAGTTAAAACGGTGGTGTTCTGGGTCGTGATCGGGCTGTCTGCCCTGCTGTTGTGGCAGGTGATCAAGCAAGGCCGCGACGGGCAAAAGGACAAAGAAATTCAGTTCACGCAGTTCATGACTGACGTGGACCAGCAGGGCCGCGTTCGCGAGTTGACGGTGGACGGGATGCAGGTTCACGGCAAGTACAGCGACGGGTCTTTGTTCCATACCGCGGCGCCAACTACCTATTTCACTCCGGAAATAATAAAGGCCCTGCAGGGTAAGGGTATCAACGTTACTTTCCGCGACGTCAACAGCGGCAGCTGGTCGCTGCAATTGCTGGGAACGTGGGCTCCGCTGATTCTGCTGGGAGCGCTGTGGTTCTTCATGATCCGGCAGATGCAGACGGGCGGGAACAAGGCTTTGTCGTTTGGCAAGAGCCGGGCGCGGCTGCTTTCGATGCAGCAGAAGAAAGTCACGTTCAAAGACGTGGCAGGCGTGGAAGAGGCCAAGGAAGAACTGAAAGAGATTATCGAGTTTCTGCGCGAGGCGCAGAAGTTCCAGAAATTGGGTGGGCGGATTCCGAAGGGAGTGCTGCTGGTGGGGCCTCCGGGAACGGGCAAGACTTTGCTGGCGCGGGCAGTGGCGGGCGAGGCGAATGTGCCGTTCTTCTCGATCTCCGGTTCGGATTTTGTGGAGATGTTTGTGGGCGTGGGTGCGAGCCGGGTGCGCGATCTGTTTGAGCAGGGCAAGAAGAATGCGCCCTGCATTATTTTCATCGACGAGATTGATGCGGTGGGACGGCATCGCGGTGCTGGGCTGGGCGGCGGACACGACGAGCGCGAGCAGACTTTGAACCAGCTGCTGGTGGAGATGGACGGGTTCGAGTCGAATGAGGGCGTGATTTTGATGGCGGCGACGAACCGGCCGGACGTGCTGGATCCGGCGCTGCTGCGGCCGGGACGGTTTGACCGGCGGGTGGTGGTGAGCCGTCCGGATGTGCGGGGACGGGAAGAGATTTTGAGGGTGCATACGCGCAAAAAGCCGCTGGCGGAAGATGTGGACCTGCAGGTTCTGGCGCGCGGCACACCGGGGTTCTCGGGAGCTGATCTCGAAAACATGGTGAACGAGGCGGCATTGGCGGCGGCGCGGCAAAACCGCAAGGCGGTGCTGATGTTTGACTTCGAAGTGGCCAAAGACAAAGTTCTGATGGGCGTGGAACGCAAGTCGATGATTCTTTCCGACGGGGAAAAGAAAGTGACGGCATTTCACGAAGCCGGGCACGCGCTGGTGGCGGCGAAGCTGCCAGGGTCTGATCCGGTGCACAAGGTTACGATCATTCCGCGGGGCATGGCGCTGGGCGTTACGCAGCAGTTGCCGGTGGACGATCGGCACAACTACACCAAGGAATATCTGGAAACCGACATCGCGATCCTGATGGGCGGGCGGCTGGCGGAAGAACTTTTCCTGAGCCAGATGAGCACGGGCGCGGGCAACGACATTGAGCGGGCCACGGAACTGGCGCGCAAGATGGTTTGCGAGTGGGGCATGAGCGATCTGGGTCCACTGACGTTTGGGAAGAAAGAAGAGCAAATCTTTCTGGGGCGCGAGATTGCGCAGCATCGCGACTACAGCGAAGACACGGCCATCAAGATCGACGGCGAGGTCCGCAAGCTGGTGAGCAAGGGTTACGACACGGCCAAGCACATTCTGGATGAGAACCGCGACACGCTGCAGAAGATTGCCGGCGCGCTGCTGGTGCGGGAAGTGCTGGATGCATCGGAAATCGGCCTGCTGGTGGAGGGAAAGGAACTGCCTCCATTCAAGTCTCCGCCGAAACCGGATGATGGCGTGCAGCAGGTGCTGAAGCCGGAGCCGGGACGGCCGGGGATTGCTAAGGGCGGGGAGAGTCCGGCGCGGGCTTGAGGGCAGGGATCAGTGGCCAGGGGTTAGAGGGCAGGGGTTAGGGGGCAGGGATCAGTGGGCAGGGGTTAGGGATCAGGGATCAGTTTTTTTTGGGGCGGCCTTTGGCCGCCCTTTACTTTTGCCTCAGCGGGTCACGGGGCTGATTAATAGATGCGGATCAGCGGCTTCCGGGATTCCATGACATTGCCGATGTGGTGCGCCGGAATGCCGACGCTTTGCAATTCGGCGACAAGCTTTTCGCTTTGATTCCCGGCGATTGAAATTAGCAGGCCGCCGGCGGTTTGCGGGTCGAAGAGCAAGGCTTTGAGGTCGGGGCTGATTTCAGATTCGTAGCTGACGACGCATTCGGCGAAGTCGCGGTTGGCGTTGAGGCCGCCGGGGATGTAACCCGCGCGAATAGATTCGAGCGCTCCCGGGAGGGCCGCAAGCTTATCTGAAAAAATTTCCAGCGAGACGTTGCTGGCGAGCGCTAGTTCGCGGGCGTGGCCGATGAGGCCGAAGCCGGTGACGTCGGTCATGCCGTGGACTTCGTAGCGAGGGTTGAAGCCGTGAGCGTTGTGGTTGTGGCCGACGATGAGCTCGGCGGCTTTTTGGTTGAGCGTGGTCATTGACTGAATCGCAGCGTCGATCCAGGCCGGTTCGGCTTTGCCTTTCTTGATTGCAGTTGAAATTACTCCGGTGCCGAGGGGCTTGGTGAAGACCAGTGCGTCTCCTGGTTTCGCGCCGCTGTTGGCGAGAATTTTGCGGGGATGCACGAGGCCGGTGACGGCGTATCCGAATTTGGTTTCGTCGTCGCGGATGCTGTGGCCGCCGACCACGGTGCAGTTGGCTTCGATCATTTTCGAGAGGCCGCCGGCGAGGATGCGCTCGAGAATTTCGAGATCGGCTTTTTCTGGAAAGCAAACCAGCGCGAGAGATGTGACGGGCCGGCCGCCCATGGCGTAGACGTCGCTGAGGGCGTTGGTGGCGGCGATTTGTCCGAAGGTGTAGGGATCGTCGACGACGGGCGTGAAAAAATCGACGGTCTGGACGAGGGCTTGATCGGGTGCGATTTGATACACTCCGGCGTCGTCGGCGTGATCGAAGCCGACCAGAACGTTGGGGTCGTGTTGCCGGGCTAATTTCCCAAGCACCGTGTCCAGCGCCGCTGGACTCAGCTTGGACGCTCAACCCGCGGCTTTTACGGACTCCGTCAGGCGGAAGGACTTTGGTTCGGACATGAAGTCATTCTACTGGAAGCGAAGCGAGTCGCTTCCCAGGGCTTAGGGAGTTTGCGTGAACTCAGTCGTCCCTCCGGGACTTATTCCGGCCTCCCCACCTTACCCAGCGCTGAAGCGCTGGGCTATCGTCGCGGCGCCCCTCCGGGGCTGGAGCGACGAGCCGGTCGAGTTTATTTCGTAGAGACGTCGATGACTTGGATTTCGGGATACTGGTGGTTCCATTGCGCGGAGATGCTTTCGAAAGTCAGGCGGAAGGGCTGGCTTTGGCCGGGAGCGAGCGGAGAGACGCTGAGGTCGACGGCTTCGGGGTAGGGGCCGCTGGTTTTCAGCGCGCGCAACGGGACATTGTCTTCTTGTTGCGCGACTTGGCCCATGTCGTCTTTGAACACAACCTGAACGGCGGCGTGAGTTACGGCTTTGGAGCCGGCGTTGGTGACTGTGCCGTCGATGTAGCTGACGGTGGCGCCGACAAAATTTTCGGCGGCGCTCATTTTGAAGTCGGAGAGCTTCAGGTTGGCGGCGTAGGCAGGAGGGAGTCCGGAGGCAGCCTTTGGTTCGGTGCGGAGGAGCAGGGCGACGACTACGGCAACGACAAGCACGACGGCGACGGCGAGGAAGATGATGCGGCGGCTGGAATCGCGCTCTTCGGTGATTGGGGATTGCGGAGTGAGGCCGCCCATGGGGGGATTGTAGATGGTTGATTTTGGAATGTCGATTGTGGGGGGAAACCTAACTTCATTTACCACTAAGGACACGAAGGTACACAAAGGAAAACCTTTAGCTGCGGGCTGCCAGCAGCTTGGCGGCGTTGTCGTGATAGACCTGCTGCAGGATTGAATCGGGCAAGCCGAGTCCGTTCAGGGGCCAGTGGTAGCCGAACTGGTCGATTTCGTAGAAATGTTCGTCTTGAGTTTCGAGGATGCGGAACGTCGTGCGGTACATGAGCTTGTCGAAACCCATGTCGGTGCCGTAGACGAGGCGGTCGGCGTGCTTCGCGTAGAACTGCGAGGCGAAGCGCGGGATGGGAGCGGTTTCGGCGTAGCGCGCGGAAATATCGGCGTAGAGATTGGGGTGGCGTTCGAACAAGTCGCCGAGACGGGCGAGATCGTAGTCGAGGTTGGCGAAATGGCAGGCGACGAAAGTTGTTTTGGGATGACGCTGGGCGGTCCGTTCGAGAATATCGACCATACCGGAGAGGCCGACGATGTTCGGTTGGTTGTCGAGACGCCATGCGTAGGCGTTCATCAGGCCGTCGTTGGTCTTGTCCATTTTCTGGTACATCCAGATGGGGTCGGCGACGTGGAGGCTGATGGGCATGCCGAGTTCGGCGATCTTTTCAAAGAGCGCATCCATGCGGGGGTCGTCGGGATGCATGCCGGGGGCGTTCGACTTTCCGGATCGCAGGCCTTTGCCTTTGTCGTGGATTTCGCCGACTCCGCGGGCGCCGGCTTGCTTGCATCTTTCCAGTTCGCGGATGGCGGCGGGGCCGAAGCCGGGCTTGTTGTAGCCGGTGAAATCGAAGCCGCACCATAGCTCGTAGCGGTCGGGATATTTTGAATAGTTGCGGTTGATGCCGTCGAACTCCGCGCCGGTCGACATGGTCAGGATGGTCGTCTTCTCGATGCCAACTTCGTCCATGGTTCGCACCCACTCGGCAATTTGTTCGGGAGTTTTGGCGTAGGGGTGGGAGTGCATGTCGATGATGGGGAATTTTGCTTTGGCGACTTCGGTGACGGGGATTTTGTAGAGGGATTTCGGACGGTAATCTTTCAGCAGGATTCTCTCGGGAGAGTCGGGGGGAATCGCTTTTTTCTGCGGTGTTCCTGGGGGCAGGGCGGGCTCTTCCGGATTGTGGGCGAAGGCGGCGGCGGAAGGGATGCCGCAGGCTAATCCGGCTGCGCTGGTGGCTTTCAGAAATGATCTGCGATTCATGGGGTCTCCGAAGGGGCGCGCATTCCCTGCTGGTTGGGCGCGCGGGTGAATATTACGGAGCGGTTTTGAAGAATGCAACCAGGAAGAGGATTCCGAGGAGGAGATCGGTTCCGGCGAACATCAAATCTGTGGGATGGAGACGATGCTGGAGGTAGAGAACGATGAGGGCTACGGCGTAGCTGAACTTTTCGAAGACCGAGGGGATCATCATGGGACGAAAGCGCACGGGGTCGCGAGCGATCACGAAGAACGCAAATTGCCACGCGAGGCCTGCGCCGACAAAACCGTAGTAGAAAGCGGGATGGGTGATGGGTGGGGGATCCTGGCGGGCGATTGCGTCGAACATGAAGTAGAGCGGGGTGAGGATGAGGACGCCCCAGATGGCGGCGATCCAGAAGATGATTTTGGCGAATTTCATTCTTGCATCCTCGGGATCAATGCAAATCGACCACCGGGGCTGAAGCCCAGCGCTTCATGATAGCTGACGCGGCCCTAAAAGGGCCGCTCTTCCACGAACATCGTGAAGTCATCATGAAACGAACGTCGCGCAGCTTACTCGCCGCCGACGGTCAGGCCATCGATGCGGATTGTGGGAGCGGCGACACTGCCGCGGAACTCGAGGTCGTTGGCGATTTCCGCAATGTTGAAGAACATTTCTTTTAGGGTGCCGGCGACGGTGATTTCTTCGACGGGATAGGAAAGTTCTCCGCCGGAAATCCAGAGGCCGGAGGCGCCGCGGGAATAGTCTCCGGTCACGAGATTGGCGCCGTGGCCGAGGAATTCGGTGACGTAGAGGCCTTCTTTTATTTCTGCGATCAGTTCCTGCGGAGTCTTCTTTCCGGGCTGCAGGAAATAATTTCCGGGGCCGATGCCGGGAGTGCCAGCGAGGCCGCGGGAGGCGTTGCCGGTGGTCTGAAGGCCGAGCTTTTTTGCGGTGTAGGTGTTGAGCAGATAAGACTTCAACATGCCGTTTTCGATGACGACGGTGCGGCGAGTGGGGACGCCTTCGCCGTCGAAGGGGCTGGTGCCGAATCCGCCGCGCAGGGTGCCGTCGTCGATGACGCTGACATTGTCGCCGGCGATTTTTTCGCCTAGCTTGCCGGCGAGGAATGATGCGCCGCGGTAAACGGAATCTCCGTTCACGCCTTCGAAAATGTGCTCGATGATCGACCTTGCGACCATGGGATCGAACACGATGGGGACGTGCGCGGTTTTCGCCTTGCGAGCTCCGAGGCGGCGCAGGGTGCGCTCGGCGGCGACTTTGCCGACCTGCTCGGGGGATTCGAGTTTGCTCAGCGTGTTCGCGACGGAGTACCAAAAGTCGCGCTGCATGGCGCCGGTTTCGGTCTGGGCGATGGGCACGGCTGCTACCGAGCAATACGACCGACGGTATTCGCCGACGAAGCCGTGAGAATTCGCGAGAACCTTGTGGCCGGTGGCGGCGTCGAATGATCCGCCGTCGGAATTCTTGATGCGGGGATCGAAATCGAGCGCGGCTTTTTCCGCGCGGCGGGCGTAGTCGATGCGATCGGGGCCGGGAAGCGAGTAGACGTCTTCGTGGTAAAGATCGAGATCGGCAGTGAGTTGTCCGAGTTGCGAGGCTTCGGGAATTCCGCCGAAGGGATCTTCCGAAGTGATCTTCGCGAGTTCGAGCGCGGACTTGACCATGCGGTCGAGGCTGTCGCGGGAGAAGTCGCTGGAGTAGGTGCTGGCGGCGCGCTGGCCGTTGAATACGCGGACGCCGATGGAGCGCGAGCCGGACTCTTTCAGGGTTTCGACCTGGCCGAGGCGGACCAGCGTGGAGAATTCGTCGCCTTCGCGGACTACGCATTCGGCGGCAGTGGCGCCACCGGTGACGGCGCGGCGGACGATGTCCTGGGCAAGCTCGCGAAGATCGGTTTCCTGTTTCGTGTATCTGGTTTCTGTTTCGGTTGTTGGCATTGCGACTCTTTAATTGCAGAATTGGCGCGGGGCCTTATCAGTTGCTCAACTCTCATCGTCGGGGAACCCCCCTGCGAAGCCGCTGGTCCTGCGGTGTTGCAAGGGATCCTTCGACTGCGTGTGACCTTCGCGCTTTGGCGCGAACGTCACACTGCGCTCAGGATGACAAAGCTGTTCCCGTCGAGACACAGACTCAGGGGCTAAAGCCCACAGCTACAGCTCGGTAACGCGGCGCTAAAGCGCCGCTCTTCCACTTTACTGCATGAAGCCGCCGGGATCTTTTCTGGCGGTGCCGCCCACGGTGAGGCGATCGATTTTTATGGTCGGGATGCCGACGCCTACGGGGACGGCCTGGCCGTCTTTGCCGCAGGTGCCGACGCCTTCGTCGAGCTTCAGATCGTTTCCCACCATTGAGACTCGCGTCAGAACATCCGGCCCATTGCCGATCAACGTCGCGCCTTTGATGGGGGCGGTGATCTGGCCGTCTTCGATCATGTAGGCTTCCGAGGCTCCGAACACGAACTTGCCGTTGGTGATGTCAACCTGGCCGCCGCCGAAGTTTACCGCGTAGATGCCGCGCTTCACGGAGCGAATAATATCTTCGGGATTATCCTGGCCGGCCAGCATGTAGGTGTTGGTCATGCGCGGCATGGGGATGTGTTCGTAGGACTCGCGGCGTCCGTTGCCGGTATCGGCGATGCCCATGAGGCGTGAAGAAAGTTTGTCGCTGAGATAGCCTTTGAGGATTCCGTTTTCGATGAGCACGGTTTCCTGGGTGGGCTCGCCTTCGTCATCGACGTTGAGCGAACCGCGGCGCCAGGGCATGGTGCCGTTATCGACGACGGTGCATTTTTCGCTGGCTACGCGCTTGCCGATCAGACCGGCGAATGCTGACGTTTTCTTGCGGTTGAAATCGGCTTCGAGACCGTGGCCGACCGCTTCGTGCAGAAGGACTCCGGGCCAGCCGGGGCCGAGGACGACTTCCATTTCGCCGGCGGGAGCTTCGCGGGCGTCGAGTTGCAGGATGGCCTGGCGTGCGGATTCTTTGGCGAAGAATTCGGGATTCTTGTCGCCGAAGAAGAAGTCGAGGGCCACGCGGCCTCCGCCGCCGGAACTTCCGCGGGCGGAGTTGTTTTCGGTTTTAGCGATACAAGAAACGTTCATGCGGGCAAGCGGTTGGGAATCTTCGGCGAAAGTGCCGTCGGAGCCGACGACCAGAATGTTCCGCAGTTCATCGGCGTAACTGGCGCGAACTTCTTTGATGCGCGGGTCGTAGGCGCGAGCGGCTTTGTCGGCGCGCATCACGAGTTCGACCTTGGCCGTGATTTCGGCGTCGACGGAAGGCAGCGTGACCGGGTAGAGGCTGCGGGCAGCGGCTTTCTGGAAACCTGCGACCGGAGTTTTCGCGGGAGCGCTGGCGATCAATGCGGCAGTGCGGGCGGCGTGAAGGATGCGCGCGGCGGAAAGGTCGTCGGTGTAAGCGTAGCCGGTGCGCTCGCCGGAAACTACGCGAATGCCGCAGCCGGCGGAAATGCCCTGCGAGGCCGATTTGACCATGGATTCATCCACCATTAGAGAGGTGGAGGAAAGATATTCGAAATAGAGGTCGGCGTAATCGCCTCCGGCGGAAAGCGCAGCCGCCAGATAGTGTTCGAGGTCGCGCTCGGCCAAGCCGTAGTGTTCGAAGAAGAACCTTTGTTTGTCCACGGGAATTAGATGCGGGGAAGCTGTGGCAAGACTCGGCGCAGGCCCCTTGGCATTATCCCACATGGGGGATTGGCTACGGCAGATGGTTTGGCGGAGAATCCACAGGCTGGCGATGACGATGGTCACTCGTCACAGACGCGGCCCCTCGCAAGGTTAGACAATCCTTACATGACACCAGACGCACTCACGCGCACAGTACAGGACTTTCTGGGGGAAGCGGTTGGGGCGGTCGTGCTGGAAGACGGCGCGGTTACTTTTGATTTGGCGCGGGCCAAGTATTCCATTTCCGGGGAGTACAACAAATGCCTTTTGCATTTGTGGTCGCAGGAGCGGAACGCGGTGCGCCGGGTGCTGGATGCGGAAGTGAAAAGCGGGACGCTGCGGTTGTTTGTGCAGAAGCTCGGGCAGTCGCGGCCTAGCAGGCTGGAGATTTGCCGGGAACGCGACCGGCGCTTGCCCACGGCCAAGAGAGCGTTGCGGTTGGCGTATGAGCATACGCTGCGACGCGCGCTGGAACGGCACTTTGCCGGGTATGCGATCGCGCGGCTCACCACGGCGGTGAATCTGGAGAAATCTTTTGGTCCGATTTACACGCGAGGACTGCTGCGGCACGGGCAGTCGGCGCTGGCGGTGTTGGGCGTGAATACGCACGAGACGCAAAGCTCGATCGATGCGGCGCTTACGTTTGGCATGCTCTGGCTGCATGAATGCCGGCAGAGCCAGGCGGGGAAGGCGCTGGTGGAGGGGCTGGGGTTGTTTGTTCCTCCGGGAAGTTCGGAGCTGGTGCGCGAGAGGATGGCGAATCTCAACCGGAATGCGGTGAAGTGGAGCTTGTTTGAACTGGATGAGCGCCACGATGCGCTGGTGGAGATCGACTGCGCCGACCGGGGGAATGTGGCGACGCGGCTGGTGCACGCCACGGATGAAGGTGCGGCGCGAGAACGTTTTTCGGAGTCGATCACACGAATGCATAATCTTTTGCCGAACTGCGAGATTGCTGTGTTGTCGGCTGCGGAGATTGCATTTCGGTGGCGCGGGTTGGAGTTTGCGCGAGCCCGGATGGGAGCGGAAGCGGAGACGTTTCGCAGCAAGCAGGAGATTGTGTTTGGAGTGGGCGCGGAAGAGCAAATTCTGGACGAGCGCAATCAAAATCTTTTTCTGGATCTCGTGAACGGGTTGCGCGATGTGCGGCATCCTTATGGGGCGCGGCAGCACCCGCTGTGGCGCATGCGTCCGGAACGCTGGCTGGAGTCGCTGGTCGCGGCAGATGTGAGTGTTATCGATGGTCGGTTGGATTCGGCGTGCGCATACTCACAGGTGCCGGCGTTTTCTGCGGCGGATCGCGCCATGATCGACGTGCTCACGATCACGCGCGAAGGGCGGCTGGCGGTGGTGGAACTCAAGGCGGATGAGGATATTCATTTGCCGCTGCAAGGGCTGGATTATTGGGCGCGCGTGGCGTGGCATCACGAACGCGGCGAGTTTCAACGATTCGGATATTTCGAAGGGCGGGAGTTGTCTGGCGAGAAGCCGCTGCTGTTTCTGGTGGCCCCGGCGTTGCACGTGCATCCGACGACAGATGTTTTATTGCGCTATGTTTCGCCGGAGATTGAATGGGAGTTTGCGGGGATTGACGAGAGATGGCGGGAGGGAGCAAAAGTGATTTTTCGCAAGCGAGCGGAGGTGGGGATTCACCAGGGAGGCGCGGAGACACGGAGATAGGATCGGCTATCGGCTTCGGGCTGTAGAAGTGAAAGTAGGGGTCAAGAGTCCCCACTTCTCGCGAAGGACGCGAGAAATGGGGCACCCGCGCGATCCTAATTCGCCCAGGCGCCGAGAAGGCGTCGCAGGTCGACCAGTTGGCCTAGGTGATAGGCGTTGTGGTCGGCGACCAGCAGGGCTTCGCGGAGGATGGTCTGGCCGTCGCTCCAGGGGATGCGGGTGACCGTTTCCATCTGCGCAAGGCCTCGCTCAGGGCGTTACGACTGTACCGTTGGCCCGGCGGGCGACCAGTCTGCCGCCTTTGAGCAATACGTAGTTGTTGTCGCGCCACAGGCTGCGTTTGCACAGGTAGCTGGCGCACCAGATGATAAAACCGTGCAGATCCCTCAGCGGATAGAGCAGCACCCAGCTTGGCGCAACAGGGTCGCGGGAAGCCGTCCAACCGACGAACCAGCATTCCGCCATCCGGTTCAGCAGCGATGCGGTGAACAACGCGACGCCCCACCACGGGTGGCCCAACCAGGACGCACCGATCAGGCCCAGAATTCCGTACGGTACCGCGAAGATCAATCCCGTCCCAAGGTGGCCTTTCGGACGCGAGTAGCGAGTTCCCATCGCCCAACGCAGCTGGCGTTCCCACATTTGCCGGAACGTCATTGACGGAGATATATGATCGACTACGTGGCTGGACAGAACCACCCGGAAACCCGCTTTGTGAATGAAATTGCCGACCACGAAGTCGTTTGAAAGGTATTCGCGGACCGCCGCATATCCGCCGATTTTCCCAATGGAATCCTTACGCAGAGCGATGGTCGGTCCGAGGCCAAATTTCATGCCTTCCAAGAGATTGGCGATCAAGACACCGGCGGTGAATTCAACGGACATCCCAATGGCGTCGAGAGCGCCGCAGATTCCTCCTGCGCTCTTGCCGCGAAATACACAGGTTACGGCCCCAACCTTCGGATCAAGCAGCGGAGCGACCACGTCGCGCAAATAATTCGGCCCAACTTCGACATCGCTGTCGCTCGTGACCAGGATGTCATGCGCAGCGATTTCCGTCAGACGGTGGAAGCAGTAGTTTGGGGCGTTCGGCCAGGGCGGCTGCCCGGTGATCAATATCCGACTTGGGATGTGAGGGTACCGCGCGCAAATTTCCCGGATGATTGGCAGAGCTGCGTCGTCCGGCTCATCGGCGGCAAACAGGACTTCGTATTCGGCGTAGTTCTGGCGAAAGAAGCTCTCGATATTCTCCTTCATTCGCGCTTCATTGCCATGCACGGGCTTTAGAATGGAGACCGGCGGCATTTTGGCCGGCAAACTGGCGTAGGCTTTCTCATCCCGAGCAGCAATCCGCCGGAATTCGACGACTCCCAGAAGGGCGAGAATAAAAACAATCGTCGAAGTGAAGGTTCCCAAAACGGCCAACCCGAGAATTAGGTATGCAATCAACACCCTCGTGCTCCTCGAAACAATAGACAATGGAAAACGATACGCCCGCGATCATTTCTTCATCATTACTGCTTTCAGGTCACGACCCTTTTAGCCCGATGGATCCCGATTCGTGAATATGAATTTTCCCCCGCTGCGCGCCAACTGAAAAGACTTCAGGCCTCGTAACTCTTTCGGTTCTTCCTGATCCGACCACAGGAACACCTCCTCCGGGCCCTTCCATAAGGCCGCCAGCGACTCCGGAGTCTCGAAGATATGCGGTGCATCAGGAAATTTCGCGCCATACCATAAGTTGCCACTGGGTTCATGCAGGACGTGAACCTGGATTCCGGTATAAAAATTCAGCGTGGACGCATCGCTGTACTGCCCATCGATCACGATCACATCGCCCGGTCGAAACTGCCTTCGAACCGCCTCTGCGAGATCATACGACGAAAGAATCGGCGAAAATGTGCTGAAGGAAGAATGGATACAGGCCAGTAACACGACCATCATAGCGGTGAGCGCAATATTGCCCGCAAGAGGACGCCCGCGCCGGCGCAGGATCCAGTTCAATCCGGTACCGAAGAATAGCCCGAGGGATGCCCCCAGCAGCGGACCGCGAAACGCGCCCAGCGCCTGGGGCGTCAGATCAAGCACATGCCCAAGCGAGAAGTTATAATCCTGCGGATTTTTCTTAAGCAGGTCCGCCAGGTCGGCCCCGGGAGCGGGGCGATGTGAAACCGACAGAAGATATATTCCAGCGACAAGCCCCAGCACGCCGAAAACAAAGAGGGCGATCGAAGATATCCTTCCTGTGCGCCGATCCGACTCGCGCGCCGCTGGTCCGGATTCACGCGCAAGCCACCCGCCCACCAGAAGCGCCGCGCCCGGCAAAGCAGGGATGGTGTAGTACTCCTGTCGCGTCGAGAAACTGAAGAAGCCCACGATAACGAGCGCCCATAGAAAGAAGAGCAGATTCGCACGCTGCTCGCGATCCAGTTTATTGCTGCGAAGCTCCCGCCAACGTGCTGGGACGTCGCGCAAAGCTTGCGGTAGAAATACGCTCCAGGGCAACAGCCAAGCCAGCAACAATCCCCAGAAGATGGCGAGCGGGACGGTGTCGTACCCCGGAGGCACGCGTTTGCCCAGGAAGCGCATCACGTGTTCATTGATGAAGTAGAACCACAGGAACCCGCGTGCCTGGCCCTGCGCCGGATTTCGCAGCGCCGCCAGGATATGCCACGGCGCGGCGATCGCTAAGAACACTAGTGTGCTTGAAACTACATGCAGCCTCAGCAAGCGGCGTAGATTGCCCGTCAGCAGAAGATACAGCCCGATTGCTCCCGCAGGAAAGACCAATCCGATCAGGCCTTTCGTGAGTACATTCAATGCGCACGTCGCCGCAAATCCCCAGCAGATGAAGCGCGAAGGCCGTTCATCTTCGAGCGACCGCAAGAAAAAGTAATACCCGAGCGTAAGCCACAGCGCGACCAGCACTTCGGGAATCAGAAACCGCGTAAAAATAAACAGGCCGAGCGACGTGGCCAGTGCCACCCCCGCATACAGACCTCCGGCCTCGCCGTAAACATACCGGCCCAGGCGGTAGGTCGCAAGAACCAGCGCCAGCACGCCGAGCATCAGAGGCAAACGCGTGCTCCAATCGCTGATACCGAAAATCCGGTAGCTGGTCGCCAAGCTCCAGTACATCAGCGGAGCTTTCTCGAGATAGCGGAAGCCGTTGGTGTATAGCGTCACCCAGTCATGCCGCAGCAGCATTTCGCGCGCTGCTTCGGCGTGCACAGTGTCCACGTCGTCCAGCAATGCGGGATGCGTGATCCCGGTCAGGTAGATGACCGCCCAGAGCCCGATCAGCGCCAGAACGGAGGTCCGCCAGTTTGATCGCAATGGGTTCGCATGGATCGTTGTCGGACGGATCGTGTTCTCAATTGTCGGCGGTTGGAGGGCGGGCGTGCCGCTTGAATTCATGGCGGGAATTTTCATTATAGGCAGTGAGTGCGCTCACGGTCCACGCGACATCCGCCGGCACAGGCCCCGCACCCCAGGCCCCGCACCCCAGGCCCGTATGCCTTCGCCCAGCTCAGGACCAAGTGAGGAGAAGAACCCCAAAACATACGCAAACTGTGGTCAGCCAACGGCGACGGTCGACATTTTCATGCAGGAAGAATCTGGCGGCCAGAGCGTTGGTGACAAAGGTGAGTGCGGCGGACGCCGGGCCCACAACGCTGAGGTCTGCCCATGAAAGCCCGATGAGGTTGCTGAAGAACGCGATGGCCATGAAGAAGACTCCACCGAAGAGAACTCCGCTGGAGGAGATTCGGATGATTATGGCAAAGAAGCCGTGGCGGCGGCGGAGCTCGTCGAGATCGCCAATGCGGCGCATGGCCAGGGCCACGAGGACGTCTCCCGCAGCAGCGGCGCAGACCGTAGTGAAGATACAGAGCCAAGTGTAAAAGGTTCTCATACGCGCTCCTCCAGAGCTTTGGCGGAGACGTGTGAGGACGGATGCTCGGTGCGGGCCGGGCCCCCGGCGACCACGCCAACCCCGATCACGATGAAGGCGACGCCGGCCCAGCGCTGCGCGCTAACGTGCTCATGCAGCCAGAAGATGGAGAGCAGAACCATGACGACATAGCTGATGGCCGTTGCGGGCAGAACGTAGGTGAGATCGGCAAAAGAGAGCGCAGTCATGTAGCTGGACATGAATGCCAGCAGAAAAAAGATCCCGACGATTACAAAGGGGTTCGCGAGCGCGACGAAAACGTTGGCGAGATGGTGAATGTCGATGCCGCCTGCATGCTTCATGCCGCGCGCCAGGAAGGCGTCTCCGACAGAGGCGAAGAACACTACAGAAAGAATGATGAGATATTTACGAAGCGTCAAAATAAGATTCCTGTGAGAGCGAAATCAAGACACTGGTGGGTGCCGCAAGTGCAGATCTCTCCAGGCGTATCTCACCAGATTGAGAACCTGAAGTTGGCAGTGAAAGCCTCGGAACTGTTTTCTGCAAAGGGTGCGCTCCGATGGTCGGACCGTCGGGTGCGGGCCAGCTCCTCGCAAGTAGCCATCCTCGATGATCACCAAATCATCATAATAAATCCCTTGTCTTCGCGTGATCGGTTAGAGGCGAAACCAGACCCAACTCCCAGCATCTGCCACTCGGATGATCGCATCGCGGTGCGCTTTCATCACCCTCGATCATGACTCAAGTGTCGCCATATGTGCCCGGCACAGCGCGCTCCCCCTGGGATGGTAAGGAGTGGTCGAATCGTAGTAGTCCAGGGACGGGCTTGTGGGAAGTTAAATGACGAGGTTCTGCACGAGTGGTCAGCCAACGGGAAACCCGCCTAGCAGCCTTCTCTTCGACAATTGGAATGGTAGCGCGAAACGCGGATACGCCGATGACTAACGAAACAGATCGCAGCCAGCCGGGTTAGCGCTGGATGAATCACACCGAAAATTTTGGGTCGCCTTCGAGAATCTGCATCTGGAGTTTTGGGGCCTCGCCGCGTTTCCAAAAGCCGGTGCGAAATTTGGCGCGATAGGCGAGAGCGCCTCCATCCGTACGGTCTCTGCGTTCGAGGGGGCGGCGGCCATTTCGAGGAAAGAGCGTCGGGTGATCGTGGATATCGGTTCTTCCCCAGCAGAAAACTTGATCCCCACAAATGCTCGCCCGATTCGGCGCTTCGCAGCAAATTTTGTCGCAAAACCGAATTATGCCGGCATCATTTTTTGTCAGTCGGAGAACAACGCTCCGGTGCCGAGCCAGAATGCTGCGAGGGATTTGAGATTTCTCTTGTAAGTGCGGGTGACGGTGTATTCCTTCCCGCCTTTCACTCGGAGGCCATATTCTCCAGTGGGGTAGGGCCTGATCTCTTCCACAAATGCGGCGTTCACCAGCACGGAGCGATGAATCCGAATGAACCCGTGAGGCTCGAGTTTTTGTGCCACGACGGAGAGCGACTCACGCAGCAGATGGGAAACCGATTCTCGCCGCAGCCACACGTAGTTGCCTTCAGCCTGCACTGCAACCACATCGCCCGGATTGATAAAGAGAATCCGCCCCTTTACCTTGAAGGCAATCCGGGGCTGCCTGGGGCCTGTAAACCGTTGCAGCTGGGGGAAAGCTTCTACCAATGAAGCTGCTGGTTCTGGCGCAGTCTTATCAACAATTGCGATTCCCATGGGTTTCCTGTTCGGCTTCCCGCGAATAAGGAAGACCGTTGACACTATAGTGGGCTGGAAAGTGGTCAGAGACAATACCCACTTGACGGCATTTAGACATAGCCATTATGATCCGCCTGCGATGAAAAGAGCAGCCTCCGTAATTGTTCCCGTGATCGCAGTCGACCGGAACGCGGCGAAGGCTTTGCACACTCAAATCTATGATGCATATCGCGGCTCGATCGTTACTGGCAGCCTGCGGCCAGGGCAGAGAATTCCCTCCACCCGAGTGCTGGCATCTGAGCTGGGGGTTTCGCGGTTCCCGGTTCTGAACGCCTATGCACAACTGCTGGCGGAGGGCTACTTCGAGAGCCGGGTTGGCGCCGGGACCGTGGTTTCCAGTCTTCTTCCAGACCAGCTCACATCGAGTGGACCAACGTCGAGTGGACCAACGAAGAACGGATCAACGAATGCGCGATTTGCGGCAACGCGCTCGGGACCTCGGCAGGTGGCGCGTCATCCGGGTCTTCGCCGTGTTCAAAGGTTCCCATGGTTGCGCGGGCAGGGAGCATTTGGCGTGGGGCAAGTAGCGTCTGATCAATTTCCCCGGCACGTGTGGTCGAATCTGGTGGCGCGCCGCTGTCGAAATATGGACGCCGGGTCGTTTCATTATGGCGACCAGACAGGCTTCAAGCTTCTACGGGAAACCCTCGCCACCTATCTGCGAACGGCGCGATCGCTGCATTGCGAAGCGGAGCAGGTGATGATCGTGGCCGGGTCGCAGCAGGCGCTGGAGATTTCGGCTCGTGTTCTGCTTGATCCGGGGAGTTCCGTGTGGGTGGAAGAGCCAGGTTACCGGCTGGCACAAGATGCGTTCGCGCTGAACGGCTGCCATCTCGCACCGGTTCCGGTGGACGGGGAGGGGCTGGACGTTGCCGCTGGGATCCGTCAATGTCCTGAGGCGCGGGCTGCGTTTGTGACGCCCTCGCATCAATATCCCCTGGGCGTTACCATGAGCGCCTCGCGGCGCTTTCAACTGCTGGAGTGGGCCCAGGCTACCGGGTCCTGGATTATTGAAGATGACTACGACAGCGAGTATCGCTACGAGAGCCTGCCCATCGCGTCCTTGCAGGGACTCGACGTCGGCGCTCGCGTGATCTATGTGGGGACGTTCAGCAAAGTTTTGTTTCCCGCCTTGCGCCTCGGCTATATCGTCATCCCGCCGGATCTGGTCGAGGCTTTTCTAACCGTTCGCCGGGCGATGGACCTGGGCTCGCCCAGTTTTTATCAGGAAGTGCTGGCGGACTTTATTGGCGAAGGGCATTTTGCCCGCCACATCCGGAGGATGCGCGTCCTCTACCGCGAACGCAGAAGCGCGCTGGTCGATAGCATTCGCGAAGAACTTGGCTCGACGGCCGAAGTGCTCGGCGGGGAAGCCGGAATGCATCTGACCGTGACCTTTCCAAACAGAATTCGCGATCTGGAAATCTCCGAGCGAGCCTCCCGCGAGAATCTCTGGTTATGGCCTCTGTCTCCCAATTACCTCGGCGAGGCTTCACGGTCTGGCTTCGTACTGGGTTTCGGCAGCACGGATGCCGCCGAGATTCCGGGCGCTGTTCGCAAGCTGCGTGGCCTGCTTGCCAGGAAGTGAGCAGTCCTATGCGAAAACTCTGATAGACCGGATCACATGCGCGGAGCTTGCCGCCCATCGATCCCAAGCCCAAGATTCCAACTCGCAACCGGTCTTACCTCGGCATTCGTTTCTCAGTCGTTGCTCAGCGGCCCACCAACTTCTGCAGTTCTTCGGGATACCGAGCACCTTGTACCGCAATCTCTGAAGCTGCAATCTCCAGTTCGCGGAGATCGCTCTGCGAAAGTTCGACGTGAGCGGCTCCGATGTTTTCCTCGAGCCGATTCAGTTTGGTCGTGCCCGGGATCGGAACGATCCACGGTTTCTGCGCAAGTAGCCAGGCAAGCGCGACCTGAGCCGGTGTCGCCTTTTTCTGTTGCGCGAACTTGCCAATCAGATCAACCAATCCCTGATTCGCTTTCCGGTTTTCCGGCGTAAAGCGGGGAACAATGTTGCGGAAGTCCGTCTTATCGAATTGCGTGTCTTCGCTGATCTTGCCGGTAAGGAAGCCCTTGCCCAACGGGCTGAATGGAACAAACCCGATGCCGAGTTCCTCGAGCGTCGGCATCACGTCCGCTTCCGGTTCTCTCCACCACAGCGAGTATTCGCTCTGCAGTGCGGCGACGGGCTGAACTTTGTGGGCGCGACGGATTGTTCCCACTCCTGCTTCAGAAAGTCCAAAGTGCTTCACTTTGCCCTGTTGAATCAAGTCCTTTACGGCGCCAGCAGTGTCTTCGATCGGGACATTGGGGTCGACGCGGTGCTGATAGAACAAGTCGATGACATCGGTTCTTAGGCGCTTGAGTGAGGCCTCGGCGACCTCTTTGATATGCTCCGGACGACTGTCCAGGACGCTCCAACGCGATCCACCTTTGGGATCAGGCCTGAACCCGAATTTGGTGGCGATCACCACCTGGTCACGAAGCGGAGAGAGCGCTTCGCCCACGAGTTCTTCGTTGGTGAAAGGACCGTAAACTTCAGCGGTATCGAAGAAGGTCACGCCACGTTCAACGGCAGACCGAATCAGAGAGATCATCTGCGTCTTGTCCGCAGGCGGACCAAGACCGAAGCTCATTCCCATGCAGCCGAGGCCGATGGCCGACACTTCCAGACTGCTTTTTCCAAGTTTGCGCTTTTGCATTGTGTCTCCTTATAAATAAGTTTCCTTACAAATCGAGCCCAGTTATGATGCTGCCCGTTTTGCCGTCAAGGCGCGAGCACGAAGCCTTCACGTCAGGCCTGTCGGCCTCCAACGCACCCTCAACGCTACCACGATTACTTCAGTGATTTCATGCGCCAGAGCGTGGAAATGCTGCCAATCGCTATAATAAATAAGGCCTATTTTGCGGAAATGCCGCAACGCTAAGTCCGAATCGTAGGCTGCCTATGGTCATCCAATAGTCATGACGAGAGCCCACCAACATCCGCTGGAGAAGATCCTCGAGAATCGAATTGCCATTATCGATGGAGCGATGGGCACGACGATCCGCACCTATGGCATGTCGGAAGCGGATATTCGCGGAGAGCGCTTTAAGGACTCGACCAAGAGCTTGCTGAATAACGGTGACCTGTTCTCGCTGACGAAGCCGGAGATGATCGGCGACATCCATCGCCGGTTTCTGGAAGCAGGCGCGGACATCATCGAGACCAACACTTTCGGGGCGACCAGCATCATGCAGAGCGAGTTCTTTGTCGAAGATCCGCGGGAGCGCGGCGGACGCAAGGATCCGGCGTTCTATCAAAAGGTCATCGACAATCCGTTCCTCGGCAGTCTGGCGTGGGATATCAATGAGCATTCGGCGCAGCAGTGCCGTGAATGGGCCGATCGTGTCGGGAGCGCAACGTCGCGTCAACGGTTCGTGGCGGGAGCGATTGGGCCGTTAACGGTGTCTCTCTCGAACTCGCCCGATGCCGACGATGCTGGCTTCCGCGTGGTCACGTTCGATCAGGTCAAGGCGGCCTACACTCAGCAGGTGCGTGCCCTCATAGCTGGTGGCGTAGATCTGCTGTTGGTCGAGACAATTTTTGATTCACTGAACGCCAAGGCGGCGCTGGTCGCTATCCGTGAAGTGTTCGATCAAGAGGGCAAGCAGTTGCCGGTAATGATCTCGGCGGCGGTGGGGCGTGGCGGCGAGACGAT
Organism: Candidatus Sulfotelmatobacter sp.; assembly: GCA_049675725.1. Taxonomy (GTDB): domain Bacteria; phylum Acidobacteriota; class Terriglobia; order Terriglobales; family Acidobacteriaceae; genus Sulfotelmatobacter. Next base: position 16,070 of record JBAUAN010000043.1, on the reverse strand, counting down.
GATCTCCGCGCAGACCACTGAGGCGTTTTGGAATGCGGTGCAACACGTGAGACCCTTGTCGGTGGGGCTCAACTGCTCTCTCGGGCCCGATCTGATGTATCCGTTTCTGGAGGAGCTCTCGGAAAAGGCGGACGTCGCGATCTCGTGCTACCCGAATGCCGGGTTGCCGAATCCTCTCTCGGAAACCGGGTTCGATCTTGGGCCTCAGGATATGGCCCGCTATCTGGGCGACTTTGCGCGAGCAGGGCTGATCAATATTGCCGGCGGCTGTTGCGGCAACACACCCGAGCACATCGCAGCGATCGCCAAAGCGCTCGAAGGCCAACCTCCGCGAAAGTGGGGAACACAGCCCACTGAGGAATCGTTGGCCCACCAGATTGAGAGTCGCGCGTGAGTGTGTCTGATCGCGCGATCGCGCCCGAGCACAGCACGACGAAGCCCCTCCGGCTCTCGGGATCGCAGCCATTCACTCAGCAGGCAGGCGTCTACATCGTCATCGGTGAGCGGACCAATGTGGCCGGTTCGCCGAAGTTCGCGAAGCTGATCAAGCAGGGGAAGTATGAAGAAGCCGTAAGCATCGCCCGGCAGCAAGTCGAAAATGGGGCGAACGTCCTCGACATCTGCATGGACGAGGGCATGATCGACGGCGTCACCGCAATGACGCGCTTCCTGCAGTTGCTGGGCAGCGAACCCGAGGTTGCCAAAGTGCCTTTCATGGTGGACTCCTCGAAATGGGAGGTCATCGAAGCCGGGCTCAAGTGCCTGCAGGGCAAGGGGATCGTTAATTCGATTTCGCTGAAGGAAGGCGAAGAAAAGTTTCGCCAGAACGCCGCCGCCGTTCTGAAATATGGCGCGGCCGTCGTGGTGATGGCTTTTGACGAACAGGGCCAGGCCGCAACTTACGAGGATAAGATTCGCGTCTGCGAGCGCGCCTACCGGATCCTGGTTGATAAGGTCGGCTTTCCGCCCGAAGACATCATCTTCGATCCGAATATCCTCACCGTTGCCACCGGCATGGAGGAGCACAACAACTACGCGGTTGACTACATCAACGCCACGCGCTGGATCAAGGCCAACCTGCCGCATGCGAAGGTCAGCGGCGGCGTTTCGAACATCTCGTTCAGCTTTCGGGGTAATAACAAAGTTCGCGAGGCCATGCACTCCGCGTTTCTTTATCACGCCATCAGGGCGGGCATGGACATGGGCATCGTCAACGCCGGCATGCTCGAGGTTTACGAGGAGATTGAGCCTGAACTGAAGGTGCTGGTCGAGGACGTGCTGCTGAACCGCCGTCCCGACGCGACCGAGCGACTGGTGGAGCACGGCGAATCGCTCAAGGGCGCGGGCGCGATAGTGAGTGAAAAGAAGGCAGAGGAATGGCGCAACGGCACGGTCGAGGAGCGTCTTTCTCACGCGCTGGTGAAAGGGATCGACACCTATATTGAAATCGATGCCGAGGAAGCTCGCCTCAAGTTGGGCCGTCCTCTATTGGTGATCGAAGGCCCGCTGATGGCTGGCATGAGCGTGGTTGGTGATTTGTTCGGCGCAGGGAAAATGTTCTTGCCGCAAGTGGTCAAGTCTGCCCGAGTGATGAAGAAAGCCGTGGCGCATCTCACGCCCTTCATGGAAGCCGAGAAAGTTGCGATGGCTGCTTCTGGCAAAGAGGTCAAGGCACAGGGAAAAATCGTGCTGGCGACGGTCAAAGGTGACGTGCACGATATTGGCAAGAACATCGTCGGCGTCGTCCTGGCCTGCAATAACTATGAAGTGATCGACATGGGCGTGATGGTCCCGTGTGAAAAAATCCTAGAACGCGCCAAGGCGGAAAAGGCGGACATGATCGGGCTGAGCGGCCTGATCACTCCGTCGCTCGACGAAATGGTGCATGTGGCTCGCGAGATGGAACGTCAGGGGTTTAAATTGCCTCTGCTCATCGGTGGCGCAACGACGAGCCGCGCACACACTGCGGTCAAGATTGCGCCGCATTACAGCGAGCCGGTCGTCCATATTCTCGACGCTAGCCGGGCGGTGCCCGTGACCACGAGTCTGTTGAGCGACGAAGGCAAGCCGGCGTTCGTGGCGCGGCATCGTGCCGATTATGAGGCCATCCGCAAGGCCCACTCCGCGACGAAGCTGAGCGTCGTATCGCTGGAAGCCGCTCGAAAAAGACGGACTCCGATCGAGTGGCGGGCCGAAGACCTGCCTGCACCAGCGTTTACCGGCGTGCGCGTGCTGGAAAATTTTCCGCTGGCGACGCTGCGCGACTTTATCGACTGGACGCCGTTCTTCCACACCTGGGGGCTGAAGGGCGTCTATCCCCGCATTCTTGAGCACGAGGAGCACGGTGCGCAGGCGCGCCAAATCTTCACCGAGGGCAATGCTCTTCTGGATGCGATCATTGAGAAGAAGCTGATCACGGCGCGGGGCGTATACGGCTTTTTCAACGCCAGCGCGGTGGGCGACGACGTGGAGTTGTACACGGACGGCACACGCGAAAAGATGCTGGAACGGTTCCACTTCCTCCGCCAGCAGTCGAATAAGGAAGGCAGCGAGCCGTGCCGGTCTCTTGCTGACTTCATCGCGCCCAAGGAAAGCGGGCTGCGCGATCACCTCGGTGCTTTCGCAGTAACCAGCGGGATCGGGTTGAAGGGATTGTGCGACCGGTTCAGATCTGAGAACGACGACTACAACGCGATCATGGCGGAGGCCATCGCAGATCGCCTGGCTGAAGCCTTCGCCGAATGCCTGCACAAGCAGGTGCGGTGCGAATGGGGTTACGGCTGTAAAGAAGGCCTGAGCAACGCGGATCTCATCCAAGAGAAGTACCGTGGGATCAGGCCGGCCGCAGGGTACCCGGCCTGCCCGGATCACACGGAGAAGGGTACGCTCTGGCGTTTGCTCGATGTGCAAGCGAACACCGGAATGCTGATCACGGAGTCGTTTGCGATGTGGCCCGGTTCAAGCGTGAGTGGACTCTACTTCGCCCACCCGGAATCACGATATTTCAGCCTCGGCAAAATCGATAGCGATCAAGTCGCCGACTATAGTAAACGCAAGGGGCTGAGCGTAGTAGAGATCGAGCGATGGCTCGGGCAAAACCTCAACTACGACCACGCGGAATAGCAGCCAAGCTGCCGGCCCATACTTACCTTGCTGCAGGTTTCTGCTGTCGTCTTGCCGTTCCTTGGTGATCCGGCTTCTGCAACAGCTCAAAGCGGCAAATTCGTAAAGCGCGCCATTTCGATCCGGCTTGCGGTTCTCACGGCGTGGTTCCGCCCTCTGGCTAGTCGGTTCGGAGCGCCTGCATCGGGTCGATGGATGCGGCTCGGCGCGCCGGCAAGTACGAAGCAAACACGGCCGTGAGAAACAGGACCAAGGCAACAGATGCCAGCACGGAGAAATCCATTGCGCCCACCCCGTACAAAGCTGTACGCATCGTTTGGCCCACCATCACGGCACCGATGAGGCCGATCCCCAGCCCGATCGTGGCCAGCAACGAGGCTTCCTTTAAAATAAGCCAGATCACACCGCGTTTACCTGCGCCGAGCGCGAGGCGCAAGCCGATCTCCTGAGTTCGCTGCGAAACCCCGTAAGCCATCAGCCCGTAGATGCCAACCGCCGCCAGCAATAAAGCCACGGCTGCGAAGCTGGCGAACAACACCATCGTATATCTGTCCTCTGCGAGGGACTCGTCCTTCACCTGATCCATGGTGCGGACGTGCGCCAACGCGATCTGCGGGTCAACCGAATGCACGGCTGCGGCAATCGTCTTGGTCATGGCTGCCGGATCTTCAGCCGTTCGGACGCCAATGGTTACATCCGGCGACAGCGACTGAGCGAACGGGACGTCAATCTCTGGATCATCGTCGCGGAAGTCTCCATACCTGACGTTGTGGATGATACCGACGATCTGCCACTCGACCGGCGGACCCAGCCTCGGCGACCCGGGAATGATCTCTTCGATGGAGAGACGCTGCTGGAAGGGATCCAAACCTTTCAAATAACGATTGGCAAATTCCTCGTTCACAATTGCGACGCGCACGCTCATGGCAGTGTCCTGGTCGGTAAATGCGCGCCCCTTGAGTAGCTGTATGCCGAAGGTCTTTAAGTAGTCGGGCGAGACCGATTGAAAGCCAGCACCAGGCCGCTGCGAACGGTCGCTATAGGTGGGCCCGCCAACCACGGTGAAGGGCATGCCGTTGCTATGGAAGCGCAGCGGCAACCCGGTTACAGTGGCGGCACTGGACACTCCCGGTACGGAACGAAGGGCGGTCAACATCTGCTGATTGTAGACGTTCATCTGTTCGGGATTTTCAAACCGCTCCTGCGGTTGGTCCAGTGCGAAGGTCAGCACATGATCAGTGCGTAGACCGAGATCGACGCGGGTAAGATTCCAGAAGCTGTGCATGGCAAGGCCCGCGCCAGCCAGCAAAGATAAGGCCAGCCCGAATTCGCCGATGATGAGCCCGCGACGCAGCTTGTGGCTTGCGTTGCTTGTGCCCGAGCGTCCGCCATCCTTCAGCGATTCTCCCGGATCCACCTGCGAGGCGTACCAGGCCGGCGCGCAGCCAAACAGCAGACCAGCGAGCGTGGTTGCAGCGAGGGCTACAACGAGGACATGACCGTCGAGTTGGAAATTCGCTTCGGAGGGCAATATCCCGTGAGGCACAATGGCGAGAATTGCGCGCAGTAATACCACGCCGAGTCCCACGCCAAGTCCGCCGCCGAGAGAGCAAGAACCAGGCTTTCGGTAAGAAACTGGCCGAAAATCTGCCTGCGATTTGCTCCCACGGAACTGCGAATCGCAATTTCCCTTTGCCGCGCCGAGCCCTTGGCCAACAGCAGATTCGCGATGTTGAGGCACGTAATGAGCAGCACGAAACCAACCGCACCCAGAAGAAGCCACAGGTTGCGAATACGGTCGCGGGGAAGGAAGTCATTCTTAAGAGGCTCGACCGAAGCGCCCCAGCCTTGATTCGACACAGGATAGGCGGCCGCAATATGACTCGTTACCGCATCCATATCGGCTTGCGCCTGTTGCAGCGTGACCCCGGGATTCATACGGCCCATGGTCAGCAGCCAATGGTAGTTGTGGTTGATCTGTTCCGGTCGGAAGGCGAGCGGAGCCGCCAACTCAAAGGTGAATCGGTCCGCCACACCCGGCGATAACACTCCAACCACAGTATAGGGTTCGCCATTGATGCGCAGCGGTTGGCCGAGAATGCCGCGATTCGCACCCAGTCGGTTCCACAGCTTGTAAGTCAAAATGACGGCGTGGTCCCTGCCGGGTATCCCTTCCTGGGCAAGAAAGTCGCGCCCCATCAGAAACGGGATTCCCTGCATGCTGAACCAGCCGGGCGTGGCGTGCATACCATCAAGCTCTTCGGGTTGGTCCTGCGTGGAGAGATTGAAGCTGCCTCCGGTGAAGGCAGCCAGTTGCTGGAAGGTTTTGTTCTGCTCCTTCCAGTCGAGAAAGTCACCCGCCGACATCACGTTTCTTTCCCCACCAACCTTCGACCAGACCATCACCAACTGATCGGGGTGCGGGTAAGGCAAGGGCGCGAGCAATACGGCATAGACCACCGTGTAGATGGCTGTGGTGGCGCCAATGCCAAGCATCAGCGTGGCGATTACGGCTGTCGTAAGCCCTGGACTCTTGCGCAGCACTCGCAAGCCGTACCGTAAATTCCTGACTAGAGTTCGCACATTCCACCTCGATCGGCAAGCGTGATGTTCCCAAACATCCTCGCCCGGACTCTTAGTTGTGCAGACAGCAAACCCAACCGCGCGATCACCTCACACCCCGGGGTCGTGGTGACGCACGGGTCCCGGCCTCCATCGCCTACATTCTTATTGCCAATTCAACATGGAGAACACGTGCTGAAAAGAATGGGGTTAGAACGCAACCCGTGGTCCAAACTGGCAGCTCGCTGTCCGAAAAGAGTAGTTCTGTGTCCGGTCCCGAACACCGTATGCGCCAAGCTCAGGGTCTGTGAGGTTGCCGACCCAGGTGTCGCATCGCCACTTCTTAAACTATCTGAAAGAGTGAATTCAATGATTTACACATACTCGCGCTCCATCCTTCGAATCGCTCGATACCTCTCAAATACTTTCCTGTCGCTCTCCAGTCCCATCGCTGAGCGGATCGAACTTCCACGGAAGGTGTGGGCAAACATCTTCCATCCCCGGAACAGGACGAAGCCCGGGTCATGCTTGAACGCAGCCGGAATGTGGTGAACCTTCATCCAGCGCTCGGCCTTCCAGCGCATGAATTCCACTTCCTCGGCCGGCAGGTGCTCCGTGCGCACCACCGCGGTAGTTCCGTCGTATTCTTCCAATCGCTCATTCATGATCAGCCCTTGATCCCGGAAATCTTTCGTCATGGGCGTGCGCGGGTATGGCGTGGGGTGTTGAATGTAGGGCCAATCGACGTAGCGGCGGGCAAATTCGAGATTGGCCTCGATCGATTCGCGGGTGTCGCCGGGACTGCCAACGATCAATCCGCCAACCACAAACATCTGGTTGCGGTGCACGTAATCGATGGCTTTGAGGGTAGCATTTCCGGTGTTTTGGCCGTTGGTACGCTCGGTATTCTTGGCGGAAGCTTTCAGGAATTCCAAATCGTTTTCGAGAATGTTCTCGATGCCGAGAAAAACATAGCGAAATCCGGCTCGCCGCATGAGCGGGGCGAGAGTCTCGCCGTAATTCGCGATGGCCGAGGTCATGGCCTGCACGAAGTAGTCGATCTTGTTGAGTCCGGCGGCGATGATGGCTTCGCACAACGCCTCGAAGCGCCGCACGTTCAGCGTGATGTTGTCGTCAACCAGGAAAATGGTTCGAGCGCCGTGGTCGCGGGCGTCGCGAATATCCGCCAACACGCGGTCGAACGAATAGGTGTGAAAATTTCGGCCCCTCATCTCGATGATGGAACAGAAGCTGCAATCGTAGGTGCAGCCGCGTGAGGTCTCGATTACGTCCACCTGGCGGCCGAGCAACGTGTATCCCCGGAGCACGCGCGCATCGCGGTTCGGCGGGCGGATTTCGCTGTCCTCAAGCCGGTGCGGCAAGCGGTCGAGGTTATGTACCCACCTCGGGCCGTCCCGGTAGGAGAGGCCGCCGATCTGATCGACTCCGGACCTCTGCTCGAGTGCGCGCAACAATTCGCGGAACGTGACTTCCCCCTCGCTGCGCACAAGATAATCGACGTCCATTTGCGCGTACGCTTCGGGCGCAAGGCTTGGGTCGTATCCTCCCACAACGACCTTGACTCCAGGCCGGAGAGCGCGCACCAGGTCGATAATGCGACCGGCGGTGCGGCGCTGAAACGTCATGATGGAAAGTCCAACAACTTCCGGATCAAGTTCGCGGACAAGCCGGGTGACCGTCTCGCGAACCTGCCGATGAACCAGAATTAAATCAGCCACGGCTACGCGGTGCTGCGGATCAACGTTTCCCGCCAGTGACGTAAGCGCCCCATTGGGCATGCGAATCGCGACAGGGGGCATGTGCTCGAAAGAATCCGGCATGGAAAGTAACAGGACGTTCACAAGGACATGTCCTCACTTTTTCGATTCATTCCCGCGGGCGCGGGTCGAACAACCGAAGCGAATTCCGGAATTGTACCGTAACTGGTTGCAAATAGAGGATTGACTTTGGCTGTTGTCCGGCACTATCGGGAGCCTTTGATCTCGCCTGCCGACGCTGCGAAATTCTGCTGCCTGGGTCGGAAGCATGTGTTGTTGTACAAGGCGCCTTCGGTTCCAATTCTCATAGTCAAGGCCGTGCGGCATCCACGGATTTGGATGAAGCACATTCAATCGACGCGTTAGCGGCCTCTTCCAGTCTGCCAGAAACTAACACCTCATGTAATTCTCCGTGAACCTCATCCCACAAGCGAGGGTATTTGTACCGCGTCGTTGGCATGTCTACTCAATTGGGCGGCGGCATGCACCTCTGTTTTGGCAGGTACGTATTTCTGCTTGGCAACTTGGATCGCTGAGTAGCGAGCTCAAGCCGCACAAAACATGTACCAGATCTCACTGTTGATGTTTAGGTGTGCAGGAGGAATTACATGCAGGTCAGCTCCTTTTTCAGGCTCGTCTCCCTAACGGTTCTTGGAGCAGCAATCTTTGGAACCACGGCGGCAGCGCAGGTGTCCACCGGATCCCTTAGCGGTACGGTCGTCGACCCTTCGGGCGCACTGGTCGCCGACGCAACCGTGACACTGACAAATGAAGGCAACGGCGCAAAGCAACAAGCGACGACTTCTGCTACTGGAGCGTTTCGGTTTACGTTCCTTTCCGTGGCCCGGTATGACCTGGAGATTTCGAAGGGCGGCTTTCGCAATCTGAAATCGTCCGGCATCTCGGTGGATGCCAATATCGAGCACACGTTGGGAGCTCTGAAGCTGGAGGTCGGCCAAGCCAGCGAGTCGGTCGAAGTGTCCTCGGCGGCACCACTGGTTGAATCGGCGCAGGCACAAGTCAGCACCGCCATCACCGGCGAGGCTTTGCAAACCTTCGCCGGAGTTGCCGAGAATGAGGGCGCGGATTTCATCGCATTGACCTTGCCAGGTGTGGCCGCTGCTCGGGATAACAATTTTTCCAACACCAACGGCGTGGGATTCACAGTGAACGGCATTCGCGGCCGGAACAACGACCAGCAGATTGACGGGCAGAATAACAATGACAATTCCGTGGCCGGGCCAGCGTTGTTTCTGAGTGACATCGACTTCGTGAATGAATATCAGGCCACCACCAGCAACTTCGGTCCCGAATACGGCCGCAACTCTGGCTCGGTGATCAACCAGGTAACTAAGAACGGTACTAATCGGTGGCACGGAACCGTGTTCGGAAACGAAACCAACTCGGTTTTGACCAGCCTTACGAATATCGAGAAAAGCTTTGAGGGCATTACCAAGCCTCCCCGTTTCAACCAGGAATTCACGGGTGGAAGCATCGGCGGCCCACTTCTGAAGAACAAGGTGTTCATCTTCGGAGGCTTTGACGATCAGATCGATTCTTCGAGCTCGTTCTTCAGCACCGGCGTCTTGACGCCGACTCCCAACGGAATTGGAACGCTGGCGGGTTGCTTTCCTGGAAGCGCCAGCGTTGCGGCACTCTCCAATTTTGGGCCCTACGCCGTGGGCGGATCGCCCACTTTTTCAGGCGCCCCGAGTACTGCGTATTTCGACAAGGCGCCCGTGAATAACACTACTGATCCGACGAATGGGGATCCGGCCTGCGGATATCAATTGGCCGGCATCCAACGAGATCTTCCCGACGGCTTTCATGTCTACGATTGGGTCACGCGACTGGACGTGCACGCCACCGACTCCGACTCTTTTTATATCCGCTACCTATACCAAAAAGAAAATTTCTTCAACGTTGCTACGAGCGCCACCAGCAATGCCGCAGGGTATCCAGTTAATGTTCCCTCGCTCGGTCAATCCGGCCTGGTCGACTGGACACACACTTTTAACAACAGAATGCTCAACGAATTTCGCCTGGGTTACTCGCGCAACGCGGTGCAGTTCGGCGGCAACACGGTGGGCTCGGTGCCGTTAATGAACAACGTTGCGGACACCATGACGTCGATTGCTTTCACCACTTCCACTCTTCTGGGCTTTGGGCCTGGTTCGAATTTCCCAGAGGGCAGAATCGTCAACTCCTATCAGCTGCAAGACAATTTCAGCTATACCAAGGGGCAACACCAGTTGAAATGGGGCGCCAACATCACCAACCAGAGATCTCCTAATGTCTTTCTTCCCGGGTATAACGGCGTCTACGTTTTTAGCGATTGGGGCGCCTACGCGGCCAACACGCCTTCCAACACAACTCTTGATGAGGGCAACCCAGAGCATCCATTCAAGGAGTGGGATACTTTCCTATATGTTGGAGATGACTGGAAGGTTAGGCCCAATCTGACCTTAAACCTAGGACTAACATGGTCTTACTTAGGTCAGCCAGCCAACATATTCCATCGGGAAACTGTGGCTCAGCAAACCGGAAGCAACCCTGTATGGTTGGCGTCTTTGCCGCTTTCTGCTACCACGACCCCATCGCTTCCGGCGATTCACACTTTGTTTGGTCCCAGCATTGGATTCGCATGGTCACCCGACACACCGTTCACTCGTAATGGCAACACGGTGGTGCGCGGTGGCTATCGACTCACTTACGACCCCGCCTTCTACAACATTTTCTTGAATGACGCCACTACCTCGCCCGTAGTGTTGGGGCAGACTTTTGCCGGATCAGGACTTCCCGGTGTCCCCGCATCTCCATTAGGGCCTTCTGTTCGCGCCGCGTACGGCAGCTTGCTCCCTTTTGGCAAGCTCGACCCGCGAAATTCTCCCGAAGTCACACTTGACCCACACCTCAGTCCGGATAAAGTCCACGAGTGGTCGTTGGGCGTCCAGCGCAACCTGACTAAGGATGCTGCGATCGAGGTGCGGTACGTGGGCAATCACGGCGAGAACCTGTTCCAAAGTATCAACGTCAATCCATCGATCGCAGGCCTCGCATCGGCCTTCCCGAGTTATATTCCCGCAGGCGATGCGCCCTGCCCAACAGCCAGCGCAGTGGTACCGGCCGCGGTGGGACGGATCAACTGCAACACCGGGATCCAGCTGGAGGTCGGCAATAGTGGCTACTCCAACTACAATGGATTACAGGCGGAATTCCGCACCAGCAACATTTTCCGACAGTTGACGCTGCGAAGCAGTTACACGTGGAGTAAGACGATGGACAACACCAGCGAGATTTTTAATTCGTTCGCTGGCGGCAACAGTGAAACCTACGCCCAGGACCCGCTCAACGTGAAGGGAGGAGAGTATTCCCTCTCTGGAATCGACTTCCCGCAGACCTGGACTCTATCTTTCGTCGAAGATATTCCGTTCATGCGTTCCCAGCGTGGCATCCTCGGACATGTCGCAGGTGGCTGGGCGGTGTCCGGAGCCTATATCCTTCAGTCCGGCCAGAACTATACACCACAACAGTTCTTCATCAACTCGGCGACGTCTCCGATCGAGGATGTAGCCTTTGACCAAGCCTTCAACAACACGGTCCCCGACGTAGTGCGACCGTTCATGGGGAGCCCAAGTGCTCCGGTAACTCAAGTCGGGATTTTTGCCGGGGATGCATGCCCTACCTATGGAGTGGATTGCCCTACGAAGACGAATCCAACGCCTCCGATACCAGTCAATCAACTGCTCAGCCTGAACGGCTTAAATAACGGCGCGGTCACGCAGGTTACCAACAGCCAAGTGCACTTCATTGCGAACGGCGGGGAAGCCGAGACAGTCTTCGGAGTTCCGTTCGGCAACGTTCGACGCAACAGCGTTCGCGACTACCACACCAATCTCGGCAACTTCACGCTGTTCAAGAACTTCAAGTTCTGGGAACGTGCGACCTTGCAGTGGCACATGACCATGAATAACGCTTTCAACCATCCGAACTACGGGAACACGATTCCCGGGATTAACACATTTATTGAAAGTGCCGGTGCGGCTGGAGCAGGCGCCGCCTTTGCAGACCCCACCGTGCAATCGGACGCAGCACTCTCCTGCCCGGCCGGGAGTCGATGTGTCTACTTCGGGATGAAAGTGATTTACTAGATTCACGACGGCAAGCTTGCGTTCCTGATTCCTGACACGAGGCTCAGCGCGGACCGTCGCTGTCGGGGCTAGCGCCCGACAGCGCGAGGAAGCTTGCACCAGCTTCGTGGGCTTTGCATGCCTGTGGTCCCGCTTAAAGCGGTGTCGATCCCTGGGGCTGCACCGCGAGACAACAAGAGTGCTATGTAAGCTGCGATGGATCACGGACAAACGACGGAGAAGTCTGCAGCAGGTGCACCGGGGACAAACCGCCACGTGCAAGATGTAATACGCCGCGCAGAGCACGAGTTGCGGCAATTGATCGAGGAGCGAGCGCAGGTCACCAAACGCATCGGTGCCGTGAAGCAAACTATCGTCGGATTGGCGAACCTGTTTGGCGATGGAATTTTGGACGCCGCCCTTCTGGACCTGCTTGATCGTAAAGGCAGTTCCCGCCAGCCCGGCATCACTCGGGCGTGCCGCCGAGTACTGATGGAAGCGGGGCGGCCAATAAGCGCACGCGAGGTTTGCGACGCCGTTCAACGAACGGTGCCGGCTTTGCTGGCCCGCCACAAAGATCCGATGGCAACCATTAATACGATTCTGGGCAGATTGGTGGAGTACGACGAGGCGACAGTATTGTCTGGGGATCGCGGGCCACGCTTGTGGCTTTGGGCGGGGGAGCAGGAGAGCACATCGTCCCCCGCTCCCGATGGCGAAGGATCAGATTCAGCGTAGTCGATTGTCATATGCTTTCCGGCGCAGCCCGGATATCGCATGGCGGAAGCAGGTGGCAAACTTTGCCCGAAGCTGCTGCCAGCGCCGTGGTTGGGGTTTCATGGGTCTTTATCCCAACAAGTCGGCTACATGTCCCAAGGCCAACAAACGGGACGCGTGCCTTGACGTCTGTTCCGCATGGCACGGCGCGTGGGCGGTATCGGCATCGTGGGCCCGGAAAGACGTGAATGCCCACGTGCTCGGCCTGCGCCTACGAAAGGAATGTGCTGGCGCGGAGGGTTCGCTGCTCGAACCGTTGCGCAACTGACGCTGCTAGCCGTCCTGAACTGCAGCCTGCGCGAGTTCTGCTTTGGCGGCGATCTCAAGGTAAAAACCTCCAGCCCCACGCGCCCGGTTGTGGAGATTCCGTTCAAGGCCTACCAGGACTACTTGATCGTCGTGGACGGGCGAATTGGCAGCTTGGAGCATCAAAACCTGCTGCTCGATACTGGCACCAACCCGAGCATGATCGACCGGACTGTTTCTGCAAAGCTGGGACTGGAGGGTGTATCCCGAGATCTGTCACTCTTCAACAAAAGTGTGGCATCACAAAACGTAACGCTTCCCGATTTTCAGCTCGGTCCACTACGGCGGCAGAATCTGCCCGTTATGGTCGCGGATTTTTCTGCAATCAGCCGCGGACTGGGAACCCGCATTGACGCCGTGATCGGACTCGACGTGCTTGGCGCGACCAACTTCACCGTGGATTACTCAAAACGGCGCATCGTTTTCGGAGCGGCTTCGGTAGAGCATCACACCGTACCTTTTACTGCAGGTGAGCAGTTCATCACGGTGAATCTGAAAAGTGGCGGCCGGCAGTTGCATTTGCTTGTGGATACGGGAACACCACAATTAGTGCGGTTTGAGAGCCGCCTGCGCGGCGTGGACTATGTGCCGACCAGCGTCATCGGGACTGGACACAACGCTTCCGGGAACGTTCGCTTTGGGGCGGTCGTTCTCCCTCAGGCCAGGATCGGAACCTTAGAGGTAGGACCGCAGCGAGCGTCGGTCGTGACGGCGCAGCAAGGTTTTGCAATCGGCCTGGATGGGCTGATGGGAGTTTCATGCCTGCGGCCAAAACGCATCAGCTTTGATTTTGAACGCCAGTTGTTAGGTTGGAGCGACTGATGCCTCCGCGAGCGGAAACTGCTCGTTTCCGGCCGCGGCCATGCGGAGGGGAATACAGACCCGGGCGGCCACTCCACCTTGGGGCAGGCTGAGCACCTCCACGCTCTGGTCTTGGCCGTAAATTGTCTCCAGCCGCTCGCGCGTGATTCTCAGGCCCACGCCGCTTGAAGAAGAGTGAACTGGCTCCCGAAACCCAGGTCCGTTGTCTCTTACCTCGATATGGAGGTCAGCGTCATCCGCCGTAACGGAGATGTGAATCTCGCCGCCAGATACCAACCTGGAGATTCCGTGCTTGATGGCATTGTCAACCAAAGGCTGCAACAACAAGTGCGGGACGCTGGCATCGAGCGTCTCGGGAGCGACATCGATAGTTATCTTCAGCCTTTCTTCGAACCGCACCTTTTCGATCTCGATGTAACAACTTACGAATTCCAGTTCGCGGCTCAAGGTTGTCATTTGGGTGCCCACGCTTCAAGGCTGATCCTGAGCAGGTCACCCAGCCGAGTAATCATTCGATCGGCAGCTTCGACGTTGGTTAACATCAAAGCGGAAATGGAATTCAGCGTGTTGAATAAAAAATGCGGCTGTAGTTGGCTCTTTAGAGATTGTAGCCGGGCTTTCTCAAGCTGTCCCTGCAATTGTGAAGTGCGCAACTCTCGCTCGCGGAATCTTTGGTAATAAGACGCCACGTGCGCGATCAAGACGATCGGCAGGTAAGTGGTGACAATGTCGTCGACTACGTTAGCTAGAAATATCCTGCCAAACATAGACCACTGGATTCGGAATCCGTGGGCTTGCGCATCCCAAACCGCGGAAACCCACTGCCGGACGCTGGGATCCCAATACGCGTACGGAGTCATGCCCCGCATTGCCACTTGCGCGACGGTAAATGCCAGCCCGCCCGCCAGAAGGACCAAAGAATTTCTCATCCAGTTGTTACGCTGCAACTGGTAGCGATTTGCCAGCGCGAACGCCAGGGGAGTCAGCGGGATGTAAGTGAGTACCTGGCTGGATTGCATGGCCAGCACAGTCAGGAAGCTCGTGACCTCACCGGTCGAACGATACAACTGGAAGACAGTAAGTCCGTAGGCTAGAGCAACAAAACTCCACACTCCGAAACTCACTGCCCAATAATCCAGGGGCGAACAGGCCCAGGGGCGCGGCTGTTCGCGACCTCCACGCCTTTGACCGGCACCAAACGACGTGGCCGTCGGACTAGCTCACCTCCACAGTGCAAACAGATGCCATGCATGTTCGAGGTGCATATCGGACAGAAGGTGCATTCGTAAGAGCACACGTACGCCGTGCGCTCAGCTGGCAGCGCGAGGCCACAAGCCTCGCAATTGATCTTCATGTCGGGAGTTCCTTCAGTTACGCCTTTCGCAACCGCGCCACTCGACCGGACAAAGGTCTTTCATCGTTCCAACGTACCTCTCGTGTGGCCGGCGAGGATTACATGATGGACCAACTCTTTGCAGAGAGCAATCGAAGATCGCTACAACCGACGGGTCGATTTGTCTTGTCCCGATTAATCTGCAAACTATCCCACATTAATAACAGGTCGTCCCAGACCATGATCGAAGAAGTTAGAGCGCGGCGAAGCAGTAGAAGAAAAGTGAATGATGGCGATCGCCAATTACTCGGCCGAGATTTATTGCGAGTCGTCGACTTCGTGCACCGGAAGGGTTCGTTGCCAAAGCAATTGAAGGCCACTGTTCGCGCAACGAATCTCTCCACTCTCTGTCATGAGGTTCAATATTCGAGTAATCAACGTGTCTGCCGATCTGGAATCGGAAAAAGTAAAGGAACCCCTGCGATCGATGCGCGAGCGAATGTCATCCAGCGACACTGCGCTTCCTGCTTCCATAAGCGCAATGCGGCAAGCCCGGTATAGTCTGGCCGCGTGGAGTTCTAGGCACCCTGACGACTGGAGCCGCATTTGTCCGGCTTTGTGCTGTCGCGATGAATTGCTGTCGTGTGTTTCTGGTCCCTGCTTGGACCGCTCCGCATTTGGCGTGCACGCGGCACTCTGCGGCGTGGCCGGTGCCGCATCGCCGTGGTCGGATGCGCCGTCAGTTGCGAGGTCCCGCAACCCTCGGACTACGCGGTGAAGACTCCGGATTCGCCGATTGATTTCGACGCGCCGCGTCAACAGAGCAAAAGCCTGCGCATTTACTCTCCTGACTGTCTCAGCGACCGCGCTCTCGGTCACGGTGGATGATATCTGATACCGTGTGGCTGGCATTACATCCTCGCTACTTATTTGACGCAGCTGCGGAGCGGTTGGTTATCCGCCAGGGACGACCTCCGAGAATCCAGGGATACAGTTGCGGCACCGCACATGCCTCAGCAGCTTCTGGCGCTGACTTAGCTGACCTCCTGTCCTTCTAACCCTGAAAAACACACTTGGGTACTGACTGCCCGATTACTCAAGCTCCGCCCACCCTAGTGTCGTGCGTCAAACAGATTGACGTTTATTCAGGGTGCGGCGAGCGCGTTTCACTTTTTCCAGGATGTCGGCAGCTCGCGCGGTCCAGATGAAGGGTTTCGGACTTTCGTTGTGACGGTCGAT
>JBAUAN010000042.1:0-44364 GCA_049675725.1 Candidatus Sulfotelmatobacter sp. | reverse complement strand
GATGCTGCTGTGGAGTCACGCCGCAGTCTCGCGCCGCATTCTCACTAAACCGGAGAAACCGGCGCAGGTGATAGCGAAACCATGCAAGATCCTGAATGGTTTCCTTATCTGCGAGCGGCTTCATATTTTAAGAATTCCGAAGGAAAGGAATCGCGACCCATAACAAGTAGATCGTACTGCGATATAATATACATCTTGATACGATCTTTTTTCAAGGCGTGACCGCGCCGATGTGACCTAAGTTTCTCGCAATCCTTCGACTGAAACCAAACTCTGGGTGCCCCTAGGTCGCTACGCGGAAGTAGTCTGGCTCGGTTGACTTCCACTTCTGCGGAGCACCCGTGGGTAGGATCGAAAACGGCGGCTGGAAAGCCACGTTTACGGCTGGTTCGATCAAGTTCTGTTCCCGCACCGGCCAAGAATGCGAGGTCAATGCCTCGACCTCAGACCGACTACGCGCCTGGACTTACCGTGGATCCGTTGTCATGGACGCGCGGTGTCCGGTTGTCGTCGCCCAATAATCGATCCACCGCTCCCGAATGCCATTGGTTCGCTCGATGAGTTCGTGGCTCGGGCTTTGCCCGTGCTCCACCACAACGACCATCCCGGTATTAAATTCCCTTTGCGAGTGATCGACGTCGGGTAAGCGCGGCCCCTCCACGGCGATCACATCTTGAATCGTCACTTTCGTTCGGTCGGCTTTGAATATCGGATGCCCGTTTGCGTCTTTGCCGACTGCCACGAGGTTCTTCAACATAAAGAAGTCCGGCACCTCTGCGGCAGAGATCAAGCCCATCAGATACAGGTCAAGATAGGAATATCCTGTCGCCGGCACGTAGTAGTTGTCATCGAGCTGGGTGTAGGTTCCATCGAAGTTATCCTGCCAGACGCCGCCACCCATGGCCGATGCCTCGGTGGGCCGCTGATAGGGAAACGCCACCGGGGCTTGCAACCCTTGTGCCCAATGAACGGGACCGAGGACGATGGTTTCGCCATCGACCTTCGCGGAGACGAAAGCGGACCAGCGGTGGCCCATTTCGTGCCCAATCTGAGACATCGCGTAGTTATAGGGACGAAGCTTCCGGTCCGGAGAACTCTCCGCCAGTTGGTGGGAGTAAAAGGTTATATCGTGGTCGCTCGCGACAGGCGCATCTTCAGGCGGCCGTTCCTGCATCTGGATTGAACCAGCGTATACAGGTTGCACGTAGCCCCACTGGAACCTGCCTTGAGTGCAGTAGGCTCCCAGGTCGTGTTGCAGTTCCCCGGTTCCCAGCACATTGCCGCCCTTGGGGCCGTCACTCGGGGTGCCTGCCTCCTGGTTGTCGATGCGGAAGTCGGAGTAGTAAGCAAGGAAATCGAATTTGTCGCCAAGGCTCTTAATGACTGTGCAGGAGAGATCCTGAGGTTTGGGCAAAGCCAGGTAGTGGAACGATTCGTACACGACTGCAAAGGGGCCATCCTTGCGCGTCAGCGAGGAAAGATGAACCTCGGGATTGAGAATTCCCGACAACCGAACGACATGAGGTGACAAACGTTCGACGGGCTCAGGGTTTCCGCGCGCAGCAACATCAGCGTAGACGGCAACCTGCCCTACTCCGCGGAGCGCCGTCGGCAGCACTCCCTGCAGGGTGATCGTGTTGCCAATCGCCTTCACCCTGCGCGAGACACCCGGACCAAATGCAATGTACCTTGATGGCCGACGGTGCGGCAAAAATCCTTGCACGGTCCAGACAAACGTTGGGCGGGCAGAATCGGCGCTGGTGGAAAATGGTTCGTGCGTATCGAAAAGCACGCGGTACGTAATACCTTCCACCGCTGGATCGCCTTCCAGCAGCACCGGCCCACGCGTTTCGAACGTAACCTTTAGGAGGATGCCGTCGTCGACTGAGAGCTTGAGATTCCGGACATCCAGGTTCGCAGCGACCGCTGGATGGGGCTCAACACTGAGGGTCGCCAAAGGCTTTTCCGCGCCTGAGAGAACCGGGTAGACGCCAACGATGGCATCCTTCGCGGCGAGTTCCTTGTACGACATCTCAATGGAGCCGTCGTGATGCAGCACGGCCTGAAAGCGGTTGATCGTCTTGAACCAAGTGAAGTCCTGGATATTTCCGAACGGCTCCGTGAGATCCCAGGTGACAACCACGCGATCGGGCAGTTCCTTCACATAATGAGGTCCGGACATCCGCGGCTTAAAGAACACGCAGATCGCCGGGGCGCTATCGATGAGCGTGCTCGCCGCTTCCGCTAAGGGGTCGAACCGACCAATAGACACTCCTCCATCGCTACGATCGCGAAACTCGGGACTTCCGTCCGTTTGCGGCGTGCCGAAGCGGATCGATCCGGTTCTGCCCACACGGAATGAGTTCCATTTCTGACCCGAGAAAGGAAAGGCGACCTGATGGAGAGTCACTTCGGCGCCCGCGAGTTCAGAGCCGAAGTCGGAATCCCAGTGCAAGGCTTCATTCTCCACCCGATAGCGGGACCCCTCCGGGGTGAAGCGCAGCGTGCGACCGACCAGGTCGAACAGGTTAGCTTTGCCAAGCGCACCCTCATCCAGTTCCATGACGATCAGGTCCCCTTTGGTCGAGACCTTGCCGATCGGGTGACCCGGTTCGACGTCATCCTGCGCGGATGACAAGCTCGGATACATGAGGAGGCCACATAGAACCAAAACTCCACACTGTGCTAAACAACCGATACGTCTCTTCATGTCACCTCCTGGTCCTGCCGCTAAACCAAAGCCAGTGATTCGGCGTAAAGGAGACGGTGTGCGTTCCTGACGATGGATTTGTCAGACAGAATCTCTTTGCTCAGCGTCGTCGCGCGCACCTTGGGGTGCAAAAGGTGCAATAACGAAAGCATGAGCAAGTTGCTTCTGGTTCCAGGACCGGTTGAGGATTACTTCGGTCCCGATGGATTGCTTTGCTGTTGCTGATTATCATAAGCCACATCATGGTGACGGTATTCATCTGTGCTCGTCTTCTGGGTGGGCCGATAGACGGTGCTCAAGATCAGCCGGTCGTTGTCAAACACTCCGGAATAATCGCTTTCCCCGAGGCTGAATGTGATCGTTCCGTTTACGAAGGTGTAATTTCCATATTCACGGCCCTTCTCGCGCGCATCGCATGACTTGCCGTATCGTGACAGGGCCTCGTCATCCAGTTCAGTGGAAACATTCACCATGCAGACCTGCCCATCCTTTCCAAAACGCAAGATCGAATAGTAGTCGACGTCGTGGCCACCCGATGAAGTTGCTATGTCCTTGTGCACGAACACACCGGAAGGTGCCGCAGAAGGCGCTGCCGGGGGTGCTGCGGGCGGCGCCGCCGGGGCGATTGCAGGCTCAGCAGGCTTTTCTTTGCGGCAGCCCACGATCGCCACGGAAAAAGCAAGCAAGGCGACGGACGCTGTCAAATGGAGCCGATGTGCCCTAAACGACTTGCGCCAGGTCATTCACGTTCCCCTCTGATGGTTTCCAAGTATAGCTGTGGCTACAATCCTATGGCGAGGCGGAACTCGTGGCAATCCTAAAAGGCCGGAAAGTCCATAGCCTGAGCACGGAGCTTGCCTTTATGGTGTTAGGTCTCGTCTATCTGTCCATCGTCCGCGGCTTCATTCCGCCACTTGTACGACCACGAGCAACGCGCAACCCTGGAATGCGTGGATCACCAGCCAATCATCATTCAGAAGACCATCGGCGCCTATCCAGCTTTCACTCCCGCGGACCAGCCGTGGGCCATTCGACAACCTGGATACTCCCATCGGGTGCGCGATCGACGGTCGGAGCATACAGTCCGATAAACTGACGGCGCCACCACAGGCCCTGCGTCCGTTTTTCGGACATGGTGGTAAACCAATACTGCCAAATCACAGCGCGCACCTCGTGCGGCGGCTTATTCGGAAAAGGATTGCTCCCAAAAAGATTGAGAACATCGCTGTCATTCGAAAGCAGCCGCACTTCGGTGTTGGGCACAATCGGATAGTCGCGCCACGAGCCCAGCGAAGCAAACCACAGATTCCAGTCGAAGCGCGGCTGATAGGGAGCGTAAATCCCAGGTGGCTTGTTCAAGTCCTGCGGCTTATACCGGAACGGATATGCTACCCAGGTCGCTCCATCGTCCGAACCTTGAAACTCGATCTCGTATCGCCCCCTCGTCATGATTCCAAAGAGCCCGTATCGATTCGCGATCCGAAAAGGCTCAAGCACCTCGACCGGGGCGGGTGGCAGTGGTAGCGTGGAGAACATCCAGATCAACTCCACTGTCGTGGCATAGAAAATCCAGCTAAGCGCCGTGCCAATCAAAGCGAGCTTCAGTATCCTGAACGGTCGACGGAACCCGAGTCTCCAACCTCGCAGTCGACTTTGTTCGGGCTGTCCTGGTTCTGCCGACATCTCCCATCCCTCGCCGGGCTCACTGGATTCCGAAGTAGGCGGATTGTCCTGGCGGCGGGTTATGGCGCTCGCAACGAAGGCTCTTCTCCATCGCTGTGGCAGAAACGGTAGCAGAAAACGATCATCCAACAAGAGGAATCCCAACACCAGGACAAGGTAGTTTAGGAACGTGTAGTTGGCACTGAGAATGATTCCGATTTGCCACGGAGTCACAATAAAGAAACACGCGATCCGCCAGCGTCGCGGCAGAAACAACATCCAAACCAAAACCAGTTCGAGCGCCAGCGTCGCAAGAACAGTCGAGGCGTGGAACCAGTGCGGCAGATGCTGCATATACCAGCCGATCCACGTAGGCAGCGGACCATTCTGGTAGTACTCGTCCATCGCCGTAAAGTTGCGCCACTCGGGATCTCCACCGATGATCTTCGCAACGCCGGACTCGAAGTAGATGCGAAGCCATTCCCATTGCAGCAGGAACAGACTGGCACGCGGCAGGCGCCATTGCGGGCGCAGGCCAGGACGGATACCTGGCGGCGCAAAGAAGAGTGCAATGAATCCGGCTTCAAGCAACATCCCGTCCGATTGATAACTGGAGAAATCCTGCGCCGCACTCACGAACGAGAGAAAGCACACGAAACAGAGCGCCAGCATTCCTCGCGGCCAAACATTCATGGTCAGCACGAGCGAGGCTCCCATGCCTACCCAGCACACGGCGGTGAGCATATGAGGGCCGCCAGCAAGCCAGAACAAAGTAGGTGCAAACCATAAGCTTCGGCTGTGGCCCAGGGAATGCGCAACCAGTTGTAGATATTCGTTCGCCGGCAGGATACCTGCCGGGCCGATGAGCCCACGGATCTGAAACACGAGGGAGAAGAAGGCGGAAAAATAAATGCAGCCGAGTGCCCGAAGGAAGAGCCAGCGTGGAATCAGCCTGTCAAGAGCGCCATGCTCCGAGTCAAACAACCAGCGGATGAGGGACCGAACCCAATCCATGAGCGTCGCGTAATTATACCGATGCGGGGAGATGTCTCTGGAGCGATCGTGCCTGGATGACGCCCACCGCAAGCTCGCACAATCCCGCTGCTGCATGCGCGGTCCCGGAAAGAAGCTGTCTTAATTGGGCTGCGACTTCCTCAAGCTACGTTGCAGTGAGCAGCAGGCTCGCACACAAAACGAGAGTGGGAATTATCTGGTGAAAATAGCTTCTTGCACGAATACGATTTCTTTGCTCTACAGCCTGCCAAACTTCTTGACCGGCCTTAAAGTTTTTGTTCTAAGCTGTATTTCCGCGCAGACCCCGCGGTAACCGCTACAACCTCGGTGTGCCGGCTAGCAATGATGACGCAAGGCTTCGTGCGTCTATCGGAGTGCCCCGTTTCACCACGCTAAGCGCCAATCGTGACCTGGGACTCAGCCCTCAGTGCATTCTGCAAGGCCGGACCCAGAAGCGCAGCTGAGTTCTTGTCGAGATAGACGGTGGCGTCAGAATGAGTGCGCAGAATCGATGCGGGTTCCATGGGGCTGATGGCGCCCTCAAAGCAAGCCTTCACAGCTTTGGCCTTGCGCGGGCCGGGCACAACCGCCAATATCTCCCGGGCTTTGAGAATTTGGCGGGCCGACATGGAGATCGCCTGCTTCGGAACCTGTGAAATGTCGGCGAACCAGGCCTCCCCCACCTGCTGCTGGCGGCAGGCTTCATCGAGGTTCACGATGAGGTAAGGTTCCTCAGTCTCAAAATCAGCGGGCGGATCGTTGAATGCGATGTGCCCGTTCTCGCCAACACCAAGAAACGCAATATCCACGGACCTGGATGCCAGATCTTTGCCAACCCGCCGCAACACTTCCATTGGATCAGCAGCATCGCCGTCGAGCAGGTGGTAATTGGCAATTCCGGTTTTTCGCACCAACTGCTCGAGCAGCATTTTGCGGAAACTTCCCGGATGCGTGACCGGCAAACCGATGTATTCATCGAGATGGAAAACCTCCACCTTGTGCCAGTCGATCTCCGGTGCACCTGTCAATGCCTCCAGAAATTCGAGTTGCGAGGCAGCCGTCGCAGCAATGATCCGTGCGTGCCCATGATCCGCAATGGCGCGGCAAATCGCCGCTGATGCTTGTTTGGCGGCCGCCTGCCCCAGTGCGATTCGATCATTGAATACTCTGAGCAGCACGAAGAATGCTCCTGAATGGTAGCGCTGGAGTCCAGCACTGAATCGGAAAATTATACAGAACAGCGCGGCCCAGACCCAGACGGAAGCCAAGTTTCATTAGGTGAAAGCGGCTTGCTGCGACCGTGGCAAAGAATCCGCGATTTGATGTATGAGTCTTGACGCAGGGACCATGCTCCGTGTCTCCTAGGCAAACCATGCAACCCGAGCCGCCAGATTTTTCTTCGCTGATTCGCCGCCGAATGCTGAGCACACTTTTTTCCCTGCTGGCCGTTCTTGCGTGGCCAAAGTATGGAATTGCGCAGACCGTTCGCGTCGACGCAACTCCCGGGCACGAGGTAAACACATTCAGCCCTCTTTATGCCCTGGGATCAACCGTAGACCGCGTGCCCAGCAATGCCACCGACGTGTTTTTTCGCCCTGATCAGATCAAGCAGGTTCTCTCCGCCGGATGGGGCGTCATCAGTTACCGCCAGAACACGGATTTATTCGTGCAAGCCTGGCATTGGAACCCAAAGGGTACGTGGAGCGACCCCGCAGGGAAAGGATATTTCACGGGCGACGCCACTCCCACGAAAGAAATGATCCGTCACTCCTATGGCTATTCACTCCGACATCGTGGCTTCACCCGGAACGGCGGAACGGAGTTTGACGGCTTCTCGCGCCTTGACGACGGAGACCTCCAGTCGTACTGGAAAAGCAATCCCTATCTCACAAAGGATTTCACAGGAGAGGACGATTCTCTGCATCCGCAGTGGGTGGTGATCGCCCTCGACAAGAAAGAAGACATCAACGCGATTCGCATCGCTTGGGCGGAGCCTTATGCTCAAGCCTACGAAGTGCAGTATTGGGTTGGAAACGGCGATGCCATGGATGACCAGGACAAAGGCGCGTGGAAGACTTTCGCGTCCGGGACCGAGAGCGATGGAAGAGGCGGTGCCGCTACGCTGCGTCTCGATCCTTCTGGGGTGACTACGAAGTTTGTGCGGGTGCTGATGACCCGCTCCTCGAATACCTGTGACGCTCACGGTTCCAGCGATCGGAGAAACTGCGTGGGATACGCGATCCGCGAGCTTTACCTCGGAACCATCGATGCCAACGACGAGTTCAAAGATGTTCTTCATCATTCGCCCGATCAGAAGCAGACGCTGACCCTTTGCTCCTCGGTCGATCCGTGGCACGAGCCTTCTGACCTCTATCTTGCGCCGGACCGCATGGAATCTGGCGATCAGCCGGGCTTCGATCTGTTCTTCAACAGCGGAATCACCCGCGGCCTGCCTGCCATTGTTCCCGTTGCCATGTTGTACAGCACGCCTGAGGACGCCGCTGCGCAAATGACGTATATCAAGAAGCGTGGCTATCCGGTCTCGTACATCGAAATGGGCGAAGAACCCGACGGCCAGTACATGATGCCCGAGGACTATGCCGCGCTGTATTTGCAATTCGCCGCTGCCCTGCACCAAGTGGATCGGGATTTCAAGCTGGGCGGACCTGTTTTTGAAGGAGTCACCGAAGACATCAAAGCTTGGCCGGATGCGCAAGGCCGTACTTCCTGGCTCGGGCGCTTCCTCGATTATCTGAAGGCTCACGGACGTCTGCAAGATCTTGCTTTCATGTCGTTCGAGCACTATCCCTACGATGGATGCGAGACGCCCTGGGAGAATCTTTATCAGGAACCGGAATTGATCACCCACATCATGAAGGTCTGGCGCGACGACGGCCTGCCGCCCGGGATTCCGCTGCTCGATACCGAGACCAACGATCATGGGGGCGAGGCCGCGGTCGACATCTTTGGTGCTCTATGGCTGGCCGACTCTTTTGGTGGATTTTTGAGCGCGGGCGGAAAATCGACGCACTATTATCACGACCTCTCCTACTCACCACCTCATCCCGCGTGCGCCAACAGCTGGGGGACCTACCACATGTTCATGGTGGACGACCACTACCAGATCCAGCAGAAGACTGCGCAATTCTTCGCAGCGCAACTCATGACGCAGGAGTGGGCAGAGCCGAAAGATGCTGAGCACAAGCTCTATGCGGCTTCGAGCGACGTCAAAGACTCTGCCGGCCACCTGCTGGTAACGGCCTATCCCTTGCAACGCCCAGATGGCCAGTGGTCGCTTATGCTCGTTAACAAAGATCACGGCCACCCTCATCAAGTGAAGATCGTATTTCATGATGCGGGCACCGACCGCAACACGTATTTCCTGGGGCCGATCACGATGATCACGTTCGGCAAGGCGCAATACCAGTGGCATGCAGCAAGAAAAAAGGGCTACGCTGATCCTGACGGGCCACCTGCAAGCGCGCAACTCGCCGGCGGGCAGAACTCCCTGTACAATCTGCCTGCCGCGTCGGTTACGGTCGTTCGGGGGAGACTTGCAGCGGTCGCCAAATAAGTCCGCTTGATTCGCAATCGCGCCGCTTGAAAAACCTAAGCGACTTGGCTTAAAACGAAATCCGCTGCAGAGTCGGGAGTACCAGTCGGGAGTACCAAAGATGAAAAAACTGCTGCTGTTATTGCTGATCCTGGCACCGGGGCTCCAAGCGCAAGAGCACCGAGTCGATCCCACGTGGCTGCATCGCTACGCTCCGGCGCAGGAGGAGACGAAGGCCGACCTCAGCTCGCCAACTTGCCATTATCGGCCGATCTTTGGCGAGGGCGACAAAGAGAATCGATCGCTCCAAACCGTAGCTCGCTTCGGGGAAGTCACTTTGGATGCACACGGCGATTGCCAAACCGTACTCTACGATCACCAGGAGGAGATCTATTTCGTCGTCGAAGGGGTGGGCATACTGCACTACGAAGATCAGGTGCAGGCGTTGCGCACGCATGACTTCACGTATTTGCCACCGGGCGTGAAACGCTCGATCTCAAATCGTTCGGACCAGCCGGTGCGCGTGCTGGTGATGGGATTCAAAATCCCGTCATCGATTCAAATCGGAGCCCCGATGCCACATCCGAAGGTCGCAAACCTCGAAGATGCCAGGGAGGAGACGGTCAGCGGCCACCCGAACTCAGTCTTGTACAAACTTCTGATCGGCCTGCGCACCGGAAAACGAGACTTGATTGATGAGGCCTACGTGATGGACAGTTTCTTCTGGATGGATTTTGCGCCCGGTGGTACGAACTGGCCTCACCACCACCCGGCCGCGGAGGAAATTTATCTGGTGATCGACGGCCAAGGCGAAATGGTGGCTGGCGGTGGAATGGATGGCGTCGAAGGCCGCCATCCTGCCAAAGCGGGAGACGCCTACTATTTTCGGCCCAACTGTACGGTCGGGTTCTACAACCAAAACAAACCAGAAGCCAAAGCATATATTCTGGCCGTTCGAGCACGCGTTCCATTGCACGAGGATGACGAGTAGGTCGTTTAGAAAGGTTTTAGGTTGCAGATTTTTGATTTCAGATTCATCGGTTGAACGGTTTGCAATCTGGAATGTGCAATCTCAACCCTGCGAGCTGAAATCCTGGAGGTGTAGAAATGCATGTTGTGAGTTTCCAGCCGCGGTCATTCGTGAAATGGGTGGCAGCCGCTCCCCTGCTGAGCCAGATCGCGCTAATAATTTAGATAACGTCTGCCATAAGTTCAACGACGTCCGACGAGCCCACGGCAGGCCAAAAACTCGTCATCAAAATCGAAAATACTAACCGGGATTCAACCGCTTCACGGTGGAACATCCAGAAGTTGAATTTGCCTACTCTTTGTCCAGGTACTCCCTGGGCACGTCATCCTCCGGCACTTCGTGCGTACGCACCTCCTTCTCGTCTGCGTCCCCAGCACTCTCGACACCGGCGACGACGTCGGCCTCGAACGCATTGCCCTCCTCGATCAGTTCGTCGACGCTCTCCGAATCTGCGGCTTCGACGTCGGACAAGCCCTGTAAATCTCCCGACTGCTCGCCGGAGTGCGCTCCTCGACCTTCAGGCGGGAAGGCCTCTGCACCCACGCGCTGGCTCTTCCTCCTAAGCTCTTTCTTAGCAGCGACCTTCTTTTTTGCTGCCCTCTTCTTCGGCGCGGGCTTCTTCTTCGCCACCTTCTTCGGACGTTTCTCCGCCTTCGTTCGTGTCGACCCCTTGCGCGCAGCTCTCTTTGGCTTCTTCGTAGTTTTCTTTTTGGCGGCCATCCGCGCAGTCTAGCACGGGAGCCAATTGGAACCAACTCAGGTGGGCCGATGGCGCTAATTGCTTGAACCTTCGCGGCCAAAGTCCGGAGTTGAACTCTGGTCATAGTTTGATCTAGAGGGCGATACTCTCAGTTAGAGATTCTCTTCCGGCTTCTTCTCCTTGGCGGCTCGAAAAATACCACAGGCAGTGGTGGGGCCGTAACGAGGGCGGAGTGCGGCAGACCTTGCCAGCGTGGGCCTGCCGCCGATTTTTGAGGAGTGGTTGCAGCGTTAGAGATGGATCGCTCGCAGGAGCATTCCGGCCAAACCACCACCGATAAGCGGTCCAAGAACCGGGACGATCGCGTAACTCCAACCCGACTGCCCTTTCCCGGCAATCGGGAGTAACGAGTGAGCGATGCGTGGCCCGAGGTCGCGAGCCGGATTAATCGCGTAGCCGGTCGTTCCTCCGAGAGAAAGGCCGATTCCCCAAACCAGAGCCGCTACCAGATAGGCGCCCAGTCCCGATACCAGACCACTCCCAGCAACCGCTTTCGAGAAGATACTGCCGACCACAAAAACCAGGACAAAAGTGCCGATGATTTCGCTGATCATGTTCGCCACGAAATTGCGAATCGCTGGCATCGTGGAGAAGCAGAGCAGCTTGAGATCTTTACTTTCCGTTTCCTTCCAATGCGGCAGGAAGTGCAGCCACACCAGCGTTGCACCAACGAACGCACCCGCCATCTGCGCAATGACGTAGGGGATGAGCTTCGCGAAGTTGCCGGTCTGCACCCCAAAACCGAAGGTTATCGCTGGGTTGAGGTGGGCATCAGGGCTGCCGCAAGCGACGGCAACATAGACCCCGGCCATGACGGCGAAGCACCAACCGGCGGTGATCACGATCCATCCGGCGCCTTCAGCTTTCGAGCGTTTGAGCAATACGTTCGCAACTACACCGTCGCCGAGCAAGATGAGTATCAGCGTTCCCATGAATTCCCCAAAACACTTTTCGAGCATCGAATTCTCCTTCGTTCTGATTAACAATTCTCTTGAATGACCCAGTCAAACGACTTGCTGACCGCGCGCTTCCAGAGGCAGTACAGTTCCTTACGCTTCGAATCGTCCATCACCGGCTTCCAGGTGTGATCGCGTAGCATCGCGCGTCACCGGGCGAACGACCGGCAGATTCAGAATGTCGGACTGGAATTGCATCAGCAGCTCATCCTCAACCATGCCTCCGTCGGTGCGCAGCGCGCGATGAACCCGGATGGCACGGTCGCCTTCTACAACAACGTCATCATTGGAAAAGCCTACGGCCGCAAGTCTCCGATTTTTGAGAAAGAGATCCAATACCTGGTCTTCCGGCCCTACTGGGACGTGACCCCGGCATTCAGCGGAACGAAATCGTGCCTCACATCGAGAAGGACCCGAACTACATTGCCAAGCATAATTTTGAAGTGGTCACACCCAAAGGCGAGGTCGTAACCGACAATCAAGTAAGCTCGGACATTTTAGAAGGCATAAGATCACTTCATCTGATGGTGCGGCAAAAGCCGGCGACACCAATTCTCTGGGCCCGGTGAAGATCATCTTCCCCAATCCGGATAACGTATACCTGCACGGCACGGATGCTCCACAACTTTTCTCGCAGGACGTCCGAGATTTCAGCCACGGATGCATTCAGCCTGCGGACCTCGTTGCTTGGGTGTTGCGAAAGAATCCTGGCTGGGATCTGGAGCGGTAAAGGCCACGATGAACGGCGAGAAAAACAATCTTCAGGTGAACCTCGTCACGCGAATTCCGGTTGTGATTGACTATGGCACGGCTGCGGTGAACAAGGAAAATCAGATTCGATTTTTCGACGATGTCTATGGTTATGACGCAGAACTCGAGAAAGCGTTGGCAGCCGGTTATCCCTATGCCTGGTAAGAGCCTTTAGCAAGAGGAACTGCGTCTAACATGAATGGGGTGACCCTGACGGCGTCACTCGGCGATTCCGGTGGTGAGATCGATGTGATTTTGCGGTTACCGTACGCCCTGGAGCAACGAATTCCTGCGCACGCGCCGGCAACGCGTTGCGCGCCATGCGTGGATGTAATAAGCGTTCCCCAATCTGGAAATCGTAAGACCAAAAGGTATACGCTTCAATCGTCGCCTCCTTCTGGGGATACAATCTGCAAATGGCCTGCCGATGAGCATGGAAGGGGAGAATTCGAAGTCGGCACAGAGTAGACATCTGCTGCTCGGAACTGTGTCCTTCACGGTTTGCTTTGCCGCATGGGGCCTAGTCAGTGCTTTCGCGCCACGTTTTCGACAACAGTTTCATCTCTCAGCAACCCAAACCGCCTTTCTGATTGCAGTACCAGTTCTTCTGGGCGCACTGGCACGAATACCGATAGGAATGCTGGCCGACCGCTTTGGGGGACGCGCTGTTTTCACCGTCCTGATGTTCTTTGTCGCCTTGCCAGTAGCCTTGGTCCCGTACGCAACCAGCTACCAGAATCTCCTGACGGTGGCCTTTCTTCTCGGAATGGCGGGGTCTTCATTTGCTGTAGGCGTCGGGTACGTCTCCCGCTGGTTCTCCATGGAGAGCCAAGGCAGTGCGCTCGGCGTGTATGGCTTAGGGAATATTGGCCAGTCTGCCGCGGTCTTCCTTGGGCCGGTGGTAGCTGCCGCGTACGGGTTTCGCACCGTCTATTGGGGAATGTCTGCCATCCTTTTGGTTTGGGCAGGTGTGTTTGTCGTCTTTGCTCGAAATGCTCCGAATGAGGGGCGACCCAAGGGGCTTTCCGAGATGCTTGGCGTGCTCGCCCGTGAACCGTTGGCATGGGCGCTTGCCGCTCTTTATTTCCTGACATTCGGTGGGTTCGTCGCTTTCTCAATTTACCTGCCCACACTATTGCGTGATCAATTCGGCCTCAAGCCCGCCGATGCCGGATTTCGCACTGCCGGATTTGTGGTGCTAGCTACTCTTTGCCGTCCGCTCGGTGGTTGGCTATCCGACAAGATTGGCGGGGCGCGCGTTCTTTCATGGATTCTTCCGGCTGTGGCAGCTTTCGGGCTGTTGCTTGGTGTGCAGTCGATGTTGCCCTTCACAGTTGGTGCGCTCGGTTGCGCAGCTCTGCTCGGCATCGGGAACGGAGCTGTATTTCAACTGGTGCCACGATATTTCCCTACCCAGAGAGCCACGGTCACCGGACTGGTGGGCGCGATGGGCGGGATGGGTGGATTTTTCCCGCCTCTGCTTCTAGGCATGTTTCGCGACCGCCTTGGAGTGGTTTGGCCGGGGTTTCTATTGCTGTCGGCGGTTGCCTGCGTTCTTTGGTGGATGAATTTACGGGTCTTCTTGCCCCGCGAAGAAGCCCTTGCGGCGAAGCTTCCTCCCGTCCGCATTCGCACCGCTGACCAAGTGCGCGCAGGAGCCTGGGCCACATTGTGGACCCTGGTTCTGATCGCCGCCATAGTCCTGGGCTCTCGCAATCTGCAGAACTTCGACGCCGCGCTGGTGATTTACACGTTCGCAATCATCTTCGCGACATGGGGCGTAATTTATCACTACTCCGTCTGGATTCGAAAGCCTCCCACGTACGTGTACTGGAAGCGCGGATGGCAATTGTTCAGGAAGCGAGGAGTACTTCGAAGCCTCGGCCACATCACCGCGCTGGCGGGAACTCATCTCCTGGCTCAGACGTTCATCGCAAAACGCTCGCGCCTGCGTTGGGCGATGCATCAAATGATCTTCTGGGGATGCGTACTGGCGGTGATGATCACCTTTCCGCTGGTATTTGGATGGATTCATTTCAGCAGCGCTCCAAACGATCAGATGACATACGTGACCTACCTCTTCGGATTTCCGGCAGGCAGATTCCATCTGCACACGTTCACGGCGCTAATACTCTTTCACGGTCTTGACGTCTCGGCCGTTTTGGTTCTGGGCGGCATTGCGCTTTCCCTCTGGCGCCGCATGCGCGATGAAGGTGCACGAGCAGTTCAAACGCTGGCGATGGATTTCTGGCCGTTGATTCTGCTCTTTGCCATATCGATCACCGGCTTGGCTCTTACCGTGTCGCAGGAGTGGCTGGCTGGCAGCTTCTACGATTTCATTGCCATATTGCACGCCATTACCGTCGTCGCCGCACTGCTCTATCTTCCGTTTGGAAAGTTCTTTCACATTTTTCAGCGTCCCGCACAGCTGGGAGTAAAGCTTTACCAGCGCGTCGGCGACGAAAGTGAGGGCGCAATCTGCGCCCGTTGTGGCGAGCGCTACGCCTCCCTCATGCATGTTGATGATCTGAAACGTGTACTGCCGCAAGTCGGATTCAACTATTCGATGTCGGGGCCAGTGGGCAATTGGCAGGAGTTGTGTCCTGCCTGCAAGCGCAAGTCACTTTCGCTCGCGCAATTGAGACTAAAAGAGGAAGCGAATGGCTAAGGCTCCGGTGTCCGAAGAGATTCTCAACGAAAAATTCGGCCCGCATCTGAACTACCAGCCGCCCGGCGGGTGGAGCGACGAATCTGTCCACCCTGCGGAGAAGTTGGTCAAAACTCATTGCTGCTTCTGCGGTCAACAATGCGGAATCCAATTAAAAGTCCGCGACAATCGCGTGATCGGCTTCGAGCCTTGGGAGGAGTTCCCGTTCAACCGTGGCATGCTTTGCCCAAAAGGTGTGAAGCGTTATCTGCAGGGTAACCACCCCGACCGTTTGCTCACTCCGCTGATGCGGACCGATCGGGGATTTCGTCCGGCGTCATGGGACGATGCCCTGAATTTCACGGTCAGCCGTATGCGCGAGATCCAGGAAAAGTACGGCAAGGACGCCCTTGCCATTTACGGCGGCGCGTCGCTTTCGACCGAAAAATCCTACCTCCTCGGGAAATTCGCACGCGTGGCTCTAGGCACTCGCCATATCGACTACAACGGGCGGCTCTGCATGGTCTCTGCCGGAACGGCCTACAAGCTGGCCTTTGGTGTTGATCGCAGCACGATTCCATGGAGCGAGATCCCTAAAGCCGAAGTATTGTTCGTAATCGGCGCAAACATCGGCGAGTGCGCTCCGATCACGACCGACTACATCTGGCGCTGTCGCGACAACGGCGGAAGACTGATCGTCGCCGATCCCCGGATGACTCCCATCACGCGGAACGCCGATCTTTATCTGCCATTGCGTCCCGGCACCGACCTCGCACTTTTGATGGGTATGCTGCATGTGATCCTGCGTGATGGACTGGAGGATCGCGAATTCATCAGCCACTACACGACCGGGTTCGAGGCCGTGGCTGAATCCGCCAGGCAGTGGGATCTTCGCAAAGTTGCTGATATGACCGGCGTGCCACCCGAATCGATCGAGAAGGCCGCACGCTGGATTGGCAAATCGAAGCGCGCCATCATGATGCACGCTCGGGGACTGGAGCATCACTCCAAGGGCGTCGAAAACTGCCTGGCGGTACTCAACATCGCTCTTGCCACTGGGAACATCGGCCGCGACGGCGCTGGCCCAACGATGATTACCGGCCAGGGAAACGGCCAGGGTGGACGCGAGCACGGGCAAAAGTGCGACCAACTTCCAGGCCAACGTTCCCTCGCCGATCCCGCCGCCCGCGAGTACATAGCCGGCGTCTGGGGCATCAAGCCCGAAGAACTTCCTCAGCCAGGCTACACCGCTCAAGAGATCATGAATGCTATCCACAGCGGGGAAATCAAAGGACTGCTCTCGCTGTGTTTCAATCCGCTCGTTTCGCTTCCCGACGCGAACTTCACCCGCGAAGCGCTGTCAAAACTGGAATACTTCGGCGTGGTCGATTTTTTTCTCTCCGAAACCGCTCATCACGCCGACGTGGTTATGGCCGGCAGTCTCCAAGAAGAGGAAGATGGGCTCGGTTGCAGTGCCGAAGGTCGCGTCATTCACTGGAAAAAGAGCATCGACCCACCCGGCGACGCACGATGCGACTCCGACATCATCATCGATTTAGCGCACCGGCTCGGTCGCGGGCAGTTCTTTCCATTCAACAATCCTGCTGACATTTTCGAAGAGCTGCGAGTCGCGTCGCGGGGAGGTGTGGCAGATTACTACGGCATTACCTACGAGAGAGTGGATCAGCAGATGGGCATTTTCTGGCCCTGCCCATCGCTCGACCACCCTGGCACCCCGCGCCTGTTCGTCGATAAGAAGTTTTACACCCACGATGGCAAAGCGCACTTCAATGTCACGGAGTGGCGTCCCAGCGGCGATCCAGTTAGCGAAGAGTATCCCTTATTCCTGACCACCGGACGTGTGGTCAGCCAGTATTTGTCGGGCACTCAAACCCGGCGTATTGGGGCATTAGTAGATCAGAGCCCCGAACCTCGTGCAGAAATTCATCCGCGCCTGGCTGAACAGTTTGGCATCAACGACGGCGACTGGATCACGGTCACAACGAGACGCGACGACCTGACGATTCGCGCCATGGTAGTGAAGACAATTCGCCCTGACACCGTCTTTATTCCTTATCACTGGGCTGGCACTCGCAGTGCAAACCGGCTGACTCATCGGACGCTCGATCCTCGCAGCAAAATTCCGGAATTCAAGGTTTCTGCATGCCGCATCGCCAAAGCGCCGGGACCTGACCCTTCCCCCGATGATCGAGCCGCACACACGATCGCCGCGACGCAAGGAGGCGATTAGTGTTCGGATACGAATTCTATGTCGATCCTTCGCGCTGCATTGGGTGCCGCTCTTGCTTGCAGGCGTGCGAGGAATGTGACACCCATCGCGGAAAATCAATGATCAACTTCGACTTCATCGAGCGCGAGGAAAGTATCCGCTCTGCCGCATACGTGTGCTGGCACTGCGACGAGCCTACTTGCGCTCAGGTCTGCCCCGCGGATGCCATCAAGAAGGGCGAAGATGGAATCGTCCACTCTTCGCTTAAACCGCGTTGCATCGCCTGCAATAACTGTGTGCTGGCCTGCCCCTTCGGCATCCCGAAGATGATGATTCCTGAGCAGCAGATGATGAAGTGCGACATGTGCTACGACCGCACTTCCATTGGCAAGCGGCCGATGTGCGCAACCGTCTGTCCGAGTCAGGCACTGTCCTACGTTAGACCCGAAGAGATCGCACATCGCCGCGAGAAGCCAACCAATATTTTTTATTTTGGCAACCAGAAGATCACGACCAAGGTTTACATGATGGCCCCAGCGGAGCGGGAGGCGATCGCACTCGATGTCGTGGACTACATGTGGGAGGAGCGAAATGAATTGGATGCGACGGGGCAATAGCGATCCGCTCTGGAAAGAAGAGTTCTCGGTTCGTACGGCGGACGAGCGCTATGTCACACGTCGTCAACTCACCAAATTCCTCGTCCTGACCAGCCTCGGCATGTTCGTCGGCAACATTTGGATTCTGATCCGCTCGGTTTTCTATAAGGCTCCCGTCTACCCGCAACAACCTGTGGCCCAACGTGGAGAGATTCCGGTTGGAGGAGTGAAGCTTTTCAGCTATCCAACAAAAGAGGACCACTGCATCCTGGTCTGCACCGCCGAAGACGAATACGTAGGCTACAGCCAGAAATGCACTCATCTTTCGTGCGCGGTCTATTATTCTCAGGCGGAGAACAGGCTTGAATGCCCTTGCCACAAAGGTTTCTTCTCGATCAAGGATGGAGCTGTTCTGCAGGGGCCGCCGTCACGCCCACTGCCCCGTATTGTTCTCGAAGCACGAGGCGAACAATTAGTTGCGATTGAGGTGAAAGGCTAACGAAATGCCAAATTCAAACGACCTGCCTCCTCAAAATCGCGGCCTGACAGCAATTGCCGGAGCGATGTCTCTCATCGCCGTTCTCCTGATCGTTCAAGTCTGGCTATTGAGTGCCGCTCTGGAATCTTTTCTTGCCGGAAATCACTACAGTGCGCTTCCAGCGGCCATCTTCTCTGGAGTGATGTTCCTGATCTGCCTGTGCCTGTATCTTTTTGTCGATCGCGTGGATTCCGAGGTCCATGATTCCGAAGACCCTCGTTAAACGCTTTCCCCTTACCTTCTGAGCGCCAGGTTCTCTGCTTTCGGCGCACGGACAGCTGGCTGTTTTGGAAAAATCGGAAAAAGGGCTTTGATCGCCTCTACGTGGCGGTTCCGGCTCGCGCCAAGCGCAGTGCCGAAGCGAAGTGTGGACATACATCGTCCAAGACTGACTGGACGTCGTCCTCCGTTCCTAAAAGCTGAACTTCATTTGGAATTCCAAGCGGCGATTGTTGGCGGATTCGAGGAAACCCGTTCCTCCGAAGTTCGTAGCCCCGGCACTCTGATTGGCACGTCCGAAGAACGGCGATGTAATGTCTCCGATAATCGGACCGGGGTTGTCGTGGTTAATGATGTTGCGGATCGAAGCGGCGAGCGAAATCGTGTAGCGGTGGTTCTCGGATGCACCGGGATTCGTACCGCCAGATTGCGCGGCTGCCGACAGAGGCATTCGTCCAAACTCAAAGAGCTTCGTCAGGCGCAGATTGAAAAGGACGTAACCTGGTCCGCGCCCAGAGTTGCGGGAAAGAGTCGGTTCGCCGGGGCTGGGATTTGCATCGAGCAATCCATACTGCGTCTGAATCAGCCCCGGCTTGTTCGGATCGAGCGAAATGCCGGGGCGAGCGTTGAAGAGCGTGTCTCCATACACATCACTCCCTGCGGTAATGTCGAAGGGTGGGCCGGATGACATCCGCAGCAAAGGAGCGATGCGGAATTTCCATCGCTCGAAAGTTCCGCCAAATACGACTGAGTTTCGTATGTCAGTGATGGCAGAGCCGTACTCTCCTGAAAAATCGTAGGGATTCGCCGGGATCGTGGTCAGCCCGTCAGTGTTGCTCAGTGCCCGGTTCAAGGTGTAACTGGAGAAGAATGAAAGCCTCGAAGTCAGTTTCGAATTTACGTTCAAGATCAACTGATTTTGGTTGTACAGACCGTCCGACACCATCTGGAACACGGGTGCGGGAACGCCAAGCGGAAAGACACCACTGCCGGGAATGGACGGATCGTAGGTGCCAGGAAGGGGTGCATTCACATCCAAGGTCCGCAACTGGTGCAGTCCGTGAGAGTTCGTATAAGTGACCGCGAGGGTGGTTCGCCGTGCCAACTGCCTCTCGATGGTCACGGCTGACTGCATGATGTAGGGCGACCGCAGCGAAGGACTGACCTGCTGAATGGTAGATGGCACCGTGACGGGGGGAGGATTTGGAAAAGAATCTGGGTTGTTGAAGACAAATTGCTGCTGAACCGCACCGTCGAAGCGTTTCGCCGTTATGACGTTTGCGAGCGGGAAGCGGTCGTAGAAAATGCCAAAGCCTGCCCGCAAAACGAATTTCGAGTTTCCACCCGGCTGCCATGCGAGCGCGATCCGTGGCGCAAAATCATGCCAATCACCGATATTGGTTTGCCACTCATAGCGCAGTCCGGGGCTGAGAATCACGTGGGGTGTAATGTGCCATTCGTCGCCAAAGAACGCCCCAATATCCGTTTGGGTCGCGTAAATCTGCGGGACTCCTGCATACGCGGAAAACTGGGTTGCCCCTCCACCCAACGCTCGAATCTGAACAGGCGTGTCACCCAGACTCTGGAACACCAACGTGCGGCGATACACTTCGATGGACTGAAGTGGGATGAGAATGGGATTGCCAGAACCATCCAATACGGGCTGATTGTTGGCATCAAGTTCAGGGCCGAGTCCGCCGGCAAACGTAAATGTGCCACCAAAATTTGCTTGCGAAAAGTTGGAGTCCCCTGCTTCTCTCACTCTGACCCCAAAATGGAGCATGTGCGATTTGTGAATGATCGTCGTGTAGTTCTGAAACTCGTAGTTGTTCTGCGTGTCCTCCACCGGGCCGAGTTGCGATCCGCCTCCACTAAACGCGCCCAGCACTTGAATCTCAGCGCCGGGCGTGTTCGGCAAGGTCGAACTCGAAATGCGGTAGAACTGAAACCTTGCCTGATTGACCGTGTTACTTCCGAGCGTAGCCGTCTCACTCGCCTGGAACGTATTGCTGAGATAATGCACGTGGTTTGACAGCGACACGAGATTCAGGCTACCGACGCCGGAATCACTGATGTCCGCCTGCTCGACCCGATAGCGAAAGGAAAGCGTGTGATTCGTATTCAGTTGATAGTCGAGACGCGGACTCACAATGATCCGTCTCTGCGGAACGGTGAAAACATCGGTGAAAGGCGTAACCGCGAAGGTCTGAGGATCGAGCGTCACAGTGTCAATGTTGGCCCCGTTGTTGATGGCAGCGCCATCCACGTTTAGAAAGAAAGAGAGCTTTCGATTCAGTGGCCCACCAAAGTCTCCTCCATATTCGCGCAGCAGAAACGGAGCTTTCTCCTGAGTGTAAGGGTCACGGGAATTCCATACGCTGTCGCCGAGGTTGAAGTAAGTAAGCCCGTGGTATCGGTCTGCCCCCGCCTTCGTCGTGATCTCGATACGCCCATAGCCCAACTTGTCGTACTCAGGAGAGAACGGGTTCTGGTTGATTTTGACTTCGCGAATGGACTCTTTTGAGGGCAAATCGCCGCCGCTAAAGCCATCCACATAAAGCGCCCCACCGCTTGGCCCCGCCGACGGTCCCGCGAGAGCCTGTAAGTCCGTCGCTAAATCCTCTTGGCTATCCCCAAGTGCTTCTAGGTCTTTCCCCTGAAGAACAATGGAGCTTGCGTTGCTGCTGTTTTCCGCGCTGACCGTGGGCCCCGTTTGTTCTTCGACGTTGACATTCTGCTTGGCCGCCTGCACCTGGAGCGTCAGATTGATGGTTTGCGCTCGCCCCGACAATGTGACTGGCGTCGGCTCAGCAAGCGCCAAATCGGGTGCGGACCCCTGAAGGGTATAGCTACCGGGTAGAAGCCCGGCGAAGGAGTAGCTGCCGTTTTTATCGGAAACGGCTGTGTGCGACACGCCCGAAGCGTCCGTCACGGTGATGGTCGCGTTCGGCACGACAGCACCCGTTGGATCTGTGACCGTGCCGTGGAGGGAAGCAGTCTGTGCAAAACAGGTTCCTACGCTGATTACGGCGAGCGTAAAGAATGGGAGCAACGAACGGATGAGTTCGCACCCTGCGCCTCGGAATGTAGAGTTGACATTCACAGGTGGTCGATTCACCCCACTGTAAATCGCAATTATGCCATCCGAAGCTGAAGGCTCGCTGAAAGGGCGACCTCGACCACGGCTTGTCAGTGCCACCGATTTGACTTCTCCCAGCTTCGCACTGGATGATTGAGCGGATGGATACTGAACAGACCATTGCTGAAATCGAACGTCTGGAGCGCATCTTCGCGGTGCCCGACACAAGGCCGCTGGGCACAAGCGACCTCGCGGCTGCGAATCGAAGGCATGACGAAATGCTCGCGCACAGTTCGTGGTTTCGCCTGTGGCAGCGGTATGGCGTCTGTTGCCGAACCGAGCCCCCAGCACTTCGACTCGTCTGACGGCTGAAATCAGCCAGCCTACTGAGGCAGCGACGGGGGCGGCGGAAGCAAGCCAAGCCGGCGCATCATTCCAATATCGTCCCAATTCGCAAAGTGCAATCAGCCGAGCTTCTCCAGGTTCCGAAACAGAAGCCCGCCAGGCCGGCCGCTCAGAGCATGAAGGGGCGCGCCGCCCTTGTCGCGCCGTCCGAGTTCGATCGGAGCGAAGCCAGGCTGAGTTGCTACGGTCGCAACAGTTGCGCTGACATCGGCGTCGTTGCTCGAGACGCGGCGATGACTGACAATGCGCCCCACAACATGCAGGCGGATGTGGCATCCGCTCAAGGGCTTGCCAAGGGGCGGTACCGAGGTCCGGCTCAGAGCAGAGACAACCGGCGAGCGCAGTCTGCCATGATTTCTGTCTCCCAATCGGAACGCTGCGGACTCTTGGGGTGTGTCCGATTGCTGGGAATCCGTCCGATCAGATTCAGGAACACCGCGGCAGAATGTTTGTAGGCGGGAACGGGAGCGCGAAAGGCGACGTTTCCCAAGTGCTGCAAGGTGTCGGAAAGGGCGTAGTACGCGGGGTCCCCGGCCTCCCAGAGCCGGTCTCGCTCGGCGAATTTCTCCGACGCAAAGGCGGCGAGTCCCAGCAAATAGTCCGACCCATATTCAATCATGTTGATTCCCAGGTCGTTTCCTGTATAGATGCGAAAGTCTGGCCGGTGTGCATCGCGAAGGGCGAGTCGTTCAAGTTCCAGAAGACGGTTAAGGGAAGAGTGCTTCATCCCCTTGATCTCTGGGATGTCCATCAATCGCCGGACTGTCTCCGAGTTCCATATCTCGCCGTTCGGTGCAAACATTGAACCCAACTCGAACGCCAACACATGCGGATAGTCATTGCATATAGCTCGATAAGCTTCACCGATCTCTGCGGGAGATTTGCCGTGCAGACGAGCGGTCTGGAACAGGATCGGGATGCCGTCAAAACGAACGATGGTGTCGATCTGCTGCCGGTAGAGCGCGACGATGTCGCCGCCGCCGAGATGTTCAATGTACGCGCCAGCTACAAACGGAATCCCTTTCCCGAGAGCTCGCCGCGTCCAGGTGAGCACCTCTTGTTTTTCCGTATCGCCCAAGTAATTCACGTAGCCGGTATCCATGTTTACGGCGTTCATCAGACCGGCGTGGTGTGTGGAGATCAACTGTTGCGAAAATGCGTCGACGGCGACCCGACCGTCTACTTCGTAGGGCAACAAGGCAGCGGCAATCCCGTGCACCTTGCGGCGCGGTTTTTGACGCCCGATCAACTCGTCAATTGTCATCTCTGATTTCCACAATCTTGGACCTACCACAGGGGTCGGTACTGCGCGCGACAGAATCGATGTTCATAGTTTCTTGGCCTCCTTGAGTTTTTCGGCCATGTCAGAGTCCTTGTAGTACTCGTCCAGCGGATAACAACCGGAGGGCAGTCCGTTGCGTGGCGCCGTCGTGCAATCGCTGAAGGTTCTGCAAACCCGCTTGCGTTGGATCTCTTTGCCCTCTGATGCTTCCCAGAGGAACTCGGGATAGGTCAATAGCATCCTTCCCAGCCCTACGAAGTCGACCCATCCTTCGCGCACCGCAGCTTGTGCTACGTGAGGCAAGAAGTCCTGGAGGTACGTATACCCCGATCCAACGATGAGTAGATTCGGGAACCGTTGCTTGAGCTGTCGGGTCACCTTCATCTGCCGGGCAACTCCAACCAAGGGGTCCTCTGGTGGCAGATATCCGTCGGAAGGTGGGTACAGCGCTGGACGTTGGATATGCGGATTGTAATAAGGGCTGCCGGCGGTGATATTCACCAGCTGAATTCCAAGCTCTTGTAATAATGATAAAAAACGCTCCGGCTCACTCAAGTCGCTATCCGTCGGGTCGAGTGGATTCACGCCAAAACCCCAACGGTAGGGAAGTAGCTCCGGGCGCGTCTCCGCAACTCCGATGGCGGGCTTTCCGTTCACGCTCTGAGTTGGGTCACTGTGGAATGGCACGGTGTCGATCGCCGAGAGACGCACTCCGATGTGCAATCCTGGACAGAGCGAGCGGATGCCTTGGACGACCTCGCGAAGAAATCGCGTGCGGCCTTCGAAGGTGCCGCCGTAATGTCCCTTCCGGGTATGAGCGCTCAAGAATTCATGACCCAGGTAGCCGTGACAATGCTTGATGTCTACGAAATCAAAACCCAACTGCCAAGCCATAAGCGCGGCCCGATGGAAATCTTCGATGATGGACGCGATTTCTCCGTCGGTGAGCAGAGGGTGGTCGGCAGGCAGTTTCAGGCGCTGATCGAGAAATGGATGGTGATAGAGAATGCGTGGTTCCGGGCGGGAATGCTCATTCGGGCGGCAGTACCGGCCGGAATGCGTCAATTGCAAACCGATGATCAAACCGTCGTCGGACCCGGTTGTCAGAATGTGCTCGCGTCTTACAACATCTCGCAGCTGTGCAAGAGCCTGCTGCGTGCGCGGGGCCGCGAGCAGCTGGTTTGGGTTCGCTCGCCCTTCGTGGGAAACCGCGACCGCTTCCCCACCCCAAATCAGCTTGCCACCACTATGGCCGAACCGCTGCCATCGCCGAAAAGTATTCTCCGATGGCGCTCCATCCGGAGTCGCGTCCCAGCCCTCCATGGGCTGAACCGCAATACGGTTGCCGATGCTGAATGGACCTCGGTTCAGCGGCCAGCGCAGCGGAGATTGGGTTCCGGTCACGATCTGGGCATCGCAGGGGATCTGTAGATCGAGGGCCTGCACGTGAGCCTGAAAGCGCTCAACGTCTTTTAGGCTCCCAAGGCGAAGGATTGCTGCGGGGCTCATGTTGCGCTCCGACGGCCCGGCAAACCCAAGACAGCAATTCCGCCCAGCAACGCGATCGCCACCAGGACAAAACAACTCTCGCGGTAGCTTCCACTGGAGTCGCGTAAGCGGCCGATCAACCAGGGCGCAACGGCATCTGCAATGCCACCCGCGGTCAGGATCACGCCCAGCAATCTTCCCAGGATTTCAATCCCAAAGATTTCCGCTGTGATTAGCGGAATGATCATGTAGTCGCCACCAAGACCAATCCCAAAAATCGCACCGGAGACGTAGAGCGTCAGCCGCGTAGTCCCGAGGAACATCAGAGGGATTCCCGCTGCGACGAGCAGATACGTCAGCAGCATGACGTACTTTTTAGAGAAGCGGTCAGCCAGCCAACCAATGAGTAACCGGCCAGCAATACTGAAGGTCAACACTAGCGATAGGAGACTTGCGGCATCGCGCTGTGTGAAGTGCCGGTCGAGACTCAAGAAAAGTTTCAGATTCTGCTGCGTGCCGCTGACTGCGGCAATTGAACACATACTCCCCAGAGTAAGCAGATAGAACGACAATCGCTTGAATGCTGCCATCGGGGACGGGGACGTGGCCGAGACAACGGGCGTTTTCGCAGGAAGTTCTTTCAACAGGAGTACCAATGGTAATGACACGACCACGATCAACACGCCGAGAATCCGCAGAGAGGTCTGCCACCCGAAATGCTGGGCGAGCGCGTGTGCAATCCACGGGACGGTTGCTCCTCCGATGCCAATCCCGAGATAGGCGAACCCCATCGCCTTTCCGCGCGATCGATCGAACCACTCGGTCAAGAGGACCTGGTTGGGCAGCGGCCCGCCACAAACGTAGCCCAGCGCGTTAAATAAGTAGAAGAAATAAAACAAGCCAAGGCTTGAGATCGAGCCCAGTCCAACCAGTGCTCCTCCCGCCATCAATATTCCAATCATCATCAGGCGACGGGGCCCAAAGCGGTCGACCACCCAGCCTGCGAGAAACCCGAAGATGGGGCCGACGACGAGTTTGCTCAGCGCGTTGCCCGAAGTCACTTGAGCGCGTGTCCAACCGAACTGTTGGACCATGAAGTCGTAGTAGAAAGGCAGGCCCCAGAGGGAAATTCCGACGATACAGAAGAGGACTACAAAAGCTGTTGCCGCTGCCTGGTACGCCTGGCGCGGGTTTGCCGGAGATTGAGTCGCAGTTGGCCCGGGTCTCGACAGCTCTTCGATCGATGCCGTCGGCGCAGCGCCTTCGATTCCCCGTCCGGTCATGGGGTGTCAGTGTAACGTAGACGGGATTGATCCGGCGTGAGATTTTGCGGTCGGATCAGTCCCCAGATATGGATTATTTCCGGCTGGCTGGATGTGCGAGTCGACCGCCTTGGGAAGCAGCAGTTCTGCAGCATCGCTATCGCAGACGGGACTCTTCGCCGTGTCCGAGAAAGTTTCTGAAGCGGCAGGAATGAAGGTTGCTGCG
The DNA here is from genome assembly GCA_049675725.1 of Candidatus Sulfotelmatobacter sp. GTDB lineage: Bacteria > Acidobacteriota > Terriglobia > Terriglobales > Acidobacteriaceae > Sulfotelmatobacter. Next base: position 17,957 of record JBAUAN010000042.1, on the reverse strand, counting down.
CTCTGACGCCTCGACTGACATTTCGCAGTTCAGATGCTCCGTCAGTGTACGGTCACGGCAACGGTCGCGGTCGTGCGGCCGAATTGATTGGTTGAATACAGAGTGTATGTGGTCGAAGCCGACGGCGTGACGACGAAACTGGTACCTCGCACGGGCCTGGCGGGCAAAAACAACTAGTTCCACCGCCACGTAAACACAGATTGAAAGCTTTATCATCGAAAATCGACGATTGGTCATTTTTATTGCTATTCGTCTCCTCATGTCCTATAAAACGACGGTATGCGAAGGTGAGTGTAACGAGGGAGGGTAGTCTTGCGAAGGTTTCCCGAACCTCACGCTCAAAGCGGCCACGTTACCGATAATTCGGCTGCGGTCGCGAACTGACTTGGACGGCCCGAAACTCCTGAGCGGACACTCCTTCCAGTGGGCATCCTCGTTCTTGAACTGAAGGACAAGACCGCGGTCGCAATGCAGACCTCGGAATCTTAACGAGGTAGGTTCGTCAATGAGGCTCGCAGGGACTGCACCACAGCGAATGAAAGGCGTGCTGATTCTCGGATTGTGGGCAGCATGCGCGTCATGGGCTGTCGCTGCGAATGAGCCTCCCGCCGATGCTTTTCGCATCTTTCCACCGGCCGCAAAGGAGGCGCCCGTCATAACGCCGTATCTGCGGTATCAGACCGAGATGGCATGGCAGCAAGACGACGAGCGGCGCAAGGAGTGGCGCGGCATCGGAACCGAGAAGGATTTGCAGGCTGCGCAACGACGCGTGGAAGAGCATCTCCTCGCCATGTTGGGCGGGCTTCCGAGCGAAAGAACTCCTCTGCATCCCCGCATCACGGGAAAGATTCAGATGGATGGTTTTCGAATCGAGAAGCTGATTTTTGAAAGCTTACCCGGAGTTTATGTTACCGCGCTGGTCTATCTGCCCGAAGATGGGAACCAGAAACATCCAGCGATCCTTGTGCCTGCGGGCCATGCCGAGAACGGGAAGGTGCATTACCAAGCTCTGTGCCAGCGCCTGGTACAACGGGGATACGTCGTCATTGCTTGGGATCCGGTAGGGCAAGGCGAACGCAGCCAATTCTGGGACGCAAAAGCCGGCAAGAGCCGATACAACCTGATCTGCGCCGAGCATGCGGTGCTGGGCAATCTGGCGTATCTTGCCGGGACGAATCTGGCGAGGTGGGAGATATGGGACGGGATTCGCGCCGTCGACTATCTTCTGACGCGCCCCGAGGTGGATCCGGAGCGCATCAGCATCACCGGTACAAGCGGTGGTGGATTTCAGGCGGCGCACATCGCCGCTTTGGATCGACGCATTAAAGTTGCAGCTGTTTCCTGCTACATCACTGCGTTGCCCATGCGCGTGTACAACCGCATTTTCCAGGATCCTGACAGCGACCCCGAGCAGGATCTCTATGGAATGATCGCGAATCATGTGGGCAATGCCGGACTGCTGCTGATGATGTACCCGCGCCCGGTGTTTGTGGCTGCGGCGGTGCTCGATTTTTTTCCGATCGAGGGCGCGCACAAAACGGTCCGTGAAGTTACCGAACTCTACACCAAGTTCCATCATGCAGACCGCATTGGAATGGCGGAGGGATACCATGGCCACGAGTTTTCGCTCGAAAATCAGGAAGCAGCAATGAGTTTCCTGGACCACTTTAATGAGTTGCCCGCGCGGCGACGGTTGCCGCCGGTGAAAGAACTCGACGAGAAAACGCTGCAGTGTACGCGCACGGGGCAGGTCATGCTCGACTTTGAAGATGCACGCTCACTGATGGACGTGATCCGCGAGTACTATACAGAGCATAAGAACCTGCCCGCCAAGACTCTCAACCAACTGTATTACTCCGATCTCTACCCGCGAATCAATTCGTGGTTTGTCGCTGAATTCCAAGGAGAGATTCCGGGGTGGGAAGAAATCCGATGGGAAACTCGCGGAAGTTCGCAGTTCGAAGGAGTCACCATCGAGAAATATGTGCTTCATCACAGCAAGTATCTCGAGTTGCCGCTTCTTTATTTTCACAAGGCGGATGGGGTGCAGCGTCCGGTGGTGTTGTGGCTGGGGAAAAATGGGAAAGGTACCGCGCAAGACTGGACCAGCCTGACCAGATATCTCGATGCCGGCTATGACATCGTATCCGTCGATCCGCGTGGGTTGGGCGAAACGCGAATGCCCTACAAAGCGGCCTCGCCGGACGATCCGGCGCTGGCGCAATTGGATTTCGATCACGCCTACGTAAATCCGGTTTCGGGAGTTCTGGCGGACTATGTCTACAACTCGATTTTGACCGGCAGACCCTATTTTCTGCAGATGATTGAAGACGTTGAAATTGCCACTCGCTTTTTCCGGGCACAAGTAAACCTTCGAGCGGACTTTGCGGTTGCTGGTGCGAATGGCACTTTCACGCTGGCCAGTGCGGTTTCCGAAACGCTGCCGAATATCAGGCTGCTCTCTCAGCCCGATGGAGACGTCATTTCGTGGTCAGGATTGGTAAACCAGAAAACCGAGCTATGGCCGATCGAGTACCTGCTCCCAAGCGGGGCATACATTCACTAAAAGAGCTGGCCCGGATGCGATTCACAGCCGTGGCCGGGTGCTGTTTGCTGGCGGCGGTTGCTTGGTTGATTCCGAGTGCCGACGCACAAACGTTGGCACCGGACGACCTGGCCGCAGCACGAAATTACTATCTCAACGATCTGATCACCCTGCCAGATTACTCGCCCGGGAAAAATAGCTTTCTCGTCCAACGCATGCATCGCGGAGATCGAAAAACGCTGCTCGATCTCAGGGGCAACGGTGAAGTCAGGCACATTTGGTCCACGTGGAGCACTCCCGGCGATGACAGCGACATTCCCGTTCGCGGCAGAGTTTTGCTTCATGTTTTTATCGATGGCGAGTCGAAGTCGGCGATTTCAGGCCCTCTCGATGATCTTTCTCGATCTGCCGAGGCCACGGCGAACCGGTTCGTGCCGCTTCCGGCTTTCAATTTCAAGGGAGCATTCAATATTTATTTGCCGATCTCTTTCGCTCGCGGAATCCGCATTGAGATTGAGGCTACAGATGAGATCGCAGAGTTTTACGTTCAGATCGACTACCGAACCGCAGTCTGCGCCCGGCTTTCGCCGCGATTAGTGAGCCAGACGAATGGAGACACGCTCACGCTAAAGTATTTGGGGGATGTGGGCATGTTCCATCCCTCGGCGAATAGGCCCGGACATACCACGCGCCAGAGCGTCGGCGTGAATTATGGACCGTCCGCAAACGCTGGGGAATTGTCAATTTCCGGACCGGGAATCCTGCGTTCGTTGACGTTTCGTGGACCATCGCTTTCGGATCTCGAATTGCGAATCTACTGTGATGACGACGCAGAACCGGGTTTGCAAGCCCCGCTCCGCTACTTGTTCGCGGATTTCCGCAACGTTGCGATGGAGTCGGGGCCGGACGAGAGTACCTGTTATTTTCCGATGCCGTTTCGCAAGGAGGCGCGCATCGTGATTCGCAGCCTTAGCGGGAAGGTTGGTCGCGCTACGGTCGATTATGCACTTGAGGCGGGGCCGTTGCCGGCGCGTGTGCTTTACTTTCACGCGCTGTATCACGAGACGGAAAAGACAGTGGGATACGAGCCGCACACCATCGTACGGGTGAGGGGTGAAGGGCTGTTTGTAGGCATGAACCTGTTTGAAAGCGGCCACAACCACGGTGGCGGAGATACGACGTTGATCGATGCAGGCAGCACTGAACCGAAGGTTCTACATGGCATTTGTGGAGAAGACTATTTCGGATTTGCCTGGCACCACACTGGAACGATGACACTGCTTACGGGTGCTCCGGTTCACGAGCGGCGATATCGGCTGCACCTGGAGAATCCTTATCCGTTTCATGAATCCCTGCAGTCTTTCTTTGGAGTCTTTGCGGGGCACAACCCCAAGAGTGTCGCGTTTTGGTATCAACTGCCGGAGGCGGCTCCGGAGGACCGATGGACCGCACGCGACGTTCCCTGGAAAATTCTCGGGCCTTTGGGGCTGGAGACTGCTATTCCTGACGAGGTGACGGACAGGACCTACGCGACGGTCGCATTGATTAAGGATCCGACCAGCCTGATGGAGCGCTGGCAAGATGCTGAGATGCGGCATGGTTTTCTGGATGCCACCTTCGAGTTTCGGCACTACAGCATGATCGAGAGCGGGACGGGCTATATCGCGGGCGCCGGCAAGACTCAGATGCGGGCTTACCTCTATTCCCCTTCGAGGCGACACGTAAGTGTAGTTGTGGGTCACGACGATCGCTTGATCCTGCAGTTGAATGGTGCGACGATCGCGGACATCCGTGGCCGCAGCGGATTTGGCCCCGCTCGCATCACGCTGAAACTGCATGCGGGATGGAACACGCTCAATCTAGTGGTTTATAACGACGAGAACGTGAACTGGCGCTGGTGTGGGATTTCGTTCGCGCTTGACCGCAAGGCCAGCGAGGGTTTGCGTTTCGCGCGCCAGCTTCCAGCGCGAGCCACGGATTCTTATTCGCAACCGCTGCCCTGAAGGATCTCCCGGAAAAAATCAGTGCCCGTGTACGATGGGCAAGATCAGGGCCGAGGGATGTTCCGCATCGTGATAAATCGAGTTGGTGGCTAGCACGGGCTTTCGGACCGACGACGGATCCTCGCCGGTGTTCAAGTTTCTGTCGAAACGAGGGAAGTTGCTGCTGCTGATCTCAAGTCGAAGGCGGTGCCCCTTGCGAAACAGGTTGCTGGTTGACCACAAGTCGAGGGTGAATTTGTAAGTTTGACCGGGATTCAGGAAGGTAGGCTTCTCCTGGGACTCGCGGTACCGCGCTCGAATAATGCCCTCCGTCAGATTCTGGGCGAATCCGTCGGGCCACACATCAACCAACTTCGCGGTGAAGTCGGTGTCAACCGCGGAAGAACTGGCAAACAGTTCCGCAGTGACCGGCCCCGTAACCTCCATATCCTCTGAGAGCTCGGGGGTAGAGTAAACGAGAACATCGTTACGAGCTTCCACCGGACGCTGATCGCGGGGCCCGGGCCCGAGATGTGTCGAGTCACAGCAGAGCGGACCGCCGATGGTTGGCGCCGGATTCGCCGGATCATACACGTAACGATCGGCCGACTCTGCATGCGGCGCGGCGGAGGAGAGAACGCCGTCGCCGCTCACGGAATTCGCTTTTCCTCCCGAGTGCAAGAAATAGCGTTCCCGCTGGGCGCGGGCCAGCGGCCAGTCATCCTCGTCCCGCCACTGGTTGGCGCCCATCACGAAAATTCTCACCGGTTGTGGGGTCGCGAATTCGTTGGCTGCGTTCCTGAAAAGATGGTCATACCAACTCAGAATTACGTCATCTTCGTTCAGTTCAGCGGCGGGACCAAAGTCGACGTCTCCAATCTTGCGGCCGGAACCGGCATGTCCGCCGATGGTGACCAGCAGTCGCTGCCCCTGACGCGCGGCATCGCTTCCGCCATGGAGTTTGACGCCGACGTAGTTGCGCAGCGAACCGCCCTGAAAAATGTCGTACCAGGCAGCGACCGTCAGCATCGGAACCTTGATATCGGAATAGTGCTCCTCAATGGACCATCGCTTCCAGTATTCGTCATAGTTGGGATGGGCTAACCAGTCGAGGAAATAAGGAGCCAGCGCGCGGGTCAGATCGGTATCCGAGCTTGGTGGAACGTCAAAGAGCGGATAGGTGTTGAGCGGGAGTTTCCAGATTCCGTTGAGGGCGTTTGTGTTGGTCCGCACCGAGCGATTGAGTGTGTCCTGTGCCAGACCGGAAGTCCACGATTCATTGAACCATTGCTCGAAGGCGCCACCCTGGTAGGTCCATCCGTCGTGGTAGTTGCTCGCAGTCACTACCGGACAGATTCCGGCCAGGTGCGGCGGGTGCGCGATGGCAGCCAGCATTTGCGTTGCGCCCACGTAGGAGCCACCAAACATTCCGACCCTGCCGTCAGAGTAGGGCAAGGCTGCAGCCCACTCGATTGTATCGAAGCCGTCATTCGATTCATTCTTGAACGGGTACCATTCCCCTTCGGAGGTGTAGCGTCCGCGAACGTCTTGCTCGACTACGACATAGCCCTGCGCTGCGGCTCTTAGAGCGAAACCGGAGGAGTTGTTCTTATCGTATGGCGTGCGCTCGAGGAGAACCGGAAAGTGGCCCTCTGCTTTTGGCCGATAGATGTCAGCTCGAAGAACCGTTCCATCACGCATTTTGACTGCCGTACCGCGTTCCACAGTCACGGCGAACGGTTCCGCAGAGGACGCACACGGTGCGATGACTGTCAGGCCGACGAGTGCGATGGTCAGAACACTTCTATAAAGGATGGACATGGGTAAGGCTCCTCCTTGCAGCGCAGTGCCGATGTTTCCTAACGTGCCGTTCAAGGCTCGCTCGCGACCAGTTTAAGCAAGCCAAATTTTTCGGGAACGTGAAATGTCTTGCTCATGGGCGGTTGCCAGGTTATCTCGTGCAGATGCTCGGCCGGCCCCTGGCTGCGGAACAGATTTAAGCGCAATGTGTTTCCCGGCGCCGGTGGCCGGGTGTCGATTGCCGCCATCGGGATCCGCATCGCGGCATACCAGATATGCTTTTGCCGATCGATGCTGGCAACCGCTTCGAACCCCGAGTTCCACGTCCAGCCATCCTCGTGATGAGGATTATGGAGATTCACATCCAGGTCGATCCACTCGCCTTGCGGAGAAACTTCGAATTCCTTGTAATGCTTTATGTCTGCGAAGTCCGAACCCACAAACACTTCCGCTACGTCCCAGTTCCAGAGCTGATTGGTTTCCTGGCGAGTATTCGGCTCGGGCTTAAGGTGGAGCTGCTCGTAGGGGCAGATAAATAAGAAGTACACATTGTCTTTTGTCCAGCGCGAGCGTACTTCCGTGCGATATCGAGGGACAGCCTTTCCGAACGAGTCTCTCTCCATGAAGACGGGACGCGCGGCACTCCAGAAGGGCGAAGCCGGATCGAGTTGCAGAGACGCATCTTTGTTGGCGAAGGTGCTCTCGAATACAGCTTGACCCGCGACCAGCGTGGGGCTGCTAAGAAGGACAGCGACAAGAATTCTAGCGAAGCCATTCATCCAGGTGCTCCTCTACGAAGGCATCATCCTGCAAATGCGGATACGATCTGCACACGCGGTCGATTTCTTCCATCTGGCCTGGGGAAAGTTCCTCGTGGGGATCAAGACACCAGCGGCCTTCCAGCAGACCTTGACGCCGCAGGATCTCATGTATGCCCGGAATACATCCACGAAACTGGTGAGCGGGATCGAAGATCGCGGCGTTCGCGTCGGTAATCTGCTGGGCGAGTGTGAGTAGTTCGCTGGGGATCGCGTCGGAATTATTTTTTATGATCGCCAGGTGCGAGGCCGCGGTCTTGGTCCACACCGCCCAATGCCCTAGCAGGCCACCGACGATTCGAAGCCGTTGATTTGAGAACGCAAACGGTGTCAGCAGGTCGTTCAAGATGTTGTCGTCGTTGCCGGTGTACAGTGCGACTTCGTGGCTGCGGCCCGACTCAGCCAGCGCGCGCACTACGTCAAACGTCTGATAGCGATTGAAGGGCGCGATCTTGATCGCGACCACGTTGTCGATTTCAATGAACTGCCGCCAGAACTCATAGGGGAGTACGCGGCCTCCGACCGCAGGCTGCAAATAGAAGCCCATGACCGGAATCACGGACGCAATGGTTCGAGAGTGTTCGAGGAGTTCAGAAACGCTCTCATTACTCAATGCCGCCAGACTCAATAACACGGCATCGTAGCCTAACTCTTTCGCCAATTGCGCCTCAGCTATGGCTTGATCGCGTTTGCCGCAGACCCCGGCAATCTTGACGACGTCACGGCCGCGACTCTCTTCCAGTGCGAGGCGCAAGACCGGTTGCAGCAATCCAAACTGCGGATTACGAATCGCGAACTGAGTGGTGTGAACCCCCACGGCGATGCCTCCCGCGCCGGCTGCCAGGTAGTATCGAGTTAGTGCGCGTTGGCGGCGCTCGTCCAGCTTGCGGTTTCCGTTGAGAGCGAGAGGATGGGCTGGAATCACAAGACCCGAGCGGAGTTTCTCGCGCAGCTGCATCAGAATTTTCCGTCCCGTGTTTGGAAGTGTGTCGGTTTGTTCAGCATTACACCACCGTGGCGAATCCAATCGGCGATCCATCCAATCATTTCCGCGGGAGTGGCTGTGGGGCGGCCAAAAAGTGTTCCGGCCTTGGAGGCGTTGTTGAGCAGTGAGGTGGAACCTTCGGGCTCAGGGCGGAACATGGGTTCGATTCCGAAGTGCCGGCCAAACTCGGTTGCGAGTTCGCGCACGGAAAGCGTCTCAGGACCGGTGATGTTCAAGACAAACGGCGGGGATTGACAGTGAGCAAAGGAACGCAGACACCAGGAGTTGGCGTCCCTCTGCCAGATGGCGTTCACGAAAGGCATGGCTAGAGAAATAGGACGGCGCTCGAACACGGCGCGTGCAATATCCACTAGAACGCCGTAGCGCAGTTCGACGGCATAGTTCAGACGCAGAATAGCCACGCGTGTTCCCCATCGCTGCGAGCCGTTCTCGAACATGCGTTCGCGGCCCAGCGCGGATTGCGCATACTCGCCCACGGGGCCAACGGGAGTAGACTCATCGGCTCCTCCCTCTGACACCGAACGCAAGGGATATACGTTGCCGGTTGAAAATGCGACGATGCGGGAGTTGCGATAGCGCTCCGCAACCAGGCCAGGCAAAAATGTATTTATGGCCCAGGTCAGGTGTTCCGCGCCGGAGGTCTCGAATTTCCGCGCAGCCATGAAGATGACGTTCGGAATCTCTGGCAGGTGGGACAATGCTCCCGGTTCCAGCAGGTCGCAGGAGATGGTTTCAATTCCTTGCGCTGCCAGCTCTGCGGGCTGGCTGGCGTTGCTGAAACGAGCTACGCCGACGATGCGAACGTCAGCGCCGGCAAGGGCGGCCGCGCGACGCGCCAGACGAGCCAAGCTCGGCCCCATTTTGCCGCCGACGCCGAGAATCAAGAGGTCGCCGTTCAAGGCTGATGTCGCTGCGGCATCGGCCTCCGTGGGTCGCGAGAGGTGATCTTCTAATTCTTCGACATTTTTGATAGTCGTCACTTAGCCCAGCTCAAACCCTGCGATCGCATAGATCGAATCGTTGTGTGCGTGCAGGTCCTTTCCGCGCACCATGCGCTGAAGGCGCCTGGTCGGCGTAAACGCAAGATCGCGCGCAATCTCGGCCGCGTCGGCGTTCGCTGGGAACAAATCCCATAAACAGTCTCGATTACCCGCGGTCGGCAGCGCTCGCTCGATCAGTGCGCGAGCGGTCCTGGGCCCATCGCACACCGATGGCCCCAGGTAGTGCGAATAGCGCCCGGGCCGCGTCAACCAGTAAGAGCCGTCGATAACGAAAGGAGGTTGACCACGCCGTGCCAGCCCCTCCAGCAGTTCGGAGCGATCGGCTCCGAACGCGCGATGGTCTGCCATTCGCCAATTCTCTTTCTCTGAGGGTCGCTCGCCGACCGGGTCCGTCGTTGCGGTTGTACATCCAGTCCCCGGCCTGGTCCAGCGTTCCACCGCTTCTTCGCTGCGGAAGCCCATCTTTTCGTAGAGTGGCTGGCCTTGATCGGTGGCGTCGAGTTTCACCGTCTCAATCGCCGACTGATCTGCCAGACTGAGCGCCTGCGTGAGCAAACGCCGGGCAAAGCCCCGTCCGCGATAGGATTTCTTAGTGAGAACCATTCCAATCCAAGCCAGACGCCGGCCGTAACACAGGAGGGTCGTCGTCGCGGCCAACTCGCCGTCCACCTCGATAGCGAGAGAGCCTTCTGGAGTCAGGTCGATCAGCATGCTCCAATCGTCGGCGGTCTGATTCCAGCCGGCTTGTTCCGACAATTCCAGCGCTGCAGGAAGGTCGGATGCGGCCAGTTTGCGCAAGATCGTGCCCACGCAACCATTCATGGTTCCCAATTCTCCCGGAACCAGCGTGTAAAGTGGGGCAGCGCAATCGTGGCATCGGCAATCTCGGGATGCCATTTCTTTTCCCACTCAAAAGACACGAAGTGGTTGTAATCGAGTTGGCGAAGCGCGGATCGAACTTCCGACAAAGGGAAATCTCCATCACCCGTAAGGGCGGGTTCCCAGCCCTCTGAATTCTGACGCAGGTCTTTGATGTGCACATGGCGAACTTGTTCACCGAGAAGAGCTGCGCCTTCTTGCGGCCGCTCTCCCGATTCGAGGAAACCGTTTGCCGGATCCCACACTACCCCGATTTTCAGCGATCTGGATTCCGCCTGGAGTTCCGCCGTGGCTGATGCACTTGCAAAGTCTCCGTGAGTTTCCAGCCAGACTTCAATTCCGCTGGTGGCGACCCGTTCCCCAAGCGTGCGGATGGAATCTGCAATCCAGGCGCGAGTGGAGGCCCGGTCGGCGCCGGCCTGGATCTTCTCACCGAAGACTCGGATGCCGGGCGCATTCAAAGACGCCGCCAATTCCGCCAAGCGCTCGCCTTCCTCCAGCCACCGCGCGCGTTCTTGTGCGTCGGGCGAGTGAAACCGGCAACTGGTGTCCACGCAGGAAATGGTTAACCCGTGATCGGACAAGGCCCGCTTCGTAGAGGCCATTTGCGCTCCGCGAAATGCCGGCAACTTCCAGAATGAATCTTCGTTCTCCACAAATCGCAATTCGATGCCGTCATAGCCCGCGGACGAGGCGATCGCGATGATCTCCGGCATTGACCATTCGGGGCAGGCGAGCGTGGAGAAGGACAATTTCACGGTTACGTCATCCGGTCGAGCATAGCGCGAGTAACGCGGTTTTCGACTCCATGCCCTTTGAAAAACTGTTCCAGGTCATTCATCACGGTGTCGGCAATGTCGTGGCGGACGCGGCGATTGCTGGCCGCGATGTGCGGCGTGATGATGGCTCCCGGCAGGGTGCGCAGGGAGTGCCCGACGGGCAACGGCTCCGAAGGATCGGTAACGTCGAGCGCACAACGGAGCCGGCCGCTTCGTACTTCATTCGTCAGCGCGGCCAAGTCGATCAGGCCACCGCGGGCGATGTTGATTACGACGCTGCCGTCGGGCAAGCGTGCGAGACGATCCCGACTTAGAAGGCCACGCGTTTTATCCGTCAAGGCCGCAGTCAGCACCAGCAGATGCGCGTGACGCAAGAGAGAATCGAGGTCGACGAAATGCAGAGGGTACTGCCTAGCCAGAGATCTAGGCACGTAAGGGTCATACACCAGCCATTGCAGATCGAAGCCGCGCATGAGTTCCACCAGCGCTCGACCGATTCGGCCGAAACCGATCATGGCAACTTCGCGTCCCACCATCGATTCGCTGGCACCATGCAAATGCAGGTCGTCGTAAATGCGATTGGAACGCCGGCGCATCTTGTCTCGATAGAAATCCAGATTTCGCGCGCTGTAGATGAGCAATGCGGCGCCGAGTTCCGCGGTGGCGCGCGCCATGGGCACAGGCGCGGCCGTGACGGTCAAGTCATCGAAGAGGGAAAGCCCGAATCGCGATTTCACCTCCCCACCGCAGTGAGAGATGATCCGGAGCTTCGGTGCCAATTGCGGCAAGTCGCCCGAAAAGTGCGGTGAGTCCCAGGTGGTGATCAAAGCGTCTGCTGTCGTCAACTTGCGTCTCAGACCGGGGGTTAGAGTTCGGGCCCCGTCCCGGTCCCAGCGAAACAGGCGCGACAATCGTCTCTGTTGCTGAGGGCAAAAAAAAGACGCGAACAAGTCCTCCCCGGCGCAGACGATCAGTTGCGGGCGCGGCATGCCGCACAGTCTACATCGTTTTGCGATTCATTTCGTTAGGTGCCCGTTAACTTCTCTTTTGCCACGGAACACAGTATAAGGACTGGGGCGGAGCCTCAGATGAGCAGCGTAAACTCGGTGGATTACGTCGTCATTGCCTTATACGCGCTGCTGATGGTGCTGGTGGGCCTTTATGTGGTGCGCTTCAATCGCGGCGCAGCGGAATACTTTCGCGGAGGAAGCCGGGTTCCCTGGTTGGTGGCGGGCCTGAGTTGCTTCATGTCGGGCTTCAGTGCGTGGACGTTTACCGGCGCGGCGGGCGTGGCCTACCGTGCGGGAATAGCGGCCACGGGACTATATATTGGCAACGCGCTGAGCTTCCTGCTGGGGTATTTCATATTTGCCAAACTCTGGCGGCGCAGCCGGATCACCACGGTGATGGAATACTTATCCGGCCGCTTCAATCTGGCGACTCACCAGACTTTCTCATGGACCACGATCGCGTTTCAGCTCTTCACCAGTGCCAGCACATTGTATGGTCTGAGCCTGTTTGTGTCTTCGGCATGCGGGTTTCCCGTAACCTGGACAATCGTAGGGGCAGGCGCGCTCATTATCTTTTACTGCGTTCTGGGTGGCCTGTGGGCGGTGGTGGTCAGCGATTTTCTGCAAGCGTCAATCCTGATGCCGTTTTGCCTGGTGCTCTGCTTCCTCTCGCTCGCGCGGGTGGGCGGAGTGACGGGCCTCATCCATTCGCTGCCCCCGGAGATGAAGACGCTGCACGTTTCCGGAGAGTTCGGCTGGATCTACATCGTGTCGTGGACCATCATGGTTTCTTTCGGATACAACACCAGCGCGATGGCGCAACGCTACTTCAGCGTCGACACCGAACGTTCGGCCCGCAAAGTGGCTTTGTTGTGTTGCGGACTATTTTTTGTGGGCGCGTTTCTGTGGTTTATTCCGCCCATGGCGATGCGCGTGGTTTATCCCGACCTGCGCACGGTTTGGCCTTCGCTGGCGAATCCCAGCGAGGGTGCATATGCGGTTGCCAGTCTGACCTTGCTGCCCCATGGTCTGATTGGCGTGATGCTGGCGGCAATGTTCAGCGCCACCATGGCTAACTTGTCCGCGCAGTTCAATCTCAAGTCGGCGATTCTATCCAAAGACTTGTATCAGGCATTGCTCCGAAAGAATGCAGGAGACCGTGAGCTACTGATCGCAGGGTGGGTGAGTACCTTCTTCATCGGCGGAGCGACTATCGTGATCGCCGCAGTCATGGCAGGCAGCGGGCAAAGCGTGTTCCAGGTCATGCTGACTTTCAACACTCTCATGTCGTTGGCTTATGGACCGCCCGCGCTGCTGGGATTGGCTGTGCGACGGACGCCGCCGTGGTCGGGTCTCGCGTCGTTCTCGATCAGCCTGATTCTTGGCATGCTGGGAGCATTCCACTATCACTGGTCGCTGATTCAGCAGGTGGCCTATATCATCCCAGCATCGTTCGGGACTTTTTTCTTGAGCATGCTTTTCGATCGAGGCGATACACCCGCCCGAGCGTTACTTTTCAAGAATCTGAATACTCCGATCGATGTCGCCCGTGAATTGAAGGACTCTCCGGATTTCACCGTGCCGGTGTTTCGCTTTCTGAGCCGGACCATATCCTGCATCGGGTTGTTGAGCCTGTTTCTGCTGCTGACTGCTCCGGCAGGCCAGCGAATGACGGTACTGTTGTTTGCTGGTCTGACTCTGGCTGTCGGCCTGTCGCTGCATCTGGTGCGAGGCCAAGAATCTGTGGAAGCAACTGTGCCGATGGGCTCGCGGAGTGATTAGGAGTTCTCAAGTTTTATGATTCGATTGGGACTCATCGGTTGCGGGGAGCACTCGGAGGGTGGGCATGCCATCCCCTTGGCCCGGTACAAGGCTGCGCATCCGGACGAGATTGAGTTGACCGCAGCCTGCGATCTCAACCTGGAACGGGCACAGCTGTTTTGCCGGCAGCATGGTTTCTTGAACTCGTACCGCGACGTGAATGAAATGCTGGAGCGGCACAAACTTGACGGCTGCATCGCGGTCGTTCCGGTGGAGAGAATTTCTGAACTGGGCATCCAGTTGCTCACCCAGGCGATTCCCTGCGCGGTGGAGAAGCCGCTCGGTGCATCGCTTGCAGAGGGGAAGGCACTACTGGCTGCAGCGCAGGCCACGAATACGCTCAACATGGTTTCCGTGAACCGGCGTTTCATGCCGTTTCTCAACCGCGCGCTGGAATGGACTCGCACCGCTGGATCCTTGCGCTATGTGCGTGGTGTAATGTCGCGACACGAACGGCGTGAGCCGGAATTTCTCTGGGCTACCGCGGTTCATGCCGTAGATGCACTACGCCACATCGCGGGCAACGTTGCTGACGCCAAGATCCGCGTGCTCGGAAATGCCGGAAGATCCACGGAGTGGTATGCGATCAACTTTACCTTCGAGAATGGCGTATCCGGCCGCTTCGACGTTCTGCCGACGGCTGGAATGCTCGAAGAAACCTACGAACTAATTGGCGAAGGCTTTCGCGCGTCGGTCACTTGCCCTTTCGGACCTGAGCGAGGGTTGCGCTGCTTTCGCGAGAATCGCTTAGTGCTGGCGGAAGCTGCCTCCGAGAACATCCCAGAAGATGTGCTAAACGGATGCTACGACGAAGCCGCAGAATTCATCCGGGCCCTGACGCGCAAGGAGCCTGCGCGGCCTTCGATTGAAGAAGTGTTTCCTTCCGTAGAACTGTGCTGGGAGATGATCAAGACTTTGGATGAGAATGCGGGGAACAGGGTTTCCGCGAAAACGTGATTCCGGAAGCTTTGACGCAGTCGACCCTCCAGCCACAGAGATCCCAAACACGAAATGCTTGCGTTTCATTTCGTATATCTCTTCGTTTAGTAATCTTTATTTACTTTTCGTATCGAAGTGTGATAAAAGCTCGGCGGTACAGGCTTTCCGCAGTGGGAGGTTCCCCATGAGGTCCGTGACGCGCTTTGCCTTCTTCTTCCTTGTACTGTCAGCGCTGGGTAGCACCCATTTCTTATTCGCCCAGGGAACTGACTTGGGCACGATTCGAGGCACCGTGACGGACGCAAGCGGCGCAGTCATTGCCAACGCGGACGTGACCGTAACCGACCTCGATACCAACGCCGCGCGGCAGACCAAAGCGAACGGAGCAGGTGATTTTGAGATCTTCGGTTTGAAGTCCGGCCGTTACAAGATATCGGTTACTGCCAGCGGAATGAGCACGCAAGAGATTAACGACGTGGTAGTAAACGGGAGCGCGACCGTCGGCATCAACGTAACCCTGCGCGTTTCCGGGGTCGGGGAAAAGGTTGAGGTCGAGGGTGACGCCGTGACCATCGATACCGAGAATCCAACCATCAGTGACACCATCGGTCATCAGGCCGTGATTGATCTGCCATGCGACAGTCGCGATATTTACTCGTTTTTGTACTTGAACCCGAATATCACGGGTATTCACAAGGCCTTTCCATTCGGAGAGCGCGTGGTTGCAACCCTGGGAGCTGATTTCGATAATATTTTCAATCACCCCCTGCTTGCGCCAGATGCCAACTTCGGAGGCGGTGGCGGCACCTTCGCAGAACTGGGTGACTTTAATATCAGGGTCGACCAAAACACCGGAGTGGTGCTGCCGATTGCAACTTCCGACGTCAACTTCAATCCTCTTTTTGGCCAGCTGACAAATAGTTTTCCGCAGGAAGGTGTGCTCAGCCAGCGGACCATTCGACTGCGATTGCGAATCACTTTCTAGTTGCCAGTGCGGCAGCCCACGAGCCGATGAAACTCCATCTCTCTTGCGCAGTTCTCGTAGCGGTGTGCGTGACCAGCGCCTTTGCCCAGCGGCCGGGAGGTTTCCGCATCATCGGACCGGGCGGAGGCGGCGCCATGTTCAATCCCACCATCAGCCCGCATGACCCCAACACCGTGCTGATCTCCTGCGATATGACTGGCTCCTACATCACTCATGATGGTGGGCGCACATGGCGTATGTTCAACCTGCGGGGCGTGGTGAACTTCTTTGTCTTCGATCCGCTGGATGCGAAGACTATGTACGCCCATGCGACGGGTTTGTGGCGCAGCACGGACGGCGGCGAACAGTGGAATCTCATCTATCCCAGTCCTTCAGCGGTGAAGGGCATCAAGATGGATTCGGACCATTCCGACGAGCAGATCCTTGCCGATCCGGATCCACTGAGCACGATTGCAGCGCTGGCGGTTGATCCCTCCAACTCACAAGTCCTCTATGCGGCTGCTGGCACGAAGGAGAGCCCCGCTCTGTTCATTTCGCGCGATTACGGAAAGAGTTGGCAAAAACGGGCGAACCTGCCCGATCTTCCACGCCGGATTTGGGTGGACGCGCATTCCCCGGCCGATGCGCGGACGTTGTTTCTGGCAAGCGCACACACGATCGCGGTGACTGGCGCGGGAGGGGTGCGCAGTCTTCCGCTTCCAGCGGTCGTCACTGACACTTCCCTGGGCTTTGGTTCGGGAGCGCAGCCGACCATCTATGCGACTTCGGACCAGGGAATTTTCATCTCCAATAATGGTGGCGCGACCTGGCACAAGAGCGACCTGCCTGGCGCGGGCGGGAAAGTGCGCGCCATTGCTACCAGTCTCCACCATCCGGAGACCGCCTATGTCTCCTACGATCATCTGACGCTCGATGGAAAAACCTGGTTAGGCGTCGCGAAAACCACAAATTCCGGGGTTGATTGGCAATTAGTGTGGAAAGAAGCCGGCGTCGCTGCAAAGAACGTGGATGACGATTGGATCACCCCACGCTTCGGGCCGGCGTGGGCAGAAAATCCTCTGAACCTTACGGTGGCTGAACAGGACGCCAACTTAGCGTACGGTACCGACCTCGGTCGAACCATGCGGACCAGCGATGGCGGCGCAACCTGGACTGCGGTTTATTCGCGCAAAGTCGATGATTCTGGCTGGACGAGCCGGGGCCTCGACGTCACCAATAGCTACGGAATTCACTTCGATCCGTTCGATCCAAAGCGCCAGTTCATTACTTACACCGATATCGGACTCTTCCGCAGTGAGGACGGCGGCGTCTCGTGGACGAGTTCGACGACGGGTGTCCCCAGCGAGTGGATGAACACGACGTATTGGATCGTGTTCGACCCTGAGGTGCGTGGGCGCATGTGGAGCGTGAACAGCTACACCCACGATCTGCCTCGCCCCAAGATGTGGCGGCACAACTCAGTGCTGAATTACAAAGGAGGCGTGTGCATCAGCGATGATGGCGGCAAGAACTGGACCAAATCAAACACAGGAATGGACGAGACGGCGGCGACCCATATTCTTCTTGATCCCACCAGCCCCGTGAAGGCGCGTGTATTGTACGTCGCCGGTTTTGGCCGCGGCGTTTACAAGAGTTCCGATGGCGGCCACACCTGGGCCTTGAAGAACAATGGGATCACGCAAGAAGAGCCGTTCGCGTGGCGGTTAGCGCGAAGCTCGAATGGCACGCTCTACGTCGTGATCGCGCGCCGATCAGAGGATGGAAGCATCGGCAATGCCGGCGATGGTGCTCTCTACCGCTCGACAGACGGAGCAGAGCACTGGCAGCCCGTCTCGCTGCCTGAAGGAACGAATGGACCGAATGGCCTCGCCATCGACCCCCAATCGCCGGATCGTCTCTACCTGGCTGCGTGGGCACGAGCGACGGGAGAACACGGGGATGGCGGCGGGATATTTCTCTCCGAGGACGGCGGCAAGAACTGGAAACAGGTGCTCGACAAAGATCGCCACATTTACGATGTTACCGTTGATCCGCAAGATTCCAATGTTCTCTATGCGGCAGGTTTTGAATCGTCGGCCTGGCGATCGTCTGATCGCGGGCTGCACTGGTCTCGCATTCCGGGATTCAACTTTAAGTGGGGACAACGGGTGATTCCCGATCCGCTGCACCATGAGGAGGTCTACATCACGACTTTCGGCGGGAGCGTTTGGCATGGTGCGATCAATGGGCAACCGGGGCCCGAGGATATTGCCACGCCTGTGTTAGAGCCTGGACACTAGCCGGAGGAGCTGCGCGTGATCAATCGACGTCAGTGGCTGTATGGAATGGGCCTCGCGTCAGCATGTGGAACGCAAAGCGTAAGGGCCGCAGGTACGGCTGCTGAGGATGAGGC